>CAVQQV010000056.1:0-17111 GCA_963714885.1 Candidatus Sulfomarinibacteraceae bacterium | reverse complement strand
GTATCTGATCCTCTGGTTCGTGATGCCCGAAGCCTGAATTTCGGATTTCGGATTTCGGATTTCGGATTTTAGCCATCTCTCCCACAGTCAAGGGAGATGCTGTGCGACCGCCGGCGGAGCCGGCGCCGCAATTCGTGCATCGGCCTCCGATGCGCGAATTGCCTGTGAACCTTTTCCTCCGCCTTCCGTTGTGATCTGTAGCCACGGCCGCTAACGCTTTCGCCGCTCGGCCGTCATATAGATGGACACAACAACGGAGGTGGGATATGAAACGGAGTCTTCTAGCCCTGGTCGCCATCGTCGCCCTCATGGCAGCACCTGCTGCCTCTGCAGAGGATTCAACGCGGTGGGTCAATGTCACCGTCACCGAAAACTCGAGCAACACCAACGTCGAGGTGCACCTGCCCCTCAACCTCGTGCTGACCGTTCTGCGCAACGTCGATGTGGAGAACTTCCACAAGGGAAACGTCGATTTCGAGCTCGACGACGACATGGACATCAATTTCTCCGAGATCATGGCCGCGGTGAAGGACGCGCCGGACGGCAAGTTCGTGACCGTGACCTCGGATGAAGCCGACGTCAACGTCCACAAGCAGGCCGGCATGCTCTACGTCACCGTCAACCAGAAGGAAGACGAGATGGCCAAGGTCGAGGTCACCCTGCCGATGGAAATGATGGGCGCACTCACCTTCGGCGACGAAAACACCCTCGACGTGGCCGCCCTTCTGGGCAGCTTCGACAAACTGCCCAACGGTGAACTCGTCAAGGTCACATCCAACGAAGCCAACGTCCGCGTCTGGATCGAATAATGAAAAACCAACGAGGCATGTCGACCCTGGGAGCGGTGCTCCTTTCAGGCACGGTCGGTCTGCTCACCGCCACCCTGATGATGGACTGGATGGTCGTCGACGTGCACGTCGTCGACGTCTCTCCCAACGACGACATCGAGCTCGATTCCCCGGTCCACGTCAAGGTGCCGTTCCCATTGGTGGTGGCCAGCATGGCCAGCGCCTTCATCCCCGACGAGGCCTTTGAAGACGCCGAGATCCCGCCCGAGGTCACCGCGCAAAAGGAGCTCGTACTGGCCTCCCTCCGCGCGCTCCTGGACAGCCCGGATGCAGCGCTGGTCAGAGTTCAGACCGACGACGCCGACGTCAACATTGTCAAAGACGGGGACACCCTACGGATATCGGTTGATGCCGACGGCGCCGTCGTCCGCTGCAACATCCCGATCGACGGCGTGCTCGAGGCCCTCGAGAACTGGGACTGGCAAACTGCCGACCCACAGATGATCTTCGACGTCCTGCACGCCGCAGAAAACGGCGAGTTGGTGACTGTCGCCACGGATGATGGGGTTCGGGTCGCAGTCAAAATGTGGTAGAACGATTTCGGAATTCGGATTTCGGATTTCGGATTTTTCCCCCGCCCATCCGGGCGGGGTTTTCTTTTTGTGGCTCTCAACCGACGGCAACGGGATCTGAAACTCCGGTCCTCCGAACCACCCACCCGGCACGCGGGACGCGTGCCCCACAACACAATCCGTGCAGCGAATTGTGGGGCAGCCGTCCCGGCTGCCGGGGGGTGGGCGGCATTCCGAAATCCGAAATCCGAAATCCGAAATTCTAGTCCTCTGGAGCCTCCGTATGGCTCGGGAACATCCCATCCCCCGAGCGCCGCAATCCTCTCGGCAACGATCTGGGCCGTCACCGCCTGCGGAGGGATCGCCTCGCCGATCCTGATCTCGACCCGCGACCAGAACCGGCGGAAGGGCCGCCTCATGGCACGTCCCGAGTAGCGGCTGAAAAAGCTCCCCCACAGACCCACCAGGGCCACCGGTACGACCGGGACCGGCGTGCGCGCGACGATGCGCTCGATCCCCGGTCGGAAAGGCGACAAGTGACCGTCACTGGTGATCCCTCCCTCCGGGAAGATGCACACCACCTCCCCCGCCTCGAGCTCTTCCGCGATCCGGTCGTAGGCCCGCTCGAGCACTTCCGGGTGATCGCGGCCCGAGGCGATCGGGATCACCTTGGCATCGCGAGCGAGGAGACGGATCAGGGGAAGCCGTGAGAATTCGTGGTCCATCACGAACCGCACCGGTCGGGTCGAGGCCGAGGCCATCAACAGCCAGTCGACGAGGGTGACGTGGTTGGCGGCGAGCACCGCGGCCCCCTCCGTCGGGATGTTCTCCGGGTGCTCCATCCGCAAACGGTACAGGATATTGCTCAGGCACCAGGCTGCAAAGCGCAGCAGGAACTCCGGGATGACCGTGTAAATGTAGATGGCGACCGCCGCGTTGAGCAGCGCCAGGGTCAAGAAGATCCCGGGTATGGAGACATCCGCGGCCAACATGGCCACCAACATCAGCGACGACAGGACCATCAAGAGTGCGTTGAGGATGTTGTTGCCGGCGATCACCCGCGAACGCTCCGATGCGGCAGACCTCTGCTGGATGAAGGTCATGAGCGGCACCGTGTAGAACCCCGAAAAGACGGCGATCATGAAGAGATCGAACAGGACGTGGAGCCCGCCCGGCGCGCCGAGAAAACCCGCCACACTCAGGAAGGAGCTGTCGACAGGCGCCGTGAACCGCCACCCCGAAAACGCGAGGTCGACCGCAAACAGGCTGATCCCGATCGAACCGAGCGGCACCAGACCGAGTTCGAGGTGGCGGCGTGAAAACCGTTCGCAAAGCATGGACCCGGCGCCGATGCCGACGCAGAAGGTGGCGAGGCACAGGGTGACGACCGTCTCCCCTCCCCCGAGAACGTCCTTGGAGAAGTTCGGCAGCAACGACAAAAAAGACGCACCGAGGAACCAGAACCACGAGATGGCGAGGATCGACAAAAAGACCGAATGGACCCCCCGTGCGACCCGCAGGATGTCGATGGTGGGTGTCACAGGGTTGAGCTTGAACGCCAGATCGGGGTTGGCGGCGGGCAGCTTTTTGATAAAGAGGCTGGTCACGTACCCGGCGATGGCAACAACCACGACCATCAGCCCGAGCCGCGACACCCATCGTTCACCACCTGACACCACCAACCCGCCGGTTATGGTCCCTACGAGGATGGCGAGGAAGGTGGCCATCGCCACCAGCGCATTGCCACCAACCAGCGTGTCGTCATCGAGCAGCTCGGGCAGAATCGCGTACTTGGCCGGCCCGAAAAAGGTCGACTGCATACCCATCAGAAACAACACCGTCAGCAGCAAGGCCAGGTTGTTGGTGGCGAAGCCGACGCCCGCCAGCGCCATGACTCCGATTTCCCACACCTTGACCCAGCGGATCAGGCGCCACTTCGGATAGCGGTCGGCGAGCTGACCGGCGGTGGCGGAGAAGAGGAAGAAGGGAAAGATGAAGATCCCCGCGCAGGCAACGACGATGGTCTTCGAGCCGAGCCCGAGCAGGGTCATCGAGCGGTAGGCCACCAGGATCACTAACGCGTTCTTGAAAAGGTTGTCGTTGAACGCGCCCAGAAACTGGGTCCAGAACAAGGGCCAGAAACGGCGTTCCCCGAGCAGGTCGAGCTGGCTCATGTCGAGGCCTCGGCGGGGTCCCGCGCAGGCAAAGCGGTCTTCGATCGATGCAGCTCGACGGTGAGGTGCGCGATGCGGAGCCCCTCTGGCACGAGCCGTTTGATGTCCTCGACCTCGAGATCTCCGTCGGTCTCCACGCCGAGGACCGCCGCCCGGTAGCCGGGCCCGATCTCCCACACGTGGAGGTCGGTCAGCTCGACCGAGCTTTCGGCAAGGATCGACCGAACTGTGTCGAGAACCTCCTGAGGCGCCTGGCGATCGAGCAGGACCCGACTGGTCGTTCCCATCAGGCCCCACGACCACCGTGCCACCAGGAGCCCGCCGACGATCCCCATCGCCGGATCCATCCAATTGACCCCGAAATATTTGGCCGCGAGGAGGGCGGCGATGGCGAGGACCGATGTCAGAGCATCCGCCAGCACGTGGAGGTGGGCGGCGCGCAGGTTGTGATCGTGGTGGTGGTCCCCCTCGTGGTGCCCATGGCCGTGATCGTGGCCTTCGCGGAGGATGAAAACGCTGATGCCGTTGACGATGAGACCGAGGACCGCCACCACAATCGCCTGGTTGTAGGCGATCGCGACAGGCTCGAGAAACCTCCTCACACTCTCGATGCCCATCATGACTGCGAACAACACCAGCACCACGGCGCTCGCGAACCCCGCCAAGGAGTTCACCTTGCCGGTGCCGAAGCTGAATCGGTTGTCATGGGCATGCCGGCGGGCGTAGGCATAGGCAAAGGCAGAGAGACCGAGCGCCGCGGCGTGCGATGCCATGTGAAGGCCATCGGCGAGCAGCGCCATCGACCCATACACGACGCCGGCAACGATTTCCACCACCATCGTCGCCGCCGTCATGGCCACCACCCACCGCGTGCGTGCCTCGCCGCTCATTGGCAGATGTTGATTAAAGTGGTGCTCGTGCTTCAGGTATGCCTCCGTGGTACCGGATCATAACCTACCGGCTCGACACCGGCCGAAAGCACCGCTATTCTGCGATGCCCATGAGGTTGACGTGGATCTGATCGTACTGTTCGGAATCGCCATCGGGCTGGCGATGGACGCATTTGCTGTGTCCATCGCAGTCAGTGTGACTCTAGGAGGGACCTCACGGCGCCAGACCTTTCGCCTTGCGTGGCACTTCGGGCTGTTTCAGGCTCTGATGCCGATCATCGGCTGGATCGCCGGCAGATCGGTCCGGCCGTTGATCGAAAGTTGGGACCACTGGCTGGCCTTCGCCCTTCTTACGATCGTCGGCGGTCGCATGATCCTCGAAGCGGTGCGGGGCGGCGACCGCGAAGGCCGGTCCTCCGATCCCACCCGCGGGTGGTCGTTGGTGGTGCTGTCGATCGCCACCAGCATCGACGCGCTGGCGATCGGACTCAGCTTTGCCGCCCTCGGGGTCGAGGTCTGGCTCCCTGTCCGCGGTAATCGGTCTGACGGCAGGCGTCCTGACGCTGATCGGCACCCTTGGGGGAAGGGCCCTGGGAAACCGATTTGGTTCCCGGATGGCGATCATCGGGGGCATCCTCTTGATCGTCATCGGCGGCTGGATTGTCTACCAGGACATCGTCGCGATCTGATTGACAAGAACAGGCCGCCCCGAGGATGGGGCGGCCTGCATTGTCATCAGGATTCCGGGTCTTCTTCGCTCGACGATCGGGCCCTGGCGGGGCAGGCCAGGTGAAGGGGGGGATTGAAAAAATCGCCTGAAGCCTTACGCCGGTTTCCTGTTGATTTCGGGTTCTCTCAGCTTCCTCCGCCCCCGGAACCGCTGGTGCCGCCTCCGGGACCACTATTGCCGCCGTCGCCGTCGCCGTCATCATCGTCGTCGTCATCATCGTCGTCATCGTCGCCATCGTCGTCGTCGCCGTCATCGTCGCCGTCATCGTCGTCGCCGTCATCGTCGCCATCATCATCATCGTTACCGGGGCCACTGCCATCGTCGTTTCCTGAGCCACTTTCGTCGTCATCATCACCGTCGTCTTCGTTCGAGACACCGGTGAACACACCTGCCAAAATCAGGTTGTCGTTTCCGTCGAACCACTCGACGACCCGCAGGTCCTCGATCGGCTGCAATTCGGTCGGCAGTGGGCTTTCGTCGTCAGGCGACTCGAACTTGAGCCGTGCCTGACCAACTGCGTCCGCAGTCACCATGCCTGCAGTGAATCCATCGACCTTGATGGTGTAGGTCTCACCGGACATCAGGCCCGTCGCCCGGGTGTCGAACTCCTGGGTTCCATCAGCCTCCCGCTCTACTTTTGCGACACCGGAAGCACCAATGGCCATCTGATCCGTGAGCGAGATCTTCTCCTCGTGAACCGTTGAGTCGTCATCGCCCGCACTGAAGCCGACAAAGCTCCCCTCGAGTACAAATGCTCCCGATGCGTCGTGAACCGAGGCGGCCGTCAGTTCGGCCGCCGGAGGCAGTTCGGGAGGCACGGGCGGGTGACTGTTGTCATCGGATTCGAGTTTGAGGGCTGCCCAGCCGGAAGCGTCAGTCGTCACGTTCCCGAGAAAAACTCCATCCGCCTCGATGCTGAAATCGGTCATTGGATCCATGTCAAACAGATCGACTTCGACCTCGCGCTTGGCCACACCCAAGCTCACCTTGTCTTCGACCTTGATCCGGCCCCAACCGGCAGCCGCTCCGACGGCAGTCAGCGCCGCGCCGGCCTCCTGAGAGGTCTCCATCCGTTGCGCCCTCGCAGCACGTCTCACCGACGTTCCCGCCTCGACCGGGGTGCCCAGAGTCGCCAGAGTTACGATCGAAGTACATCCGATCACCATTTGTTTCCACGTTGCTGCTTTCATCGCGTCTCCTTTTGTTGCCGCTGCGTCGTGCGGCGGGGTCTTCAGTAGTAAGTGCGACTGAACCTCAGATTCGGACACAGTTCTATGTGATCGGGGTCACGCCGAGGCGCATTCCAGAGGGATCCGGGCGGTCTTGGAGGGGGAGATTTGAAATGCCCAGTAGTGAACGGATTCGCCGGCGAGTCTATCCCGGTCTGCTTGATCGCGAATTCTGCCAGAGGCTCAATTGAAGGAGGAGGGAAATGCTCAGGGCTGAGCGGAGGCTGCGGCCCTGCCGAGGTCAAGCGAAGAACCGCTCCACTCGCCATCGGCGATCGCGACGCCGGACTGTAGGAGCAGTTGCCGGACGATGTCCGGCGAGACCCCGGGATCGAGGCTCTTGACCAGGGCCGCTCCGGCTGCGGCGAACGGCGCCGCCATCGACGTGCCCGAGGAAGTGCCGTACTCGCCTCCGAAGAGCGCGC
Organism: Candidatus Sulfomarinibacteraceae bacterium; assembly: GCA_963714885.1. Lineage (GTDB taxonomy): Bacteria > Acidobacteriota > Thermoanaerobaculia > Thermoanaerobaculales > Sulfomarinibacteraceae > Sulfomarinibacter. The sequence continues at coordinate 10,303 of CAVQQV010000056.1, read as the reverse complement.
CATAGACGTCCTCTCCGATTGCCGCCAGCACCACCGTGGCGCCGCGGTTGGCAAAATCCGCGAGCCCACCACCGTCCGCCCGGAGGGCGGTCACCGCCAGCACGTGGCTGTCGATAGCCGGGAACGGCAGCGTCCCTGAACCGTCATTACCCGCAGCGGCCACCACCACGATATTCCGTCTCGCGGCCTCCTCGAGCAGGAGGTCCACCACTGCGGACCGTTCGCGGTAGGCCAGCGAAAGGTTGATGACGTCGACACCACGCTCGATGGCATCGGCGAGGGCCAACGCCAGATTGAAGGCGGTCCCGCCGCCGTCATCGTCGAGGACCCGGTACGGCAGGATCCGCGCCCCGGGTGCCGCCAGCGCCACCACCGACGCGACAAAGGTTCCATGTCCGGCAGCCTCGTCGGTCTCGCCGTCACCATCCTGGTCGATCCCGTCCGCCGTTTCCCACGGCGACAGATCGCCATCGATGAGATCCATCCCGCCGGCCAGGAGATGTCCCTGGAGCAGGGGGTGACAGTAGTCCACGCCGTTGTCCATGATGGCGACCACCGATCCGCCGCCCTGGCTGATGGTGTGGGCACTCGCAACCCCGTGCTTGATCGCAGCTTGCTGGCCCGTGTACTCGCCGCTCGTCGGCGACCGGTCGACGATCACGAATCTCCGGCGGGTCGACTCGGGATCTCGGAACAGAAAGTTCGGTTCCACCGCCACGACGTCCGGGTCCGCAGCCAGCTGCGCCAGAAGATCGTCGTCGATTTCGTGTCTGCCATCTGAAGAGCGCACCGAGGGTCGAGACCTGGCCCGAGACCTCGGCCCCATGTCTCGCCGCCACGGTCCCGGGGTCGGCGCCATCTGCCAGGACCAGGACGGCTTCCTGTGGCTCATACTCCTGGTCCACGGTTGTCGATGGAGTCTCGTCCTCGGCACGCACCGTGATCGCCAGGAACTGACCCGCAGCGTTGAAGAGGACGTACGCTTTGACCTCCCACCCCGGTCGAAGGTCTTCTCGCCGGTCGGCATCGCCGTTGAACACCGTCGACGTCGTGAAGAGCAATACGGTGGCGTCGGTTAGTGTCAAGTCGGTGGCCGATACGGCCGCGATGATCCCTTCAACGACTCGGTAGCCCTGCCCCTGGTCGTCGTCACCTTCGTACTCGATTTTGACAGCGCGGTAAACGCTGCCACCCTCGTACACTGCCTTGACCTCGAGGTACTGTCCCACTTCAAGATCCGAGTAGGAGATGACAGGTTCGTCAAATTCAGTCAGACCATCCACCCGATAGATGCGCTGGTCGCTGAAGGCAAAACTGTCGGGCGGCAGGAGTTCGGTGACGATACCGGTCGATTCGAAATCCACACCGTCATCGTCACTTCCGCTTCCTCCGCCACCGTCGTCACCGCCCTCCCGGAGCTCGACGCGCGACGCCGTGATGACCGTCCCATCGAGCTCGCCGCGGGCCCGAACGGTGTCGCCCGTCTTCGAGGTCCGCGAGACCATCCAGATCCTTGAACTCGGTGTCCTCGTTCACCACGACGGTGTAGCGATCGGAGTCTTCGCCGTTGAGCAAAAAGCTCTCTTCGGCGACCGACACGACGACACCCTCGATTTCGAACTCTTCCTTGGCCGTCGTCAAGTTGGCGGGCGCCGCGCGGGACGACTTCCTGCCACCGGAAAGGATCAATCGCGGCGGCATGCACACCGGCGACCCGATCGGAACAACACGACCGGACGGCGATGCAACCCTCACCCCACCGGCCTTGACCGCGGGACTTCCACCGATTTCGAACAACTTTCCGATCACCGTGATGCTGTCACCCGGCACCAGGTCAGCGACGCCACGAAGGCCGTCCCACTGTGCGCCCGCCTCAAGCTCGACGACCGTGCCGTCCTCCAGCACGAAGCCGAACGGCGGATCGACGGATTTCACGATTCCGCGGATGGTGGATGTCGGGCCCGGGTCAGAGAGTGAACGCTCTACCGCGGCGGCCCGATCACCGACCACGACCAACAGTACGGCTATTGCCGCAAACACCGCCCGGAATCTTTGGCGCCGACTCATGCAATCCCCCACGCGCGCGGATCGCCCCACATGTGGAAACTCCCCCAAGTGGCGGGCCGCGGATCGAGCTCACGGACCGCGGCGACGGCGCCGAGGAACGCTGACTGCGGGTCTCCCGTCTCAGTCAACCGCCGGTGGAGAGCCATATCGAAGGTATAAGCGACGTCATCACGAACCGGGGCAACCGGCCCGACCACGGTCCGAACGCCACCACTCATCAACGCCAACACGAACCCCGCGTAACGGTCACCGGTATCGCGGCCGAGACGCAGCCCAGAGCACACACCGAACGACACGAACCGCGCCGCCATTCTGGTGGCCGCGAGATCGTGGACCGTGACATAACCGTCGCTCATCCGCAGACCGGACGCGAAGGGGAGACCGTCGAGGAACAGAGCGTGACCGGCAAGATGGACGAGTTCATGTTCACTCATCAAACCGAGAAACTCCTCCCGCGTCGTCGAGATCGCCACACTCGCGCCACCGGCGATCTCGGCGAGCTCACGCATCTCCTTTTCCACCAGCGGCAGATTCGCCGCCACCGCCCCACCGACCGCCGCCGATCTGGGACGGCGAACGGCTCCACCGAGCAACATGGCGGCGGCCCCTGCACCGGGCACCAGAGTGAATGGCACCACATCCAGCAGGCGCTCGCCCCGAGGGTGGCGGAGAGCCGGCCACGGCACGTGAAAAAGGCGCGCGTGCGGTGCGATCCACAACCGGTCGACGTCATCGAGGGGCACGTGATCGAGCAGAATCTCTCCCAGCCGGCGCAGCCTGTCGTCAAGGGCGGCATTCTGGGCATCGCCCCACCGGTCGCCCAGCCAGGTAGCGGCATCGAGATGAAACTGCACCGACGCCAGGAGGCCGGCGAGCTCGAGTGATCCGCCGGGCACCACCACGACCGTCAAAGAACCCTGGAGAACCCGGAACACGACGAGGTTCTCCCGGTCGAGCAGATATTCGACAAAGCAATCGCGCTCCGGGAGTACCTTCAAGAGCTCATCGGCCGCCGAGAATTCGAAACCACTCCACGCCACCGGCCAGCGGCGAGCGAGTTCAGTTTCGGCCCGGCGCACGTCCCGCTCCAGGGATCTGATCTCGCCGTGGAGCTTGAGCCCCGACCGGCGGACGCGCGGTTCGCCCGCGCCTTCGACATCGTGCAGCAGAGCCGACAGCCGACAGCGGAGATCCTGCCACCGCCGAACTTCGTCGTCATCGCCACGGTCTGATCGGCGAGCCAATTCATCGAGGAGCCACCCTGCGCGAACCCGGTCCGCGATACCGAGAGCCCGGCGGCGATCGGCCGGACGGTTGCGTTCGATGAGCGCGCCCATGAGATCCAGATAGACCTCTCCTCGCCTCGACAGAAAGGCCTGCCGATCAGCCGCGGCCGCGAGCCGGCCGTGGACCGTATCGGCGTTGCGCGCCGCCGCCAGCAGGTAACGAATCTGCTGCGGCCCGCCGAGGCGGCCGAGCACGTGATTCGCGATCATCCGGATCCACGGCGAAAGACCGCGCGCCGCGAGGACCTCGCGAGCCAACCGGCGGGCCCGCGACGTCTGGCCGCGATCGAGCGACCGCGACGCGGCCCATGCAAGGCCGAGTCGGCCGCGTTGCAGATGGCCGCCACGGATCAGACGGCGCGCCGCGCGGGACAACCGGCCAGGGTCGCAGCTCGGGTCGAGCTGCGCCACCTCCACCGTCAGGAGATCCCTCTGCACCGACCATGCCGGTCCGCGAAGATCGCCGTGCGCACGCTCGAGCGAGCCCGCAACGCCGTCCGCTGCCTCGAGCGTCGCGAGCAGACGGGCAGCACGGGCGGCCTCAACATCGAGACCAAGCTCCCGCGCCCCGGTGAGAGCACCCTCGAGCCGCCTCCGCGCCCCGCTGATGTCGCCGACGCCGGCCTCGGCGGCTGCAAGATCGACCGCAGCGGCCACTTCAGCGACACGGTTGCCTGAATCGTGTGCCTCGGTCAGCACCCGTGCCCAGCGGGCGAAGGCCGAGTCCACATCTCCGGCAGAGAACTCTACATCGGCGAGGTTGAGCTCCGCCTTGACCGCAAGACCGTCCATGTCCATCCGCCGCGCTTCGCTGACCACCGCTGCAAGTCCGTCGGCCGCATCGCGGAGGTGGCCTTCGAGGGCCGCGACATTGGCCAGATTGGCGTCGGTCAGCAACCTCCGCAGCGAGCCCGCCTCGAGGCCGCGGCGCGCCCGGCGCCACAGGGTACGAGCGCGAGACACCCGGTCAGCGGCGTCCTCGGCGCCGGCGAGATTGGCGAGAACCGCAGCCGCTCGAGCGCTGTCGCCCCGCTCGCTGAAGTTACGATGCAGTTTTTCAGCCAGCCGCCGCGCACGACCCAATTCGAACTTCTCTCCGTGGAGATCAATCAGCAACAGCCTTGCACGGTCGGCGAGACTCCCGTTGTCGGTCCCGTTGAGCATCCGGGCGGCATCGAGGAGAGCCGGTTCTGCGGCAGCCACATCTCCCGCAAGGTACATCGCCACTCCTGCCGCCCAGTGGGCGCACCCGGTGACGATCGTGTCGTCATAGTGCGAACCGGCCATTCTCGCTCCCCAGCGCCGGGCCTTGCCGGGGCGCGAACGCGCCATGTTTTCGGCATACCTCACGAGGTGCTCGCCCGCGCGGATCGCGCCCTCGTCGGCCAGAGTGCGAAGAACCTCCGGCGGCAACGGCTCAGTTCCCGTCGTCGTCATCGCACTCCCCGAATTGGAGGACATCGAGATCGATCCGTTCGCCGCCGCCGTACCACACCAACCGACACGGTCCCTCGGGCACTCCGGCAATGCGGAACTCTCCGAAGGCATCGACCGTCGCCCGGTCCGCGTATCCACGTTCAGATGTGAGGACCACTTGGGTGCTTGCCGGGACGCGGCTTCCGTCGCCTGCGACCTGTCCCTGGAGGTCGAACCGACCCTCCGCTTCCGAGGGACTCACCTGGAGGACTATCTGATAGGGACCGGCATCGTAGGCCTCGAAGGTGGCTGCCAGGCCACCGCGAACAGCCTCGGCGGCAACCGGTTGCGAACTGCGGATGAGCCGCGCGACCCAACTGTGGTCCGCGGGCGACGGTCCGAACTCACGAAAGAGCACGCGCAGGTTGTGGATTTCGGCCATATCCACCGCGTTGGATTCGATCTCCCGAAGATCGTTCATCCGGGTGCGCCACAACTCGAGTTGACGACGGCAGACATCGCAATCCGCCAGGTGAGAGGCTTCCTCGGCGGTGCCGGATCCTCCCATCAGGTCGAAAATGCGATCGAATTCCAGGTGACTCATCTCATCCCTCATCTATATGTGTCCCCCGGACCCGCGATAAGACAGCTTCTCGACGATTTTTCTCAAGCGGTTCAAACACCGCCGCCGGATCGGCCCGACGGACGACGGCGTCAGACCCTCGGCCTCCGCCACGTCGCGATAACTGACCGGTGGGTCCTCGAGATCGAGGCTTTGAATCAGCCTGCGGCAGCGCTCGTCGAGATCCAACAGCGCACGCCGCAGAATCACCACATCGCGGTCTCGCTGGATGGACTCCTCCGGGGCTGGATCGTGCACCGCAGATCCCGGAAACAACTGTTCGCCGGGGCGCCGCTTGCGAATCACCTCCAACGCCTGAAAGCGGGCCGTCCCGGCGAGCCACCCTCCGAGTTTCTCCGGATCGCGCAGGCGGTCGAGTCCCTGCAGTGCCGCCAACGCCACACGCTGGAGGACATCTTTCGCCTCCTCCGCGTCGCAGCCGACCCTGCGCGCCACTGCCTTGACGACCGGACCGTAGCGCGTCCACAGCTCTACCCATGCCTCTTCATCACCTTTGAGGCAGCGTTTCACCAACGTGCGGTCAGCCATCGGCCCCGCGGCAGGATCCGGGATCGTGTGTGGTCACCGAAAGACCATAACAATCGTCTCGTGATTCTCATTCTCGAAGGGGATTGTGAATCCGTCCGTAGCGTGAGGTGGATCACCCTCGCAGCCCGTCGATCCCACTCTCCCAGGTCGACTGTTTTTCAAAAACAGAATTCGACAATGTGTCTCATCCTCGCTTCTCGGCATACTACCTAAGAGGAGGTGAACCGTGAAACTCAATCTCGGAAGTGTCTACCGGACCGCCCGGGTGGGATGGTGCCCGTTGTACGCGCCCTTCGGGATATCGACTTGCAAGCTGCGTTCGGAAAGGAGTTCCGCATGAACGGATTCAGACACACTCTCCTGGCGGTGGCGGTGGCCGGTATTTCCGCTGTTGCCGGTCCCGTGGACGCTCAGACCCAGTGGTTCAGCGCGCAACTGCAGGGCGCCAACGAGGTTGGGAACGCCGGAGACAGCGACGGTTGGGGTGTCGGTGTCGTGGGCATCGGCTCAGACTCGGTCGCCTACTACATCTGGGTGACCGATATCGCCGCGCCGACCGCCGCCCACATCCACTCCGGCCCCGCCGGAGTCAACGGCGGCATTGCGGTTGATTTCGAAGTGGTGTTTTCGGAGAGCGGCGACGGATCGTACGTTGCCTTCGGCGAGGCTTCCGCCGACTCCGGCACTCTCGCCTCGTTGCGCGCGAACCCCTCCGCATTTTATTTCAACGTCCATAACTCCGACCACCCGGCGGGCGCGGTCCGCGGCCAGGTCCTCGGAGGTGGGGCGTCCGGGTCTGCCCTCGCGGCGACGGTCAATGGCGCACGGGAGGTGGACAACCCCGGTGATCCAAACGGCGACGGCTTTGCTTCCGTGATTTTCGACGACGGCACGGCCCACTTCTATTTCAACGTGATCAACACCGTCGAGCCCTCCGCCGCCCACATCCACCGCGGCACCGCCGCCGAGAACGGCTCCGTCGTGATCGACCCATCGGCGGGATTCACCGACGGCGTGGCCGTGGCCTCGGTGGCCGTGAACGACGACCTCGAACGCGAGATCCTGGCAGGGCCACATAAGTTCTATTTCAACGTCCACACATCGGAGTTCCCGACCGGAGCCGTCCGCGGCCAGCTCCGCGCCACCGAAACGGTGCGCATCTTCCCGGTGATCTCCCGCACCGATGGTCAGGCGGGCAGCCGGTGGCGGACGGGCCTCAACGTGATCAACGTCAACGACGCCGCGATGACCGCGTGGGCGTCGTGGTTCCCGGCCAACGACGACGGACTCGATGCAGCCGACCAGACTGTCGCGATTGCCATCAAAGCGGCCGCAACCGAGGTGGTCGACGACGCGATCAATGATCTGTTCGGCGACGACGGCAACGGCGCCCTCATGCTCTCGGCATCGGAGCCGTTCGCAGCCGCAGCCCACGTCTTCAACGACCAGCGCGACAACCCGGACATCGGCGGCACCTTCGGTCTCTTCGTGCCGGCGGTCGATCCTTCCCAGCTTCCCGAAAGCGGAGTCCTTCTCCTCGCCTCGAACCGACCCTCGTCCACGGGCATCGGATTCCGATCAAACGTTGTGTTGTTCAACCCGAATCCGTTCGCGGTCGCCTTGACCCTCACCGCACTAACGGTCGACGGTGACGTACTCGGCAGCGATTCCATGACCCTCGAGCCGTTCATGAATGCAGTCGAGGGCGTGTACCGATTGATCCCCTCTGTGCCCTCGAGCTCGCGCACCCAGGACGCGTTCACCGTCAGCTACTCGGCGGATGCGCCGGTGGCGGTCGCTCTCACGCCGGTGGACAACGCCACCAATGACGGCTTCTACGTCACTCCGTCATTTGCTCCGCCCATCAGCGGGTCAACGGCTGGCAACAGTCCACCGAACGGCACGATTGCGCTGCCGACTGGAAACGCCTCCATTCAGGAAAACCAGACGGTGAATTTCGAGGGTTCAGCCGAAGACCCCGATGGCGACGCCATGACCTACCTGTGGAACTTCGGCGATGGCATCACGTCAACAGCCCTGGTTCCCGGCAACCACACCTACACCGATTCCGGGACCTACACGGTCACCTTTACGGTGACCGACAGCAAAGGCTCCGCCGACCCCACGCCCGACAGCCGCACCATCACCGTCACGGGCGGCGGCACTCAGGCAACATTCTCAGCAGTGAAATCACAGATCTTCACGCCGAGCTGCGCCTTCTCCGGCTGCCACGGCGGAGGTTCGCCCGCCGAAGGAATGAACCTGACCGCTGCAACGGCGTACGTCAACATCGTCAACGTGCGCTCCAGTCAGCAGGGAAATCTTGACCGCATTGAACCTGGTGATCCGGAGGCAAGTTATCTCTACCTCAAGGTCATCGGGGGCCCGTCGATCAGCGGCGTGAGAATGCCGCGTTCGGGCCCGGCGCTCAGTCAACAACTCCTCGACCTGCTTCGCGACTGGATCGAGCGTGGCGCTCCGAACGACTGATCACGAGCTCGTCAGTACGTACAGCCGGGTTTGGCGAAACCAGAGAAACGAGAAAGGACCACCCGTGAATCGAAAAACTCTGACAGAGCGGATGATAAAGGCCATCGGGGCTCTGCTCGTCGCCATTGCAGTCGCCGGCCCGCTCTCGGCCCAGGTCATCGACGACGTCGAGGTCCTCGATTGGGACCGTCCCGAGGCGTGGGCCATGAAATACTTCAACTCCATCAGCATCCTGACCGGACTCGGGCCACCCACGGTCCGCGAGCCCTGGACCTTCTCGGTTGGTCTCGAACTGGACACCATCCCTCGGCTCAGCGAGGACCAACGGCGGATCGGCTTTGGCGGCTCCAAGGTCGAGGACATCAACCGTCTGCCCGCCATCTTCAGACCACGGGTCACCGTGGGTCTGCCGGCAAAGATATCGCTCGATGTCGCGTGGGTTCCGCCGGTCGAGGTGCGTGGCGTCGAGTCAAACCTCCTCTCCATCGCCCTCGAACGGCCGTTCTACTCCGCCGGCCCCTGGACGCTGGGGATTCGTGTCTACGGCCAGCTCGGCAAGGTCTCAGGAGATTTCACATGCTCGGAGGATGATGCCTCCTTCCCACCCGGACCCCCGGACAACATTTACGGCTGTGAGGCGCCGTCGGAGGATGAGTTGACACTCAACTACCTCGGCGCCGCATTCACCGGCGGCTACCGGCTCAAAAAGACTGACTTCCACTGGGGAGTGGCGGCCAATTACATGGACATGGAGTTTCAGGTGAACGCCCTGACCTATGGCTTTCACGACCAAAGCCTGCTGGTGACCGACGGCTGGACGTGGTCGATCAACGGCGGCGCTTCCTGGCGGCTCGGCGAGCGTACGTCACTCGCGGCTGAGCTCTTCTACAGCCCGCTGTCGGTCATCCGACCTCCCTCAACATCACAGGACAATGACCCCCTCTTCAACCTGCGAACCATGTTGAGGATCGACCTGTGAACGCGGCAGTTCTCTTCCGATGTCTCGCAGTCGCGCTCACCATGGCGTTGGTTCCGGCCGATACCCGGGCCGCTGGCGAATGGCGCGTCGACCTCGACCCCGAGCAGACACAGATCTCCTTCACGTTGAAGGCGACCATGCACACGGTCGACGGAACTGCCCAGCTGGCCTCGGGTTCGCTCGTGATCGACCCCGAGACCGGTGCGGTGGCGGGCGAGATTGTGGTCGATGCCGCTTCGACGGACACCGGCAACACGGGCCGCGACAAAAAGATGCACGGCAAGGTTCTGCTTTCGGCGGGACATCCACAGATCGTTTTCAAACCCGACCACTTCAATGGGACTCTCTACCGCAGGCTCGAATACCGGGGTCACCCTGGTGGGCGAGTTCGAACTGCTTGGAAAATCACACCCGATCAGCATTCCGCTCGATATTCGAATCGACGGTTCACACTTCGAGGCGACCGCCGAATTCTCCGTGCCCTATGTGGAGTGGGGACTCAAGGATCCCAGCACCTTCGTACTGAGGGTTGCCAAGGAGGTCCAGATACGAGTGACGGCCGAGGGAACGATCGCTTTCGGGAACGGCGGATAGGGCTTCAAGGGCCTATGGTACCGAGAACAGGTTCGCTCGGATACAATACCGATGTCCACGAACCACAGGAGAAAAAATGAAAAAGAACATGGGAAGTGCAGACCGCGTTATCCGAGGCATCCTCGGCGTCGCCATCCTTGCCGCCGGCTACTATTACAAGAGCTGGTTCGGGCTCATCGGGCTGGTACCGCTGGCAACGGCGTTCATCTCGTGGTGCCCCGCCTATCTGCCGTTCGGTATCTCGACCTGTCGAACGCCGGCCAAGAGCTAGCTCGACCTGCGGTCTCAGCGCCGTCGCTT
>CAVQQV010000055.1:0-31015 GCA_963714885.1 Candidatus Sulfomarinibacteraceae bacterium | reverse complement strand
TCCTCTCGGGAAAGACGTACACAAACGGGGGTTACGGCAATGTCCCCATATAGCCCGACCTGGTCGTGGCCTGGTACCGTCGACGGTGACCTCGATGGTCCGCCACTTGACCTGTCCGACGCCTGAGGTGACAAAGGTGAGAATATAGCGGGACGACAGCTCGTTCAACATGTCGTCCACGACCTTGGGCATGTCCTCGGCGGCCGGGTCCGCCGGTAGCGGCCGCCCGAAGAGTCGGCGATCTCGGTCAAGATCTCCTCATAGGACACCCGCGCCCCCGTCTCCTTTGGTGGTCGGCGGTTCGACGCCGAGCACGTAGATCGGCGTGTCGAGACGATGCGTCACCGCAGTGGCCTCGGCGGCCCCGATCAACGACGCGTTGTCGATCCCATCGGTGAGCAGAATGGCCGCCCGCCGATGGTGGCGCGCCTTCTCGAGGGCCTCAGGGATCCTCAGCACCATGTCATATAGGGCGGTTGTGCTCCACGGTTTCAAGGTCTCGAGAACCCGCGGCAGCAGATACCACCCCATGCCGAACGGAAACTCTTCCATCACCTGGTCGTTGCCGAAGGTCCACAATGCGAGCTGGTCTTCCTGCCGCCGGTGCATCAAGAACGACGTGATGAGCTGCTGGCTGCCGCTCATCTTGCGGCCAGTCATCGAACCGGACGTGTCGAGGATGAAGCACAGGCTGATCGGGAGATCACTCTCGAGATCGAGATCACGGATCGGGACCTTGATGCCGTCGATCCGAAGGTGAAATTTCTCGCGGGACACACCGGTCACCACCCTGCCCGACTTGTTCCGCACGGTCACCGGCACGACGACCGCGTCGACGTCCACCTGCCCCTGGTACTGGGCGTCGACCACGCCTGGCAGCGTGCAGACCGCGACCGCGATCGCGGCGATGACCCGTGACACGAGCCTCACTCGGCGTGTCCGTCACGGTCGAGCAGCGCTTCACGGACATCGCGGCCGCACGCAGCGCGGAAGCGGTCGGCAAAGCTCTCGACCGCGCCCTTGCTCTCGTCGAGGTCGATCCGGACGACCCGGTGCATGGGAACGAAAAAGGTGCTGGGGCCGATCAGCGCCTCGCCGCCCGACCGTTCCTGGCGCAGCCAGTCGTCGAACGATTCGATTTCGAGGCCGCGGATCACCACGCCGGAGGTGTCCAGCCGCACCACGATCCCCACATCTTTTCGCGCGGGTTGCCGCAGTTCACGATGACCAGCGATCCGGTGCCGATGTCGTCCATACGCCCCTCAGTCCCCGTCGGTGCTTTCGGCTGCGACAGTTCGAGCAGCACGCCGCCCGTCGATCGCGGGTGGACGAAGCAACCAGACAACCGTGGGCGCCCGGCTGCGGCTCCTCCGACAGCAACTCGTAGCCTCGCTCGCGGAGCTCGGCCATCGCCGCGCGGATGTCCGGCACCCTGAGGCAGAGGTGGTGAAGCCCCGCCCCGCGTCTCTCGAGGTGGCGGGCGATCGGCGAGTCCGGCGTCGATCGGCTCCAGCAGCTCCAGACGCGAGTCGCCGACCGACAGGAAGGCGACCCGGACGCCCTGCGCCGCCACCTCCTCCTCGCCGTCGACCGTCAAGCCGAGGCCTCATAGAGGCGACGTCCGTCGGCGATCGACTCGACCGCGATGCCGATGTGATCGAGGACGGGCCGGTCTCGGCCATCAGCCGATCTCCACCGCCTTCAGGAGCTCGCGCGCGATCACCAGGCGCTGGATCTCGGAGGTGCCCTCGCCGATGGTGCAGAGCTTGGCGTCGCGCCACGCCCGCTCCACCGGGTAGTCCTTGGTGTAGCCGTAGCCGCCGTGGATCTGGACCGCCTCCTCGGCCACCGCGACCGCCACCTCCGACGCGTAGACCTTGGCCATCGCCGACTCGCGGGTGGTGGTGCGGCCGGCGTCCTTGAGGGTCGCCGCGCGCTGGGTCAGCAGCCGCGCCGCATCGACGCTGGTCGCCATGTCGGCGAGCTTGGCGCTGGATCACCTGGAACGAGGCGATCGGCTTGCCGAACTGCTCGCGCGTCGCGGCGTAGGCGAGGGCGGCGTCGAGGGCGCCGCGGGCGATGCCGACCGACAGGGCCGCGATCGAGATGCGCCCGCCGTCGAGCACCTTCATGGCCTGAACAAAACCCTCACCGGTCTCGCCCAGAAGGTGGTCCGCCGGCACCCGGCAGTCCTCCAGAATCAGCGAGGAGGTGTCGGATGCGCGCATGCCGAGCTTGTTCTCCTTCTTGCCGGGCGTGACCCCCGGACGGTCGAATGGCACGAAGAAGGCCGAGATGCCGTGGTGCCCGCCCTCCTTGGAGGTCCGAGCCACCAGCACGGCGGCATCGCCCACCGTGGCGTGGGTGATGAAGGTCTTGGATCCGTTGAGCACCCACTCGTCGCCGTCTCGCACCGCCGTGGTCCGGGTGCCGCCGGAGTCCGAGCCCGCCTGGCGTTTCGGTCAGCCCCCAGGCGCCGATCCACTCGCCGCTCGCGAGTCTGGGGAGGTACTCCCGTTTCAGATCATCGGACCCGAACAGGTAGAGGTGGTTCGTGCACAGCGAGTTGTGGGCCGCCACCGAGAGCCCGACCGCGCCGTCGGCGGCGCCGATCTCCTCGAGGATGGCCACGTACTCGACGTACCCGAGACCCGCGCCGCCGGAGGTCTCCGGAATCACCACACCGAGCATGCCCAATTCGCCGAGCCTGGCGAAGAGCTCCCTCGGAAAGTGCTGGTTCTCATCCCACTCGAGGGCATGCGGCGCGATCTCCTTGCGCGCGAAGTCGCGCACCATGTCGCGAATGGCCTGCTGGTCCTGGCTCGAGTTTAAAATTCACCCTGGCACTCCCTTCGTTCTCACCTGGCCGGACCCGCCCACTGCACGAGCTGGATCCCTGTGTAATAGTGCTGCAGGATCTGCTCGAACTCCATACCCGACCGGGCAAGACCATACGCGCCGTTCTGACACAGACCGACACCGTGCCCCCATCCGCTGCCCAGAAAGTGCACGCGTCGTTCACCGTCCGGCGTCGTCCGCACATTCATGCTGAACAGCGTCTCCGGCAGGTCGAGCGCCCGCCGCACGTCGAAGCCCTTCCACTCCTTGACCGAGCCCGAACTGCTCACAGCCGTCAAACCGATGACCCTCCCCGAGGGGGAACGCGCCGTCACCGTCAGACGTTCCAACCCCGACACTCCGAGAGACCGCTCGAGCTCCGGCCACGAACGCTCGCGAACCCACTCGCGCCACGCCGAGCGCCGGTCCGCCTCGCCGTCGCCGCCGGACTCCCTGATGGTCAGCGCCACCACCCGGTCACCGTACCGCAGCCGTTCGAGAAGAGTGCCCGGCAGCACCTCGGCGGCGGCGCGGCGCCGATGCCCGCCGCTCCATCGTTCCCACAGGGGCAACGGCATCGGGAGGTCCTCGCCGTGGTCCGCGCGGCGCGGGAAGATCCCGCCGCCGACCGGTCGCGGGACCGCCTCGCCGGAGTCGCGCTCGATCTCGCCGCTCAGCTCGAGGGCGGCGAGCGCCGCCGCTGCCGGCCAGGCTCCCTCGAGCCCGGTCATCGGCGGGTCGAGCGGAACGTTGTAGAGATCGGCGAGAAAGAGCAGACGCTCGAGGCCGTTTGCCGTCGGTGCGATCCCCTCCGGCGGTTCGACGCCGACCGCCGTCAGCAGCGCCGTCGCGTACCCAGCGGTATCGGTAACGTCGGGCAACGGCGACACCCCGCCCGACAACCGCTGCAGCCTCTGCAACACCTCGGCCGGCGCCGCGCCCGGCGCCAGTTCGAGCACTTCGCCGGCGACCGCCGCCGAAAAATCGACCGTCGACACCCACCGGCCGTCGGCGCCGCTTCCCACCAGCGGAATCGGGCGGTCCCAGGCGCACGGCACGCCGACGAGATAGGGCTGGGCGCGGCCCGAAAAGAGCAGCGAGGCATCCTCGGTGTGGCCGCCGCAGGTCGAGGTGTACATGGCGTCGATGGGCTGACCGGCAAAGACCGCCACCAGACCGGCGGTCTCCTCGACCGCGCGGTTCGACAACGAGTGCTCGACGCCGACGCCGTTGTAGACCTGGCAGGCCGGGGTGTCGCAGAGGTCCCAGCCCTCGTCCGCGTGGTCGCCGAGGTGCGCCACCGTGTAGGTACGGGCGGCCACGGTCTGCGCCTTGAGGGCGTCGAGCTCGGGGAACTGCGAGGGCCCCATCTCGGCCGGCACCACCCCCTGGAGATAGCGCTCGAGGTTGAGCTGGTTGATGACGAGCGTCTCGTTCCCCACCGCACGCGCCAGCAGAATGCCCCGGTAGCGCCGGTCGCCCACCGCCACCGGCCAGTCGCCGGCGGGTTCGATGACGAACTCGCCCGCGCCGGTGACGACCGCACCTTCAGCACCTTCGATCCTCAGGACCCCGGATTCGGCGACCCGAAACGCTCCCTGGAACCCGAGCGCCGCCAGGACGGCGGCGGGGTCCGCCGGCTCTCCCGCGGTCCACCGCACGCGCAGTCTCGTCAATCCGGTGGCGGTCGAGCCCCGGCTGATCTGCACCCCGGTACCCAGACCCTGCTGGATTCCTGCGATCGCGGCGGACACCGACGCTTCATCCGAGAACGCGCCCACCTGCCACCAACTCGGGCCCGCCGCGGACACCCCCAACTCGAGGGGGCCCCACAACCAGAAACTCCTGGAGTCAACTGTCACCCGGTACGCGCGCCCGGGTTGGGGCAGGACGACCGGTGCGCTCGATCTCGTCAGAAGCACCCGCACCAACGGCGGATCCATATCACGGGTGGGCATCGCCGCCGGTGGCGGCGCCGTGGGCACCCTGGTCGGCATCGGCGGCGGCGTCGGCGACGGCGCCGCGGTCGCGACCGGGGTCGGCGACGGGCGCGCCGGAGTTTGGGCGGGCGGTGCGCTGGCGCATCCTCCGAGTGCCGCTGTCAGGAAGATCGCCGCCGTCCGCCTCACGGGTTCAGAAACCCCTCACGGGAGGCGAGTTGCTCGGCACGATAGTCCTCTCCACGCAGTTCGACCGGGCGGCACATCTCATAAAGCCGCGAACGGATTCTCTGCGACACGCGATCCGACAGTGATTCTTCGTGGTTCCTTGGGCGATCAGAGAAATTGGTGGTGAAGATGGTGGCTCGCCCTTCGAGATACCGGGTGTTGACCAGGTAGTAGAGCAGGTCCATCACCCACGGGGTGGTCTTACCGGCGCCTAGCTCGTCGAGAACCAGCAGGTCGGCCGCGACCAGCGGCTCCAGAATCGCCCGGCTCGAGCCCGATCCGTCGAACGTCATCTGGATCTCGAGCACCAGCGAAGTGAAGTCGGCAAAACGTCCGTGCACCACCGGACGCTTCTCTTTCATGATCTGCTGCAGGGCCGCCACCGCCAGATGGGTCTTGCCGGTACCCACCGAGCCCATCAACAGCAGGCCCTTGTCGTCGGCCGGGTAGAGATCGACGAACTCCTGGACCTGGCGTTTGGCCTTGGCCAGGGTCGGGTCTTTTGAATTCCACAGCTCGAAGGTATCTAGCGTGCAGTGCCGATATCGGGCCGGGATCCCCGCCTGCGCGACCAGCCGTTCGCGAACCCGGCCCTCAGCGCAGCTGCACCGCCGGACCAACTCGACGCCGTCCTTCTCGGTCAGCACCCAGCCGGTGCCGCCGCATTCGGCGCAGGAATCAGGGGTGGTTTCGTTCTCGGTCATCGGCTCAGTATAGAGAGGAATTCGGAATTCGGAATTCGGAATTCGGAATTTCCCGCCCAACACCCCACCGAAATTGGGCGTTCGGGTGATCAGGGCGGGCAACACCACGTGCGGTGGAGGTGCCTGGCATCCGGCCCGTCCGACGGGCCGCGTGCCTGGCTTTTCTCGGGAAGAGCGTGCGGAAACGAGCCGCGTACGGCGGAGGTGCCATTTTCACTATTGTCGGACACACGAATATTCACGTCGGTGGATTCTTCGGGCAGACAATGGTGAAGGTGGCTCCTCTCGGGAAGCGCGCAATCAAAGACGGACATCAGAGAACCCTCGGATACGCCTCAAAACGAAGATCCCGGGGATTTCAGAAACTCGACCTCTTCCTGTGTCGACTGACGTCCGAGAATGGCGTTGCGGTGCGGGAAACGGCCGAAGCGCGCGACGATGGCATGGTGCCGGACCGCAAAATCGAGAAAAAAGTCGAAGGCCTCGCGGTCGCCATCGGGAACCGATTCGGCAAGCTCACCAAAGAGCGCGACGCTGCGTTCCTGGTCAGCCAGCTCTTCCGAGTGTTCGAACGGCATATAGAAAAAGACCCGTTCAATCGGCCGCAGCAGGCGGTCCGCCCCCGACGCCAGCCCCTGCGCCGCCACCTGGCGCGCGTCGGCGTCGTAGGCGAAAGCCTCGGGCTGTCCGCGGTGGATGGCGCGCGGAATCTGGTCGAGGAGGAGGATCAGGGCGAGGCGGCCGCGCGGCGAACCCGTCCAGTGGTCCAGGATGCCCACCGCACCGGAGGTCGACGCCGTGCCGAATCGGTCACGCAGCATCTCGTCGGTCTCGGGGCTGTGGCCCCACCACAGCTTCTTCTTCTCGGCCGCGGCCGCGGAGTCGTCGGGGTTGTCACCGAACCACAAAGTCAGCAGATCGTCGCGAACTTTTTGCATGGAAATATCCTCTCATACTCCATATTTCGGATTTCGGATCGATTCGGATTTTCCATCTCACCACGCCAGCTTTGAATCATCCAATGGGCGACTTAACGGTTGGTCAAACACGGTCCAGCCATTCTCGGGATGCCGATGGGCGGAAAGGGTCATTTCGAAAATTCGAAATTCGAAATCCGAAATCCCAAATATCATGACTCCATGCGAATCCTCCACGTCCTCTCCCAACGTCCGTCCTTGACCGGGAGCGGAATCACCCTCGACTCGCTGGTCCGCAGGGCGGCGGCGGCCGGCCACAAGCAACGGGTGGTGGTCGGCGTACCGGCCGGCGACCCGCGGCCCGATTTCGGCGGGCTCGATGCGGAACAGATCCACCCCCTTTTGTTCGGCACCGCGCCGCTCGACTTTGCGGTCCCGGGGATGAGCGACGTCATGCCATACTCGAGCACCCGGTTTTCGGATCTCTCCGAGACCCGGCTCGCCGCCTACCGTAAGGCGTGGAGGGACCTCCTGGGTCCCCTGATCGAGAACTTCCGGCCGCACCTCATCCAGACCCACCACGTGTGGCTGATGTC
Source organism: Candidatus Sulfomarinibacteraceae bacterium (assembly GCA_963714885.1). Classification (GTDB taxonomy): domain Bacteria; phylum Acidobacteriota; class Thermoanaerobaculia; order Thermoanaerobaculales; family Sulfomarinibacteraceae; genus Sulfomarinibacter. The sequence continues at coordinate 23,792 of CAVQQV010000055.1, read as the reverse complement.
GGCCCTGGTCAAGGACGTGGCGCCGCTGATCCCGGTCGTCACCCAGTGCCACGCCACCGGTCTCCGGCAGATGGAGCTGTGCCCGACCCTGGCCGACGGCGTTCGCCGGGGTTGCGCCCGCAATGAAGCCTTTCTCGTCCTCCACGACGACCACAGAGCGCTGTTGGGCGACCGCCTCGGTATCGCCTCCGATCGCATCCACACGGTGGGCGCCGGCTACCGGGAGGACATCTTCCACGCCCGCGGGCGTCCACGGGATCCCGAACCGGCCATCTTGTACGTGGGCAAGTACAGCGCCGCCAAGGGCGTGCCGTGGCTGCTCGACGCCTTCGAGCGTCTCGTCTGCGAACGACCCGGCCTCCAGCTCCACATCGCCGGCGGCGGCTCCGGCCCCGAGGCCGACGAGATTCGGGTCCGTATGGAGCGGATGGCGCCCGCGGTGGTACAGCATGGACATCTCGCCCAGCAAGCCCTCGGCGATCTCGCGCGGCGCGCGACGGTCTGCGTGCTGCCGTCATTCTACGAAGGACTGCCGCTGGTTCTGGTGGAGGCCCTCGCCTGCGGCTGCCGGCTGGTGGCCACCGATCTCGCCGGCATCAGAAACGAGCTCGCCCCGAGGCTCGGCGAGGCGTTGACCAGGGTCGAATTGCCGCGACTGGAAACCGTCGACCGTCCCCGTCTGCAAGACCTGCCTGCCTTTGTGGATCGCCTCCAGACCGCCCTCGCCGTGGCCCTCGAGGCGCCGCCCGTGGGCGATCCCGCACACACCATGCCGGGCGCACTGGCCCACTTCACGTGGGATGCCGTCTACGGCCGCATCGAACCCGTGTGGCGCTCGCTGGCCTGAGTCAGATCAGCTCGAGGACCTTTTCGGTGGGACGACCGAGAACTGCGCGATCACCTGACAGCACTACCGGACGCTCAATCAACCGCGGGTGCTCCACCATCGCCGCGATCAGCCGTTTGCGGCTGAGGGACTCGTCAGCCAGACCGAGTTCGGCGAACTCACCCTCCTTGCGGCGCATGAGGTCTCTGGGTTCCATTCTCAGCGCCTTGAGAACCCGGTCGAGCTCGGCGGCTGACGGCGGGTTTTTCAGGTAGTCAACGATCTCGGGCTCTACGCCACGCTCGCGAAGCAGGCAGACCGCCTGCCGTGATTTCGTTCACCGAGAGTTGTGCCAGACGACGATGGGCATGGGCCGATCCTCCCCGGCGGACATCATATACCCGCGATAATTCGAATTCAGGGCGCGAATCAGCGCGCAGTTTTGAATTTTGAATTCTCCTCGACCCACCAGGCAGCCGGGACGGCTGCCCCACAAGGGAGGCATTTGTGGGGCACGCCGCCCTGATCTTGAGGACAACATCAAACGTTCGGCTCATCCGGGATTTGATGAGATGGGCACTCACCGCGTTCGAAATCAGGAGTGTAGGGATCAGCGCCAGCGACCGGGGCGGCGACGGGTGACAGGGGCAGGATCAGCGCCGGCGGCGGTCTTCGGCGACAGCGGCCAGACCAGGCAAGATGCGACATCGTTGTCATTCAGGTCTTTGGATTGATGAGCCTCCAGGTCATGGCGCGGACCTGATCGAGGGTTTCGAGCACCCTTGCGACTTTGCCGGTGTTGACGACCCCAGCTCGTTCGAGTAGCCGCAGGTGGCTGTCGACTTCCTTGGCCGATGCGTAGGCAATCCTCCAGAAGTGCACCCGATCGCGCCCGGACCGGCCGTGACCTTCCGCGAGGTTGGCCGGGACGGAGCTTGCCGAGCGGATCACCTGATCAGCAATCGACTTCAGGGGAGCCGGCACCCGCAGGACGAGCGAAATGGCATCACCCGCTGCCGCGAGGGCCTTCTCGTGGGCGATGAGGTTGGTGTTGGCGAGGGCGTCGGACATGGTCACCTCCGGGTCGTTCATGCCCCCCCTCGAGCCGGTGCGGCAGCCGATGTCAAGGGTGCGAAGCACCGGGGGCCCTGGCCCGGCTTGCCCTTGACATCGGCTGCCCACCGGCTACTCACGAACTTGAACGACCCGGAGGTGACCATGCCACGGTCGCTGCACCCGAGCGCTGCCCCCCGTCACTGTGGCTGCCGGCGCCGCGGTCGCTGAAACCTGCCCCGGCCCCAGATCACTGCCGCTGACGCCGACGCCGTAATGTCATCCGTCCATTTCTCGACCTCATGCAATTCCGGATGAACCAAACGTTCTAACGTTTGAACGTTCAACGTTGAACGTTTTGGGGCACCTCCACCGCACGCGGTCCCACCCGCCCGCCCACCGGCTGATCATCAGTCGGGAGTGGTTGAGAAAAATCCGAAATCCGAAATCCGAAATCTCCAACCGGCTATCGTCTCCACTCCACCACGAAATCCGCGGGATTGACCGATCTAATTCTCGAGGGCGCCGGGGACGTTCAATGTCATCTAGACCTCCCCACCGTCCAGGTCATCGAGCAGCTGGCTGATTTCGTCGATTTCGTCGTCGTCCAGTTTGCCGTTGTCGGCGAAAAGCGACACCACCGGCACATGCGAGGTCTCGAGCACCTGGCGCGCGAAGTCCCGCACCATCCGGGCGAGACCGGAGGCCCGCGAAACCGAAGCCGTATAGAGGTGCAGGCCGTGAAAAACAGTCTTCTTGACCAGGCCCTTGCGGACCATTCGCTCAATCGTGGTTCGAGTCGTCGAGTAGGCCCAGTCCATGTGGTCGCCGATCCGCTGGTGGACCTCGCGCGCGCTCAGACCGTCCGCCTCCCAGAGAATCTTCATCACCTCGAGTTCGGTCGGGCTGAGCTGTGGAAGGTCTTTGAGGTTGTTCAACGGTCGTCGTCCTTTGCTTGTTGTTACAAATGTAGCATGTCCGCTACACTAAACTCGTGTTTGTTCTTTGTCAAGGTTCGTGGGGGCATGACTTTGCAATCTCTCTTCCCGTGAGGAGCCACCTTCAACATTGTTGGCACGAGTCGGCTTGCCGAAGTGGGTGTTCGAGTGTCCAACAATGTTGAAAATGGCACCTCCACAGAAGGCGGTCGCACTCGCCCTGAACACTCGAACACTTCCCGTCGGCGGGATGCTGTCCATAATTCAAAATTCAAAATTCAAAATTCAGAATTGATGTCAGAGTCCGAGCCGATCAACCTCAATCAGACCGGCCGTGACCTCGGCGCGCGCCTCCTCCATGGCCACGGTGGCGGCCTCCAGGAGCGCCGGATCGAGCTCGCTGTTGACGGTGACGTCGAGGATGCCGGAACCGAGATCGAACGAATACACCTGGCCCACGAACGTCCCGTCACGGACCTCGCGCGCCACTCGAAGCATCGCTTCGGCCACGTCGATGTCGACCGCCGCCACCACCGTGTCCGGAAAATCCGTCATCAGACGGGGGTCGGTGACGATCAGGCGAACACCGGCTTCGCGGGCGGCTTCCATCACCCCGGGTTCGGGCCCGTCGCTGGCGTACAAAGCGACATTCACGTCGGTAACGTTGAGGGCCCACACGCCCTCCACGCCGTGTTCCGTCTCGACGACGGCGCGCCGGTGGTAGGCGCCAAAGCCCGCGCTAAAGCCCCTTTCCAGGGCCTCCAACCAGGGTCCCCCGACGCCGCGAAGGAGCCCCGCACGAGGGGCTGGGGCAATGCTTGCGGCGACCACGCCGGCAAGATAACCGGCGCCCTCGGGGAGAAACTCGATTCCCGCCACATTGGCGGCGCGGGCCCTTCCCGGCAGCAAGACGAAGACGGTCTCCGGATAAGCGGCGGCCTCGGCATAAAGGACCTTTTCAAAGCCCCCCCCGATACAGAAGACGAGATCAACCCCTTGTCTGCCCTCCGCCGTCAGCTGCCCCTGCCCCTGAGGACCATCGTCCACCCGGCGGCGGGCAACATCGGCGTCGAGCTCCGCGGCAATCAGCCCGAGCCCCCGCTCCGCCGCTGTTTCCCAGCGACCGCTGACATTGGGCGAGGTCAGCAGTCGCACTGAAAAATGCGGACCCGCGACCGGCCTTTCCTGCTCACACCCAACCGTGAGAATTATCAGCACGAAAAGACCCACACCGGCGGCGCAAAACGCGCTTTTCATCGTCCGACCATTCTACTGCTGCTGCCGGTCTGAGGTACCATGAGCCATGGATCTTCTGCAGCTGGTGGCCGAGCTCGACGAGCTCCTCGAGGCCGAGGGAACCGCCGACTACTGTCCCAACGGGCTCCAGGTCGAGGGCCGCAATGAGGTCCACAGAGTGGTGACCGCGGTGTCCGCTTCACGCGTTCTCTTCGAGCTTGCGGCGGCGCGGGACGCCGACGCCATCCTGGTCCACCACGGGATCCTGTGGAACGCCTCGGAGGCGGCCCGAATCGTGGGCACGCTGCGCGAGCGTCTCCGCATCCTGATCGAACGCGAGATTTCCCTGATCGCCTACCACCTGCCGCTCGACCGCCACATGGAACTCGGCAACGCCGCTCAACTCGCCCGCAGGCTCGGGCTGGAAGAGCTCGAGCCGTTCGGCGTCCATTCAGGGGCGCCGACCGGGGTGTGCGGGGTCTTTCACGAACCCGTGGATCCCCTCGAGTTCTACGCCGCGGTCGCCGAGGCTTGCGAACGGGAACCCCAGGTCTTTCCAGGGGGATCCGGCGCCATTTCGTCGGTCGGGATCGTCACCGGCGGCGCGCAACGGGAGTTCCACCAGGCGGTCGCCGCCGGGCTCGACGCCTATGTCACGGGAGAGGCCACCGAGTGGGTTCTGCACCAGGCCGCCGAGGACGGCGTCCACTATCTCGCGGCCGGGCACTATGCCACCGAACGATTCGGCGTCCGCGCCCTCGGGCGCTGGCTCGAAGACCAGCACGGTCTCGAGGTCGAATTCATCGACGTGCCGAACCCCGTTTAAATTTTGAATTCTTAATTTTGAATTTTGAATTTCGGACAGCTCCCTGGCGACGGGAGGCGTTCAAGTGCTCAGAGTGGGTGGAACCCCCTGCGGCGGAGGTGCCATCCTTGGCATTGTTTGATACTCGAGATTCTCAGTCGGTAGATTGCATCAGGCAAACAATGCCTAGGGTGGCTCCTCTCGGGAAGGACGCGCGGAAACGAGCCGCGTGCCCCAAGATTGCTCCCTTTGTGGTGCGGGCGTCCCGTCCGCACGTGCAGGCGGGACGCCTGCACCATAAAGATCGCCTCCCCTGTGGGGCAGCCGTCCCGGCTGCCGGGTAGGTGGAGCGGAATTCAAAATTCAAAATTCAAAATTCATAATTGGCGTTCAGTTACACTCCTACGGATGAGTGAAAACCCCCTCGCCCCCACCCCCTCCAACACCTACTCCTTTTCCCGCATCAAGTGCTTCCAGCAGTGTCCGCTGCGTTACCGCTTCCGTTACCTCGAGGGCCGCAAGGAAGCCTTCCGTTCGATCGAATCCTTTCTCGGCTCCACCGTTCACGACGTGCTCGAGTGGCTCTACGCACAACGCGACGCAGGCACCGACCCTGACGAATCAGCGGTCCTCGCGGAATTCGCACGTCACTGGACAGAGGGACGCGATCGAACCGTTGCCATCATCCGGGTCAACAACGACGACGAGGAGTACATCCGCCTGGGGCGGGAGATGCTGGCCCGGTTCTTCAGCGAGACCTTCACCCGCGACCAGTCGCGAACGGTTTCCCTCGAACAACGACTGTCAAAACGCCTTTCCGACGCGGTGCTCTTCACCGGGTTCGCCGACCGCATAGGCCGTACCGACAAGGGCCGGCTTTTTGTTATCGACTACAAGACCTCGAAATCAGAGGGCGATGGATCGGAATTTTCCGAAGGACTGCAGGCGCCCCTCTACGCGGCCTGCGTTCTCGATCACCACGATGACGACGAGGCGCTGGCGGGCTACCACTATCTCCGCCATGGAACCACCAAGTGGCAGCAGGTGGACCGCGACCGGGCCCGGCAACTGGTCGACAGATTCCTCGAGCTGGTTTCTGAGGTGGAGGCGGCGGGCGATTTTCCGGCCCGGCCCGGCGTGCTCTGTGCGTGGTGCGGGTTCAATGCGATCTGCCCGTCCGCCGAGGTCCCGGACTCTTTTTCGGGCGGCCTCCGGCGCGCCGAGGAAATGGGCCGAAGCCTTTTCTAGCACTGCACCCGTCTACAATAAGAGTCATGGCGCACAAACAACGATTCGACCCCAAGCAGTGGCCCGGCAAGATCAACGCGCGAATCACCAAGAAAAGGCACCCCCCGGGCACCTCTCCCGGGACCCTTCCGGTTCGTGCCGAAACAGCCGATTCGGCCCGGGCGCGGGTCGTCGCCTACAACTCGACCGATCTGACGGACATCACCCCCTACGACCCCGACGGTTTCCGCGAGATCGGGGACGATTTGACGGCATGGGTGGATGTCGAAGGCCACGACGTGGCGCAGATCGCAGATCTCGGGGCGCGGCTCGAGGTGCACCCTCTGGCGTTGGAGGACGTCCTCCACGTTGGCCAGCGGCCGAAGGTCGAAGATTTCGAGGAAAGCCTCTTTCTCGTTCTCGACCACTTCTCGGTGAGGGCCGACGGCGCCGGACTGACCAAGGAGCAGGTCAGCCTGGTGGTCCAGGACGGTCTGGTCCTGTCGGTTCAAGAGCGCGCCTCCGGGCTCTTCGAGCCCATATACCAGAGGCTGCAAGCTGGACGGGGCCGCATTCGCGGGGGCGGCGCCGGCTACCTGGCCTATGCACTCATCGACATCGTGGTGGATCACACCTTTCCGGTTCTCGAGCACATCGGCGACCGCCTCGAGGACCTCGAGGCTTCAATTCTCAACGACCCGACCCAGGAAGATCTCAGCGGGTTGCACGTGATCAAACGGGACCTCTTGGTGCTTCGCAAATCCATGTGGCCGACCCGCGAACTGCTCCGCAACCGGCTGCTGATCGAGTCGCCGTTGATCGGAGAACAGACCCAGGTCTATCTCAGAGACGTCGCCGACCACGCCACGGTGGCGGTCGACATCATCGAGACCTACCGTGAAATGGTGGCCAGCCTCAACGACCTCTATCTGACGAGTATCTCGATCCGAATGAACGAGATCATGAAGGTTTTGACCACCATCGCGACCATCTTCATCCCGTTGTCGTTCATCGCCGGTCTCTATGGAATGAACTTCAACACCGCCGTGAGCCCGTTGAACATGCCAGAGCTCGACTGGTATTGGGGGTACCCGGCGGCACTCCTGCTGATGGCGGCGGTCGCCGGAGGTTTGCTGATCTACTTCTGGCGGAAGCGGTGGTTCTGACTCAAATCGATTCGTGGGTCCGACGTAGGGTGGGCCTTGGCCCACCTCCAGAATCGCTGTAGGCCCCTCGGGTTCGCCACGTAGGTGATTGACTCTGATAGTGGGCTGAAGCCCAGCCTACATCACGGACAGCGGATCGCTCCGCACCTCGCGTATCTCGCCTTGATCTGAATTCTCTGTCCACTCACGAGGCCGGATCTCAGAGATCTTCCTCTTCCTTGCGATGGTGCTCGCGTTCCCGATGACCCCGCCGTTTGCGTCCGCGCTCTCCTCGCTCTTTGCGCCACTCTTCGTATTCCTTCTGTTCATCGTGTTCGACGCGAGGGCGGTGGTTCGGGACTACACCCTCGAATTCTTCGACCTCTTCACTCTTCGGTACGCGTTTCCCACGCTTTTCCTGGCTGCTCATGCTGACCTCATCGACGGATTCCTTTCGGCTCCTCAGAACAACTTACCAGAAAAGGCGTCGTTTTGACCCCTGTTTCCGCCTCACCCGACGTCCCGGTATGATGGGCCGCGGACATGGAGACCATTCTCACGACCTTCGTCGCCGCGGTGGCGCTGGGCATTGCGGGCCAGATCATCGCCGAACGGTTCCAGCTGCCGGCCATCATGCCGCTGCTGGTGCTCGGGATTTTCTGCGGACCCTTCGGTCTTGCCTTCGTTCACCCGGAGGCCCTGGGCGACTCGCTGGAGGCCCTCATCCACCTCGGCGTCGCAATCATCCTCTTCGAAGGCGGGCTCTCCCTCGACCCGCAACGCCTGTCCCGGGTGGGGTCGGCCGTGGGCAATCTCTTGACCATCGGCGTCGCCGTCACGGGTGTGGCGTCCGCCGCCGTCGCCCACTGGGCGGTGGGCATGCCATGGACGACAGCGGCGCTCTTCGGAGCCATCGTCACGGTCACCGGACCGACCGTCATCGTGCCGCTGCTTCGCCACATGATCGCCCCACGCGAGGTCAAGACGATTCTCCTCTCTGAGGGCCTCATCGTCGATCCCATCGGCGCGATCCTCGCCTATCTGGTGCTGCAGTGGATCGAACGCGCCGGCATCCCCTTCCGATCCCTCACCGGCGAGGTTCTGACGCTGGCCACTACCGGGATCGTCCTGGGCTTTGTCGCCGGGGCGATCGCCAAGATGATCCTGCGCACCCGGTTGGTAGGGGGCGAGCTGAGGAACCTCAGCATCCTTGCGCTGCTCATGGTGTGCTATCTGTTAGCCGAGAACCAGGCTCACCAGTCCGGCATCCTCGCCGCAACCGTGATGGGGCTCACCATCTCCGCCGCAGACCTCCCCGATCTGGTCACGGTACGGGCGTTCAAGGGACAGCTGACGACCCTGATCATTTCGATGCTCTTCATTCTGCTCGCCGCCCAACTCGACCTCGGTGCTGTTGTCTCTCTGGGTTGGAGCGGGGTGGTAGTGGTGGTGGCTCTGATAGTGCTCGTTCGCCCCCTCTCGGTTGCACTTTCCATCTGGCCGCGACAGCTCGACCTGCGAGGGCGGACTGTTGTCGCCCTCACTGCGCCCCGCGGCATCGTTGCCGCGGCTGTGGCGTCGCTGGCCGCCCGGGAGATGAGCAAGGCCGGTCTGGCCGGAGCGGCCGAGCTCGAAGGGCTGGTGTATCTGACGATTCTGGCCACCGGAGCGTGGGCCACGTTGGTCGCACTGGTCCTTCCGAAGGTCCTCGGCTATACCGACGATCCGGCACGCCGTAAGACGGTACTGGTAGGAGCGAACGCCCTCAGCGAGACCCTTGCCCGGTTGTTGACGTCTTTCGGGCGAACCACCGTCGGGATCGACGCCTCGTCCTGGCGTCTCGACCGGTTTCGCGCCGCCGGATTACCGAACGTGGTCGGAGATGCCCGCGACGCCGCAACCTATGAAGAAGCCGGGGTTGAACGCGACTCCCAGGTGATCGCCGTTTCGACCAACGACGAGCTCAATCTGTTGGTAGCCGAGATGGTTCGGGAAGAGTTCGGGGTCGAGCACCCCGTTGTCGCCATCCAACAGCCGCCGGACGAACTCGGGCGTCGATCGCGGGCCTGGATCGACCTACTCGGTGGCGGCAGCGTCGACGTGCCGAAATGGAACCGCAAGATCGAGAACGGTCAAGCCGTCGAGATCACCATCGACCCGCGCTCTCCGGAATCGCTGACCGCTCTGCACGCAGTTGAGAGGGAACACCGCAACGATGTTCTGCGGCTCGTCGGTTTCAACAACGACGAACCGGTTTTTCACCTGGATGACGCGCGCCTGGCGCAGCTCGACCGTCTCATCCTGCTGGTGGCCGAAGGACGGCCGCGCGAGGTCCTCGAGACGCACCGGGTTTCTGAAGAAGAGGAGGCAGCTGTCGTTGGGGATGTCGCGGCCAACACGCCGCAACGGATATCTCCTGCAGATTCCGGGTCGGCCAGGACCTCCGACGAACGCGCCGCCGGCAAACCGACCGAACCGATCTGACGATTCCTCCGTTCTCAGCTCAACGCCCGTTTCAACTCCGTAATCTCAACCGAAGACGCAGATCACGGGTGTATGATGCCGTCGAACAAAGGAGGACATCATGGCATTCGACCTGCCGCCGCTGCCCTATGCGGACGACGCGCTCGCTCCCCACATCTCGCCCGAGACCATCGCCTACCACTACGGCAAACACCACCGGGCCTACGTCGACAACCTCAACAAGCTGACGGCCGGCACCGACTGGGAGAACAAGAGCCTCGAAGACGTGGTGCGGGGCTCCGAAGGCGGCTTGTTCAACAACGCCGCCCAGGTGTGGAACCACACCTTCTACTGGTCGTCCCTCAGCCCCACCGGTGGCGGCGAACCGAGCGGCCCGCTGGCTGAGAAGATCGCCGGAAAATTCGGCAGCTTCGCAGCATTCAAGGAAGAGTTCACGAAGGCCGCGACCGGTCGCTTCGGCTCGGGTTGGGCGTGGCTGGTCGACAAACCGGAAGAGGGTCTTTCGATCGTCACCACCGCCAACGCCGAGACCCCGCTGACCTACCCGTGCACGCCGCTTCTGACCTGCGACGTCTGGGAGCACGCCTACTACATCGACTACCGCAATGCGCGCCCGAAGTACCTCGAGCACTTCTGGGACCTGGTGAACTGGGACTTCGCGGCCGGCAATTTGTAGTCCGAGACCGGAGCTGGGGCAGGTGGCAGAGCCAGCGGCAGGTGTCAGTCACAGGTAACGGCACCAGGTATCAGCCACAGGCGGCAGCGACAGGTTTAGGACCACACCGATTCGGCGCATGATTGGACTAGGATGAGAACCGTGAGTAATCGACCGCCCACGGTGTCTCGGATTCAACTTGCCGCGATCCTCTCGATTGCGGCGTTCTTCTGTCCTGTCCTTGTCTCGACCACCGATCTTCAGATCCTCACCTTCCCGATCGGGCTGATCATCGGTGAACATCGGATCGAGGTCGACCTCGGCGTGACGCAACAACCCGCCGACCTCTACCTCGACGGGCAGAAGGTCTGCACTCGCGACCGCATCCGATCCCGGCTGCGCGGTCGATTTCGGCCCGGCGCCCCACGTGCATCTGCTCGAGGTGATCCGTCGGGGCCCCGACGGCGGCGTGGCCCAACGCCACCACCGATGGGTCAACCGCCCCGGCCAGGAGGCCGAACTGGCGATCATGCTTTCAGCGCCGTCCGGGGACGGCCTCTGTTCGGGGCACCTGGTGTGGTTGCACCCGGAGAAACTCGACCCCAGCTGGATCGAGGTCACCGAAGACGGCCGCGCTCTCAAACTGCTCGACGACCTCAGCTCGTTCCGTTTCCCGTGCCGTTCGCCCGACTCGACTCAGATCATCGCCGCGTCGGCGATTTTTCCGGACGGCCGGCGCGCCGAGGCGGTGACAGCCGCGTCGGTCTTCGGTGAGGAGTCCCGGGTCACCATGACCGCCGTTGCGCTGTCGCTTGGCGACACGAAGAAGAAACGAATCGTCGCGGAACCTTCGATTCTCGGCAAAGGTGCCACCCTTACAGAACGAGCGGACGCCCAGGTTGTCTTTGTCGTCGACCCGGAGACCGAGGGCGCTATCGAGTCGATCAAGAACTCTCCCGCAGCCGAGGTCTTTTACGGCCGCGCGTGGCAATCGGTCGATTTGTCTTTCACGGAGATTACAAAGCTGTGGTTCGTCCTGCCCGACGGCCGACTCCGCCGAGTGGAAGATCGTCACCACCGCCGAGTGGTTGGAGGGGTGTGGTGGATGTTCAGGGTCGCGAAGATCCCGCCCGAAGGGGAACGACGCATCGCCGACGCAGTCGCCGCCTCGGGTCTGGTGGCGGCGTCGGGGCCCCGAAAACGAGCGATCGTTCTGGTTCTCGGCCCCGGACAGCAACACGACGAGAGCCTCTTCACCCCGGCAGAGGCCCGCGCCTACCTCTCGGAGGTCGGCGTGCCGTTGTTTGTTTTTCGCACCGGAAAGGTCCAGGACGATGGCTGGCCGGCGGGCGTCACAATCATCACCATGTTCGATCTGGGGAAAGCACTCCGTGGCGTCGCGAAGCAGGTCCTGAGCCAGCACGTCGTCTGGTACCGGGGCGAGCGCTCCGTCGCCGGCATCGCCGCCGACCTCCCCGACGGCATCGAGGTGGCGGGATGGTCCGGCCCGTCATAGCCGGGGATCTCGCGCCCGGGTTCTGAGACGGAGTCGTTCAGGACCTCCCACAGCCGCAGACTCAAGCATCAGGCACCGGACGCCGCCACCTCGAGCACACTCTGGTCTCTCAACAGGGAAGAAGTACAGGTTTCCGGGTTTGAGCCATGCAATTTGCCTCTGAGGCACCCATTCGCATTTCGGACGGGGCGCCACAATCCTGACGAACCCGCTTCACCATGCAACAATGTGAATCGCGGTACCTATGAGAGGTGATTGATATGATCATCTTGCCTTGGGTCGTTTTCGTCGGCCTCGTATTGATTTTCCTGGCTCTCGACCTGGGTGTTTTCCACCGCAAGGCCCATGTCGTGGGCATGCGGGAAGCTTTCGCCTGGACCACCGTTTGGGTCGTGATGGCCCTGCTCTTCACCGGGGTCGTCTTCCTTCTCTACGATCGGCACTGGTTGGGGGTTGGTCTGGCTGTCGGCCATGAACTTGGCGGTCGCCAGGCCGCAGTCCAGTTCCTGACAGGATATGTGATCGAGAAGTCGCTGAGCCTTGACAACGTTTTCGTTATCGCACTCATCTTCAGCTATTTCGGAGTTCCCGCGAAGTACCAGCACCGCGTGCTCTTCTGGGGGATCATCGGCGCCTTGATCATGCGGGGGGCAATGATCGTCGGAGGGACTGCCCTGCTGAACCGGTTCGAATGGGTGGCCTATGTCTTCGGACTGTTTCTGCTCGCTTCGGCGGTGAAACTGTTGATCGCGCGCCACGACAATCTGGAGCCCGAAAAGAATCCCCTGATCCGTTTGGCCCGACGCTTCTTCCGTGTGGCTGACACGTTCGACGAGGGGCGCTTCTTCACACGCATCGAAGGGCGGATGACCGTCACGCCGTTGTTCCTGGTCCTCCTCCTGGTTGAAAGCACCGATTTGCTGTTCGCCGTTGATTCGGTGCCGGCGGTTCTGGCGGTGACCCGCGACCCCTTCCTCGTCTTCACCTCCAACGTGTTCGCGATCCTCGGGTTGAGGTCGCTGTACTTCGCGCTGGCCGGCGCGATGTCGCGGTTCCGATACCTCAAGATGAGCCTCGTGTTCATCCTCGCCTTCGTGGGCGTCAAGATGATGTTCGTGCATCACTACGCCATCCCGACCCTCGTGTCGCTTTCGTTCATCATCGGAATTCTGGCGGTGGGCGTGGCTGCTTCCGTGGTCGGCAACCGACGGGACACCGCTCGACTTGTTCCTCCTCCGCCATTCAGTGAAGGTGGGACGCCATGAATCGTATTCTCGCCGTGTTTCAGAGGAAGTTCCTGGCCGGACTCGTCGTGGTGGTTCCGGCGGTAGCCACGGTTCTCGCAATCCGGCTCCTGTTCAGAAACGTTGACGGCCTGCTGGGGCCGTGGATCAGTCACCTCGTGGGACGCGACATCCCGGGGCTCGGGCTCATCGCGACCCTGTTGCTCGTACTGCTGGCCGGGGTCGTTGCATCAAGCCTCGTTGGCCGGAAGATCCTGAAGATAGCGGAGCGGGTGTTCACCGAGGTGCCCCTGATTCGTCGTGTGTACGGAGCGTCGAAGGAGATCGTCTCGAGTGCAACCCTGTCGCAGGAGCGGGCATTCAAAGACGTCGTCATCGTGGAATACCCCCGCATGGGTACGTACACCTATGGTTTCGTGATGAGTTACACGAACATCGACAAAGGCGGTGTGTCGGTCCGATTGGCCAACGTGTTTCTGCCTGGTCCACCCCTGCCGACGACGGGGGTCCTCGTAGCTGTCCCGGTAGAGGATGTCGTTTTTCTCGACATGCCGACGGCGGATGGTCTCAAGCTGATTCTCTCTGTAGGGATCACCGCACCTGACCGATTGGAGAAACGCCAGCGCTGAAGGAAGGGACGTGTGTACGTGGCATCGGGGTGAACTGAAACAGCAGCAGTCGGCAGCGGCAGGGGCGGTTGACAGTGACAGCGGCAGATCTCAGCGGCAGCGACGGAATCCGCGTGCGGCGGAGGTGCCATCTTTCGCATTGTTTGATTCTCGAACCGTGAAGTCGGAAACCTGTCTCGGGCAATCAATGCGAAGGGTGGCTCCTCTCGGGAATCGAGCTCTGAAAGCCGGAGACCTCAGAGGTCACCCCCGGCCCTGAAACTCCCGATACGCCCGATACCCCTCTGCGATGATCTCCGGAGCGAGATGAAAATCAAACCACCCGAACCTGCCGAGGTCGGGCTCGATCGTGTCCGCGCCTGGATCGCATTGCCGGGAGAGGTTGTACTGCATGACGTGGGTCGAGCGCATGATGACATCGAGCCGGTTCGGAGATATCGGGCTGCGGTCGAGCAACCGCGATCCGTGCCGGCCGAGCAGGCCTTCAACCCTCTCGAGGATCGGGGTCGGTGTTGCCGCTTCGAGGAGGCGCCCGACGGCCTCCCGGGTGTGTTGGACCGGTGCGCCGAGACGCAGGACATTCACCGCCAGAACGGGCACATCCGACAGTGATGCGGCGGCTCCGACCGGCAGCGGCGTCACCATCGCCCCGTCCACCAGGGTCCGGCCGCCGATCTCGACCGGGGGCAGAATCCCCGGAATGGCCGACGATGCACGCACCGCCTCTTCGAGAGGCCCTTCACGGAGTACCACCTCTTCACCGTTCGCGAGATCGCAGCACACGGCGGCATACGGGAGGGGCAGGTCTTCGATGGCCCCCGTGCCGAGGGTCTCCCGCACGAGGTCCCGAAAGGCTGCGCCTCCGGGTGATCGCGCCATGATCCAGCCGAGCCGCGACCAGTCAACCGCCTGGAAGAATCCGACCATCTCGGCGGCACTCATCCCGCGGGCCGACAAAGCTCCGACGATGGCCCCCATGGAGGTGCCGGCGATGGCTACGACTTCGACTCCGTCCTCTTCGAGCCCACGCAGCACTCCCACGTGAGCGAGGCCTTTGGCCGCACCACCGCCGAGAGCCAGAGCAACTCGCTGTGTCGTCATCGCCACAGTGTAACGAAACACCCGCATTCGTCGGCCGTGCAAAGATAGTTGCAAGCTGAGGATCAGAATTCGGAATTGGGATATAGACTCCCGCGAGCGCGGCGCACCGCGCAAGGAAACGGCGATATTCAGTGAGTAACAACCTGAACGAAAGTCCCCAGGAGCCGGGCCACGAGCCGGAAACGCCGTTTCTGCTCGACGGAGCGGCCCCTCAGAATGTGCCCCTGCCAACGGAGCTTCAAGCCGAGGTCCGGATTGCGTCGAACCGTGACAGTGCGCTCGAGGAGCGGCTCGAGGCCTACGAGAACATCTTCGACTCCGAGATCGGCGACACCAAGCTCACCCGGGCGCGCAACATCGAGCGCGAGACCGGGCTCCGCCAGCTCTACCTCAAGTTCGACGGCGGCAACCCCACCGGGCACCCAGAAGGACCGCATCGCCTTCGCCCAGGCCCTGGACGCGCTGCGCCGCGGCTTCGACACCATGACCGCTGCCACCTGCGGCAACTACGGCGCCGCCGTGGCCTCGCCGCCTCGTACGCGGGTCTGCGCTGCCTGGTCTTCATCCCGTCGACCTACCACCCGACGCGGGTCGAGGAGATGCAAGTCGCAACGGCGCCGAGATCGTGCTCCATCCGGGAGACTACGAGGCGGCGGTCGAGGCCTCGCAGAGAGCGCGCCGAGCGCGAGGAGCTGTACGACGCCAACCCGGGCGGCGCCAACACCGCCCTCCAGCTGCGCGCCTACGGCGAGATCGCCTACGAGATCTACGACGAGCTGCGGGACGCACCGGCCGCGGTCGCGGTGCCGGTGTCGAACGGCACCACCCTCGCCGGGATCCACCGGGGATTCGTGAGCCTCTACCGGCGCGGCAAGACGTCACGAATTCCGCGGATGGTGGCCGGCTCGTCCGTCGGCAAGAACCCGATCGTGCATTCCTTCCTCAAGGGGCTCCCCCACTGCGTCGATCTCGCGCCCTCGACCATCCGGGAAACCGCCGGTCAACGAGCCGCTCATCAACTGGCACTCGCTCGACGGCGACCACGCGCTGGCGGCGATCCGGTCGTCCAACGGGTGGGCGTCGTCGGCCAGCGACCGCGGCATGCAGCGGTTCGCGCGCAAGGTGCGGGAGGTCGAGGGTCTGAGCGTCCTGCCCGCATCCACCGCGGGTCTGATCGCGCTTCTCGACGGACACGGCCGCGACCCGCTGCCCCACGACCGATACGTCGTCGTCATGACCGGGAGGAAAGCATGAGTTCAGACCACGGGCCCGGAAGGCAACGCCATCGTCTACTGTGAGGGTGCCTTCGGCACCACCAACGGCAAGACCGCCCACGGACTGGTCCGCCGGTCGCAGCGCTACCGCGTCCTCTCGGTGGTCGACTCCCGCCACGCCGGCAAGGACGCCGGGGACGTGCTCGACGGACGCGCGGCCGGGATCCCGGTCGAAGCCAGCCTTTCCGAACTGCGGTCGAAGCGGCGATCGGCCGCGGCGAGGCCGCGACCCACCTCGTCATCGGGATCGCCCCCGACGGCGGCCGCCTCGACCCGTCAGCCCGCGCCGACGTCCTCCGCGCCGTCGAGCTCGGTCTCAACGTGGTCTCCGGTCTCCACGACTACCTGTCCGACGACCCCGAGATCGCCCAGCTTGCCGCGGAACGCGGCGTCACTCTGTTCGACGTCCGCAAACCGAGACCGACCAGCGAGCTCCACTTCTTCGCCAGCAAGATCGAGGAGGTCGGGAGCCTCAAGGTGGCCCTGCTCGGGACCGACTCGGCGGTCGGCAAGCGGACCACGGCCTGGCTGCTGGCGGACGAGCTCGAGGCCCGCGGCGTCAGCGCCGAGATGGTCGGGACCGGTCAGACCGCGTGGATGCAGGGCGCCCGCCACGGCATCATCCTCGACTCCATCGTCAACGACTTCGTGGCCGGCGAGATCGAGCACGCGGTGTGGTCGGCGTGGTCCGAACGGCGCCCACAGGTCATCATCATCGAGGGGCAGGGCAGCATGATGAACCCCGCCTACCCGGGCGGTTTCGAGATCCTGGCCGCGGGCCGGCCCGACATCGTCGTGCTGCAACACGCTCCGACCCGCGACGAGTACGACGGATTTCCGGGCCACCCGATGCACCCGCTCGAGCGCCAGATCGAGGCCATCGAACTGATTTCCGGGCGTCCAGTGGTGGCTGTGACCCTCAACCACGAGGGGCTCTCGGGCGACGCCATCGACGCCGCGTGCGCCACCATCACCGCCGACACCGGCCTGCCGGCGTTCGACGCCCTTCGCGACGGAGCGGGTGGCCTCGTCGACGTCATCTCCACTCACCTGCCGGTCGCCTCGACAAAGGAGTGATACGGAAATGCCTAATGCCCTCAGTTCACTCCTGACCATCGACCGCCTCGAGGTCGGACCGGTCAAGGTGGAGCCGCGGCGCCTGGTCGCGCCCTACCGGGTGACCACCGGTGGTGCGACCGAGGAGACCGAGCTCGCCTACAAATGGGAAGAAGACGTGTTCGATCCGAACGACCCGGCTTCTCTCAATCTGGCATCGTTGGCCGCGGCCCAGGTCGCCCTCAACTACGGGCTCTTCTGCCGGGAGATCGTGTTCCACGGGCCATTCGACCGCCACGACCGGGTCTTTCTGCGCGACGCCGCCGCCAACACCGCGCGCGAGATCTACGTCAAGAAGTTCCTCGAACCGAATCCTTTTCTCACCGGGGCCGCGGCGGACCTCACGACCGAACGTCGCGACAACTACCTCCAGGCCGAACTGGTCTTTCCCGATGCCGAGCCCGCTCCCGGCACGCCGTTGCACAACGACCCCTCAAAAGTCGCGATCCTGTCCTCCGGGGGCAAGGACAGCCTGCTCAGCTACGGTCTGCTCGACGAGGTCGGCGCCGAGGTCCATTCAGTCTTCGTCAACGAGTCCGGCCGCCACTGGCTCACCGCGCTCAACGCCCACCGCCACTTCGCCGAACACGTGCCTCTGACGGCCCGCGTCTGGACATCGTCGGACAGGGTGTTTTCGTGGATGCTGCGCCGGCTCCCGTTCATCCGTCCTGATTTCGCATCTGTCCGGTCGGACGAGTATCCGATTCGCCTGTGGACGGTCGCGGTCTTCCTCTTCGGCGTTCTGCCACTGGCGCGCGCGCGCGGCATCGGCTGCGTGGTCATCGGCAACGAGTTCGACACCACCGTCCGCACCCGGCACAACAAGATCCCGCACTACGACGGGCTGTATGACCAGAGCCGATACTTCGACAACGCTTTGTCGCGTTTTTATCGGCGCAAGGGTTGGGATCTCGCACAGTTTTCCATCCTTCGGCCGCTCTCCGAGTTGCTGATCCAAAAGACCCTTGTCGAGCGGTACCCCGATCTGCAGAGCCTCCAGGTGTCGTGCCACGCGGCCCACAAGGACGGAGAACGGGTGCGGCCGTGCGGCAAGTGTGAGAAGTGCCGGCGGATCGTCGGCATGCTGCGCGCCGTAGGCGCCGACCCGGGCCGTTGCGGCTACACCCCGGAGCAGATCGAAAAAGCCATGGGTCGTCTGGCCGCCGAGGGCGTGCACCAGGAGTCGGCCGGCGCGGAACACATGATGCACCTCCTGGTCGAGCGCGGGAATGCCGACGCGGTCGGAGCCATGGTTCACGCCCCGCGGCCTCACCCCGAGGTCCTTCGTCTTCGTTTCGACGACGAACATGCACCGATCGACGGCGTGCCGGCCGGTCTGCGGGCCGACCTGATCCGGGTCCAACTCGAACACGCCGACGGCGCGGTTCGCCGAAGCGGCCGGATGTGGCTGCCGTTCGACCCGCTCGGCGACCCCGATCTCCACCGCCCCTACGCCTTCGACTCGAAAACGGCCTCCGGGCGATCCCCGGCGGGAACCGGGCGACGGAGATTCACCACCGACAACCACCACCTCCTCGCCGAACTGACGTGGCCGGAGGCCGAGCAGAGATTTCGCGAGGTCGACGTGGCGCTGCTGCCGGTGGGCGCCATCGAGCAGCACGGTCCTCACCTGCCCCTCGACACCGATGCCTGGGACGCTGACTACCTCGCTCAAAGGGTCGCCGCCGAGTGCAGCGAACCGAAACCTCTCGCCCTGCCGCTCATCCCCTACGGTGTGTCGTTTCACCACGAGGATTTCTCTGGAACGATCGGGGTCAGCAACGACGCCCTGGCGAGAATGGTCTACGACGTCGGCATGAGCTGCGCCCGCAACGGCATCACCAAGCTCATCATCATCAACGGCCACGGCGGCAACCAGGCCACCCTCCAGTTCGCCGCGCAGATGATCAACCGCGACGCCCACATCTTCACCACCGTCGACACCGGCGAGACCAGCGACGTCGACCTCGACAGCTTGTGTGAGACCGACAACGACGTCCACGCCGGCGAGATCGAGACCAGCACCAGCCTCGCCACCCGGCCGCACCTGGTCCGGATGGATCTCGCCGAACGCGAGGTGCAGTCGTTCTCGAGCAGGTACCTCGATTTCTCCGCCCGGCGGAGCGTTGAGTGGTACGCCCGGACGGCCAGGATCTCCACCTCGGGCGTGCTCGGTGATCCGACCAGGGCCACCCCCGAAAAGGGCCGCCAGATGTGGGACGTGATGGTGCGCAACCTGGTGGAGTTGATCGAACATCTCAAGGCGCTGACGCTCGAAGAAATCTACGAACGGCGGTACTGATGCGAATCTCCGGAATTGAGGCCATCGAAGTCAAAATGGGACTCGAGGAGCCCTACACCATTGCCTACGACACGTTCGACTCGGCTAGCAACGTGTTTTTGCGCCTGGATACCGGCTCAGGGCCGGTGGGCTTCGGGTGCGCCGCACCCGACCTGGAGGTCACCGGCGAAACGCCGTTTACCGTTCTCGCCGCCCTGAATGACATCGCCCGCCCGCTCCTCGTGGGTTCGGACCCGTTGCGTATCTCGATGCTCCTGGAAAGGGTGCGGGAACCGCTCGTGGCCCACCCATCGGCACGGGCAGCGGTCGACATGGCCCTCCATGACATTCTCGGCAAGACTGCGAACCTGCCGCTGTGGAAGCTGCTCGGCGGCTTTCGCAGCCGCATCCTCACCACAGTGACAGTCGGAATTCTGCCCCTTCCGGAAACCGTGGAACGCGCCCGCGACTGGGTCGGCGAGGGATTCAAATGCCTCAAACTCAAAGGCGGCATCGATCACCGTCTCGACGCCGAGAGGCTCATCGCCGTTCGTGAGGCGGTCGGCTCGAAGATTGAAATCCGTTTTGACGCGAACCAGGGCTATTCGGTGGAACAGGCGGTGGAGTTCGTCGATCTCTCGCGGGCCGCCAACCTCTCGATCTTCGAACAGCCCACCTCGTGCAGCTATCCGGAGCGCCTCGGCAGCGTCACGAACGCGGTCTCGGTTCCGGTCATGGCCGACGAGAGCCTGATGGATCTCAGGGATGCTTTCCGGCTTGCCAGACGGAATCTGGTCGACATGGTCAACGTCAAACTCATGAAGGTCGGGGGCATCGCCGACGCCCTCCAGGTCAACTCGGTCGCCCGTGCCGCCGGCCTCGAGGTGATGATCGGGTGCATGGACGAGTCGGCATTTTCGATTGCCGCCGGCTTGCACTACGCGTTAGCGCGCCCCAACGTCGAATTCGCCGATCTCGACGGTCACATCGGTCTCATCGGTGATCCCGCCTCCGACACGGTGAGAATCAAGGACGGATACCTCTACCCGACAGACAAACCCGGAATCGGCGGCGAGCCTCAGTTCTAACCCGCTGATCTCACCGGGTGTCTACTGCGGGCGGCAGGAATGCCGCCCCTGGCCGGAAATCGCCTCAGGGTTGGAGGGGCGGGGCATTTCGGCTGGACTCGCGGGTCCTTGAGGGCCCGCCACCAGGACGCCGATTTCAGCCTCCCACGGGCGGGCCGTAAACGACCCGCCTACGCCTGTCAGAGAAATTCCCCGTCCGCTTGATTTCGAATTTTGGATGAGGCTGAGTTCTCAAGCGAGTCAGCCCAGATGGGCGCGAGCCGTCACCGGAGGCGCAGGCCGCTTGCGGCTGAAGAAGCCGTGCACCTGTTCGCGGACCTCCTGGACGGTCACGATGGCGCTGCGATCCACTTGGCGGATGATCTCGAGCATCTCGGCAAGCCGCTTGCGGTGGCACACCGAGAACACGACCCCGACCTCGCTCCCCCGGCCGCCGCGGCCGTCCACCAGCGTCAGACCGAAGCCAACCGACGACAGGGCGGCGACCATTTGTTTGTGGGACTTCGAGATCACCCGCACCACGACATCGCCGAGTCCGAGGCGGCGATCGAGGGTCATCCCGAGAAACGTCCCCGCCGCGAAACCGCCGCCGTAGGCCAGTATCCGCAGCGGGTCGAGCGGCCCTCGCACAACCGAGGCCACGGCCGTGATGAACACCGTGACTTCGACAAATCCGATGGCCGCCGACAACGTCCGCTTGCCCTGGATCGTCAGGATCATCCGCATGGTCCCCAACGACACGTCGATGCAGCGAAGGCAGAAAATAAGCAGCGCGGGCCACAGGGTCTCGAACATGAGCACCTCCCGGACCGGGGAAATGTGTCATCGCCGCGAGTGCTCGTCAAATAAAAACCCCGGGGCCTGGAGCCCCGGGGTGTATGCACCGACGGTTCAGACTCTTACTCGCTCTCGATCTTGATCTTGACTGATCGAGGCTTGGACTCCTCACGCTTGGGCAGGGTGAGCAGCATCTCTCCGTTTTTGAATCGAGCGTCGATCTTGGTGGTATCGACCGAGTTGGGGAGGGTGAAGGTGCGCTCGAACGCACCGTAGAGACGCTCCACACGGTGGTAGGTCTCGCCCTCGTGGGCCTCCTCGAGCTTGCGCTCGCCGCGGATGTTGAGAGTGCCCTCCTCGACCGTGACCTCGACGTCCTCGGCCTTGAGACCGGGGAGATCCGCCTGGATCACGATGGCATCTTCGCGCTCGAGAATGTTGATGGCCGGCACCCAGCTGCCCCTCAAAGGGCGCTCTTCTGCGGTCCGCCACAATCCACGACCCAGCATCTCATCGAAGAGCCGCTCCATCCGCTGGTTGAGGTTCGCCGTCTCTCCCGTCGGGTTCCATCGAGTCAACATGACCATGTTCTGGTCCTCCCTTCTATGTCGTTCACACTTAGAAGATAGAATCTGATAGTGTTTTTGTCAAGTCCTAATTTCAAAAATGTATCGTATATGATGTATTAAATATCATATCATTTTTAAATCATTCAAAATAGGGCTGAAAGAACCATGTGCCCAGACCTCTCAGCGGGTTGGAGTCACGTGTTTTTCACCTCGCAACCGTCTCCGCTCCGCCTCGGAAACGCCACCACCGCCCCGAATAGGGCGCGGCGCGGCTATACTCCCCGACTCGGACCGGATGCGATCACTCCGGTCCTCACGGTTGCCATGGGTTTGATCCGTTCACTTGCCACCGCCTACCGGGCCTCGTTCTCGGGTCTCCCGCGCGAGGTGTGGATGCTGTCCGGGGCGCTCCTCGTCAACCGGGCGGGGACCATGGTGCTGCCGTTCCTGAGCCTCTACCTGACCATCGATCTCGGGCTCACAGCGGTTCACGCCGGCCAGATCATCGGTTGTTTCGGCTTGGGCTCGATGATCGGGTCCTACGCCGGCGGATGGCTGTCGGATCGCTTGAGCCCGCTCCGCGTCCAACAGATGTCGTTGTTCGCGAGCGGCGTCGGATTCCTGATCTTCACGAGACTCGAGTACTTCTCGTCGCTGGCGGTTGGGATCTTCGTATTGGCCGCCGTTTCCGACGCCTTTCGGCCCGCGCTCATGGTCGCGGTTGCGCACTACAGTTCTCCAACGACCAGCAAGCGGTCGTTCGCGCTGATTCGCCTTGCCGCCAACCTCGGGATGGGTGTCGGACCCGCGATCGCCGGCCTGCTTGCCCACTACAGCTATTTCTGGCTCTTCGTCGGCGACGCCATAACCTGCTGGATGGCCGCCCTGATGCTGGTCGTGGTGTTCGGCGCCGGCGTCCGACCGACGGCGGACGAGTCCGACGCGACCGCCCCCCTCGGGCGCTCACCGTGGCGGGACGGGCCTTTTCTCCTGTTCCTGTTGCTGATCATGGTCCTCGCCATGACCTTTTTCCAGGTCTGGACCACGATGCCTCTCTTCCTGCGAGCGTTCTACGGCGCGTCCGAACGTGCGATCGGGCTGCTGCTCTCGATCAACGCACTGCTCATCGCGCTCACCGAGATGCTCGTGATCCGGGCAGTCGAGAACCTCGACGCGTTGCGCACTGTCGGCTTCGGCGCGTTTCTGGTCGGCGCCGGTCTCGCCCTCCTTCCGTTTGGCCCGCCCTACGCGATCGCGGTCGCCGCGATGATCATCCTGACGGTCGGAGAGATGCTGGCGATGCCGATCTCCAACACTGTGGTCGCCCAACGCGCCGGTCGCGGCCAGGTCGGCCGGTACATGGGCATCTACACGCTCGCCTTTTCCGCCGCGTTTGTCATCGGGCCGGTCGCCGGCACCGCCGTGTACGAGCACATCGGATCGGACGCCCTGTGGTTCGGGGTCGGCGGAGTCGGGGTCCTCCTCGGACTCGGGTTCGCCTCGCTCTCGAAATCCCTCCGCCCACATAACTGACTGAGGATCAGGGGGTTCCCGCGGGCCTAGGAGTGTGTAGTGCATAGATGGTGGATGGATTTCGGAGAGTCGTTTGAGGCCATTTTTAAGTGAATTCGCAGGTTCATACTGGTGGTATGGGCTAAGAATTCGCCAAAAAATGGGCCAAACGACACCCGAAAGGCGCCGCCAATTCTATGCACTACACACTGCTAGCCTGAGTATCTCACCAGGTTTCGTCACGAGGGCGACGAGGCGCCGTGGCCAGGTCGGTTTTCCCGCCTTGGGGCGCGCAGGCGTACATTGCAGTACGTTA
>CAVQQV010000054.1:0-14489 GCA_963714885.1 Candidatus Sulfomarinibacteraceae bacterium | reverse complement strand
TCCACATCATGGAGGTGGCGAAATGATTTCACCAGGACGTTCATGGCGTGAATTTCCCCAACGCTATCGCCTGGAAGCAGCCAAATGCACTTCCTGCAAAAAGGTGCTCTACCCACCGCGGGTGGTGTGCCCGGCGTGCAAGGGCGCGGAGTTCGAGACCGTGGTCCTGCCTCGCGACGGCAAGGTCGTCACATTCACCGTGGTCCGCGTCCCGCCGGCCGGCTTTACCGAGCAGACTCCGTTGCCGATCGCGCTCGTAGAACTGATGGAAGGGGTCAGGGTCATGGTGCAGGTCGGAGATCTGGCCGACCCGGAGGAGCTGCAGATCGGGATGCCGGTGCGCCTCGAGTTCCGGCGGATCTCGTGGGACGGCGAGGCCGGGTTGATCTTCTACGGACACAAGGCGGTCAAGAGCTGATTTCACACACGCGGTTTGCCGCAGCTTGACGTTGCTGTTGGTAACAGAGAGAATGAAAATATGAATGAAACTGATTTCACATCAGACCTTTGCACCATCAATGAGATCGACCCCGAGAAAGTGGCGCGGGTCCAGAAAAAGGCCCTTCCGGACAACACCATCGAACGGGTGAGTCGTCTTTTTTCGGCTCTCTCCGATCCCACTCGTCTCAAGATCCTCCACGCCCTGACAGTCACCGACGAACTCTGCGTGTGCGACCTCGCTGCCTTGGCCGAGCTGTCGGTGTCGGCGGTCAGCCACCAGCTCCGCCTTCTGCGCGACCGCGATCTGGTCAACGCCCGCCGTGACGGCCGCATGGTGTTCTACAGCCTGGCTGATGACCACGTCAAAACGCTGATGGGAACCGGGGTGGAGCACGCGAACGAGCGCTGACACGTCGAGTTCTCAGTTTTGAGTTTTGAATTTTGAGTTCCCGCCACCCTTCCAGCCCGCTCGGTTTGCGGGCCCGAAGTAGGGTGGGCCTTGGCCCACCTGCAGTCTCGTTGCTGTTACGCCCGCCACTTCACCGTTGATTGAGGCCTCTGAATTCATCCATCCTCCCACCTGAGGATGGTTTCCTAGGCGATGGCGTTTCTTCGAGAGGAGCCACCCGTTGCATTGTTTGCCCGGGGCATCTTCCCTGCCTGGAAAAACGAGAGTCAGACAATGCAACAAATGGCACCTCCGCCGCACGAGGCCTTTCCGTAGGCTCGTCTCGTCGGCACCTCCGCCGCACGCGAGCCCACCCGCCCTGAACGCCTGGGTTCTCGTTGTCTGGGGGGTGCGGGTGGAAAATCCGAAATCCGAAATCCGAAATCCGAAATGATCGACGGGTAGAATTGAGTGGGTCCTACCAGATGAAGATCCGCCTGAATTCCACGAACATCAGCGGTACCTCTACCGGAGGTCGGGCTGCGGGCAAGGGCTGCGGTTCGCTTTTCTTCGGCCGCGTTCTTCGTCATGGGCATGCTGTTCGTGGTGCTGATCCTGGGTGAAGGGATCCAACAGCTCGCGCCGTGGGGTTGGACTGAAACCCCGTGCACCATTCTCTCGAGCGCAGTTCAAGAGACGGACGACGACGAAAAGCCCTATCGTCCATTCGTTCGCTACCGCTACGAGGTCGACGGCCGCGGCTACGAGGGCAATGTCCTGTCCCGCGGCAGCGGGGACACGGCCAGTTTCGATCGCGCCCGTGACCTCGCGGCCCGGTACCCTCAGGGCGCCGCAGCCGCCTGCCGCGTCGACCCCGACCACCCCGCCCTTTCGGTTCTCGAACGAAAACTGCCGTGGATCTTTCTGGTCGTCCTCTTCCCGATGATCTTCGTAGCCATCGGCGCAGGCGGGCTGTGGGCGGTGTGGCGTGGTTCAACGACAAACTCGGAGGCCGAGATCCAGTCGATCTCCGGGACCGCACCCAAAGGGAAGGGCCACCGGTTCATGATCGGTCTCGGTCTGGTGTTCGCGGTGGTGGGCGGCGCGGTCTTCACATTCCTGTTCGCAGTACCGTTCGTGCGAACCCTCGCGTCCGCGGGATGGGAGGCGACACCGTGCACGGTCACGCGTTCGACCGTCCGGTCGTGGTCCACCGACGACGGCACCTCCTACCGAGCCGACGTACTCTACAAATACTCAGCACACGGCCGCGAATGGCGCTCGAATCGCGTCACCTTCTTTTCGGCGCTCTCCACCGGCCGCGGACGAGGCCAGGGCGATGCGGGACCGCTACCCGGCGGGCACCGACCTCACGGCCTGGGTCGACCCCGCTGATCCCGCCCACTCGGTGCTCGAACGGGAATTCCGACCCCGCTACCTGCTCGGTCTCCTGCCGTTGCTGTTTCTGTTTGCCGGCGCCGCATTGATGCGATTCGGTTGGAAGCAGCTTCACGCCGTCGGCGACGTCGACGAAGGAAGGTCCGAAGCCTGACGACCCCGGATGACATCGCCCGTCACCCTGAAGCCCCAGCTGAGCCCGGTGGGCAAGGTGGCCGGGACGCTCTTTTTCGCGCTGTTCTGGAACGGTATCGTCTCGATCTTCGTCTGGCAGGCGTGGAAGGGCTGGCAGGCGGGCCACCCCGACTGGTTTCTCACCATCTTCATCATCCCCTTTGTGCTGATCGGCATGGCGTCATTCGTCTTCGTCGGCCACTTCACGCTGGCGCTGGCCAACCCTCGACCGCGGGTCACCCGTTGCAGCGAGGCGAACCGTGCCTCGGCGACGACTTCCGGATCGAATGGATGTTCACCGGCCGTTCGTCGCGGCTGTCCCACTTGCGGATCTTCCTCGAAGGAAGAGAGGAGGCGACCTACCGGCGTGGTACCGATACCGTGACGGAGAGAGAGGTCTTTGCAACCATCACCCTCGTCGACACGGCCAACGGCTGGGAGATTCCCCGCGGGTCTGCAGCAGTGGCCATCCCTGACGACACCATGCACACTTTTACGGGACCCAGCAACAAGGTGGTGTGGGAGATCAAGGTGGCCGGGAAGATCCAGCGGTGGCCCGACGTCGATCAGAATTTCCCCGTCACCCTGCACCCGCTCCGGCTCGAGGACGTGTGAGATGCTGACCATAGAGATTCGTGACGGCGGCACATGGTTCAAACCCGGCGAGACGATCGAGGGCACGGCGTCGTGGCACCTCGACGAAGAGGCCGAGGCCGTCGAGGTCCGCCTCTTCTGGTTCACCCAGGGCAAGGGCGCCCGGGATGTCGAGGTCGTGACGACCCGGCACATGGCCCGGCCCGAGCTCTCCGGGACCCGATCGTTCGAGTTCGATGTCCCCCGCGGGCCCTACTCGTTTTCGGGCAAGCTCATGACCCTGGCGTGGGCCATCGAACTGGTGGTCCTGCCGAGCGGCGAGACCGAACGCCTGGACCTTTTGATCGGACCGCAACCGGTGGAAGTCAAAATCTCGTGAGCGCGAGCCGCCCCCTTCCGTGCCGGGCCGCCGACAACCCCTTTGCCAGCCACCGGGTCGATGCTCTCCCCTACCGGGGCCACGAGGGGTCGTGGAGCGACTTCGAACACCGCATCGACGCTCTTGGGGGAAGGGCCGCCATCGTCGGCCCCAAGGGCAGCGGCAAGACCACTTTGCTGGAGGAACTCTCCCGCCGCCTGGACCAACCCACCACCCTGGTGCACATCCCGGGCAGCGAACCGCGGCCCTACCGCACCGCGATCCAGCAACTGCCCAACCCGGTGACGTCAGCTCATACGATCCTGATCGACAGCGCCGAACAACTCGGCGCCCTGGCCTGGCGCCACTTCCTGACCAGAACCCGCCCGGCGCACCGCCTCGTGGCAACCCTTCACCAACCTGGTCGCCTACCGACCCTCGTCGACTGCACCACCGATCCCGACCTGTTGCGCGAACTCGTCCACGAACTCGCACCCCTCCAAACCACCGTCCTCGAACCGACCCTCGACGACCTCTTCAGACGACACAAAGGCAACATCCGCTCCTGCCTGCGAGAGCTGTACGACGTGTACGCCGGACGATGCGGCGTTGAAACGTTGCAACGTTCAACGTTTGAACGTTGCCACCCACCCGGCAGCCGGGACGGCTGCCCCACAAAATAAAAGCCCCGAACGTCCTCCGGCGGGTGCTACGCCTCGACTTTGGCAATGCCCAAGTCAAAAAAACCCCACCCCTCGGAAATCCGCTAGCGCGAAGCGCGCGGATTTCCGAGGGTGGGTGGGCGGGGGGTGGGGGCGGGACACTTACCGAGAGCAAGCTCCCTGCAGGTGAAGCCCGCCCGGCGCGACCCTGTCGCGCCCGGTCGCACACGGGCGGACCGAGGAACGCCAGCGTTCCGAGGGCCGTCCTTGTGCGACCGAAGCCGCGGGCCCCGGGCCCGCGGCGGGCGGGCGCTTCCCGGAAACGGCGCCCCGCTCCCTACTTCGGTTCGGGCGGACGATCGGCCGACATCTGGATGCCCTTGGCGCCGGCGCTGCGGGCAAGATCCAACACGCGCACTACGACCCCGTAATCGGCGCCCTCGTCGCCCTTGAGAATGATGCCGTCTTCGGGCGCGCGCTCGACCAGCTGTTTGATACGACTCTCAAGCTCGCTGTCGGGCACGATCTTGTCGTCGATCCAGATTGAACCGTCGGCGGCGATGGTCACCAGAGGCGGTCTTTCGTCGCGGTTGATCCCGGCATCCTCGGCGGTCTTCGCCTCCGGAAGCTTGAGTTTGAGGCGCTCGTCGGCCACGAACTGGGTTGTCACCGCATAGAAGATCAGCAACAGAAAGATGACGTCGATGAGAGGCGCCATCTGGATTTCAGGTTTGCGGCTGCCGCGAAGCGGTGCCAGACGCATCAGTCGCTCTCCTCCTGGTCCGTCTCACGTTCGCGGACCAGGTGCAGGAAGTCGAGGATCTGGGCCTCGATCTCCGACAGGATCGCGACCGCTCGCGACTCGAGGTAGGACTGCGTGAAGAGAGCCGGGATGGCGATCACGAGACCCGATGCGGTCGTGATCAGTGCCTGCGAGATACCCGACGACAGCTGTTCGGTGATCCCCGAGCCCGCCGTAGCCACCACGGCGAAGATCTTGATCATGCCGATGACCGTCCCGAGCAGACCGAGCAACGGCGCTCCGGCGACGATCGTGGCGAGCGCCGGTAGTCCGCGCTGGAGGCTCATGAGTTCCAGCCGGCCGGTGTCCTCGAGAATCTCCTTGAGCTCTTCGTACGGGGCGTTCCGGTTCTCGACCAACGCGGTCACGAGGCCGGTGAAGGGCCCCGGGTGGCGGTGGCAGAAATCGACCGCACCGCGAAATTTGCCGCCCGCGAGCAGGCCCGAGAGGGTCTGGACGGTGGCCGCCTGGAGGAATTTCCCGCGCCGAAGAACCCACAGTCGTTCGATGATGATCGCCAAGGCCACCATCGACAAGACGCCGAGGGGAATCATGACCGGACCGCCGGAAATCAGAATGTCGACCACTAAGTACTCCTGTTCATCTTCGTCTCATCGCCCGCTGCCCGGGCGGCCTGTATTGTAAAGGAAGGTGATGGTAACACCCTCGCGACCGCTGCCGCCGAGGTCGATCGGCAGGGGCTCGAATGGCGACGAGGTGCCGATCGCGTCACGCGCCGCGAAGTCCATCGGCGGTTTGCCGGACTCGTCGATGATCTGCAGACCGGTGACGGTGCCGTCGCGCTCGATAAAGAACCTGATCTTGACCACGCCCTCGACGCCCATCATGGCGATGTCTGGAATCTTCCAGTGACGGCGGATCTTTGCAAGCATGGCCTTGGCGTAGGGGCCCCAGTCGTACCACTGGGTATCGAAGGACAGCCCCCCGGTGTCAACCTGCCCACCGTCATCGCGATCCGGCATTTCCGGCAGACCGCCCTGATCCGGCGGCAGGGCCCAGGAACCCGGAGGCGGCAATTGGATCGCCGGTTGCTGCTTCTGTTCGGGGACCTTTTCCCCGGCGCCTTCGTCTCTCGGTTCGGCCGGCCGCTGTTCGCGCGGTTGCTCCTGGGGTTGCTCTTGAGGCTGTTGCGGTGGCGGAACCCGGGGCACCTGCTGGCCCTGCGGCTGGGGCGGAATGCCGGCGCCGAACACCTGCCCACCGTCCGCCTGGACCAACTGTGGCGTGTTGCCAGCCGTCGCCGGCCGGTTGGAGGCTTCGCCCTGGCCTCCGTGGGCCTGTCGGTCGAGATCCGAAAGCGGCACCTGATCAGAAACAGGCTTCTCCTCGCGGTCCTCGATCAGATCGACGAACTCGAAATCGAGGGGCTCTCGCTGGTCCGGTGGGACCGGAGCCAACTCAACCGCCGACGCGTCCGCCACCGGCCACAGCTGCTGCACCCGCGGCACGATCAAAAAGATCAGCAGCAGGTGCAGGAGAACTGAGATCTCCAGCGCTCGGCGAAAAAAGGTCGATTCCCGGCGCACGCTCCTACCCTAGCAAGTTTCCTGCCATGAAGTTCTCCACATCGGCTGACAACGTGATTCCATCATGAGAATTCCCGCGTGAGGGTCTTCTCCAGTTTTTCAGTTTCACCGCCGCACCGGTTTCCTGGTGCCGCTTTGGCAGATAGTAGCCACGCTGTCGTCCAAATGCCATTCCTGACATCAAGAAACCTTCAGAACCGGCCTTCAGACCAAAGACCAGGAATGGAGCCGGGGCAAATACTGTTTTCTCGCTCGGTAGCTCGAAAAATCAAGAACCGAAAACTCCTGGAGGAACGAATATGCGCAAGACACTGACCCTTATCGCTCTCATGGTACTGATCGGCGCGGGATCCGCCGCCGCCCAGGGCACCTATTCAATTGATACGGCTCACTCGAACGTCGGGTTCAAGATCCGCCACCTGGTCGCCAGGGTGTCGGGCAGTTTCACCGAGTTCGACGGATCGATCACGGCCGATTTCGAGAACCTCGACGCCAGCAGCGTGGAGTTCACGATCAAAGCGGCCAGCATCGACACCGGCAATGAAAAACGCGACGGTCATCTGCGCTCGGCCGATTTCTTCGATGTCGAAAACCACCCCGAGATCACCTTCAAAAGCAGCAAGATCACGAAGAAGGACGGCGACACATACGTCGTAGCCGGCATCCTGAACATGCATGGCGTCGCCCAGCCCGTGATCCTCAACGTCGACTACCTCGGCGAAATGCAGGCGATGGGCGGCACCCGCGCCGGCTACGAGATCTCCACCACCCTCAACCGTCAGGATTTCGAAGTGTCCTGGAACCGGTCCCTCGACCAGGGCGGCGTCGTGCTCGGCGACGACGTTGAGGTCATGATCAACCTCGAAGTGGTGAAGCAGGAAGCGGAAGACAATTCTTAATTTTGAATTTTGAATTTTGAATTCCGGCCCGATCCCCCTACCGACAATTGAAGTTCGAGTACTCCGGGGGGGCGGGACCGCGTGCGGCGGAGGTGCCTGGCATCCCGGCATGATGTTGTCCTCAACATCATGACGGCGTGCCTGGCTCCTCTCGGGAATGACGCGCTGATACGAGCCCCTGGCCCGTGGAGATGTCGGATACCCTCGGCTACCCCACGAAGCCGACAATCAACGGTACGATATCCCCCATGAGCAATTTCGACTTCGACCTTTTTGTCATCGGTGCCGGTTCGGGTGGAGTGCGAGCTGCGAGGATGGCTGCGGCGACCGGAGCCAGAGTGGCCGTCGCGGAGTCCTCCAGGCTCGGCGGGACCTGCGTCAACCTCGGCTGCGTCCCAAAGAAACTCATGGTGTACGCCTCGGCCTTTTCGGCGGCCGCCGCCGACGCCGCCGGTTTCGGGTGGACGGTGCCGACGCCGCAATTCGACTGGGCCACCCTGATCGCCAACAAGGACCGCGAGATCGCACGCCTCAACGGCATCTACCGCAACCTGTTGGAGGGCGCCGGGGTGCAGATCATCGAAGGCAGGGCGACATTTCGCGATCGCCACACGCTCGAGGTCGCCGGCCAGACCTTCACCGCCGACAAGGTCCTCATCGCCACTGGCGGCCGCCCGTTCAAGGCACCGATCCCGGGCGCGGAGTGCGGGATCACCTCGGACGAGGTCTTCCACCTCGAGCGGCAGCCGGAAAAAGTCCTGGTGACCGGTGGCGGCTACATCGCCGTCGAATTCGCAGGCATCTTCAACGGACTCGGGACTGAGGTGGTGCTGAACTACCGCGGACCGCTCTTTCTGCGCGGATTCGACGACGATGTCCGCAATACCCTGGCGGCAGAGATGAGAAAGCGCGGCATCGATCTCCGCTTCGACACCGTCATCAAGAAAATGGAAAAGAGGAACGGCAAGGTGGCAGCGGACCTGAGCACCGGAGACACGGTCGAGGCCGACCTCATGCTGTGCGCTACCGGAAGGGTGCCCAACACCGCCGGTCTCGGTCTCGAGGCGATCGGCGTCGAACTCAACGCCCGGGGCGCGATCATCGTCGATGATTTCCTCGAGTCCAGCGTCCCGGGGGTCTACGCCCTCGGCGACGTCATCGACCGCATCGCGCTCACCCCGGTCGCCCTGGCGGAGGGCATGGCATTCGTCGAGACCGCCTTCAAGAACAACCCCACGACCGTCGACTACACCAACGTGCCGTCGGCTGTCTTCAGCCAGCCGTCGGTGGGCACCGTCGGCCTCACCGAGTTCGAGGCCAGGACAGAGGGCTTCGACGTGGAGATCTACCGCTCTACCTTCCGGCCGATGGCCAACACGATGTCGGGGCGCGATGAACGCACCATGATGAAGTTGGTGGTGGATCGACCGACCGACCGCGTCCTCGGGGTCCACATGGTCGGGCCCGATGCCGGCGAAATCATCCAGGGCATTGCGATCGCCCTCAAGGCCGGCGCCACCAAAAAGACCTTCGACCGCACCATCGGCATCCACCCGACCGCGGCGGAGGAGTTCGTCACGATGCGCACGCCGATCTAATTTTGAATTTTGAATTTTGAATTTTGAATGCCGGCACCCGTCCCCACCGGCTCACCGGGGAAGGCCCTCAATTCAAAATTCAAAATTTAGAATTCAAAATTCGCAGCTTTGAGCGCCTCGCTCAAAGCTGCGGGTGTATTGCAGTTGGCGGTGACGCCGGGGTCGTCAACCGCCAGATCGAGGGAACCCACGGCCCGGAGGACGTCCCGCATGGTGGGGCCTCCGAGGTCTCCGCACACGATCGCTACTGCCACTTCGCGATCGATGACGATCGGGTGGCCGTGCTTGCCCCGGTAGGACGGAATGACCGCGCGCGCGCCCGCGGCGGCCAACGCGCGAACCGTCTCCGGCCGAACCAGCGGGTGGTCGACCGGCAACACCGCGAGGCGCTCCCAGTCTTCACTCTGGATGAGGTGGTTCAAACCGATCTTCAGCGAGCCGAACATGTCGAGATCGGGCTCGGGCAGCGGAAGCGCCTGCAGACCGGCAATCTCCGGGTCCGGAGATTCTGGGGGCAATGTCGCAACCACGCGATCCGCACCCGCATCCCTGAGGCAGGCGACGCACGCCTCGAGAAACGTCCGCCCGTCCGGCAACAACGCCCAGGCCTTCGGCCCCCCGAACCGCCGTCCCTCGCCCCCCGCGAGAATCAGACCGGCGAGCATGCTGAGCTTCCGACACGACCGAGCGGAGGAAATTCAACGCAAAGACGCAAAGACGCAAAGGCGCAAAGAGTTATCTTTCTTTTAGGACCATGTCATTCTTCCAGATCATTGACGACACCGGTCGACCCCGTTGGCTGACCCGGGCCATTCCGAAGTTGATCACCAATGCCAAGTCCTCAAGTCGGTTGCCGCGGAGGTACGTCAGCAGCCTGCGCCGCGAACACCGCACTGTAGCAGCGTCGTACGCTTTGACCTCTACAACGACCTCCGCGTTCAACAAGGAGATCGAGACGCAAATCTGATGGCCGAGAGGGCGTCCCTTGTACTTCGAACGGGAAGCACTTCTGACGCTCGCACCTCGAAGGCCTCGTCTCGGTCAGCTCGAAGGCCAGTGCTTCCTCGTAAACCGTTCTCCGAACAGCCCCGGGCCTCCGAGCTCCATCGATGAACCTCGATCGCTGAATCAATGATTGAACTCCGCTGATTGTCGTTGATTCGTCCAATGCACGTGCTCAAGACTCCTCCTCTGCAAAACCCCTCCGCTCCTCTGCGCCTCTGCTCCTCTGCTCCTCTGCGTTTCATTCCTAGCTCTTCCAAAGACTCACCCTCCTGACGCCCGTGATCTGGCTTGTTACTGCTCCCTCCCCGACTGCTTTCAGGACCTTGTCGGGGTCCTCGATGACGGTGCCGCAGAGGATGTCGAAACCGAAGTCGAAGAGCGCCGGGGTGAGGGGTGTCGAGGGACCCAACATCATCAGAAAGGCGTCGGGCCGCACACAGGCGAGCACCCCGGGCAGGGTACGGTTGAGCAGGGTCGTGGCCGTGACCGCCACCACATCGGCCTGGGGCAGCAGCTGCTCCATGGCCTCTTCGCCGAAGTCCTCCTGCCGCCGGTCGAGACCGCGTTCGAAGACCCAGAGCTGGGCACAGTGACCGCGCAGCCGGTCGGCAAAGGGAAACCGTCCGATCATCGCCACCCTCTGCCCGACGCCCCGTTCTTCGAGCACGGTCAGGGCCTTGTCTCCTGAGAGGTTCTGGGCGGAGGAGCCGATCAGAGCGTTGACCGCAGCCAGCCCGACCGCGGCCTCGGGCGCCGACGCCGACCGCAGGAGGCCCGCCAGTTCGACGGGCGTGCGCTCGAGGAGAGACCCGGCATCGGCGATCGCCACCGTGCCGTGGACATGGGACTGTGAACGCAGGGTCGAGGCCATCCCGGCGCCCGCCGTTGTGTTGACGACCGACCAGAAAACACCGATCCGAACATCCAGGGTTGTCGCCGGCGGGCTCTGGTCAACCGCCGTGAGAATAGACTCGATCATCGGGTTTGAGACGGAATTCCTGCTATTCATGCCGGTCACTCTACCACCGGAGGGACATCACACTGAGAACCACGTATACTCATCATGTGCTTTCATAAGAGCAACTTAGTCTCAATATTTTCTAGCGATTCGTCGCAGGGAGGTACCAATGGCTGCCAAGCGTGATCCCAAAAAGAAAGACGGGGGCGGCGTCACCCGCCGCGGCTTCCTCGGCACCGTCGGCGCCGGCGCCGCCGCGTTGGCTACCGGCGTCGCGCGCCCGGGCGGGGCGGTTCCCGAGATCACCGACCCCGACGAAATGATGCAGGTGGCGCTCTCCATCAACGGACGTCTCCACCGTCTGCTGGTCGAGCCGCGCTGGACCCTTCTCTTCGTCCTGCGCGAGCGCCTCGGCATCACCGGCACCAAGGCCGGCTGCGAGCGCGGCGAGTGCGGCAGCTGCACCGTCCTCATCGACGGACAGACGCGCTACGCGTGCATGACGCTCGCGATGGAGGCCGAAGGCACCGAAATCACGACGATCGAGGGACTGCTGACCGGTGAGGAGCTGGGCCCGGTCCAGCAGGCGTTTGTGGCCCACGACGGCTTCCAGTGCGGTTACTGCACCTCCGGCCAGATCGTGGCGGCCGAGAGCCTGCTGCGGGCCAACCCTTCCCCCACCACCGACGAAATCCGACACGGCATGAGCGGCAACCTCTGCCGTTGCGGCGCCTACGTGCACATCGTGAACGCGGTCGCCGGCGCCGCAGAGGCGAAGAAGGGAGGAAGGTCATGAGACACGAATCTCCCTACTGGCTCAGCGGCAAGGAACCGGAGACGCCGGCGCCGAGCGACGAATCCGCGCCCTGGGCCCCGACCGAGATCGTCGGCACACGGGTGCCCCGGGTCGATGCCTACGAGCGGGTCAGCGGGACCGCCACCTACCCCCATGACGTGATGCTGCCCGACATGCTCCACGGCGCGATCCTCCGCTGCCCGCACGCCAACGCAAACATCAAGAGCATCGACACCAGCAAGGCCGAGAAGATGCCCGGCGTGCGGGCTGTCCTCACTGCGAAATCGCCGGGCACCGACATCCCGTGGTACGACCGCCGCGGCACCTACTACTCACGGCTCTTCGACGCCCACTGCCGTTGCGAGGGTGAAGAGGTGGCGGCTGTGGCCGCGGAAACCCCCTTGCAGGCCGCCGACGCCATCCGTGCGATCGAGGTCGAATACGAGGTGTTGCCCTTTGTCATCGACGAAGCGGCTGCGCTCGAGCCGACAGCGCCCCTTTTGATCGAGGGCGGAAACCTCGTGGGCAAGCCGTCGGTGAACGAACGCGGCGACGTTGTGGCCGGATTCGCCGAAGCCGACGTGGTGGTCGAGCGCACATTCCGGACGCCGTGTGAGATCCAGGCCCCGATGGAGCCGCACGGCTCGGTGGCGAAGTGGGACGGCAACCGGCTCACGGTGTGGGACAGCACCCAGGGCGTGTATTCGATCCAGGAGGGTCTGGCCCAGGCTCTCGGCCTGCCGATGGCCAATGTCCGTGTCATCGGCCACTACATGGGCGGTGGCTTCGGCGCCAAACTCGAGCTCGGAAAGTACACCGTCATCGCCGCCCTCATGTCGCGAACGACCGGACGCCCGGTCAAGATCTTCCTGCCGCGCGAGGACTGCTTCCGCATCACCGGCAACCGGCCGGGCAACACCATCACGCTCAAGATCGGCGCCAAAAAGGACGGCACCCTGACCGCCATCGACTACAAAAGCCTCGGGTCCGGCGGGGCGTACCCATCCGGTGCGTCCACCAGCACAATGGCCACCTACCTCTACCGCTGCCCCAACCTCCGCACTGAAGACACCACGGTCTGCATCAACGCCGGCAGGGCGCGGCCGATGCGGGCGCCGGGGTTCCCGCAGTGCGCGTGGGCCCTCGAACAGGTGATCGACGAGCTGGCCGAAAAGCTCGACATCGATCCCGTCGCGTTCCGTCTGCAGAATATTGCCGACGTCGTCCAGTCCGGCGACGGCGTGCCGTTGACCTCCAACCAGCTCGCGGCCTGTCTGGAGTTGGGCGCCGAGGCCTTCGGCTGGAAGGAGGCCCGCGCCCGGGCTGCCGATACCGGCCCTGTCCGCCGCGGAGTCGGCGTGGCAGCGTGCTTCTGGGGCTACGCCGGAGGGCCGCCGTCGACGGTGATCGTCAAGCTCTACTCCGACGGCAGTGTCAACCTCAACATGGGCGCCTCGGACATCGGCACCGGCACCAAGACGTGGGCCGCGATGATCGTCGCCGAGGAGCTCGGTATGGCCATCGATCGTATCCAGATCGAACACGCCGACACCGCCACCACCCAGTACGCCACCTCGTCCGGGGGCAGCAAGACGGTTCCCTCGGACTCACCCGCCGTGCTCGCAGCAGCTGTCGAGGTCAAGCGGCAGCTGTTGCAGATGGCCGCGGAGCAGCTCGGGACCAGCGCCGCCGAACTCGAGCTGCGCGGCACGAACATCGTCAGCCGGTCGGACGCCGAAAAAACCGTGGCCGTCACCGGCCTCGAGCGGCTCGAGCGCCAGGGTGTCGTGGTCGGCACCGGCTATCGCGGACCCAACCCTGAAGACAAGGCCACCTGGCCGTTCGCGGCTCAGTTCTGCGAAGTCGAGGTCAACACCCGCACCGGCGAGACCCGCCTGCTGCGCTTCCTCGGCGCCCACGACTCGGGACGTGTCCTCAACCCGCTGACCTATGACAACCAGGTCTTCGGCGGCATCGCCATGGGAGTCGGGTTCGGCATGACCGAGGAACGCGTGCTCGACCGGCAGACCGGCAAGATGGTCAACGCCAACTTCCACGACTACAAGATCCCGACCATGATGGACGTGGCGCTGTCGCACCAGTCCACGCCGATCGACCACCCGGACAACGAGTTCAACACCACCGGCACCAAGGGCCTCGGCGAGCCGGCGACCATCCCGACCGCGGCGGCGATTGCCAACGCCGTCTGCAACGCCATTGGCATCCGGGTCACCGACACCCCGCTCAACCCGACCCAGCTGGCGCGGCTGCTGGCCGACGAGAAAAAGGAGGCCTGAGATGCTTCCGAAGTTCACCTATGCACGTCCGAAGTCGCTCGACGAAGCGCTCGCGGTTCTCGACGACCGCCCCGCCCTCATCCACGGCGGCGGCACCGATCTCCTCGGGTGTCTGCGCGACCGGATTCTGATCGCCGACACCGTTGTGTCGTTGTCGGCCATCGACGAACTGCGCGGCATCCGTACCGGCTCCGACGGCAGCCTCAGGATCGGCGCCATGACCCCGGTTGCCGAGCTGGCGGCGGACGCTACCGTCGCCGCCCGCTACCCCGGGCTCTCTCAGGCCGCGGCCTCAGTGGCCAGCCCGCAGCTCAGAAACCAGGGCACCATCGCCGGCAACCTCTGCCAGAAGCCGCGCTGTTGGTACTACCGCGGCGACTTCAACTGTCTGCGCAAGGGCGGCGAACTGTGCTACGCCTACGCAGGTGAAAACCAGTACCACTGCATCTTCGGCGGCGATCTCTGCTACATCGTTCACCCGTCGGACACCGCTCCCATGCTGGCCGCCCTCGGGGCCGTTCTGCGGATCACCGGCGGCCGCTCCAACCGATCGGTGGCGGTGGAGAAGTTCC
>CAVQQV010000053.1:0-113695 GCA_963714885.1 Candidatus Sulfomarinibacteraceae bacterium | reverse complement strand
CCTCGACCAGCTTGTCCAGGAGATCGGCGGGGCCGCCGCTGACGCCGGTGTGGCCGCACACGCCGCGGGCGGTGATCCGCATCCGGAAGATGCCCCGGCTCTCGGTGCAGACCTCGCCATACAACTCGGTCCCTTTCTCACCCGTGCGTTCGCCGACCAGCATCAATTCGGGCGCCCACCCCTCGCGGTGTTCGAGATCCGCGAGCACGTGGGGGGTCCCGAAGGGGTCGCCTTCGCCGTTTTCCTCGTTGCCCACCAGGAGCATGTTGATCGGCGGATACGGCGGGCCGGCGGCAGCCCGCTCGACCATCCACACCATGTCGCTCGCGACCACCGTCTTCATGTCGGCGGCGCCGCGGCCCCACAGGTAGTCGCCGTCGATCCTCGGCTGGAACTGGCAGTCGTCGGGCTCCGGCCGCACCACATCGAAGTGGCCGGAGAGCATCACCGTCGCAGGCCCCGCTCCGCGGAAGGACGCCAGCACCGCCGGGTAGCGCCCGCGATCGTACAGCCGGACATCGAGACCGCCCCGGGTGAGGAAGTCGGCGACGAAACCGGCGCACGAAAAGACCTCGTGGAGGCGTTCGTCGGGACAGTTGGTGACCGATGGGATGCGGACGAGATCGGCCGCCAGGCGGATCACATCGGCGGTCCGGTCCGAGAGGTCTTCGATTTTCAGTTCGCTCTCCGCGCCGCCGATGGTGACCGGCATCTCCGGACGGTCGCTCGCCATCGTGCGCAGTCCCGCCACCAGCGGTGCCAGCTTCGACCACTCGCGGCGCAGGTCGGACGAGGCGCCGGCGATCGACCGCACCTCATCGGCCACTCGCGACCTCCGGTCTTCGAACCATTCCCCCACGATCGCGGAGGGAACGACGACGGCCCCTGATGTCGACGTCCGGGGCTTTTTGTCGAGATGCTCCCGGACCCAGGTCCGGATCCCGGTCGCGGGGTTCGGCCCACCGCCGGCCATTTCCCGCAGGGGTTCGAGGTCGGCCGCGACCCCCAGTCCCTCGGCCAGGGGCGCGACCTCAGCCAGGAGTTCCCCCAGGTATTCACGCGCCGTCAGCGGACGACCCTCTTTGAGGGGGTGCTGAAGCTCGGCATCGAGGCCGTGGGTGGCCGCGGAGTGTTCGTTGCGACGGGTCCGTGCGAGATCGGCGGCATCGTAGCCGTAGTCCGCGCCGTAGGCCGGCTCACCGTAGATCCTGAGCATCAGGAGGTCTTTGAAGAGCACCTTGGCGACCGACAGCTCGAGAGAGTCGCCGCCCTCGTCGGTCCGCACCTCCACCCGGTTCATCGGCAGGTCGACCCTGGCACAAAGGTTCTCGACCACCACCGCGCGCTCGGCCTCCTCGAGGCTGCCGTGAGTGCCGACCGAAAAGATCCCCCGACGGTAGAGCTCCTGCAGCTGTTCGCTGGTGGCCATGACGTTGCGCCGTACCGGGTCGACGTCGGAGCGCGCACGCACCGGCGTCCAGTTGTTGGCGCCGAACCGGATCCCCGACCGCACCAGACCGTAGGAGATGTCGAGGTAGTCGCGGTGGCTCGAATAAAGTCCGGGGACATCGAGCTCCTCGGGGTTCGGAAAGGCCAGTAACCGCATCGAGTCGGTGTCGGTGAGCACCACCTCACGCTCACCGTCGACGACCTCGCTGGCGAACGGCGAGGCGGCGCTGACGGCAATGAAAACCGGACACATCGGCCGCAGCAGCCGGGTCGCCCGGATCACCTGCTGGTTGCGGTAGTCGACCAGAGTTCTGCCCTTGCGTTCCTTGAGCGGCAGGTGAATGAAGTCCCAGGACAGCAGGGTCTCGGGGAAGCTGTGGTTGGTGTGGATCCCGGCGGTCGCCAACCTTCCTCCGAAAAGGGCCACGCAGCGCTCGAGATAGCGCCGGCGGGCCAGGTTCCACCCCGAGGGGATGCTGGAGGAGGAGACTTCAAACGGCTGCGGGATATTGCCGTGGAGGGCGAGAAAGGAGGTCGCATAGTTGCGTCCGACGTCGGCCAGGGTGTCGAGCAGGACGCCTTCCAACAGCCGCGCCTGCGACGCCGTCGCCCGCGCGTCGAAGCACGGCTGGGTGGCCAGCTCGGTCATCCAGTGAAAGACTTCGAGCTGGAAGTACTCCCTCGCCCACTCCGGCAACTGTTCGTCGTACAGGAAATCGGCGAAGGACCGTCCCTCCGGTCCGTAGCCCACGTGCTCCACCGGGTTGAGTCCAGCATCGAGGATATTGAACTCGATCTCGAGACCGGAGGTCCCGCTCTTCGGATCTGCCTGCTGAGAGTTCTCGAGCGCCAGCCGAACCTTTTCCGCAAACCGGAACCACTCGGCCCTCTTCATCGGCCGCCCGCCCAGGAGTGTGGAGTGCGTAGATGGCGGCGCCTTCGGTATCGTTGGCCCATTTTTGCGAGTTCTTGGCCCATACCACGCAGTATGAACCCGAATTCGCCAAAATGGACTCAAACGACCCTCCGAAATCCAACCACCATCTATGCACTCCACACTCCTGTGCCGGCATCACAGCGACGACAGGGCGAACCACAACCGGTCGAGGGCGCCCGCCGTGGTCTCCGGAGGCAGGGCGTAGGAAAAGCGGATCCAGTTGTTGCCGTACTCCGAGAAGAACCCCCCGGGGACCACCGCCAGTCCGAATCTCTCCGCGAGGATCGTCCCGAGCTCGGTAGCATCGGCCAACCCGGCCGGTTCAAGCCATGGCGTCATGTCGAGGAATGCGTAATAGCCCTTACCGAGGATGTGACGGATCTCGTGGCTGGCCAGGAAGTTCTCGACGACCGTGCGGCTGGCGTTGGTGGGCCCGACGATGCCCTCAGCGGCGCGATCGAAACCCATCCGGTAAGCCGCGATCGCCACCGCCTGGCTGTGGAACGAGGGGATGACCGCGTGCGACGCCCGGCCCTGGATGAACTTCACAACCGGCACCGGCGCCACCAGGTGGGCGTTGCGGATGTTGCTCGCACCCAGGGATTTCGTGAGGCCGTCGAGAAAGATGCAGCGTTCGCGCTCGGCGGGCTCGAGGGCGCCGAGAAAGGTGTTGAGATCGTGCGGTTCACCGTCTGTCACCCGGTGGTAGATCCAGTCGAAGAGGACGTAGGGCACCCCGGCGGCGAAGGCGGCCCGGGCAAGGGCGATCTGGCGGTCGGGGCTCATGCTGCGGCCGGTCGGGTTGTCCGGGCTGGTGATGACCAGCAGGGCCGGACGGCGCCCGCCAAAGCCGGCGGCGGCCTCGTTGCAGGCGGCGATCCCATCCGGCGTCAAGGCCCAGGCGTCGTCTTCCACCCCCGGGGCGAGCATGACGTTGGCGCCCATCGCGTACGGGCCCCAGTTGTAGGAAATCCACGGCACCCTGGAAACGACGACGAAGTCGCCGTGGCGTTTGTGGCCGAGGAACTGGATCGCGTCGTAGGCCTTGACCAGAGCGTCGCGTCCGCCCTGACAGGCGATGACGTTTCCCGGTCCCCACCCGGTGGCGCTGTCGAGCCCCCAGTAATCCTCGACCACCGCGCGCCGGAAGGCCGGGGTGCCGAAGGGCTTGTCGTAACCGGTGCCGTGCTCCACCTGGAGGCGGTGGGCCTCGTCCAGGAGTTCGCGCGGGACCCCGGGCAGGCTGGCACCGCCGTCGCCCTGGCTGGCGTCGAACACGGTGCCGTCGGGTTCCTGCTCGAGATAGACCTTGAGGGCCTCGTTGATCTCGAACATCCGGCTGCCGGGGATCGGCAGCATCGAGGCAGGGCTGGTGTCGATGTCGATCAGCTGATTTGTGGGCGACCACGAGGTCCGGGCCCGATGTTGAGCTGGAATTCCGATCTGTCGTCACTGTCCGCCTCCCCTGCCCTTCGAGCCTCGACCATTGTGCCATCAATTTTCTCCCGTCAGAACATCAATCGGGTGATACGCCGCCAGAGCATTGCGCACGTCATCGAGCTCGCCTTTCGATTCGAGCTCGGCGGCGAGACTTTTGGTCTCCTCGATCAACAACCGGTCCCGGATGAGGTTGGCGAACCTGAAGCCTGCCGGTCCCCACTGCCGGGTGCCGACGAGCTCCCCCGGGCCGCGCTGCTCGAGATCGGCTTCCGCGATCTCGAAACCGTCCTGGCTGCGGCAGATCACGTCGAGCCTCTGCCGGGCGGGCTCCCCGGGTCGTTCGTCGGTGAGCAGTATGCACCAGGCCTGGCGGCTGCCCCGACCGACCCGCCCGCGCAGCTGATGGAGCTGGGAGAGGCCGAACCGCTGCGCCGACTCGACGACCATGACCGTCGCCTCGGGCACGTCCACCCCGACCTCGACCACGGTGGTCGCGAGCAGCACCTGGATGCCACCTTCGCGAAACTTCGCGGTCACCGCCTCCCGCTCGACGCGGGACAACCTGCCGTGCACGGTGCCGACAGCCGCCCCGGGCAGCAGCCGTCGCACCTCTTCTTCGTGGTCGGCAAGCGCCGCCGCCGGGATCTCTTCATTGGCGTCGATGAGGGGATACACCACGAAGACGCGCCCACCCTCGGCGATCTCACGGCGCAGAAAATCGAAGATCTTCGACCGGGCCGATTCGGGCCGCCGTTCG
This sequence comes from Candidatus Sulfomarinibacteraceae bacterium, assembly GCA_963714885.1. Taxonomy (GTDB): domain Bacteria; phylum Acidobacteriota; class Thermoanaerobaculia; order Thermoanaerobaculales; family Sulfomarinibacteraceae; genus Sulfomarinibacter. The sequence goes on along the minus strand of CAVQQV010000053.1, from coordinate 109,112 downwards.
GTGCGCACCGGCCGTCGCCCGGGGGGCAGTTCGTCGATGATGGACAGGTCGAGATCGCCGTAGACGGTGAGGGCCAGCGACCTCGGGATCGGTGTTGCCGTCATGACGAGAAGGTGGGGGTGTTCTCCCTTGGCCGCCAACGCCGAGCGCTGAACCACGCCGAAACGGTGTTGCTCGTCGACGATGACCAACCCGAGATCGCGGTAGCGAACCTCGTCCTGAAACAGTGCGTGGGTCCCGATCACCACCTCGACCGTTCCCGTTGCGAGACCCTCGAGGACCTTCCGGCGCTCGGCCGCGGGCGTCGAGCCGACGAGCAGGCTGGGCGGCGCTCCGGCCGGGGCCAGGTAGCGCCCCAGGGTCCGTTCGTGCTGTTCCGCCAGGAGTTCGGTCGGCGCCATGATCGCGACCTGACGCCCGGCTGCCGTCACCATCGCCACCGCCAGCGCTGCCACGGCCGTCTTCCCCGACCCGACATCGCCCTGCAGCAGACGGGCCATCGGGACCCTCCGTGCGAGATCGGCGGCGATCTCGTCGCGCACCCGTCGCTGGGCCCGGGTGAGGGTGAAAGGAAAGCTGGTTCTCCGGGCCGCCGAACGCGCCGCCGCGGCCGTCAGTCGCGGTGCGGTTGTCAGCAGCCTCTGCCGACGTCTTCCCGAGATCGCACAGGCAAAGGCCAGCAGCTCGTCAAACGCCAGCCGGCGGTGGCTGGGATCGGTGCGTCGATTGAGGACGGCGGCCAGGGAGGAAGCGTCTCCCTCCCGGTCGTCGATCTCAGGTGCGTGGAGTCGGCGCAAGCACCAGTGAAGGTCGGTGAGGTCGTAACGATGGCGCAGGGAGTCAGGCAGTGGGTCGGGACAGGAATCGATGGCCGGTAGGCAGGTCTCGATCAACCGCCGCAACCGCCTTCCGGTAAAGCGTCCGATCCGCGGGTAAACCGGCACGATCCTTTCACCCTCGTCGACCACCTCTTCGATCTCGGGGTTGGTCAGCTGCAGCCTGCCGCCCTTCTTCTCGCGCACCTGGCCGTAGAGGTAGAAGTCCTGTTCGCCGTCGAGCCTTCGTGCGATCCACGGCTGGTTGAACCACACCACCGGGAGTTCCCCCGCCTGATCAGCAACCACGCCGTCCGTGATGTTGAGCCGCCGGCGCGGCACCCTGCGCACCCTCAAGTCGTGAACCCGACCGCGGATCAGAATCCACTCGCCCGCTCCAGCGCTGCCGTCGAGATGCGACAGACCGGAACGGTCTTCGTAGCGACGCGGCAGGTGGAACAGGAGATCGCGGATGCAGTGAAAGCCCTCGGCCGCCATGGCCACGGCGGTTTTGGGGCCGATACCAGGGAGGACGGTCACGGGATCGTCGGGTTGGAGAACGGCGCCGGCAGGGTCTTCGCCGCGATCCTTCTTCAATCGGGATCGATCTCGAATCGGCACTGGATGGTGCCGAAGACGACGGTATCGCCGGAGACAACCGGGACCGGTCGACCGGCGGCGAGGCGGACGCCGTTGACAAAGGTCCCGTTCATGGTTCCCACGTCCTCGACCACGCTGAAGGTGCCGTCCGGCTCGCGTTTGATCCGGGCATGGCGCCGCGAAATCGACCGTTTGCCGTCCACCGGCGTCAGATCGACTTCAGGGTTGATTCCGGTAACGGGGTCGATGCGCCCGACCGTGGTCTCCTTCGAGGCCGACAGCGGAAAGGAGATCCCCGTCGTGATCTCGACCAGTCGGGCGGTTGGGTCTGATTTCGAGACCGGACGGTCCTTGATGCCGCTTTCCTCGATGTCCACCTTGTGGCCCACCGCCTCCTCGAGGAGATGGGTGGTGTGTTCGAGGCGGAGCGCCAACTTGCGCATCATCCGGATGGCGATCTCGGGGTTGTGTTTGAGGATGAAGGTGAAGGCCGACTGGTCGATCATCACGGCCGCCACATCATCGACGGCGTGTGCCGTCGCCGAACGGGGGGTGTCCTCTTCGAGCATGCACATTTCGCCGAAGAAATCGCCCTTGCCCAGGGTCGCGAGCACCGTCTCCTCACCGCCGATGCGCTTGCGGATCTCCACCGTACCGCTTTCGATCACGTACATCGCGAGCCCGAGATCCCCCTCGTTGAAAACCACGGTGTTCTTCGGGAAGTGGGTGCGCATGGGCTCCAAGGAGTCGTGGGCGGGCTCGCGCGACGTGACCTTGAATTTCGCCATGCTAGCTCCAGGTGATCCGGCGTCGATCGGTATCGATATCGACAATCGCTCCGATCGGAAACGCGAGATTCGCAGCGCCGTGGCCGAAGGGCAATCCAACCACGACGGGGACCTCAGCCGGTGCCGCTTCCACGAGCATTCGACGCCACCCGTCAGACCGGTCCGACACCGGTCCACAACCTCGCAAGCTCCCACCAATCAATGCTTTCACGTTCCGCAATTTACCAGAGCCCCGAAGGTGGGTCAACATTCGATCGAGGCGATAGAGGGGCTCTCCAACCTCCTCCAGAAACAGGACACAACCATCGAAGTCCGGTTCCCAGGGAGTGCCGAGAAGGGCGGTCACCAGGGTCAGGTTGCCCCCGAGAGCGGGTCCCACTGCCCGTCCACTCCTGGCGACGGCGCCTTCGGGAAAGCGGAAAAGCACGCCGCCTGAAAGTTCTCCGGTGAGCAGAGCCCGGAGGCGATTTGCGTTGTGGGGGCGAGTGAGCCCGGCCGCGGCCATCGGACCGTGGATCTGCACCGCGCCACCATTCTGCGCCAGTGGGTTGAGGAAGGCCGTGAGGTCGGAGTACCCGATCAGGCTCACCTCTCGTTCGCGCAACCGATCCAGGGAGACCGACGGCAACAGGCGGGTACACCCGAAACCGCCCCGTGCGGCGACGATCCAGCGGACGCCCGCACCCAGGACCTCTTCGAGCCCCGCCAGGCGTTCGCTGTCCGACCCTGCCAGGTACCCCTGTTCAGCGCGGAGGTTCGCAGCCTCGATCACCGGGTGGCCCCAGTCACGCAGGACAGTGAGCCCGGCCTCGAGCTTCGCGGGGTCCACCGGCCCCGACAGGGCCACCACGCCGATCGGTTCGCCGGGCTCGAGCGGTCTCCAGATTGACTTCACGCTCTCAACAATACCGTGAAACCCATTCATTCAGACCACCGTTTCACCCGTGCGTGTTACCTAGATCACCCTTTTTCATTTTTCGAGCCGCGGCGTCCGACGCCGCGGCTCGAAAAATGACTGGAGGAGGCTATAGGCCGGATTCTGTGCCCCGTGGGGCGGCGTCCATTCATCTGGGCCGCACGTTACCGTACGGCTCGAGCAGCCAACCCGGGAATCTCACCCGCCGAAACGGGATGCGGGGACAGGCGACCCTCGACCCCCCTATTTGGCCTTGCTCCGCATGGGGTTTACCATGCCTCCTCCGTTTCCGGAGAAGCGGTGCGCTCTTACCGCACCCTTTCACCCTGACCCCCGGCCGATCCGGGGGCGGTTTGCTTTCTGCGGCACTTTCCCTCGCGTTGCCGCGGCCGGGGATTACCCGGCATGCTGCCTGTCAGGAGTCCGGACCTTCCTCCGGGTGGTGACCCGGCGAACGCCCGCCTCCTCCAGTCGGCGTCAGGATAGCATCAGCAGGCCTCGGGCGAGCCGCATGCTCCTCAAAGCCGTAGGCGGGCCCTTCAGGGTCCGCCACCACCCACGCTCGTTCCGAACTCCCGCGGGCGGGCCGTAAACGACCCGCCTACGCCCTTCAGAACCGTTCTTCGGAAGCCGTCGATGAGAACCGTAGGCAGGTCCTTCAGGGCCTGCCACCACCTTCGTTGATTGCGTCCTCTCACGGGCGGGCCGTAAACGACCCGCCTACGCCGTTCAGAAACCCCCTACCGTAGATTCTGGATATCTCAGGCAGGTTCGTTGCGGGGGTCGACGCAGGTCACGGCATAGCCCGAGAGAGAGCCCGGGACAAAGCGGCAGTGAAGACGCGCCCCGCGCTGCCGCACCTCCACCAGAGCCGAGTCGTTGTCGACGGTGCGAAAACTGCGGCTCGCCTTTCTCAGCAGACGCGAGCGCAGGAGGAGGGACACCTCCTCGAGCCTGTCGAGATCTTCGAGGAGGAGAGTCAGACGCATCGGCGACGGGAGGTCGAGGCTGACTTCGAGAATGGTGGCTTCGAAGGCCTCCACCATTTCTTCCACGGTCAAGCCGCGGGTGTGCCAGATGCCCAACGGTTGCACGGTCAACGACGACATCCCTCTCTTGATCGCATCATTGAGGATGGCCGTCAGGCTCCGGCGCACGTTGCCGGGGCGAGCCGACGGCTTCTCCTCGAGGTCGTGGACCACCGCCTGGTAGGTCCAGTAGGCCTCGTCACCGCGGCTGCGCAGTAGGAGGTATCGCCCGAGAGGCAGCGGTCGCTGCTCCGCGATGGTCCGGTAGGCCGCATCAAGACCGTCGTGGCCGTCGACGTCGAGGATGCCGACGCCGCCCATCATGAGGTTGCGATCCTCCTGAATGACCATGGCATCGGGGCGCAATCGCCTCCCAAGAGCCTCGCTCAGATCGAGGTCAAAGCGTAGACAGCACTGGTGGGCCACCACTCCAGTGTAGCCCATGTCCCGCCAGGGGCCGTTTTCAGCTCAATTCTCGAGGCCGAGATCCCAGTTGAGCACCACCGTGGTCGGTCGAACCGACACCCCCGACGTCGTCGACAGCATCAGGAACCGCTTGCCGTCCCGGGTCACGACGTAACGCTCGCGTTGGGTCACCGGGAAGATCGGCGGGTCGAAAAGCATTTCAGGAAGACCGGCCTCGAGAGTGTCAGTCGTAGTCACCGGCACCGACACCAGGTTGCGTCCGGAATCGATGTAGAAGATCTCGTGACCATCCGCGCTCCACATGGGTTCGCTGCCGCCGTCGGTGGAGAGTTGCCACTGACCTCCGGGTCCCGGGAACTGCCGCACGTACACCTCTTGTTTCCCGGACTCATTCGAGTTGTAGGCAAACCACCTGCCGTCGGGCGAGAAGCTCGGCCGCACCTCGACAAACTCCGACTGCAGCAACGGGAAGGTCTCTCCGGAGCCGTCCAACGCAAGGGCCCAGATGTCCCAGGAGGTCTCACCACCGTTGGTCATGTACAACAGGTGTTTTCCGTCGGGGGCCATGTCTCCCGCCAGAATGTTGGATTCGGACGTCAGGAGAGTTTCAGTGGCGCCGGTTCCGGAAGCCGCTTTGCGGAGGAGCGAAACACTCCCCTCCTTGGCGGAGGTGTAGATGACGTTCGCGCCGTCAGGCGTCCACATCGGACCGCCATCGTTGCCGGCATCAAAGGTGAATCGGGACGCCGTGCCGCGCTCGAGATCGTGGATCCACAGATCGAGGTTCCCGGCGGCCTGGTCGACGATTTCGGTCACCACCCTCCGCCCGTCGGGAGAAAGCCTGAAGTTGCGGAATTCGTTCGCCGCCGCGAGATCGCCGAGCTGGCGCCCCTCGCGGTCGAACCACCGCAGTTGACGTCCGCCCGATTCGCCACTGCGAAAGGCGAGGGTGCGGTCGGTGGATGCCGAGAAGTCCGCGAGCCCGACCGCGCTGGCGCCGATATTGTCGGCCAGCGGCATCGGTTCTCCGGTGATTTCGCCCTTGTCGGCGTCGAAGGGGTGGGCCACCAGCATCCCGTCGAGCACGTAGATGAGATAGCCGGGCTCCGCGTACTGGACCCTGGAATCTGCCGTGGTCAGCACCACGTCTTCCTTCTCGTCGAGCGTGTGCAACATCACGGACGAGGTCCCACCTTCGGGTTCGCCGATGTACAAGAAACGACGGCCATCGGGCAGGAACTCGGGCCAGCCCACCGAGGTCACCCCTTCAAGATCGGCCGGAGAGACCTCGGGTTTGGCGATGCCGCCCGCCGCCGATACCAGCCAGATGGGGTCCGCCGCCGCACCATCGAAAGCGATCTCTCCCTCGCTGCTCCAACTGCCATCCGCACCAGGAGCCTCGCAAATCGTCTGGGCGGGGCCGCCGGAAACCGGCACCTTCTTGAGTTTGGTGCCGATGAAGAACGCGATATAGCGGCTGTCGGGCGACCAGATCGGCCGCGATTCGTTCTCGGCGCCGGTCCCGGCGCCCTCGGTGCCGGCGATCGGTCGCGCCTCGAGACTCGACAGGTCCCGCAACCAGATCTGGGAGTTGCCTTCACCGTCGATGCCGTGAAACGCCATGTGGAGGCCGTCAGGCGACATCCGCGGCGAACCGACCTGGGTCAACTGCGGTATCGGCGCGATCTCGAACCGCACCTGGCGCGGTGTGGCCGGCGTCCGCAGGAAGAAGCCGACTGCGAACACCGTGGCGACGACTGCAGCCGCGGCGGCTGCTATCCACGCGGCTTTCTCGCGACTCTTCCGGCGCGCCGCCACCGGCGCCGGCAATCCCATCACCGAACCGCCCTCCGCGATCCACTGCAGCTGCAGCTTGACGTCGTGGGCGGTTTGCCATCGTTCCTCGGGGTCCTTGGCAAGACAGGTCTGCACCACCCGGTCGAAGGCCGGCGGCGTCATCGGCTGAATGGAGGACACCGGGGCCGGCGCTTCGTGCATGATGGCGCCGATCAGGCTCGCCTGGGAGGCACCTGCAAAGGCGCGCCGCCCGGTCGCCATCTCGTAGAGCACCGCGCCGAACGAGAAGATGTCGGTGCGGGAGTCGGCTTCCTTGCCCTCGAGTTGCTCCGGGGCCATGTACTGGTAGGTGCCAAGCACCGTGCCGGCAGTGGTCAGCGGCTGACTGACGGTCGGGGTCCGGGTGAGGTCGGCATCCCCTTTCCCGACCGTGCTGTCGGCCTTGGCGAGACCGAAGTCCAGAAGCTTGGCGCCGGATGCCGTCAGCATGATGTTGCCCGGTTTGAGATCGCGATGGACAATCCCCTGGCGGTGGGCCTTTTCGAGGGCATCGGCGATCTGGCCACCGTACTTGAGGGTCTCGTCGAGGGAGAGCGGCCCGTTGGCCAGCCTCTCGCCCAGGGTCTCTCCGTCGATGAACTCCATGACGAGGTAGTCGACCCCGTCTTCGTGGCCGATGTCATACAGCGGGCAGATGTGAGGGTGGGACAGGCTGGAAACGGCTTTGGCCTCGCGCTCGAGCCGCTGGCGGAGTTCGGGGTTCTCGGCGAGGTGGGCCGGGAGAACCTTGATCGCGACCACGCGCTCCAGCCGGGTGTCCCGCGCCCGGTAGACCTCGCCCATACCGCCGGCGCCGATCGCAGCTTCGATTTCATACGGTCCGAGTCGTCGCCCAGCTTCAATTGTCATGGTTCCCCCGCTGTTGCCGTTGTGGAAACCATAACACAATTGAGATCGAATTTACTTCTCAGGGATGAGAGTCGATCAAGTACAGGTCGGAGCTTGCCGCCTACCCGCCGTTGCCGCTGATCGCCCGCCGCGCCATTTCCTTGGTGATCACCAGGCGGTGGCCGCCCTCCGGCTTCTTTTCGAGACCCTCGTGCTGCCAGGGGTCGTACTCGAGCGGGTTGATGATCTTCGAGAACACCGTGCGCAGGGCCCGTGCGCCGGTGCGGATGTTCAGAACCGCGGCCTCCGCGATCATGGCCGCCGCCACGTCGTCGATCTCGAGCTCGATGTCCATCACCTCGAAGAACTTCTTGGAGCGGACAAAGGGAGAATCCAACGAGCCCAGCAGGATGCTCTTGAGCACCGCAACGTCGAGGTCGCGCAGCATGACCACGTTGTCGAAACGAGCCATGAACTGCGGCACCATGCCGTATTCGAAGAGGTCTTCAGGTTTCAGGAAATCCGCGAGCGCGAACCGGGTCTCGATCCGGACCTGTCCGTCCGCCATCTGGACCGCCTGAGACTTGAGCTTTTCGCCACTCGCCGGGTTGATGACCCGCAGGTAGACCTGGTCGTAGAGCCCTTCGAACGCGCCGCCGCAGATAAACATCATGTGGCGGGTGTCGATGTTCAGAGTGACGGCCTTTTCGACGCCGTCGACCGAGGCGAAGGTCTTGTAGGTGACGACCTCCCCCTCCATCAGGGTCAGGAGCCCCTGTTGCAACACCACCCCGATGGGGTTTGGCTTTCCGGCGACGATCGACGACATCTTGTCGATCTCGTCGATACAGATGGTCGCCCGCTCCATCGTCTCCTTGAGCGCTTCGGCGGTCGGGTTTTCCCCCACCAGGGCACGCGCCCTCTGTTCCACGGCCTCGAGAAGACGCACCGGTTGGAACTCCATGCGTTCTGAATCAACCAGGAGGTTTGCGTTGATGATGGTCATCGCCCGGAACGGTCGGTATTCGGCCACGTCGTGATACATCCGCTGGATGTTGTTCATGATCGTGGTCTTGCCGGTGCCCGAGTTGCCGATCAAAAGGATGTTGCCCGGTACCTTGCCGGTCGTGTGCTTGTACACCGCCACTGCTACGTAACGGAGGGCCGTATTCTGTCCGAGGACGCCCTTGTGCAGCTCTTCGAAGATCTGCGGGGGAGCAATTCCCTTGGGTGGTCGCAGATCCACATTCTTGCCGCTCATCCAACCACCTCCCACACACCGTTGCGGGGGGCGAGCTCGACGCCGTCGACGTGGACAGAGCGCCCGACACCGCCTTGACGGAAATCGGTGACGATGTCGACGTGCTGGGCTGAACGGTTGAGCACCCCGGCTGCTGCCAGGTGTTCGATCTCCGCCTTGCCCTCGTCGGAACCGGCATCCTCGACGTAACAGTTTTCGTAGCTGGAGCCGATGGCGATGTGGAGGGTGCCTCCCACCTTTTCCACGAACAACGGGTGTTTGAGGACCGTGTCGAGACCAGGGTTCATACCCAGCGCCACTTCACCCAGACGGTGCGAGCCCTCGTCGGTTTCGATGATCGCCGCCAGGTGGTCCTGACCCTCGTCGGCCGAGTACTCCACGATGACTCCGCCCGCGAACCGGAGATAGATCCCGCGGATATCGTTGCCGCCGTAGTTGACCGGCAGATCCACGAAGATCTCCCCGCGGGCGCTCGAGGCATCCGGGCTCGTGAAGATCTCGCCGTCGGGGAAGTTGCGCAAGCCGTACGACATCACGGCCCGACCGTGGGAGATATCGAGCTCGAGAGTCAGCTCACGGGCCGTGTGTGGGTGTTCGGTGACGATCCGGATCGTCTTGCCCCCGTCGAGCAGCGGCGCGAGTCTTTCTTCCGCCTCGAGCAACGGTCTCGGGTCGGTGGTGGATGCCCCGACGATGAAACGCTCGTAGGTCTCGAAGTCCATGCCTTCCATCTTCGGCCGAGGCCCGGGTGGGAAAGAGGGTGATAACCCAGTTTTTCGCCAGGCGGAGGTTCGCAAACGGTCGGTCGGAGGCGGCCAGGGCCTGCGACTGTTCCGCCGTCAGACCCATGAACTGGGAGGGGTCCTCCGCGCCCAGGACCTCCACGTACTTGTTCATGTTCTCGTAGCGGTCACGGTGCCAGTCGGGGACGCGGGCGATCTGGGCCTCGCTGCCCGACCGCGCCATCGCCGCCGACCACGCCCGGCCGCGCTCGTTGTTGGGTGGAACCAGGTAAACGTCAGGGATGCCCCCGGCCTCGATCACCCGCCGTTCCAAAACCGCCATCAACGGCCAGCACACCGCCTCGCCCTTGATCATCACGCAGTCGTCGGCGGTGATGCCGCCGAGCGAGTGGTCCAGGAGGTACCCCGCCCAGATTTCCAGGTCATTGCTTGCGATCATCGTTCTCCTCGTGCCGCAGTCGCGGCGCGCTCGATTGTAGCGGCTCGGAGCCCGAGATGCACCGAACTGCGGCCGGCTTCGGCCCAAATGAGTTTTCGAGTATCATCCCCGCTCATGGAAACAAGTTCCACTCCGGTCCCCGACGGCGCCCTCGAAGACCTGCGAGGCCTGCCCCCCGTGGAGGCCGCCCAACGCCTCGCCGAGGTCATTCGGGAAGACATGCCGTCGGACCAGGAAGCCGGCATCATCGAACTTCTGGCGGACCGTCGATTCGGGGACCCGATCCTCCCCCACCTCGACCTCGACGGGTTTCAGAAACTCTGCGATCGTTGTCTGCGACGCCTCGACGATGCCTCGGCCGACGGCGCCGCCCAGGCCCGCGCCACCGCCTGGCGGCTTCTCGACCTGCTGCGCCGGAGCTCGTTGACGTGTCGCTTTCGGGACGACGGCACGACCGAGGCCTGGGCCGCCCGGATTCTCGCCCTGGTCGAGAAGTCGAACTTCACCTTCGCCCATCTTTTCAACCAGCGCGCTGCGGGTTATGGCGAGCGTCCGCTGTTCAAGGTCCCCGCCGGTGGATCGGATCGGGTCGTCACCTGGCGGCAGGCGTCGGGCCGCATCGACCTCATCGCCCGCAGCCTGCTGGCCGTCATCGGGGAGACCGGCGACCGTCCCGTGGCGATTCTCTCCCGCAACAGCCTGGACATGGCCCTGGTCGATCTCGCGTGTCTGACCTCCGGCATCGTCAACGTCATGGTCCCCGCCACCGCCACCGAGACCGACGTCGCCTTCATCCTCGAACACGCCCGGGTGGGCGCTCTGGTGGTCTCGGACTCCGAACAGCTGCAAAAGGTCCTCAACGTCCGCGAAAAACTCCCCGATCTCGGACCCATCATCGCCATCGACCCTACCGCCGCGGCGGCTCGCGGGGTGGTGGCCTACGAGCACCTGCTGGCGAGATCGTCCGAGGTGTCGGCGGAGCGATTGGCGGACCGCAGGGCGGCAACCCGAATCGGCGATCTGGCCACCGTGATGTACACCTCGGGCACCACCGGCGTTCCCAAGGGGATCCGCTTCACCCAGAGAAATATCGTCTTCAAACGCTTTGCCCGCGCTCTCGCCCTGCCGGAGATCGGGGAAAGCGACGTTTTCCTTTCCTACCTCCCGCTGTTTCACACGTTTGGCCGCTTCCTCGAAATGACCGGCTGCGTCTTCTGGGGCGCCACCTACTGTTTCGCCGAAGACCCGAGCATCGAGACCCTCACGCGCCAGATGCGGAGACAACGGGCGTCGGTGCTCATCAGCATTCCCATGAAGTGGATGCAGATCTTCGACCTTGTTCGGCAGTCGGTCAACACCGATTCCGCCTCCGACGAAGAGACCGCGGCGGCCCTGCGGGCGGTCGTGGGTCCCGACCTCCGCTGGGGGCTGTCGGCGGCCGGCTATCTCGACCCCGAGATCTTCCGCTTCATGCAGCGAAACGGCGTCGAACTGATGAGCGGTTTCGGAATGACGGAAGCCACCGGCGGTATCACCATGACGCCACCCGGTCGCTACAAGGAGGAGTCTCTCGGCCCTGCACTTCCCGGCATCGAAATCGAGCTTGCCGAGGACGGCGAATTGCTGGTCAAGGGGCCCTACGTCATGCAGGGCTATCTCGATCCACCGCAAGGGATCGAGTCCTTCGACGCCGAGGGTTGGTTCCACACCGGCGACCTGATGGAGATGGACGACGACGGTTTCATCCGCATCATCGACCGCAAGAAGGAGATCTACAAGAACATCCACGGCGAGACCATCGCCCCACAGAAGATCGAGAACCTCTTTCGCGATTTCGATTCGGTGGGTCGGATTTTTCTGGTTGGGGACCACCGGCCCTACAACACTGCGTTGATCTTTCCCAACCGTGACTTCGAAGACCTCGATCTCGGTGGGCTGCCGCCGGGAGAGCTCAAGGATCACTTCCGCTCACTCGTGGTCAGCGCCAATTCCTTCCTGGCGCCGTACGAACGGATCATCGATTTCGCCATCATCCCCCGCGACTTCGACGCCGATCTCGGAGAGCTGACCCCGAAGGGCACCTACCGCCGCAAGGTGATCGAGCGCTCGTTCTCCGAGACGATCAGCCTTCTCTACCGGCGCCGCACGTTTTCGGTTGCCGGGGCCGACATCGTGGTCCCGAACTGGCTGTTTCAGGCCCTCGGGATCACCACCCAGGACCTCAAGGTCGAAAACGAGAGTCTCGTGCTCACCGCTTACGCCACCTCGCTCGAGATCCGGCGCGAGTCCGAAAATGTCGTGCGCATCGGCAGCGCCTTTTACGAGCCCGAACGTCGTGCCATCGATCTCGGCCATCTGCTCTGCACCCCGCGGCTGTGGCTCGGCAACGACAAGCTGGTTGATTTTGCGCCCCTCGAACCGGCGCAGCGCAACAACCGGCGGCGGCGCAACGTCTCGGCGGATTGGCTTCGGCGCACCCGGTCCTACACCGCAAACGACAGCGAACGGCAGTCCATCAGCGATCTGCTGCGTCGCAAGGACGTAGCGCTCATGGATCTCCACGTGGCGGCGCTGCTGTTGGCATCGGACGTCGACGGGGACGCCATGGCGGCGATCAAGGGGCTCGAACACATGCTCCACCTCGACAACGCCGAACTGGCGGAACATGCCCTGAGAATCCTCAGACGTGCGGCGAACTCCGGGTCGGCGGTCATTCAGCGTCGCGCCTTTCAGGTCCTGGTCGTCAGTGAGGTGCCCTCCCACTACCGCCAGACCATCGCCGCCTTTCTCGACCGCGGCAGCGACATCCTCGATCCCGAGACCATTTCGGTCATCGCGGACCGGGACCTCTCGTCCGACCAGATCGACGCCTTCATCGACGAGACGGAAAGGCGTTGCCAGAGTTCGACCGATGTCCTCGACCCCGCTCTGTCGAGCCTGTGTGATTTCCTCTCGACCTACGGCTCGAGCCACCCGTCACAGTACCGCAGGCTGCGGGCCTTTTTCACCCGCGCCCTGATGATCGCCCACAGCGAGGCGGCCCGGACGCTTGCAGCCGAGGGCAAGAAAGTTCTCGCTCGGGGTTTCAGGCTGTGGCTGGGTACGCCCTCCCGGGTCGCGGTCGATCCGGAAACCGGACTCGAGTACCGCTGGGAAGACGTGGTCGAGTTTTCGGACGAGGTCGACCTCGAGACCCGAGAGCTCCTGCTGCGGGCGCTCCGCACCACACCGATCATCCGCGAGGCCTCCTTTCTCTTCGGCACGACGCCGTCCGCCATCCACCTCGACGACATCCTGCCGGGCGGGGTGTGGGTGCGTCTGTTGGGCACGTCGCACGGCAAGTCGGTCTTCCGGGTCGCCACCAGGACCCGCGAACGCGGGCAGCTCGATCTCGCTCTCAACCTCAACCGGGACCTTCCACCGGACCAGGTCCAGGAGGAGATCAACTGGCTCATCGTGTGCAGCGAAGCGCGTGAGCTCGGCCCGCTGGTTGAGATCTTCGGCGGTTCGTGGCCCGAACTCGGCTTGTGGACCGAGGAGTTCATCCCGGGTGAGACCCTGGATCACGCACTCAACCGGCTGGCTCGCCGCCCCGAGGAACAGGAGAGGTTTGCGGCGTGGTGGCCGTTTGCCGCATGGGCGGCCGTCAGCTCGTACGTCGACTTCTGGAACCGCACCGACCGCCGTTTGGTGGTCGCCGACCCCTCACCGTCGAACGTCATCGTCCCCATGCACGACTACCACACCGGCGCGCGGCTGGTGTCGATTTCCTCCCGCGCGCCCTTCGACTCCCTGCCGACCATGCTGCGCGACATCCACACCCAGTTCATTCTGGCGGTCGAGGAGGTGCACCCTCAACTCGCCGGGCTCGCGGGATGGGACATTCTGTTTTCCGCGGTCCTCGAGATCATCGGCGAGACCGAAGGCGCGGCGCGCTTGCGTGCGGTGTTGGAGCGCTCCGCCCCCACCGATCGCGATATGGTCGATGCCCTGCGGGGCTTCCTCGAATCGGTGGCCCGGCGCGGTTTCCTACCGCGGCGTCTGTTCTTCGCCGCCAAAAGATACCGCAAGTGGGAGCTCCTCAACCCCGAGGCCACCCACACTGCCAGGGCAACCACCCTGCAGGAGATCTTCGAGACCTATGCCCTGGCCGATCTTCGCCTGGCCTACCCCGAGGTTCGCGCCCGCTTCTTCCGGGAGACCGTCTTCCGCGACGCCACCGAAGAACTTGCCGACGGCCTGGAGACCCTGATTGCGAGGCTGCGAAGCGGTGAGCTGGCCCCCGACGAGCTCAGCGCGGCGGTGTCGGACCTGCGCGCCCACCTTTCGCTCGACAGCAACGAGGACTACTTTCTGGCGCGGCTCTCCTACCCCTACCTGCGGCCGGAGGATGCAGTCGAGTACGTCGCGGCCGCCGCCGGCGGCACCAGTCAGAGCGAGATGGTGGTCACGCTCGAAGACTCCGAAGGGGCCGCCTATCGGATTCGCCACGCGCTCAACCCCAAAGAGGTGGGGCGTCTCCACCGCATGTTTCTGGCCACCAAACTGCAGGTGCAGTTTCGCCCAGAACACCGTTTCCTGGTTGCTCTCAACGATCGCGGCAACATCATCGGCGGTCTCTTCTACGAGGAGGATCCCGAGTCCCAGTCGGCGCACATGGACAAGATCGTCGTCGCCAACGGCAATCAGGGACGAGGGATCGCGGGGGCGCTCCTCGAGGAGCTCCGCAACCGGCTGCGGACGGACGGCTACACCTCCCTCACCACCGGGTTCTTCCGCCCGCAGTTCTTCTACCGCATGGGATTCACCGTCGAAAAACGCTATGCCGGGCTGTATCAGTCTCTGATCGAGGAAAAGGAGGCCGGCGCCTGACCCATCCGGCGATGCTTCGTGCTGGAGGGATCTTCGACTCTCTGGAAGAGCGTTGTTTCGTTCTTGAAGCTGAGTAAGGCCTGTGATAGCGTATGAGCACATTGCGATCGAAGAATTTCTGACAATCCCAAAACTACGATCCGAGGAGTGCGAGATGTTGCTGAGCGACACCAAGATCCTGGTAGCCGAAGACGAACCCGACCAGATCAACTTCATCCGGACCATTCTCGAAGACAACGGTGCCGAGGTGATCGTCGCCCACAACGGGACCGCGGCGCTGGACATGGCCCGGATCGGTCAACCCGACGCCATGACCCTGGACATCAGCATGCCCGGAATGGATGTGATAGACCTCCTGGGCGAGCTCAAAAAGGACCCGAAACTCTCCGCCATCAAAATCTGTATCGTCAGCGGGCGCCCTGAACTCCGGACGATCCTCCGCGACCGCCACCTCAATGCCAACGCCTATCTCGACAAGCCCTTTACCGAGGACGATCTGGTCAAGAGCCTCCTCGGACTTCTCGGGCGATAACCTCGAGTTTCAACCAGGAAAATACAAAGGCCCCCTCTCACGAGGGGGCCTTTTCAATCTCGACGTTATTTCTACAGGTACGCAAAGAGCATCGCGTAGACGATGAGTGCGATCAGCGTAAGTCCGGTGCCGAGAGCGATGAAGCCGAAGGTCTTGTAGATCCTC
Organism: Candidatus Sulfomarinibacteraceae bacterium; assembly: GCA_963714885.1. GTDB lineage: Bacteria > Acidobacteriota > Thermoanaerobaculia > Thermoanaerobaculales > Sulfomarinibacteraceae > Sulfomarinibacter. The sequence continues at coordinate 93,842 of CAVQQV010000053.1, read as the reverse complement.
TCGAGCCTGGACGGCACGGGGGCTCTCAGTTTGGCGTCGATCTCGGCGATCGTCCCGCTCGACATCAGCTCCTCGTATTCGCCCGGTTTGTCGTGGCGAAGCTCTTCGACCGGCACCCTGCCGGTAAAGATCACCGGGTCCATCGGGAACTTGTCGGGCCGGAAGTGGGTGTTGAAGAAGTGGATCGTGAAGATGAAGGCCACTGCCAGCAGCGCCTCGTCCGAATGGATGATGGTTGCGACGTTGACCGACCACCCCGGCAGGAAGCGGGTGAAGAGCTCTGGGAACCACAGCACCAGTCCCGTCGAACCGATCACGAAGACGCCCCAGAACACGGCAAAGTAGTCGAACTTCTCCCAGTAGGTGTAGCGACCGTAGTGGGGCCGCGGTCCGCGACCGAAGAACCACTTGATGGACTCCCAGACCTGGCGGATATCAACAAGGTTGAACATCAGTGAGTTGGGGCCGAAGATGTAGGCGAACCAACTCAGGCCGGACTCCTTGTGCCCCTTCCAAACCCGAGTCAGGTGGAACGCAAAGAGCATGATCAACACGACCGCTGCGATGCGGTGGAAGATGCCCATGGCGGCAAAACCGCCCAACATCTTCGAAAGCAGGGTCGCCCACCCCATGTAAGAGAACTTGAGGGCCATTCCGGTCAGAGCCAGGGTAAAGAACGAGATCAACATCACCAGGTGCATCAGGCGGTGGGTCGTGGTGAATCGAACGTACATCTTTTCGCCGGGAACATGTTTGTGCTGCACCCACTTGTCCCTGGTCCTCATGAGCCGCCACAGCCATGCTCCGGTGTGGAGAAAGGCGAAGGTCATGGTGCCGGTCAGCAGAATCGTCATGAACCAGAAGGAGTAGAAGAGGAACGGGTACTTCTCGGGATCGTGGTGGGTGGCATGGGTCAGATAGCCGGCGAACTTGCGATGGGCGCCAGGGTGGCAGGTGGCGCAGGTGCCTACGACGTTGTCATGGCTCAAAGTCGATCCCGGGTCCTCGGGGGGCAGGATGTTGTGGGTGCCATGGCAGTCATAGCACTTGGCAGCGCCCTCGGATCCAAGCCGTGAGACCTTGCCGTGATAGGTGTCGAAGAAGGTCTCTGCCTCGTCAACGTGACAGCGCCCGCACGAATTCATCATGTTGATGCGGAATCCCTCCGCGTCGGTGCGCGTGATCGTGTGCGAGGTGTGGCAGCTTTCGCAGTTCGGGAGTTCGCGGTCCGTTTCAGCGTTGCCCGGCCAGTGGATACTGGTTTTGAAGGTCTCTTCGATGCCGTGGTGGCACTCGCCGCACGTGGCGGCGACATTGGCCCCGTTGACCGACGACCGTGGGTCGTCAGGCGGGAGCTCCATATGGGCGGTGTGGCAATCGGTGCAGGTCGCCGAAACCACCAGACCGCTTTCAAGGAGCCCCTTGCCGTGGATGCTCATGGCGTAGCTGTGGACGATGTCGGGGATGTCGGAGTCGATCCTCTTTGCCGCAACCTCTCCCTGGCGGTGGCACTTCGCACACAGTTCAGGAACGTTGCGCGCATAGGTCGGCGAGGTCGGGAGACGGTAGCTTTCGGTGGCGTGTTTGTCGTGGCAGTCGAGGCAGATCGGTGCGTCGGTATCACCCGCGGCGGCGAGCGTGCCGTGGATCGACATCCGGTACTTGCCCACCACCTCGGCGTGACAGGTGCTGCAGTCCACCGGCGCGGTGATGGTGTCGCAAGCCCGTTCGTGGGATGGCGTGACCTCGGCGTGGCACTGAGCGCACGCGACACCGGCGTGGGCTCCGATGTTATAGCGGGTCTCGTCGACAAAGAGCGACACGGTTTCCCCGTCACTCTCCATCGACAGTTCGGCGTCGGCGTGACAGCGGAGGCAGTTTGCGTTGGACGCGCCCAGCGCACTCAGCCGGTTACTGCGGATCTTGTGAGGCTGATGGCACTCGGCGCAGGACGGAACCTGGTGGGGTTTCTCCTCCCACAGCCGGCCCTCCACCACCTTGACGTGGACCTGTTCGATGCGGGCGTGGCAGGCCATGCAGGTCTTGGCAACGTTTTCGCGGTTGATGCTCGAACGCGGATCGGTGTGTTCGAGGATGTCGTGCGAGGTGTGGCAGGAGGTGCACACCGCGGTCACGGTGAGGCCTTTCTTGAAGATGCCCTCGCCGTGCACCGACATCGAGAAGTTTTCGAGAATGCTGTCCTGCGGGATGTCGTGTTGGAGAGAGACCGCGGTGCCTTCTCGGTGGCAACGACCGCACAAGATCGGCACGTTCATGTTGGCGGTTGGCGACGCGGGATTGGTACGGGGAAGGATGGCGTGGTGCTCGTGGCAGGTCACGCAACTCGGTGCCAAAGCGTCTCCGGCCGCCGCAGCGCGGCCGTGAAGGCTGCGGCGGTGTTCCACCGCCTGGCGCTCGTGACAGGTCCCACAGATCGCCACTTCCTCCTGTTCCCCGTGCGGAGGCGTCATGGCGTGCCCGGCGTGACAACTCACGCAGCTCGCGGCGGGCCCGTTGTCGCGCTTCCGGGCGTGCGGGCTCTTGCCGACCTGCTGAAGTTCGCGGGCGTGGCAGCGGCCGCACAGCTCCATCGAGTGGGAAGCGCTCACCGGGCTTGCAGGGTTCGACGGAGACAAAACGTCATGGGTGCCGTGGCAGACGGTGCACTTGGCTGCCGGCGTCAGCGGGTCGTCGGCCCAGGCGCCGTGCGGTCCCGCCTCCAACGCCTCGGCAACGTCGTCGTGACACATGGCGCAGTCCACGGGCTCGAGCTCCTCGTCATGCGGCAACTCGGCGCCGTCCAGTTCGCACGTGACAGTCGATACAGGCGAATTCGCCGTGGACTGATTTCGCGAACGCACCGGGATCCACAAAGACCGAGAACTCCTGACCAGCGCGCTCGCCGACCGCTTCGGGATCTTCGTGGCACATCAGGCAGTCGTTGTTTTCCTGAGCAAACACCGGACCACCGAAAAGCACAACAATCAAACAAGCGGCGGCGGGCGCGAGTCGAGCCAGCCTCTTGAACCCGGTTGGGTCACCACTTGGAAAGATCATCCATCTCCTCCATAAAGGGGGTCGAGGACACCCCCGTTCCCGGGAACTGTATCTCTATGTAGCGAATTATTCAAGTTCATCACCGCTCTCGAAATTGAGACTATTGATCATCCGGAGCGTCGCTGTCAGCCGATCTCATGTTCCATTAATTTTCATAGATTTATGATCGATCCAGATTTCATGTCCACGGTCTCCATTCTCTGAATCGTATCATTTGAAGACTTGTTCAAGTCTTATTCCAGTGATAAGCTCCCGCGATCCCAAAACGGGATCTCAAAAAGACCGGTTATTCGACAGGAGGATCGATGTCCAAAAGCAGTGCCGAGGATCGCAAGAGGTTTTTTGGTCGCCTGTTCAACTATGCCAATAACGGGCTCACCATAGCTGGCGTGGTGCTGACCACCATTTCGGGACTGCTCATCGTCGTGTTCCTCATTGCCCAACTCTGGGGTGGCTTGAACAACCCCTACATCGGATCTGTTCGCCTACGTCATGCTCCCGGTAATTTTCGTACTCGGTCTGATCGAAATTCCGATCGGCATGTGGCGCCGCCGTGCCAGGTTGATCAAGGAGGGTGCGACCGAAGAAGAATTGACCACCTTTCCGCGCCTCGATTTCAACGACCCTCAGATTCGGAGAGTAGCAACGATCGTCATCGTCCTCACCGCAATCTGAACACCGTCATTCTCGGTGCAGCCTCCTTCTTTGCGGTCGAAGAGATGGAGACCGTCGAATTCTGCGGCGAGACCTGCCACACCGTCATGCAACCCGAGTTCACCGCCTACCAGGACTCCCCTCACTCCCGTGTCGCCTGCGTCGACTGCCACATCGGACCCGGCGCGTCGTGGTTCGTCAAATCAAAACTCGACGGGCTCCGCCAGGTGTGGCACACCGCTATCGGAACCTACGCTAAACCCATCGGAACTCCACTCCACACTCTCCGTCCGGCCCGCGAAACCTGCGAGCAGTGCCACTGGCCCAACAAACACCACGGCGACAAACTCCGCATTTTTTCGCGCTACAAGACCGACGAATCAAACAGCCCGTCGTACACAGCGATGCTTCTTCGAACTGGGGGCGGCAGCCTCGACATTGGCCGCGCCGGCGGGATCCACTGGTGGCACATCTACTCGGACAACAAGATCCGCTTCATCGCATCCGACGAGCGCCGCGAAGAGATCGAGTGGGTTGAGCTGACGACTCCGGACGGGTCTGTTCGCACGTACAGCCGCGACTGGGAAGAAGCCCCGCCGACGGACGCGATTGCGAGTGCCAGGATCATGGACTGCGTCGACTGCCACAACCGACCGACCCACACCTTCTCTGTACCCAACAAGGCGGTAGACTGGATCATCGCCACCCATCCCGAGATCCAGGCCCTCCCCTACTACAAGAAAACGGCGGTCGCGGCGATCGAGGGCGACTACCCGAGCCACGCCGAGGGCATGGCCGCGGTCCGGCAGGCGGTGGTGGATTTCTACGCAGCCGAGTACCCGGCGGTCCTGACGGAAAGTGCAGAGCTGGTGTCAAAGGGCGCCGATCTCGCCTCCCAGGCCTACGGCAAATCGGTTTTCCCCGCCATGGACACCAACTGGGAGACCCACCCGAACCACATTGGACACGACGATTTTCCCGGTTGCATGCGTTGCCATGACGACGAGATGTCGACGGCGGATGGCGAGTACACGATTCCGATGGACTGCGAGACCTGCCACATCTTCCTGGTCGAGGACAGCCCCGAGTATCCGGAGTTTGCATACGCCCTCGAGCCCAAGTGAAGACAGCGGGCTCGTGATCCGAGGCGAGGTTTCCAGGGGGAGTCGGCGTCCCTCGGCGGGTCTCTTCCCCGTGTAAAATCCCTCTGGAGGCGTGCTAGTCTCGGGACTCCGAAGGATATTTCTCACCGGGAGAAGCCAAGCGATGACATGGATGGAACAGAACATCGACGCCTATCGGATCGTCTCGTCGATCCTCGGCGAACTTCGGCAGGCCGTCCGTGGCGTGTTGGAAGCAACCTATGGGGACTCCTGGTACCGCGACGGGCTCCCGGAAGAGGTGTTCAACCGTCTCGTGGCCGCCAAGGAACGGGAGAAGGCGATCGACTGGTATGAGGGACAGTACCAACAGATCATGGACTACGCGGTTTTCGCCGATCTGGTGGAAATCCTCGACCACAACCCCGAACACTTCTCGGCCCTGACCGCCCTGGCTCCGAACAACGCCCTGCTGCAGGCACGTTTTATCGAGCTCGACGTGATGCGCGCCAAGTTGGGCCGGGCTCGCCCCATCAGCGAGACCGAACTCTCCTTCCTCGGCACCTTTCACCAGCGTTTCAAAAAGGCGATCAGCGAGATGCCGGTGCCGGAACCCGCCCTGAGCGAAGAGGCGCCACCCGAGGAACCGGTCGTCGAAGAGCCGATCCCCAAAGCGCAGGGTCAGCGACAGGCCGCCACTACAGAAACCGGTCGAACCTCCTTTCGATCGCCGGGCAAAGGCCAAGGCCCCGGAGCCGCCTCCCGAACCGCCCCCGCCGGCCGCTGAAGACCCCGAGCCGCCCCCGCCGGTCCCCCCCCAGAAGCAACCGGTGATCGAGCGGACGGTGCGGCCCACAGCCCCGGATGAGAACGTCGACCGACGAAAGACCGGGGACGATGCTCCACGGAGGCCCCCGCGAAGGGCCGTGCAATCGAGTTCCACGCCGAAGCCGGTCGAAACCGAAGAGGAACCGGCGGATACATCCGTCGAGCCCGAGATGGCGGGGTCGTTCGACGATGACGCCGACGAAGATGCGCCGAATACCCGAGAGCCGGTGGGGCCGAAACGCCTCGCCGATGCCCTGGAGAACAACGAACACCGCAAAATCCTGCGCGAGCTCTACCGGGAGGTGACCACGATTGCCGAAGGCGTGTGGTCGAGCGAAGTGACGCCCGCGCCGCTGGTCTGGGAACAGGTTATCGCCACCGAGTGGTACAAGAACAACTTTTCACGCCTCGGACTCCAGCCTTTGTCAGTGTTCTACGAGGTCACCGGAAACGTGGAGCAGATGTCTCGCGAGGGCGCCCCCAAGAAACAGTTGCAGCAGTTCCTCAAGGAGACCAACTTCGCCAAGACCCTGCTCGCACTGAGAGACATGTTTCAGGCGAATAACCTCTAGGATTTCGAAATTCGGATTTCGAATTTCGGATTTTCCACCCACCCGCCACAGCTTCGGACAGGCAGGATTATCGCGTGGTCCTCAGGAACAGCCGATTCCAGGTTGATCGTCCGTAATTTCGAAATCCGAAATCCGAAATCCGAAATTATGCCGGGGGGAACTGCTCCGTGTAGGCCCCGTACCGGCGGAGGATGCGCCGGGTATAGCCGACCGCCCGGCGGCAGTTGCAGACACCGGAGGAGTACCCTCTCGCCACTTCGGGGTCGTCGAGAATCAACATTGCCGTCTCCACCGAACCCGCCCATCGATTGGGATCCAGCCCCATTTCGACTGCCAGCTTCCTGGCGTCGAAGATGTGTCCCGGACCGACGTTGTACGAAGCAACGGCCATGGCGACCTGGTCGCGGAGCGGCAGATCGTGAAACTCGTCCATCAGCTGCCGCAGGTAACGCCCTGCCGCCTCGGCTGCCTCCTGCGGATGGTGGGGGTCCTCGACTCCGAGTTCCTTCCAGGTAAACGGCATCAACTGGAAGAGCCCGGCCGACCCGCCGGGACCGACGGCGCCGGGGTCGAAGCGTGATTCCTCGTACATCAGCGAGGCCAGGAGGCGCCAGTCGATTTCGTAGGTCTTTCCGACCCACTGCAGCACCTCGTCATAGGGGGTCAGCGCGCCATCCGGGATCGGCAGCATGTCGCTCGTGCGGCCGGCCTGCTGGGTATCGAACTGGTTGATCACCAACTGTCTCACCATGCCCGAGGCCGTCGCGGATTGCAGAAACTGGTCAACCCGACGGTGCAGCTGCGGGGCCGATGGGTTGAGGACCCAGACGAGAGGAACCTCCGGCACGACCACCGCGCCGATCTGCAGGTCCGAGCGGCCCGAAACTACAAGACGCGCCGCGTCGCGATCCACGATTGCCACCGGCGCGCGGCCCCGCGCCACCGACAACGCGGCGTTGAATCCGTCCGCCCCGATATTCGGCGGCCTCGCACGAATCGGTGCCGCCAGGGGCATCATCCGCGCCAGCGCCGCGGCCGGGCTCGACGCCATGGCGCGAACTCCGGCGAGTTCCTCGACTGAAACCGGAGGATCGGCTCGAACCGAAACCACCGACACGAGGTCGACGTGACGATAGGGAACGCTGACTCTGAACATGCCCTCATCCTCGGGAGCGATGGGTTCGTGAAGGGCAGCGACATCGCCATACCCCTCTTCAAGCCAGCGCAGCGGATCGAACTCGGGCGGAGGGATGGAGAGCTCGAGCCGGACGCCGAGCTCCCGTGCGAACTCGAGAGCCAGTTCGTACTCGAACCCGGCCAATCCTCCCCTTTCGACAGTTACGGTCGTCGCAGAATTGCGCGTGACCAGGCGAAGGACTCGGGACTGCCGGATACGGCTCAGATCACGACAGGCTCGCGCGCGGCCTCCTCTCGAAAGAACACTTTCGGCAAAAAGGAAGCGATCGATGGCCCGCTGCAAGGTCGGGTTTGTATCCCGGATCGCCCACACGATAGGCCGCCGGACCGGAACCCGATCGACCACAATCAGATCACCGTTGGTCTGGACGGCGTTGACGATCTGCGAATCGGCGATCGTGGCCCGGTAGCGGCCCGAGCGAACCCGATCCAGCACTTCCTCGATCGAAACCTCCTCCGGCACCTCTTCGACCGCAAGGCCGTGCGCAGAAAGGAATGCCTGGAGGTCCGGGGTCAGCGCCGAGCCGTGGAGGTGAACCGTCGAAACGGCAGGTGCCTCGGCACCGTCGGGGAAGGCGATCAGCAGGTCGTCCACCCAATCCAAGGCAGCGCTCGCACCCAGGGAGTTGTCAGCAAGCGTTGCCACTGCGAACCTTCCGACCGCAACGTCTGCAAGGCCCTCGTGGACCATGGGCAATAAGCGATCAGCGCGGTGGGTTTCGATCCAACGGATCTCGACGCCGAGCCTGGCCGCGAACTGGCGCAGGAGAGCCGACTCTTGGAGGGATAACTCGCGAGTACCAGCGGCGTCGAAGAAACCGGGGCGCACCGCGACTCGGAGCTCGCCGTTTTGGCGAATCTCTTCCACGTCGCCGGTCCGATGCGGGGCGGAGCAGGCCGCAACCAGCACGACCGCCACGACCGCTGCAGCTCCGGTCAGGTTCGACCTCGTTTTCACAGCGATACTGTAGCCGAAGCGGGGCCTCAAGAGCGACGGGGCTGTGGTCGGCCGCTCCGCGGCCTGGCAATGAGGCGATGGGGCAGTGGCCGGCTGCGTTGCGGCCTGGCAATGAGGCAGTGGGGCTATGGTCGGCCGCTCCGCGGCCTGGCAATGGGGCACTGGGGCGGTGGTCGGCCGCTTCGCGACCTGGCATTGTGGCAATGAGGCCGCGGGCCTACTTGAACCTGCCTCACTGCCTCATGGCCTCACTGCCTCACTGCCTCATGGCCTCACTGCCGCCTCCAAGTGCGATAAGATCGGCGCGATGGTGGAAAATGGCCCAGACAGCCCGCAAGCCGATCTTCGTCCGGTCATCGCGCGGCTGCGCGAGATCGAGCGCAAGTGCGCGTCCATGGGTTCCAGGAGCGAAGAGTTTCCCCTCATGCAGGACCGGGTCGCCTCCATCATCACCCGGCTCGAAGGTGCCGCGGACCCGTCAGGCGATCCACTCGACTACCGGAGGATCGCCCGCGAACTGTTTCCGGTGGCCCACCTTTTCGAAAGCACTGGCTTTATGTCGGTCGGCAAGGAGATCGCGTATATCGAGCGCTCGCTGATCGAACTCGCTCCGGATTTTGACGCTGAAGAATCCCAGGCCTCGAAAACAGGCGCGCACCGAGTCAGCTCAACCTCGGCGGCAAAACAGGCCGTCAGTTCGCCCGAACCACCGGATGAGGAGCCTCAGTCAAAGTCGGTCCCTCTCCCTATCGTTTTCGGGGGCCTGCTGCTGGTGCTGGCCGTCGCCGTATCGGCAGCCATCATCTTCAGATTTGGACCATTTGAGCGAGAACAGAGACCACGGGCCGCGGGACCGACAGGCGTTGTCGCCGAGCCCACCGCACCGACGATCCGCCCCACAGCAGCGCCGACAGTGGCCCCCACCGCACCTGATCTCCCCCAGCCGACGGAGATTCCGCGCGGCCTTCTCGCCGAAGAGGTGGCTGCCGCCCGATTGGCTCTCGCCAAGGGCGACCTCGAAGGCGCTGCAACCCATCTCTCCGAAGCCGCCCGGATCAACCGCAAGGAACCCGACCTCGAAGAGATCGCCGACCAGGTCGTCCGTGGTCTCGTATCCTTGGCGTACGCCGCCGCCGACAACGCCGAGTGGGAGAAGGCCGAACCCCTCCTCGAGCGCGCCGAGCGCACTGCCATGCGTTTCGGCATCAGCGCCACCCAGGTCGAAAACGCAAGAAAGAGGATCGCCGGCATGGAACACTTCGTCATCGTCGGACCCGGCGACCGGAGCAGGATTTTGCTGTCGGTACAACGGAGAGTCGAAGTGGAGGTTGCCGACGGCGGTCGCCGAAAGGGTAGGATCGTCGGCATCAACGGCGGCAACCTGGTGCTCAACATGGACAGCGAGGTCGGTGGAGGCGTGGTCCGTTACACCGAGGAAATTCCGCTCTCGGAGATCCGTTCGCTCAAGATCTTCGAGAACTGAGCCTCGCCCACCCGCCTCTTCTCATGCCCAGGTTCACAGTTGTGCTCATACGAAATTGATCCTGCATATCTCACCAGCTGTCGACTGCGGCCGACGATGCATCCTACCCAGACCCGTTATTTCGCCTTGGCGTGCTCAACGCACTGCAAAGTACGTCTCCGCGCCTCAAGGCGAGAAAACCCGCCTAGCCACGGCGCCTCGTCGCCCTCGTAACAAAACCTGGTGAGATCTGCAGGTTTGTGACGCCTTCAGTCTCCGGAAGAGTCGGATTCAGCTCCACAATCCCGGGATCCTGCGGTGACAACCCGGGCAGGCGCCGTCCTTCAGGTTGTTCTGGAGGACTTGAAAACCCATCCGCCGGATCACGATCCCGCCGCAGCCTGGGCAGACGGTGTTTTCTCCCGGGTGGCCCGGAACATTGCCCAGGTACACGTAGTGGAGACCCGCCCCACTGGCGATGTCCCACGCACGTTCGAGCGTCGCGACCGGGGTCGGCGGGAGATCGGTGAGCCGGTAGGTCGGGTGAAAGCGGGTGAAGTGGATCGGCACATCGGGCCCCAGGGTCGCCGCGATCCACCGAGTCATGTCGGTGATCTCGGCGGCGGAGTCGTTGAGCGTCGGCACCAGCAACACCACGATCTCGAGCCACACCCCGGCCTCGTGGATGATCTGAAGGCTCTTGAGGACGGGTTCGAGCTTGCCGCGGACCTGTTCGCGGTAGAACTGTTCGCGGAAGGACTTGAGGTCGATCTTGACCGCCGACAGAAGCGGCAGCACATCGCGCAGCGGCTGCTCCTGGATGAAGCCGTTGGAGACCACAACCGGTTTGAGCCCGGCGGCGTTGGCGGCCGCGGCCGCGTCTCGCACGTACTCCCAGTACACCACCGGCTCGCCGTAAGTGGCGGCCGTCAGACGGGCGCCGCTGCGCTTCGCCGCCTCGACCAGGGTGGCGGGCGGGAGGTCGTAGGCCTCCACCTGTTCGGGCCGGAACTGCGACAGCTCCCAGTTCTGGCAGAACTTGCACTCGACGTTGCAGCCTGCGGTCGAAAACGAAAAGGCCTTTTCGCCCGGCATCACGTGGAAGAAGGGTTTCTTCTCGATCGGGTCCACGTGCACCGCGCACGCCCGGCCGTGGACCAGGGTGTAGTAGGTGCCGCCGCGGTTTTCGCGCACGCCGCACATGCCGCGCTCCATATCGGCGACCGTGCAGGCCTGCGGGCAGAGCTGGCATTCCACCCTGCCCTCCTCGAGCTTTTTGTACCAGGAGGCCTCGCGCGCCGGCAGGTCGCCGGCGGAGTTTCGAGACGGGCCCGCGGCCGCTCGCGACGGTGGTGGACGCAGCGCACCTGCCGCCCCGACGGCCCCCAGAACCACCATCCTTCTGCGGTTGATCTTCATGCCGTCACCAGTTTGAGTCGCGCAGGGTCGGCGACCCCGAGACCATGGCCGGCCGCAGTGGCGAGATAGCGGACCGGCCGCCCAGCCGCCTCGAGCGTCGGCAAACCGCGGCGCGCACGCTCGGCCTCGATGACCTGCCACGCCCACAGGTCGGCCGCAACGGGGTCGGTGCTCGCCGCCACCAGCCCGAGTTCGAAGGTCGATCCCGGGCGGTAGGCCGGCCCACCGTGGCACTGGGCGATGACGCCGTCGAGCACCGTCAGCCGCAGCTTGTCGCGGATGTAGGGGTGGCGCGCGATGTCGGCGATGTAGGGATCGCAGCCGTTGTCGTGGTACTTGTTGGGGTTGTGGATCACGCCGTACCAGTTCTTCATCCCCGCCGAGACGCCAGACAAATCGTGGTCCTTGACCACGCCGAAGGAGACCAGCGCCGTGCACCCGGTGGCCACCAGCCGTGCGAAACAGGAACCAATGGCGCCCGAGTCCTGGGGCCGGCTTTCGTAGTCGTTGTCGGTGCCGACGCACCGGTAGGGACCGCCCTGGTCGCTGAGGGTGAATCCTGCCCGCCGCAACTCGCGGCTCGAGCGCTCAAAAACGATGATGCGGCGCCTGTCCACCCCTGCCTCAACGATGAGATCGACCAGGGCCTCGACCAGCTCGACCCGCGGCGACAGGCTGCGCCCGGCAAGACAGTTGACCTTGATGCCAACCGTGTCGTCGCGCCGGAAGAGCCGTGCCGCAGCCTCAGGGGCGGTCGCCGCACCCACCGACGATTCCACGGCGGCGAACACCGCGGACCGAGCCGCCTCCGGCGACAGCGGGGCTCCGAGAACCGCCGACCCCTGTCCCAGACCCACCACCCCCGGTAGCACCGAGGGTTGCCACGATCCCGCCGACGCTCTTGAAGCGAGGGCGCCGGCGCCCAACAGCGCTGCAAGCTCGCGCCGCGTCAGCTTCTTCACTCGGCTTCTCCGAAGACCTGGGCCGTAAAGAGTTGAAAATCCGCGCCCTTCCGCCAGCCGTCGTCGGGAAGACCTGCTTTGCGCGCCAGGTGGTCGAGCATCGTCGCCCGGTCCCACCCCTGCTCCACCGCCACCTGCGGCAGAAACAGCGCGCGGTGGCCGTCCTTTTTGAGGATGACTCCGTGCTCGCCGACCACGATGTCGTGCGGTCCCGGCACCGGGCGCGCCGGCGACAGCACCGAGACCTCGATCTCCAGACTATCCAGCTCCACAGCCTGCAGCCGCGGGAACCGCGGATCGCGGGCGGCCCACACCGCCGCCTGAACGACGGCGTCCTCGAGCGGTTGTTCGGCCTCGATGACGCCCATGCACGCGCGGAGCCGGCCGGGGTCTCCGGGCTTCCGGCCGCGGTGGTTCAACGTGACAAAGGCGCCGGCTAGGGCCGTCGAGACCGTCGGGTCGTGCGGCGAGGCGTACCACTCGGCGATGCTGCCATCGTGGAGAAGGTAACTCTCGAGGCTGGCGCGCGCCAGAGCCACCACCCGTGCGCCCTCCGTCGCGCTGATCGCCGGGAGAGGCGGCGCCGAAGCGGGTGAGCTCCATGCCGTCCAGGTCCCCGCGAACGCCACCGCCGCGTAGGTTACCGACAGGTCCCAGTTGCCGGTTCGGTGGCCCGACGTCGTCACCTCGAGCACCTCACCGGCGCCCGCAAAGGCGTGGGCAAGAAGCTCGACCAACACCGCAGCCGGTCTCGCGCCACACACCGTGTCGCCGCTGACCTCCACCTGGTGGTTGAATCCGGCTGGATCGATGGCCGCCAGCCGGCCGGCCGTGGCACGGCCGAGGCGGATGAGTTGATCGCCGACTTCCGGTCCCGAGAACGGGGCCCACCGGTAGCGGTCTCCGTGGTGGGTGAAGTCCGACGAGACCACGACCACCGTGTGGTCATCGAGCAGCGGCGCCAAGGCGCGCGCCATCCTTCGAGCCATATCGCCGGTCGTTCCCGCACCGACCAGGATCGGCACGATCCTGGCACCCGGCACCGCGATCTGAAGAAAAGGCAACTCGACCTCGAGACAGTGTTCGGGCCCGTGCGCCGACGCCGGCCCGCGAAAATCGGGATCGGCGCGCAGAGCTTCGACCGCCCGGGTGTCCACGGCGACCTTACCCAAAGGCGTGGAAAAGGAGTCGATACTCCGCGCGGGCAGCGCCCCGCCGGAAAAAGCCTCGTGGTGCGACGGGCCGAGCAAGATGACTCGTCGAACTGAACCCGCATCGAGGGTTGCGAAGGCGCGACCCGCGACCGCACCCGAGTAGACATAGCCCGCATGTGGCACCACCAACGCCCGCGACGGCTCGCGGTCAGAGGCAATGGCGAGCATCTCGACGACCTGGACGCGGAGGTCGGCGGCGTCACCCGAATAGAACGACCCGGCGACAACGGCCGGTCTGGTGGCTGCGGAGGTGAGGGACGCCAGTGTCATAAGAACGGCAGAAAACAAGGCTCGCATGCCCTCAGTGATAACCCCTGCCGGCGGACTTTGCAATGCCGCCGGGGTCTCAATCGGATTCCTGCGCCTCCTCGAGGCGCAACTCCGCAGCCTTGTCCCGGTATTTCTGCGCCTTGTCGGCATCTCCCTCGATCTGGGCGAGGCGGGCCATCGCATCGAACACGTACGGTTCCTTGGCGTACCACCAGCGCGCGCGCCGCAGATACTGCCTCGCCTTCTCGAAATCACCGCGGAGGATCTCGGCGTCAGCCAACGTGATCAAGGTGAACGGGTTCCGCGTGCCCTCCGCCGCGGCCCGCATCGCGATGTCGGCTTCTTCTTCCCGGCCCTGATCGCGGTAGAGCTTGGAGAGATTGATCAGCGCCGAGGAGTTGGCGGGCTCGGCCTCGAGGGCCTTCTGCAGGGCGTCAAAAGCCGCCTCCTTATTGTCCAACCTCGAAAAGGCGACCCCGAGATTGACCCACCCGGGCGCCCAATCGGGCGCGAGGACGGTGGCGATCTCGAGATTGTGAATCGCGGTGGGAAGGTCGCCCTGCCGGATCGCCAACCCACCGATGTTGGTGTGATAGATGGCCGATGCGGTCAGATCGTCGATCACCCGATGGCTGGCCGCCGGCGTCGACGAGGCGACATAGAAATCATAGGTGTAGATGCGCGTCGGCGCCCGGTACCCGGCCACCACGTGCCGGTTGACAACCACCAATCCTTCGTCCATCTCGACATCGGGTTGGCGCTTGACGCTGACCAGAAAGGTCGGGATCCCGACGCCTCGCGAGAGCGCGACAAAAAGGGACGTAAAGGACATGCAGTTGCCGTTACGTGCAGCGAAGGCCTCTTCGGCGGTCAGGGTTCGCGACTGTTCGTACTCGAACTCGAACTCGTTGGATTCGAAAAATGCCTTCTGCAGTGCCTGCAGCCGGACGTCGGGGCTGTTGGTCATGTAGGGCGCCAGTTTGACTTTCGCCCACTCGACCATCTCGGGTGTAGCGTGGAAGGGGTAGACCACGTCGTTCGGGTCCACCGGGAGCTCCGCGAGGGCCGTCTGCCACTCCTCGTAGCCGAAAATCCCTGAATCGAAAGCCGCAGCAGAACCGACCGTTGCGCCCAAGACCACGCAGGCGACGAGTGCAAAATATCTTACTGTCGATCTCATACACTTAGTCTACGTCGATGAGTCGCGAAAGGTTACCACCCGTCGCGTTCGTCGACCGGGTCATGCACAATGGTGGTCGGCCCGATGCCTGAAGGAGGCTCTTATGCGCACAAAGAACCTGGTTGCAGCGCTCGCCCTCACACTCGTGGTGGTCGGCGCTACCATCACCACCCCTTTCGACCGGGACTTCGAGGACGCTACTCTTCGCATCGACTACTACCACGTCGGAAACGCCCTTCAGGAATTCGTCTCCATCGACCGGGTCTCCCGCCAGGGTGTCTGGGCCGGGTCGCGGACGCGGCTCGCAGACCCCTTCGAGTACGGCGGTTATCTCGTCGAAGCCCGCGACGCTCAATCCGGGGACCTCCTGTATTCCCGGGGCTTCGACAGCTACTTTGGAGAGTACCGAACCACCGATCCGGCCAGCGAAGGGACCCTGCGGACCTACCACGAAACGGTTCTCCTGCCCTTCCCACGGCGTCCTATCCGGGTCCTGTTGACGGCCCGGCGCAACGACGGCACGGTTCTGCCGCTGACGGAAGCGATCATCGACCCGGCATCGTTGGACATCACGACCGAACCGCCACGACAGGGGGCGCAGGTGATCGAGGCGCACATCGGCGGCCCCCCGCACCGGGTCCTGGACATCGCAATCCTCGGTGAGGGCTACACCACCGAAGAGACGGAGATCTTTGTCCGCGACCTCCGATGGGCCACCAAGACCCTGCTCGCATTCGAGCCCTTTGCCTCTCACCGCGATCAACTCAGCGTGCGCGGCGTTCTGGTGCCCTCCAATGAAAGCGGATGTGACGAACCGACCCGAGGCCGCTACCGGGACACCGCTCTCGGAGCCTCGTGCAACGCGCTGGGCTCCGAGCGATACCTTCTGACCGAGGACAACCGGAACCTCCGCGACATCGCCGCCAACGTCCCCTACGACGCAATGATCATCATGATCAACCACGATCGCTACGGCGGTGGCGGGATCTTCAACCTCTACTGCACGTTCACCGCCCACTCCGATTGGGCCGGGTACCTCCTCCTGCACGAATTCGGCCACTCCTTCGGCGGACTGGCGGACGAGTACTACACCTCGAGCACGGCCTACAACGACTTCTACCCGCGCGGCCGCGAACCGGTCCAACCCAACATCACCGCCCTCCTTGACCCGGCGGACGTCAAGTGGAAGGACCTGGTCGCACCGGGCACGGCGCTGCCGACCCCTTGGGAAAAGGAGGCCTACGACACCGCGGACAACGCGTACCAGGCGGAACGGACAGTTCTCAACAACGCGATCGCGGCAGCCGTCCGATCCGGCGCCCCGGAGGAGAAGATCCTCGAATTGAGGCACAAAGAGAACGAGCACGCCTCCGCCCACGCCCTGTGGTCCAACGAGTACCTTTCGAACAGCGTCTTTGCCGGTATCGTCGGCGCGTTCGAAGGCGCCGGCTACTCCTCGACCGGTCTCTATCGGTCAGAACTCGACTGTCTGATGTTCTCCCGCCGCGTGCAGCCGTATTGCCGGGTGTGCGAACGTGCTGTCGCGGCCCGAATCGAATCTTTTTCAGAGTGATCCTGTCGCGATCGGTGCCCGCATTTCCGCGGTTGTGTTACAAATCATCTTCGAATCATGGCAACCACCGAGACCCTCTACCGGATCAGCTTCGTCAACCAGGGAGAGGTGTATGAGGTCTATGCCGAGAACGTCTCCCAGGGCGGCTTGTTCGGTTTCGTTGAAGTCGAGGGTCTGGTTTTCGGCGAGCGCAGCAAGCTGCTGATCGATTCATCCGAGGAGCGGCTCAAGACCGAGTTTGCCGACGTCAGCCGTTTCTACGTGCCGCTGCACTCGGTGCTTGCGAATCGACGAGGTCGAAAAGGCCGGTCGCGGCCGCATCACCCCGGGCGAGGGCAAGGTCGCTGCCTTCCCCATGCCGATGATGACTCCCGGAGGCACCAAGCGCGGGAAGTGAGCCCTCGCAGCGAGCAGCCGGTGAAACAATGGGATCACACCCAACGTATGTGACAACGGGGATTTGGATGACCGGGAAAATTCAAGAAGACAGTGGCGCGCTGGTGGACCGAGTGGATGCGCTCGGTCCTTTTGATCGTCCTGCTCATCACCTCGTTCCGGTCGGCGGTTGCCGATTGGAACGACGTGCCCACCGGCTCGATGAAGCCAACCATCTTCGAAGGCGACCGGATCGTGGTCAACAAGCTCGCCTACGACCTCAAGATCCCCTTCACGACCCGCCGACTGTTGGCGTGGGACAACCCCCAACGCGGCGACATCGTCGTCCTCTACTCGCCGGTCGACGGGAAACGGCTGGTCAAGACGGGTGGTCGGCGTCCCCGGCGACACCCTGTCGATGGTCGAAGACCGTCTGATCGTCAACGGCGATGTGGTCTCCTACGCGCCACCCGCGGAGGACCTGGTCGCCGGACGCACCGCGGGTATGGAAGGACGGCTCATCGCGTCGGAGACCTTCGATGGCGCGCCGCATGCCGTGATGATTGCGCGCGGTAGCCACTGTATGCCATCGTTTTCGCCGGTCGTGATCGCCGAGTCCATGTACTTCGTCATGGGCGACAACCGCGACGAAAGCTACGACTCGCGGTATTTCGGCACCGTTTCCCGCGACCAGATCGTGGGCCGAGCCACCTTCGTCGCAGCCTCGGTCGACCCCGAACGCAACTTCCTCCCGCGCTGGAAGCGCTTTTTTCACCCCCTGCGCTGATCGTCCCTCCGCGACGGCGGCAACACCGCCCCGAGATCGCGCAGAAAGAGCACGAACACCGTCACCGAACCGATGCCCAGAACTGCGACTGCGAGCCAGGTGACGGCGGTCATCGCGGCGCCCCGCGCCTGCGGTGGTCGGCGATCGCTCCGGCTACGAATGCCGCCAAAGCTAACGGCAGCACCACCAACAGACCCGCCTCGCGTTCGAGAATCCAACCACCCACAGTCAGGACGCGGGACCCTTCCAGGGTCGACGATCCGACGATCTGAAAGGCCGCAAAGAGAGTCAACGACGACACCACGCCGGTCACCGCGCTCCAACGGCCAGCACGGGGCGTTGCCAGACGGGGAACGAAGAGCAGCGCGAGCATCGGGAAGAGAGCGGTCGCCAACAGTACCGTCGACATGAAAATCCACGCGTCGCGGAGGCGCTCGAACAGAAGCGACAGCCCGACCGCGGCGGCCAGCGTTACCACCGCCAGCAGCCGGGTGGCAAGCAGCAGTGTGCGGTCGGCCAGGTTGCGCCCCGTGGCTGCCTGCCAGCCGTCGTACACCACGTTGCCGGCGGCGATCAGGGTGTAGGAGTCGACGGTCGACATCGCCGACGCCAGACAGCCGGCGACAAACAGACCGAGGAGCCCGGGCGGCAGCGTTTTAGCTGCTACCGCCAACAGCACGGCGCTGCCGTCGAGGTCGGCGGGCAAGGTCCCGGCGGCAACCATGTCGCGGCCGGCCAGGCCGAGGTAGACAACCAGCCAGTCGTAGCAGGCCCACAAAACGGTGCCGATCAAGAGTGCGCGCACCACCTGGCGGGCACCGACGGCGGCGAACGTCCGCTGGTAGAAGGCCGGTTCGACCAGCGGTGTCATCGCGACACCGACGAAGACCATGATCTCCCAGCCGCTGAGGGTGCCGAATGGGGCCAGGACCTCGCCGCCGAGACGGGCGCCGATCGCCTGTGGACCTCCCGCCGTGCTCAGCACCACGACCGCCGCCGCCGCCACCGACACGCACATCACGACAAACTGTGCGGCGTCCGTGATCGCATCGGCCAGCAGACCGCCGAGCACCGTGTACACGAGCGCGATGGAAGCCCCGATCACGCAACCCTTCCAGGGCGCAAGGCCGAAGAAGAAGTGGCCGATGAGCCCCATCCCCGCCACCGCCAGAATCGGTGCCGAGTAAACGAACGATGCGGCCGCCGCCGCCACCCGCGCACCGGGCCCATAGGCGATGCCCATCGCTTCCGGCAGCGACAACGCCGGAAGGCGCTTGAGCCGGGGTGCAACCAGTACTGCCGTCAAAAGATAGAAAACGTAAAAGGGCGCCGAATAGGCCACGAACGCCGCGACCCCCTCGTAGTACGCAGTTTCGGAACTGCCGAAGGTCACATCGAGACCGTAGTAGGTGGAGACCAGGGTGCACACCAGGAGCGGCGTCGTCATGCGGCCGCCGGCAACGAAGAAGTCCTTGAAACCGCGAATCCGGCGCGCCACCACCACGCCGACCACCAGCATGCCGACCAGGTAGACCGCCACGATCGCCAGATCGACTGGCGCGAGCCGACCGGTCACGTCATCATCAGCGCGGGGTGCCCGTGCACCGCGCGATCACCACCTGCCGCCAGTCGTCATCGCGTGAATCGATTCTCCACCTCCACGAACTCACTGGTGCGCCCTCAGATGCGCGTTAAGAATAACGTCTGAAGCGGTCGGCGACAACCGCGGCGTCGGGACAATCCTTTCCCAAAACCGGCTCGCAACCGCTACCGGCCGACGCCAACGTTACGATCGGGAAACACCCGCCGCCGCCGCGAAACGAATTGGACCGGCAGGCAGATGGCTCGGTGCGTACTCCGGCCGACTGAGTCCCGAAACCCGTCGGGCTGTCGTCTCCCGGCGATCACTCAAGGCCCACGGCCCTTTGTGACGTTTGTGGCGTCTCGGTCCCAAGCGGCGAGAGGCGCCGGCCCGCCTCCAGCCACCCGGAGGATCGAGTGGTGACCGCCGCCGAAAAACCCCAAGGACCTGGCAAAAGGATTGCATCTCATTTACAGTGACCGGGGATGTGTCGAACGGCCCGGCCGTTGGAGGTCGTATGCGTCGGAGCTGGTTGTTCTGGGTCGGAGCCACTGTTGCGGTCGCGGGAATCGCGGCCTTCGCGTCGTGGCTTGTTCGCAGTGGCCGTCAAAACTGACTGCCCCCGCACATCACCCCGTTGCGACCGACGGTACCGGCTGTCTGAGGCCTGCCCTCCAGGCCTCTTTGTTGGGCGTCGCGCTGCCTCGGCCTCGCGCCGCGCTCGGACACCTCTCCGTTAACCGGCGGCTGGCGTCGGGCCGCGACCACCGCCCCGCCGGTTGAGAAGGCGAGCCATCACCACTAGGGCGAAACCGGTGGCGATCATCACGAGACTGGTCGTGACATACAACCGGCCATCACCATGGGCCGCCATGGACAGCGGTATGAGCGCGAAACACAGAAGGAGCCAGCCGACGACTGTCGCCCCGGGGGTTGCCGGGCCGCTCCCGCTGGTCGATGGAACTTCGGGCCTTACGGAATTTCGACTCTCCATTGAACATCTCCTTACGGCGGTCTGTCGCCCCGTCGGCGCGCAAAGGTCAACGTGTCGGGAGCCTGCCGGGCGGTCGTTTCGCCACCCATGAGCGATCGTCCGGGCCGCGGTCGACCCGAGCGCCACCATCCCCGGCAGCACCACCACCCGACGCCCGGGACGGTTCGTACCCGGCGTCTTTGGGGGGTTTTGCCTCAGATTTGCGTTCCCTGCCGGTCCTCGGTCCACCCACGGTGTACCCCCTTGTGCGAAGAGGAACTCTGCAAGGGCGGTGCCCACTCCGCCGCCCGAAAGAGAGAGCGTTCTCTCGAATTTCGGGTGTATACAGCCGATCACATCCGTATTAAACTGCCGATCTGGGAGGGCTTCCTTCGATGCTCATCCGTGTACTCGTGGTCAGCGGCTCCCCCGCCACCGACCGGCGCCTGCGCAAGCTCCTGCAACAGGAAAACGTCCTCGTGGACGTCTCGCACGAGCTGTGGTCGGGGCTCGCCGGCGAAACCTGCGATGTGCTGGTCATCTCGCTGGAGTCCCTCCCGCGACCCACCCACGAGATCCTCGCAACCCTGCGCAAACTGCCCGACCGGCCGGAGATCATCGTCGTCCAGGACGGCGAGGACGCCCTCACGAGAGCTCGCCTGCTGTCTGCGGGCTGCCTCGGCGTGCTCAACCTCAGCCTCGCCGACAGGGTGCTCAAATCGGCCCTCTCGGCCCTCGTCAGCCGCCGGGCCGAGTCCGTGGCCGCCCACCTTCAAAGTGCTCGGACCCAGGATTATCGCCTCGATGACTTTGCCGCGGTCAGCCCCTCCATGCAGGAGCTCCTCGACCTCGCACGGCGGGTGGCGCGCGCCGACAGCTCGCTGTTGATCCTCGGCGAAACCGGAGTCGGCAAGGAGTGGCTGGCGCGTGCCATTCACGCCGAAGGAGCGCGAGTTGAAGGCCCGTTTATCGCTGTCAACTGCGCCGCAGTGCCGGAGTCGTTGATCGAAAGCGAGCTCTTCGGGAACGAGAAGGGCGCCTTCACCGGTTCCGTGCGGACGCGGCGTGGCCTTTTCGAGCTTGCCCACGGCGGCACGCTGTTCCTCGATGAAGTCGCCGACCTTCCGATCCACCTCCAGGCGAAATTGCTGCGGGTTCTCGAGGAGCGCAAGATCCGACGCCTCGGCGCCGAGCGGATGATTGCCATCGACGTCCGCATCATGGCGGCATCCAACCGGGACATCGCTGCGGCGCTTCGGGACGGGGTCTTTCGCGAGGACCTCTACTTCCGACTCGGCGTCGTGACCCTGATCGTGCCGCCGTTGCGCGAGCGCCGCGAAGATATCGAGCTGCTGGTCCACAGCTATTTCGAACGCTTTGTTCGGCAGCTGGGCCGCCCCGGCCTCGCCATCCGTGAGGAAGTGCTGGCCGCCATGCAGGCGTACTCGTGGCCGGGCAACGTGCGCGAACTCATCAATGTCGTTGAACGCGCGGTCCTGCTCAGCCGGGGGCCCGAGATCGGCGTCAGCGACCTACCGGCTGCGCTCACGGGTCCCACAGCCACCGGTTCGGCAGACCATGTGCTCGCGAACCAAGCGCTGGTAGACGAGCAATCCCGCCGACCCTTCAAAGAGGCGCGCCGCGCCGCCCTCCGGAGCTGGGAAGTCGCATATCTCCGCGCCCTGCTTGACCGTACCGACGGGCAGATAGGCGAAGCGGCGCGGCAGGCCGGGCTCGATCCGCGCTCTCTTTACGCCAAGATGCGCCAGTACGAGCTGCGGAAGGAGGATTTCCGCCCCAGCCGCGAGCGCTGACCCGCTGTTCTCACCGGGTTTCGTAGCAACGGCGGCAGAATCGTTGGCGCTTCCGGATCGTGATCGAGCTCAATCGAGATGGCCGCGGTCGGAGTCGCCCATTTCGACGCCGCCGTCCGGGAAGTACTCATGCCACCGGCGCGTGACCAGATCGGCGGTATCGGGGTCGCAGAAGAGCTCGTCGGGGTACGGCGGCTTCATGCGGGCATCGATCACCAGCGGCGAGGTGTAGGACAGGTGGTGGCGTTTGACCTCCACCCGCGCGGCGTGGATATCGGCCGCCGGTTCGAACCGTGTGAAGGTCGTCCACAGAAAATTGATGGGGCTGGCCAGCGCCCGCTCCGGGTCGTCGGTCAGGACCACCAGAGGCCACTCGGCAAAGGCGGGGTGGGCCGCGAATCGGGCCGCCGCACCGGGCTCCGCCGACCAACTCGGCCCGCCGACCACCAGACAACCGGCGCAGAAGGGCCGCGCGAGCCCCATCCCCTGCGGCGTGTCGGATGTTCGAAATTCCCGCGGCAGGTCGCGGACCGGGTCGCCGAGACCCAGCAAAACGCCCTTCGAACCGAGGTTGACCTCGGGACCCGTGTAGTCGAGGGTGTCCATCGACACGTTCGAGAATACGTAGAGATCGGTCTCCGGCATGGTCCGCTCGAGCACGTGTTCGAGGGTCCGGGGAAAGTCCTTGAGATCCACCGGCCGGTCGGTGACGAGCAGGAACTTGGTGAGGCTGAGCTGCCCCTCGCCGAGGATGCGGAATGCCGACGCCATCGCCTCGCGTCGGTAGCGCTGCCGGACAACCGCCGCCGCCAGCGAGTGGTAACCGGTCTCGCCGTAGGACCACAGGGACTCCACCGCCGGCATGACCAGCGGGAACAACGGCGACAGCAACTCCTGCAGCATGTCGCCGATAAAGAAATCCTCCTGCCGCGGTTTTCCGACCACGGTGGCCGGATAAATGGCGTCCCGGCGGTGGGCGACGTGGTCGATCTCGAACACCGGGTAGTCGTGCTGCAGAGAGTAGTAGCCGTAGTGGTCGCCGAACGGGCCCTCGGGCCGGCGGACGTCCGCGGGGACGTGCCCGACCAGCGCGAACTCGGCATCTGCGAGCAACGGGTGGGCGCCCGGCCCCGGGCACCGCCGGATCTTGCCGCCCGCGAGCAGCGACGCCAGAACCAACTCGGGCACGTTTTCGGGCAGCGGCGCCACCGCGGCCAGGATCAGCGCCGGCGGCCCACCGAGAAAGACCGTCACCGGGAGGGCCTCGCCCCGGGACTCCGCCCGGGCATGGTGGAAGCCGCCACCCTTGCCGATCTGCCAGTGCATCCCGGTCGTCCGTCGATCGTGCACCTGGAGCCGGTACATCCCGAGGTTGTGGCCGGCGCCGTCGGGGTCCTCGGTATAGACCAGAGGCAGGGTGACAAAGGGCCCGCCGTCTTCGGGCCACGACGTGAGAACCGGCAACCGGTCGAGGTCGACATCCTCCGGACACCACCTGCCCGACCGGGCCCGAACGCACCGACCGCGTCCCCAGCTTCAGACCCGCCGCCACCAGGTCGCGCGCCGACCAGAGATCGCCGAGGGCCGGAGGCATGGCTCGGGTCGCAAACTCCACCGCACTGCGCACCAGCGCCAGCGGCCTTTCTCCAAAGGCCAACGCGGCCCGCCGCGTGGTGCCGAAGAGGTTGGTTGCCAGCGGGAAGGGGCTGCCGACGGGATCGGTGAACAACAGGGCCGGACCGTTCGCCGCGATGACTCGCCGGTGGATCTCGGCGACCTCCAACGCGGGCCGCACCGGAGCCTCGACCACCTGCAGGTCGCCGTCCCGTTGCAGGCGGTCCAGAAACTGCCGGAGATCGCCGAACCGAGAATCTTTCACCCGCGGAACATACCACTTCACCCCCGCCGCCCCGAAGAGATTTCGAGCGCGCATCGGTGGCCCGCCTCTCTCACCGGTTTCGTGGTGAGACCAGCGGGCTTGAGCGGCGGGGTCTCGTGCCGATGTCGAAAATTTGCCGCGCTGCGGCAACTCCGACACTCGACCGCCCGCAGCGCTGGTAACGGCCCGTCGGAGGAACCGGACGGTGGCCGCACGCTGCTGAAGGATCTCTTTTCGATTGATCAATTTATACTCCCAGGACCGGATCGGCAACCGGACCGTTCTCTTGACATGGTTGCCGCACTGCGGTATACACGAATGGACGCCGCATGGCGGCAAATCCGGACAACCGCGCGCCCGCGGCGATGACACAGGAGACCCGCCATGATCCGACTGATCAAAAGATATGGAAGCCGCAAGCTCTACGACACCGAGGAGAGCCGCTACGTGTCCCTCGACGAGCTCGCGGGCTGGATCCGGAGCGGCCAACAGATCCGCGTGATCGACAACAAGACATCGGACGACGTGACCTCGCAGACCCTGACCCAGATCATCTCCGAAGAGGGCCGCAAGGGCACCGCCCTGCTCCCGAACGAGATGCTCCACGAGTTGATCCGCATCGGTGAACAGGCGGTCTCGAGCGGGGTCGAACAGCTGCAGACCCGCATGGACCAGCTGGTCCAGGCATCGATCGACCGCATCGGCCCCGTCCGGCGGGCGCGGGAGGAGATGGCCCGGCTGCGCGAACGGCTGGAGGACCTCGAGTCGTCGCTGGCGGCCATCGACGTCGAGCGCAAGGTGAGCGACGAGAGTCCGGAAGAAGAGAAGAAACCCGCGAAGTGATCCGATGGCAACAGGCCTATCGACGGGGACCCGAAAGTGATTGACGGTCGGACGTCGTCCGCCAGGATCGGACTCGCCCTCGCCGGCGGCGGCCCGGCGGGCTCGATCTACGAAATCGGCGCCATCCGGGCCCTCGACGAAGCCATCGAGGGCATCGATTTCAACGACCTCGACATCTACGTCGGGGTCAGCGCCGGGGCCTTCATTTCATCCTGCCTTGCCAACAACCTGTCGACCGCCCAGATGTGTCGCGCCATCGTCAAGGACGAACCCGGCGAACACCCCTTCGTCCCGGAGAATTTTCTCGCACCCGCAGTCGGTCAATTCGTCAAGAGTGGTTTGAAGGTGCCGGGGCTGCTCGTCAACGCGTTCTGGGACATGTTGCGAAAGCCGGACGACACCAATATTTTCACGCCCATGACGCGGCTGTCGCGCGCCCTCCCGGTGGGGATCTTCAACAACGAACCGGTTCGCGCCTACCTCGCGAAGATCTTCTCCATGCACGGCCGCACCGACGACTTCCGCAAGCTGCGGCGCAAGCTGGTCCTGGTCGCTACCGATCTCGACTCCGGCCGCCCGGTCCGGTTCGGCGAAACCGGGCTCGACCACGTTCCGATCTCCACGGCCGTTCAGGCTTCCACCGCCCTCCCCGGGCTCTACCCGCCGGTGGTGATCGACGGCCGGTACTACGTCGACGGCGTGCTCCTCAAGACGGTCCACGCATCGGTCGCCCTCGACGAGGGCGCCGATCTCGTGCTGTGTGTGAATCCGATCGTTCCGGTCGACACCATCCGCTCGGTCGAGCTCGGCGTCATGCGCCGGGGCCAGCTGGTCGATCGCGGCTTGCCGACGGTACTCGCCCAGACCTTCCGCACGCTCGTCCACTCGCGGATGGGGGCCGGTCTGGCGGCCTATGAGACCCGGTACACCGACAAGGACGTCCTGGTCTTCGAACCGCGGCGGGACGACTACAACATGTTCTTCACCAACGTGTTCTCGTTCTCCAACCGCAAGGCGGTGTGCGAACACGCCTATCAGAGCACCCGCCGCAAGCTGTGGCGCAACCGCCGACGCATCGAACCGATCCTCGAGAGGCACGGCCTGCGGCTGCGGACGGAAGAGCTCGAGGACGAGGACCGTGATCTCTGGAAATCGGTCGGGCTCTACGAAAAGCGACCTCGGCAGTCGACGTCCCACATCAAAGATCGCCTCGACAAGGCCCTCGCGCAGATCGAGGCCATGGTCGCCGAGAGCTGAGGCTCCACCCGACGACAATTACGGGGTCGCGAATATCCTGTTGTAGAGGTCGCGCGCCAGATCCGGATCGAGGTCCTTGAGCGCCACGTACTCGGTGAGAGCGCCGTCCGGGTCCTCCTTGAAGAGCCTGCACAGACCGAGGCTGTAGCGGGCGTGTGAATTCTGCGGGTCGATTTCGACGACCGTCTCGAAAGCCTGCGCGGCTTCGGTATACAGACCGAGGTGGTACCTGGCCACACCCAGACACAGCAGCGCACCCACATCCTGTGGGCTGACGGACACCGCCCTCCAACACGCCGCCGCGGACTCCTCGTGGCGCCCCTGAAAGGCGTAGACGACTCCCAGCTGCGTCAGTGCCTCCCCGAAATCCGGTTTGCGAACCGCGGCCTGCGCAAAGAGCTCCGCAGCGGTATCGAAGAGTTCCTGGTCCTTGGCAACCATCCCGGCGGCGAACAGAGTCTCGGGATTCTCGGGTTTGATCTCGAGCGCCCGATCGTAGGACTGTCGCGCATCGTCCAGACGACCGAGGGCGGCCTCAGCCGAACCGATGCCCACCAGGGCCTGAAATCGAAGTTCCCGGGTGTTGGCGTTTTCCAGGGCCGACCGGTAGTGATCGAGAGCGGTCTCGAAAGCGTCCTCTCCCATCGCCACAAAGCCCTGTTTGAGCTGGTCGAGAGCGGGTGAAGAACCTAACCACGCCTTCGAATCGTCCTGACCCATCGCGGACGGCGCCGCGGCGAACAGCGCCAGCGCGAGCATCGAGCCGAGCGCCCGGCTCCGGTACATCTTCATCGGCACCTCCTCCAGAAGGGTCAACACCCTTCCACCATCTTACATCCGGTCACGTCGGGGCCTGGACCGCCTCCACCAACGACTCCCTGCGCTCTTCCAACAGCCGCGATGCAGGCGCCAACAGCACCCGGTACGCTCCCAACCTGGATGCGGAGAAAGCCCAGACTCGAGCGATCGAGCCCCAACACCGGACCGGTCACGTCGCGGGCCACCAGAACGCCCATCACCACGACGATGAAGGGCATGATGACGATGTTGAACCTGCCGACGGTGCTGCGCAGCAGGAAGTGGAGATCGCGAGGCCGGGTGGGAGCAGCGACGCCCCGCGCACCAGAATAGACACCACGGGTTGTTCCAGGAAAAGGCGAACATCCCCGAAAACCGGCGCCCCAGGGTGTTTTCCAGTTGAACAATTCGGGCCTCGTTGACAGAATTCGGAGTGACTATTATTCTCGTTCTACTGGAGAAAAATGCCTTCAGGCATCACCCCAAGTTGATATTCATTCTCTCGTCAAGGAGGTTGATGATGGTGTCACACAAGGTGGATTCGGCAGCGGTTTTCAAGAACTTCCATTCCCACAACCATTTGCAGAAGATGGCGACGGTCTGTGCGCTGCTCCTTCTGGTGGCCGCAGCGGCCGCCGCCCAGGGGGCGGACAAGTCGTTCGCCGCCATCGAGAACACGCAGCTCTTCATTCCGGCGAGCGCGCACGTTTCGGGGGCAGGGGACGCCAACTGGCGAACCGACCTTGAGATCTTCAACCCCGGCCAGACGCGGGCCTCGGTGACCGTCGCCCTGCTCAAGGCGAAGACCTCGAATCACAACCCGCAGACCCGGTCCTACACCCTCGACCCCGGCGAAGCCCTGCGTTTCGAAGACGCCCTGATGTCGATCTTCGGGTTCGACGGCGGCGCCGCCATCCGGGTGGTCAACACCAGCGGCATGGCCGCGGTCACCAGCCGCACCTACAATCTCCAGCCTGACGGCACTTTCGGCCAGTTCGTCGGCGGCGTGATCAGCCACACCGCCATCCAGCCCGGTCAGGAAGGCCGCATCATCCAGCTCACCCACAACCGTTCGACGACCTCGGGTTTCCGCACCAACATCGGTTTCGTCAATGCGACCGGGTCGTCGATCACGGTTCAGGTGGCGCTCTATCGCGCCGATGGGTCGTACCTTGGCACCAAGTCGTATCCGTTGCAGCCCTACATGTTCCAACAGGAGGACAAGATCTTCCAGAAAGTGGTCAGCGGCGATGTCGACGACGGCTACGCGGTCCTGACCACGTCCACCGCCGGCGGTGCGTTCTTCGCCTACGGCGTGGTGATCGACAACCGCACCGGACGACCCCATCTACATCACCCCGGCCACCCGCAGTGCGGGCTCGTCGCCGCCTCCGCCCACGCCGACCCCGACCACGACGGCCACAACCACGCCGTCCCCGACGCCGACCACTACGCCGACCGCTACGCCGACCCCGACTTCGACACCAACCACCACCGTCAACCTCGCCCCCTACCAGCCCTCAGGTTGGAGCGGGCCGCTGGTCGTCTCGGGGACCACGGGAACCAGGACGTCCGGTGGTTTGACCGGAGGCGGCGCGACCTATTTCGACTGGGCGGTCGCCAACTACGGCCCCGGAGACGCCGTGTTCCCGGCCGGCGAAGCCATCGCGCGGATCGCCCTGGACGGCGCGAGCAGGGTCAATTTTTTCAACAACACCGTCTACACCCTCGAGGCCGGCTTCTACGCTTCTTACGATGACTACCAGATCGACGGGATTTCGGCGGGTCAGCACACCGCCACCCTGTTGGCCGATCCCGGTCACGTGATCGGCGAGAGCGACGAGGGCGACAACAACTCCGATTACGTGGGTTCATGGTCGTCGAAATCTGAACCGACGGACATTCGCGTGAAGGTGCCGACGGCGAGAATCCGCGTAGCGCCGATCCCGGGTTGGCAGCCGGAAACAGCGAAGCACCGCTACGATCCGATCGGAGTCCTCTGGCTGGGCGCTCCGCCGCTCCAACCCGGTCCCCTCGCGATTGCCCCGACCAAGGCGACTGCGGTTGACAACGCGATGTACATTCCCGCCGCAGCCCACGCTAACGGGAGCCCTCAACGTCAACTGGCGCACCGACGTCGAACTCCACAATCCCGGGTCGGTCCAGGCCCGAGCCCGGATCGACATGCTGATCCGCGGCGAGGCCAACCCGTCGCCCCAATCCCGTACCTTCATCGTCAACGCCGGGACCTCGACCCGGCTCGAGGACATTCTCGACTCGTCATTCGGATTCAGCGGCGCGGCGGCCCTCCGGATCAGTATTCTCCAGGGCGACGTGATCGCCACCAGCCGCACCTACAATCTCACGTCTGAGGGTACTTTCGGCAATTTCAGCGGCACCGTCCACGGGTCGCAGGCCTTCGCCACCGGTGAGCGCGCCCTCCTGATGCAGCTCACCCACAACGCCTCCGACGACACCGGCTTCCGCACCAACGTCGGCGTCGTCAATCTGACCGCCCAGACCATCGTCGTCGACTTCGACCTCCGCTCCGCCAACGGCACCAGCCTGGGCACCCTTTCTGAAACCCTGAAACCGTTCATGTTCTTTCAAAGGGACAGGATCTTCAAACGCGTGACCTCGCAGACCGTCAACGACGGCTACGTTGTCGTCACGTCGGCGACATCCGGCGCGCGCTTCCTGGCCTACGCCACCGTCATCGACAACTTGACCGGTGACTCGATCTTCATCCCTGCCACCTCGGTGCTGGCGTCCGAGCCTACCCCGGCCGCCTTCATTCCGGCCGCCGAGGCGGCATTCGGCGCCATGGGTCTGATCGGTCAGGGCATTGTCCCCAGCATCGAGACCATGATCGGCATGGTCCAGTCCGCCGGCTTGGACGGCTTGATCGCTGCCGCGGCCGCTCTTCTGCCGCCGGGAATCCTGACCCCGCTTCCGAATGGATGGCGAATCGACCTCGGCTCACACTTCGTGGCCGCCCAGACCGGCGACATTATCGCCGGCAGCGTCACGGGTACCCATACCAACCTGATCAACCAACCCGGCCAGCTCAGCTACGAATACGAGATCACCGGCGAAGACGTGATGTGGAACGGTCAGTACGCCGAGATCGGCGGCGCCACCGGTGAGGTGGACCTGGCCATCGACAACCAGGGGCACGTCTCAGGCGGGGTGGACATGGAGAGCTTTGCCTTGTCGCCCGACAAAAACGGCAAGAGCCTGTCCGACGTCAGCGTCTCCGGGTCGGCCGAGTTCGACACCGAGATCTGCCCCAACTACCCGATTTCTGGGTCGGTCACCATCACCAAGGACGGCGATTCCCAGACCATCACGTTCAACAACGACTGCGACGGCACCTTCGACGGCGGCTCACAGGGCCAGACCGGGGATGTTTCCTTCCGCCTCACCTGGAGCGGTAAGCAGGACCTGGATCTGTACGTCGTGGAACCGAGCGGCGAGCAGATTTACTGGGACCATCCCCAATCCGGCAACCCAGGGCCAGTTGGACGTCGACAGCAACTTCCCGTGCTCCGACACCAGCCCGAGCCCGACCGAGAACATCTTCTGGCCCGAGGGCAAAGCGCCGCACGGCACCTTCACCTTCTGGGTGGACCATTACGACTCGTGCGACGGCTCGACGACCGCGTCCTTCACCCTCCGGGTCTTCGAAGGCGAGGTGGTGGTCAGGACCATCAACGGCACGATGTCGGAGGATCAACAAACCGAACAATACACGCACGTCTACTGACACCGGGTCATCACGAACACGAGGCGCACCCACCGGGTGCGCCTTTTTTTCTTCACCGTGAAACCTCGGTGGGTCTCGAATACACTCTCTCCGTGTTCACGACAGCCACTCGAAGAATTCACCCGTGCGCCCTGGAGGTACCCCGTGAAGTACTCGCCGATCGCCCTGGTCATCGCGTCCGTCATCGCTCCCGCGGGAACGGCTCCCGCCGTGGAGCCCCTGAAGCGCAGCCACCGCATCACGGTGGATGACTACTTCGCGCTCGCCACCATCACCGAGGTGGCACTTTCACCCGACGGCAGTGCGGCGGCCTATATCGAGCAACGGTGGGAACCGCCCTCGGAAACCCGCAACTCGGATCTCTGGGTGGTGGAGGTCGCGACCGGCGCCACGCGTCGGCTCACCTTTGACAGAGCAATCGAGGCCGCTCCCCGGTGGAGTTCCGATGGGGCCTTTGTCTACTACACGGCCGACTCCCGGCGCCCCGGCGACGACCATCCTCCGTTTGACGGCTCCACCCAGGTGTGGCGCGTCTCGCCGGCCGGCGGCGAACAGCAGGCGGTGACCAGGGTCGAGGGTGGCATCGGCCATTTCGCGCTTGCGGGCGACGGTTCATCCCTCTTCTTCTCGACCACCGAGACCGAGGTGGACGGCCCCTGGAAAGACCTCCTCGAACTCTACCCCGATCTCGAGTATGGCCACGGGGTCACGCCGTTCAATGCCGTCCAGAAGCTCAACCTGACGAGTTGGCGGATGACCGAGGTGGTGCCCGCGGTGCGAGTGATCCGCGCTCTCGCCGTCGCCCCCACCACCGGCCGCATCGCCATGGTCACCACCCCCGACGACGAACAGATCCACGCCGAGGGTTGGTCTGAGGTCCACGTCTTCGATCCGGCCTCGGGCGAAACCGTCAACCTCACACCGGAATCGTGGCGCCACACCCACCCCAGCCCCTACGGCTGGGTCAACAACGTGTGCTGGTCCGCGGACGGCAATGCCCTCGCCTACTCGGTTGATTTCGACGGCTACCCGACACTGATCTACACCACCGAGTGGGTCGCTGGAGATCCAACGATCAGCCTCGTCGGTCGCCCCGCGGAGATCAGTGCGAAGGAAGGTGTGTTGGCCTGGCGCGGCGCCGGCCGCGACCTCGCTTTCATCGGTCACCAGAAGGCGCGCTCCAGAGTCTATGTGCTCGAGGGCCTGTCCGACGGCACTTCCGAAAAACTGACGGTCCTGACCCCGGGCGACACCGCGGTCACCGCGTTCTCATTGAATACCACCGGCACGACCGCGGCGGTGATCACCGCCACCACCACCGACCCGCCCGACATCTACGTCGTGCTCTCCTCAGGAAAGCAGCATCGGATCACCCACGTCAACCCGCAGGTCGAGACCTGGCTGCTGCCCCAGATCGAGATCGTGACCTGGACCAGCGTCGACGGCGCCCCTGTCGAGGGGATCCTCGAACTTCCGCCTGGCTACCAACCCAGCGACGGGCCGTTGCCGATGATCGTCGAGATTCACGGCGGCCCCACCTCCGCCACCCGCCTCGAGCTCCAGTACTGGATCTACGGGCGCACCCTGATGGCGGCCAACGGCTATGCCCTTCTGAGCCCGAACTATCGCGGTTCGATAGGTTACGGCGACTCTTTTCTCACCGATCTCATCGGCCACGAAAACGACCTCGATGTGGACGACATCCTCACCGGGGTCGACGCGATGGTTGAGCGCGGCATCGCCGACCGCGACCGGCTGGGCGTCATGGGGTGGTCCAACGGAGGGTTCCTCACCAACTGTCTGATCACCCGGGGCGGCAGCTTCAAGGCCGCCTCGTCCGGCGCCGGGGTGCTCGACCAGAACATCCAGTGGGCGACCCAGGACACGCCGGGTCACAACATCAACTTCATGAACGGTGTTCTGCCCTGGCAGGACCCCGAGGCCTACCGCAAGGCGTCGCCGCTCGATGGTCTCGGCGCCGTCGCGACGCCCACCCTGATCCACGTCGGCGGCGACGACCCGCGGGTGCCACCGGCCCACTCCAGGGCCCTCTACCGCGCTCTCCGCCAATACCTTGGTGTGCCGACCGAACTCGTGGTGTATCCAGGCGAGAAGCACAGCCTGCAGTCCTACCTCCACCGCAAGGCCAAGATGGAGTGGGACCTCGCCTGGTTCAGCCACTACCTCGCACCCCAGGAGAAGACGAGTCTGAATTGACCCGGGACGTGGCTGCGGAAAATTGGGGTTCACTGGTGAAACGCGGATGGCGTTTTTTCGTAGGTTCATACGTTGAGCGTCGTCTGCAACCAGAGGTGCAGGGACCTCAAAGACCTGATCTCCGGAGGAACCCATGACATCCATCCGTTGTGCGGGCGGCACAAGAAGCCGCCCCCTTCCGTTCACGTTACTCGTGACCGTGGCGGTCGCGTCGATGGTGGCGGGCTCGACTGCTGTGCACAGCGCCTCCCGCGTGGTCGTGGTCGGCGAGGTCCAGGGCGCCGCCAACAGCGCCGTGACGTTGCTCCAGAAAGTCGAACTGGTCGACGGGGAGAGCCATTGGTCGGGAGGCGATGCGGTACTCATCCAGACCGGCGACCTGATCGACGGCGGAGAGCATGCGCGCGCGGCGATGGACCTCTTCATGCGCCTCCAGGAGGAGGCCGCGGCCGCCGGCGGTCGGGTCATCGTCTTGATGGGCAACCACGAGGCTATGAACATTCTCGGCGAGTTGAGGGACGTCAACTACATGACCTACGCCGCGTTTGCCGGTCCCGACGCGGAGGCACGACAGAAGGCCCACTACGACGCAGAGGTGGCTTGGCACACGGAGCGGGCCGCCGCCACTGGGTCGCAATTCACACCCGATGACGAATTCAACGCCGACTGGTTCGCCCTCCACCCGCCAGGGTGGGTGGAATACGTCGAGGCCATGCGTCCCGAGGGAACCTACGGGAGGTGGTTGCGCACCTTGCCGGTGGCAGTCGAACTCAATGGCGTGCTCTTCGTCCATGCCGGGATCAGCCCCGAAATGAAGAGGATGACCATCGAGGAGATCAACACCCGCGCGGCGGAGGAGATCCGCCGCTTCGACGCCGACCGTGATCGGATGGTTACGGAAGGGATGAGCCTCCCCTTGTGTTCCGCTCGCCAGATGGTGGATGTGATCAACGGCGAAATCATCTACCTCAACGCCCTCGATGCGTCGCAGCGCAACCAGGACAACCCGCGCATGAAGCGAGCCACCGACCTCCAACACCTCGGCCAGTGGGGCTCGTGGTCGGTGCTCACCGACACCGGACCGCTGTGGTTCAAGGGCACCTCGCAGTGGGACGAAAAACAGCACGGCGGCGAAATGAACGACATCCTGACAGTCGCCGGGGTCGAACGCATGGTCACCGGCCAGTCAGACGGCAAGGACCACGTCATCCACACCCGCTTCGACAACCGCGTCATCCTGACCTCGGTGGACATGTCGGACGACCCCTGGGACGGTGGCGGTACACCGGCGGCGCTCGAGATCGTGGACGATGACTTCGTTGTCGTCACCATGAAAGGGCGTGAGGTCCTGATCGCCTCCAACTGACCTCCGGACATTGAAATGGGGCCCCACGGGGCCCCTGCTTCTCAGGTCGATCGAGTATTTCGGAGTGTCGGCAATCAGTTACCGCCCGCCATGAACTGTTCGAGGTTGGGTAGCCGGTCAGCCTTTGCGATCACCTTCCCCAACACCACCGGGTCGATGTCTCCGACGAGATTGACCAGCACGATCTCCTCGTTCTCATCGTTGATCAGGGCGGTCAACCCGGCGATCCGGCCCGCGTTTTCGCGGGCAAAGAGGTAGACCTGCTCCTCCTCGTCCACCACCCTGAGTATCCGGCTCCAGCCCGCGCCCTCCATCGTGGAAATGGCAGTATCGAAGCTGTGGGCGATCGTCGACGCGTCGGCCCCCTGGGGTGCGCCCACCTGGACCCGGATCCTCTCCAGCCCCGCCACCAGTTTCGCCAGATCTTCATCCTCGCCGTTCTCGGACTGCATCGCTCCTGCCGCAACCTGGAGCATGGCGCCCGTGAGATCGATATCAACTTCGAGGTCTCCCTTGGCGAGCACTCCCATGTTTTCGATCGGGTAGTAACCGGGATGGCTCGTGCCCGCCTGGGCCGCAGCGGTCCCCGCCGCCACCAGCACCACCACAACGACCACCGCAACCACCTCGGCCGGGTGTCGTATCTTCATGTAGTTTCCTGGGGGGAGGGTGCTCGAATGAGGTCACGAATTCTGCGGCCGGCGGCAGCAACGGTGGCAATCGTGTGTACGTTGGCCGCCTGTGGCGGTGGTTCAGGAAATCAACCGAACCGGGTCAAGATTCCGATCACGACCGTCTCGGACGAAGCGCGGACCGCCTATCTGCTCGGCAGGGACCTGCTCGAGCAACTGCGCTTCACCGACGCCCACCAGTACTTCCTCACGGCCACCGACCTCGACCCTGAGTTCGCCATGGCCT
This sequence comes from Candidatus Sulfomarinibacteraceae bacterium, assembly GCA_963714885.1. GTDB lineage: Bacteria > Acidobacteriota > Thermoanaerobaculia > Thermoanaerobaculales > Sulfomarinibacteraceae > Sulfomarinibacter. Next base: position 58,821 of record CAVQQV010000053.1, on the reverse strand, counting down.
GGATGGCGACCGCCAATACCTCGCCGACAACGCATGAGTTCTTTGCGGCTATGCGCCACGCCGTCGCCACCGCCGACGGTGCGAGCGATGGGGAGCAGATGATGATCGGGGCGTTCGAGGCCGCGGTCAATCAGGACCCCGACACCCAACGGTCCCTGCTCCAGGCGCTGGTCGCCGCCTACCCGGGGGACGAACGGGCCCACAACGCGTACGCGACCTTTCTTTTCGGGCAGCAGGATTTCGAATCGGCGATCGTCGAGTACCGCGAAGCTGTCGCCATCAACCCCGATTTCTCGCAGCCCCACAATCAACTCGGATATGCCCTTCGGTTCCTCGGCGAGTTCGAAGAGGCGGAAAAGGCATTCGTGCGCTACATCGAGCTGATTCCCGACCAACCCAACCCCTATGACTCTTACGCCGAGCTGCTGATGAAGATGGGACGGTTCGAGGAGTCCATCGTGTCGTACGAAAAGGCCCTTTCTATCGAGCCCACATTCATCGCCTCCTATATCGGAATCGCCAACAACCTCATCTTCATGGGTCGACCCAGCGACGCCCGCGGCGCCCTCTCGAGGATCGAGGACATCGCCCGGACGGGTGGCGAGTTGCGCCAGATGCACACCTGGAAGGCCGCATCATACCTGCACGAGGGCGATTTCGACGGTGCCCTTACCGAGGTGCAGTCGAGATGCGACATCGCCGCTGAAGACGACGACCGCGCCGCCATGTCCGGCGACCTCAGTCTCAAGGGCGATATGCTGCTCGAAGCCGGCCGCACTGACGAGGCCGCCGCGATGTATCTGGCGTCGGTCGAGATGATCGAGACGTCGGAGGCCACCGACGACATCAAGGAGGCGGTTCGCCGGAACGCCATCTACGATCGGGCGCGTCTGGCGCTCGCCGCGAGGGATCTGGGAACGGCGGGCGATCTCGCCGCCGATTACCGTGAAGCGGTGGCTCTCCACAACGTGCGATTCGAAGTCCAACAATCCCGGCAGCTCGATGGTCTTATCGCACTGGCCTCGGGCGAACCCAAGGCCGCCCTCTTCGAACTCGCCAACGCCAACCAGCAGAACCCGCAGGTGCTGCTGCTCAACGCCCTCGCCTTTTCCGCTGCCGGTGATCGTGAGGCGGCCCGTGCGGCCTGCCGCCAGGTGATCACCTTCAACCAGCTCAATTTCAACCTCGCCTACGTCCGCGGGGAGGCGAGAAAGATGCTCGACGAGCTCGAATAGCCGGCTCGGCGACGGCGCCATCGCCATCAGTCTTACTCCCCTCCAAGGTCGGTTGGGTCGCGTCCTCTCAAGCTCGAATACGGCAATCGAGACATCTCTCCGGGCCGCGGATTGAGATACTATAGAAGGGACATTTGACATTCCGTGGACGGTGAGGCGCGTCCCGTTCCGAAGTGTGGGTCCGGGTCGGCGTTCAGGATTCGAGTTTCGCCGAACCGGTCTTTCGATACTGGACCGAGGGGGCATTTCTTTGGACCAACAAACCGGGGCAACCGGGTACGAAGAAGAGCGGATGCTCCTGAAGCGGTATCTCTCGGACGAGATCGCGCCCATGATCTTTGCCAACAACGCCTCGGATTTGTTCGGTGTCCCCATAGGTTTCATCGTGAACGAGATCCAGTCCTGGATCGGCGACCAGTTCCGTGGATCCAGCAACATGACCGCGGCCGATCTCATCTTCCACGCCGCCACCAAGCTCCACCAGCTCGGGGTTCTCGAGTTGATTCCACGTGAGGACGTCGCCCACTTCATGGACGGGCTCCGCCCCCATCTGATTCAATTGTGTCCCGCCGAGCAACGCGTCGGCCTCGAGACCAACTTCGGGCACCTCGAAAAGAGCACCTCCATCGGCGGCAGCCGCAGCGAGGTTCTCCACAAACCGGTCCAGGGCGGAGGGCCCGGCTACGGCGGCGGTCCCGGTGGCGGCTACTCGGGGGCACCGGGCCAGATGGTCCAGGGCGGCGGCCAGGCGCCGGGAATGGGCATCCCGGCCATGACCGGTCCGATTGCCGATCCGGCGGCCCTCGTCCGCCTCAACTTCCTGCTCGACACGCTTCAGAAGACTGTTGCTCAACAGACCGGCGCTCCCGGCGGCTCGGCGTCGCAGCCCGCTTCCATGCTCGCCCACGTCGTTGACGAGGTCGCGTCGCACGCCGGCAGCTCGCTCGAATTGGAGACCCAACTCGGTTTTCTCAAGGAGCACGGAGTGCCCGGGCTGAGCGCGGGGTTGATCCAGCAGCTCGGCCGGAGCCTTCCCGACTGGGCGCCGCCGGCTCACGAATCGGTCGCAGGAGCGGAACCCCCGACAGGCGCTGCACGGGCCCTGCGCAAGGTCGTCAAACTGTCAAAGGACCCAGAGGAGTTGTCGCAACGCTTCAAAGAACTGGTGACGGTCGCGGTCGAAGAGTTCAACGGCGGGTCGTTGGGGCGCGCCGTGACCATGCTCGATCTCGCGGGCCGCATGATCGAAGGTGGCGACATCGGGGAGGCGATCGCCGAAGCTGTCTACGCCGAGAGTCTCCCAGCGTTGGACCCGGCGCAGCTGGACGTGCTCGCAGAAGATCCCGACAGGCGACTCCTGCTCCGCAGGGTTCTCAAGTTCTTCCCGCAACTCCACCCCGACCGTCTGATCGAACAGCTGATCGAAGGGAACGACCGCGAGGTCCGGCTCCGTCTGCTCAAGCTCCTGCGAGCCCATGGGGAGGCCGCCCGCAGCGAGGCCGTCCACGCGCTCGACGAGTCGGTCACCAGCGGCGAACGCAAACCGGCCGACGTTGAACGCAGCCTGCTCTACCTGATGCGCGCCATCCCGCGCACCGACGAAGACACGGTCGACCACGAGATCGACATTCTTAACCGGACATCCGACCTTCGCGAATCGCTGCCGGTCATTCGCGAGAGCTTCTCGGTCCTGATTCAGCTCCGACACCCCCGCGCCTTCGGCATTCTGTCAGCGAGAATCAGCGAGATCGAGGACGGTTTGACCGCGACCGCGTCGATCCCTCTTGACGCGAAGGAGAGCCGCCTCCTGCTCAGCAACACCATCAAACAGCTGAGCCAGGTCCCGGACAACGACAGCCTCGAGATCGTCATCACCCATGGGCTCAAGGGCACGCCCCAACTTGGCGACACCTACGGACGTCTGGCAGCGCTCGGAGCCCAGGATCTCTCCGACTTTCCGGCTCAGGTGGTCCGTATCACCGATGCGATCAACAACGAGTTGCCGCGCAAGTTTCTCGGAATGTCGGTGGGCGCCCAACGCAAGGCGCTGATCCTCGAACCTTTGATCGCGGCCATTTCCGGCACCAGGTCGCCGGAGGTCCAGAAGCTCCTGGCGGAGATCGCCAAGAAGCACGGCGACCAGGCATACGGCCAGAAGGCGGCCGAGGCCCTCAAAGGGATGGGACGGCCGGTCGCGGCCACTGCTCCTGCAGACGACTCCATCACACTGAGCGGCGATCTCGGGCTTTTCGGCCTGCCCAATCTGCTGCAAAACCTCGCCGACAACCGAGTCTCCGGCACCTTGAAAATCGTCGGCGCGGACGGTGCCCAAGCCGCGTCCTTCGGTTTCGCCGGCGGGGCCATATCGTCGGCCGTGTTCGGCCACCTGTCGGAGGATGTGGCCGTCTATCAGATGCTCGAGCGGCCGGTCGAGGGGCGTTTCCGGTTTGCCGCGGCAAGCGGCGCCGAGCAGGAACCGGGCACGGCCGCAAACGCCCGCAACGTTATGGGGCTTTTGATGGAAGGCATGCGCAGGTTCGACGAGTTCAACCGCGCCTGCGCCCTCGTCGCGGATGACGCGGTCTACAAACCAACCGGGAAAAAGGCAACCGACGTCAAGGAGGACGGGGACCCCAAACTCGCCAAGGAGGTGTGGGGTCGGGCCGCGCGGGGCGCCCCCACCGCGGAGGTCGAACGCGAACTACCGATCGACGCTTTCCGCGTCCGCAGGTTGTACGAGCACTGGGTCACCGAAGGATCGCTCGCCCCGAATGACACGACATCGGATTCCGAGTAAATCCAAACAATCCGAATTCCGAAACGCGCGTCTCCGGTTGAGTCAGGCTGCCCGAGCAACGGGGGAGATCTGTAGATGAGTGGTGGCGGGCCCTGAAGGACCCGCCTACAGTTGGTTCGCAAGGCCACGTCAGTATCTGAAGGCCGTAGGCGGGTCGTTTACGGCCCGCCACTACCGGCGTATCGGAACCTGGAGAGGCACAACCTGAGCGAACCGGAGACGCAGGTTTCGGATTTCGGAGTTTCAGATCTTCCACACGCCGACGCGCCTGAGATTCTCTGAAAACCGTCGACGGGTCGTCTGCGGCCCTCCACCACTCGCGTTCCACACGTCCCACGGGCAGGCCCTAAAGGACCTGCCTACGACGTTGATTGACGGCCGCGGATGTTTTTGAAAGGCGTAGGCGGGTCGTTTACGGCCCGCCACCACCGGCGTTTCGGAACCTGGAGAGGCGCAACCTGAGCGAACCGGAGACACAGGTTCCGAAATTCCAAATCCGACATTCAGAATTCCTAATTCCCAATTCCGAAATCCGAAATCCGAAATCCGAAATCCGAAATATCTTGCCCCTCAGGGCGTCACCACCATCAGCATCTCGTCCGGGACCAGGTACTTCTTCACGACCGCCTGGATCTGGGCGGGGGTGACCGCCGCATAGTCCGCCTCGTCCACCGCCAGTGGTGAGGCGGGGCCTTCGAAGATGGCGCGGCCGACCCGATAGGCACGAGACGCGGCTGACAGCCCACGGAGCATGCGGCTGCGACGGGCGCGCGCGTTGAGCCGCTCGAGGTCGCCGGCCGACAGCGGTGCTTCCCCGAGCTGTTGAACCAGCAGCTCGATCTTCTCGCCGATCTGGACCGCGTTCTCCGGCCGGGTGCCGACCGTCGCCGACAGGACCCAGGCGCCTCCAGGGACGTGGCGAACGCCGGCCCCGAGGCTGTAGGCCAGGCCCTCCTGTTCACGAATCACGGCGGTCATCCGGTCGGAGAGGGCGTCCATGGCCACCAGCACGGCGGCGCGATCGGCCTGGGCCACCTCGGTGATCCTCCCCCACAGCACGGTCACCTGCGGAGCCTCGCCGATGTCGACTTGAGGCGCCTCGACGGCAGGCTGCCACGAAGGGTAGGGCCCCCGTTGCGGGGGGGCCGGGGGGCCGTCGCCGAAAGCATCCTCCACCATGGCCATGGTGTCGGCCACTGCCAGCGGTGAGGCTACCGAGATCACCAGACGGTCGGGGGCAAAGTAGCCTCCGGGCCACTTCCCCCACCACTCATCCACTGTCTCGAACCCCGGCTGGGCTCCGTCCAACGGTCCCGACACCGGCTGGGCGAGGGAGTTGGCGTCCCCGATGAGCGCACCGAGAAAAAGCTGTTCGGCCTTTTCCGACCCGCGGTTATCGGCTTTTCGTTCCGCCTCGTGTTCGGCCGTCGCCGACCGCCACCCCGCTTCGTCCCAGGCGGGCACCCGCACCATCTCCGCCAGCATCATCAGCGCGGTCTCGAGACCCGCGGCCGGGCCTTCGATCCTGACATATGAGAAATCGGGCACGTGGTAGCGGTTGTCGAAGGGGATCGCCGGCGAATCCGCGGTCTTGACCTCGAAACCCGCCCGTTCGATCCGCTGCGCCAGCGACTCACCGGGACCGAGGACCGTACCGCCGGAGAGCAACCGGTGCACGAGATCGGCGATCCCAGGTGCGTCCGCGGGCTCTCGCAGAGTGCGATCCGCCACCAGCAGATGGATCCCGAACACGTCGCTGCCCTGCTCCGGCAGGATGCCGACCACCAGCCCGTTGTCGAGGGTCGCCACCACGCTCCCGAGCGGGCCCGGCTCGAACATCGCTGATTGCGGCGGCGGCTCGATCGCGGCTGCCTTCGGCAGCGGGGCCCGCCCCTCCGGCCCGCCCGTACCGATCCACGCCGCCCGGCTCCGGGGCGAGGCGCCGCCGAGCAGAGCGGCCGCGGTTGCACGTACCTCGGCGGGTGGCACCAGCGGCGGCGCCACCGCCTCGATCAGGTCGCCCCGGCCCGCCGACAGGGCCTCACCGTAGAAGACCGCCGCGTAGTGGAGGCGTTGATCGTTGAGGGCCCGCTCTCCCGCCCACGTGCGCTGGATCGACTCCACAGCCGCGTCATCCGGTCCCGATGCAGCCGCCTCGAGGGCCCCGAGCACGGTGGCCAGCAATGCCTCGGGTTCGACACCGACTGCGGCCTCGACCCTGATCCGCAGGAGATCCCGGGGGTCCCGCGGCAGGTGGACGACGCTGACCTCCATCGCCTGCCCGGGCACAACAACCGCGGCAACCGGCCCCGAGGGGTCGGACAGCCAGCGGGCGAGAACCTCCATCGAGGTGCCCGACTGCGCGAGCGCATCGGGCGCCGCGACGACCACTTCCAGAGTGCCGCCGGACGGCGCGGTCGGCGGTCCGCCCATCCCGTGGCTCATCCCCATCCCCGCCGGTGGCATTCCGCCTCCGGCCGGAGCCTCAGACGGCGCAGCGGCGCCCCACTCGCCCCACCCGGCCCAGGTCATGGGATCCGGACGTTGGGGCGGCTGTCCCCCAACCTCGAGCGCGGCAAACGGCGCCAGCACTTCGCCAAGGCCCTCCGGCCCGAGGTCTCCGGTGATCAGAATTCTGAACCCCGAGGGCGCGTAACGGGCCTTCCAGTAGCCAACCACCTCGTCCCGGGTCGTCGCTTCGACCGACGCCACCGAGCCGCCCACCGGATGTTCGAGCGGCGTCCCGTTCCACAGAACCGATCGCAGCGTCTCCTCCTTGAGGCCATCAGGCGAGGCGTGATCCTTGGCGAGCTCCTCGAGGATCACCTTCTTTTCTTTTTCGTACACGGCATCCGTGATCGTCGACCGCGTCAACATCCCCACCATCAACTCGGCCGCCGCCACCGCGTCCTCGCGCGGCACCAGCGCGAAATACACCGTCGCCTGTTCGCGGGTGAACGCGTTCATGTAGGCGGACAGGACCTCGAACGCCTCGGTCACGTCGCGCTCGTCGAGGTCGTCAAAACCGTCGAACAAGAGGTGCTCGAGGTAGTGGGACAAACCTCCCATTCCCGGTGGTTCGTCCTCGGAGCCCGCCGGAACGGCAACCGTGACCAGAACGGTTCCCGAACCAGGCCGCGGCCACAGCAGGGCAAGCGCTCCGGAGGGCAGAACCTGCTCCACCGGACCTGTGGCAGAGACTGACCTCGGCCGCCGCCGCGTTCACCGCAGGAACACTGAGCAAGGCGGCGAGGGCGGAGATGACGACGAGTGACGAGACGACGGAGAATGCTTTCTTCAACATGGGGCGGATTGTAACCCGGCTTGGCGGCTTCGCCTACGGCTACGCCCGCACAAGTCGCCGTGGAGAGTCCGAGTTCCGTTACCGCCCACTGGGAGATTGACTTTCCCTACTCGCTTCCCGGGAGGAGCCACCTTCAACATTGTTTGCCCGTAGCGACCTGCCGACGTGGATGTTCGAGTTGTCCAACAATGTTGAAAAGCACCTCCCCCGCACGCCGCCTTACCGCGCTCTTCCCGGAGAGCCGGCACCTCCACCGCACGCGAACCGTTTCCGAACACGAGCCCTGTGTGAGCACTCGGACGTATCTGTAGGTAATGTGATGGAAAATTCGAAATTCGAAATCCGAAATCCGAAATTCACCCGTGAAGCTCGGCCGAAAATTCCTAATTCCTAATTCCTCATTCCTAATTCCTAAACTGAAAATGCTACCCTCCCGTGCCATGGCTGAAACCCGCGAGCTTTCGCTGTCTCTCCGCGCCTTTCTGAAGGCGTATCGTTGGCGCACCATCGAACCCGTCCCGGTGGCGTCCCTCACGAAACCGATATCTCAGTGCCGGGTTGCGATCGTTTCGTCAGCGGGATTCGTGGTTCCGGGAGACGAGCCTTTCAGCGAGTCGATGCGGGGGGGCGACTTCAGCTTCCGCGTGATCCCGGCAGACACCGATCTCCAGGCCCTCGAGGAGCACCACCGTTCGGATTCCTTCTCCCACGCGGGTCTGGACGCCGACCGCAACATGGGTCTGCCTCTGGACCGCCTCCACGAGCTCGCGGCCGACGGGACCATCGGCGAGGTGGCGCCACGCCACATCTCGCTCATGGGCTCGATCACCGCCCCCGGCCGGTTCATCAAGCGGACCCTGCCTGCGGTCGCCGACCTGCTCGTCGAAGATCAAGTGGATGTGGTCCTCATGGTGCCCGTTTGACCGGTGTGCATGCAGACCGTCGGTCTTGCACAGCAGATCATCGAAGAACAGGGCATCCCCACCGCCTCCATCACTCTGCTCGAGGGCATCACCCGGCAGATCCGGCCGCCACGCGCGCTCTCAGTCCCCTACCCCCTCGGGTTCCCACTCGGCGAGCCCGACAACGCCGAACTGCAGACCTCGATCCTCCGCGCCCTGCTCGCCCTGGTGAATCGCACCGACGTCCCGGTGCTCGAATCGTTTCAACGTTCAAACGTTTAACGTTTCAACGTTTAACGTTCTAACGATGCGACGTTCTGCTACCATCCCAGCGTGAAAGAACTCAAGAGATTTCTGGGCTACGCGAAGCCCTACCTCGGGCAGATGATATGCCGCCGCGGTCATGATGGCCATCGCGGGCGCCTTGATGTCACTCGTCGTCGCCACCCTCAACCCTCTCGTCAACGAGGTCCTGCTGGCAAACCCACCAAAGGTGGAGCACGCCACCGCGTCCGACGAACCGGCGGCCTTCCTCGATCGGGTTCTCGACCGCCTGCCGATCGACCAGGTGAAGAGCTGGATCCACGAACGGCCGATGGCCAAGGTCCCGGTGCTTCTGGTCACGATCTTTCTCCTGCGCGGGATCCTCCTGTTCTTCGGCGACTACCTGACCCGGAAGACCGGGTCCGCGATCATTCGCGATCTCCGCGCCGACCTCCACGATTCCCTGATCTACCAGGCGCCGAGCTTCTACCGCCGCCACCAGACCGGGGAAGTTCTGTCCCGTCTCCTCAACGACGTCCACCTCATCAAGCTGATGTCGACCCAGGTCTTTTCCGACTTCTTCCGGGTCGCCGCCATGGCCCCCGCGATGCTGGTGCTGGTTCTGATCTACGACTGGAAGCTGACCCTCTTCGCGCTCATCGTGCTCCCCGTCATGGGCTATCCGGTGATGCGGCTCGGGCAAGCGTCTCCGCAAGGCGGCCACGAGATCGCAGCAGCAGACCGCGGTCGCCGCCAACCAGCTCAAGGAATCGGTGTCCGGCGTCAAGATCATCCAGGCCTTCTCGATGGAGCAGATCTCGATCGATCGCTTTCGCCGAACCCTGATGCAACTCTTCGGGGTGGACCTCCAGGCGAGCCGGGCGGCCGCCGCCTCGGGACCGATCATCGAGTTTGTCGGGGCCCTGGCCGGCGGCATTCTCTTCTACTTTGCGGGCCGGGGCATCGCCTCGGGCTCCATCGACCCCGGCAACTTCATCGTCGTGCTCGGCGGGCTTGACCTTCCTCTTCATGTCGGCGCGCCGCCTCAACCAGATCAACGTCGAGGTCCAGCAGGCCATGTCCGCCGCGAGCCGGGTCTTTGCCATGATGGACTGGCCGCGCGAGGTGACCGAACTGCCCGAAGCCCGGCGCCTCGAGACCGCGCCGCAGGAGATCCACTTCGACGACGTGTTCTACACCTACCCCGGCAGCGACGAACCCGCTCTCAAGGGCATCCAGCTGACAATCCGCCGCGGCGAGATGGTCGCCCTGGTCGGCCCATCGGGCGGCGGCAAGACCACGATGGCCAACCTCATGCTGCGTTTTGCCGACCCCACCGGCGGTCGGGTGATCGATGGACGGCCACGACCTCCGCGATCTCACGCTGGATTCGCTGCGCGGCAACATCGGCCTCGTCACCCAGGAGACCATCCTCTTCGACGACACCGTCCGCCTCAACATCGCGGCGGGACGAAGCGACGCCGATCAGTCTCTGGTGCGCCGTGCCGCCGTCGCCGCCCAGGCGGACGACTTCGTGTCCGCCTTGCCCGACGGCTACGACACCATGCTCGGTGAGGACGGCGCCCGACTCTCGATGGGGCAACGACAGCGGTTGACGATCGCCAGGGCCTTTTTCAAGGACCCGCCGTTTCTGGTCCTCGACGAGGCCACGTCCGCGCTCGACGCCGAGTCGGAGGACCAGGTGCAGCAGGCGATGAACGTGTTGCTCGAGGGCCGCGGCAGCCTGGTCATCGCCCACCGCCTGGCCACCATCCGCGAGGCCGATCGCATCATCGTCCTCCAGGAGGGCCGGATCGTGGAGCAGGGCACCCACCGGGAGCTGCTCGAACTGAACGGGCTCTATGCACGCCTGCACGAGCTCCAGTTCAGGGACTGAAGAAAGTCAGTACTGCAGGGCCCGCCACAGGAGATAAGCGCTGACTCCCAACAGCCCGATCACCATCCAGTACTCGCGGTTGCGTTTCATGCGCTCGGCCGACCACGCGGCCGGCGTGTAGTCGGCGTACGGCGTGAAGGTCGGAAAGAGCGCCGGTACGGCCTTGAAGTAGCGGTCGTAAGCCTCTCCGTGCTCCTCACGCAACCGTGCCGGTTCGACCCGTTCCTTGCGCCGCATGTAGACGCCGAGGAACCACGCCCATCCGAACACGAGACCGACCAGGCTCATGTAGTTCGGCAGGTTGACCATGATGATCACGCCGGTGAGGATCAGGAAGCGCCCCAGATAGAGCGGGTTGCGGGTGTAGCGATAGGGACCCGCGGTCATCAGCTCCTTGGTCTTGAGCAGCAGACCCGACGACCAGAATCGGACCGACTCCCCCAGCACCACGAACACGAAACCGATGGCCACGCTGAGGACGCGTCGGTCGCGCGAAGTAGACGAGGGCGACGACAACTGCAAAAAGAGCCACCAGTCGCAGAACCCCGAGAAACCTGTTGTAGCCACCATCGCTCATCAGCAATCCTCCCAATTCACCAGGGCAGGATAACGCAGCCGCCTTGGTTTCAGAAGCTCAGCCTGCATGTCTCACCAGGTTTCGTCACGAGGGCGACGAGGCGCCGTGGACAGGCGGGTTTTCTCGCCTTGGGAGCGCGGAGGCGTACTCTACAGTACGTTACGGCGCGCCCCTGGCGCTTGTGTCTCACCGCCATCAGCGCGTGTCCGATAGGCTCGCCCTGGTGCGAGCCTTCGGTCACATTGCGCTGCTGTCGGCGGGGAGAACACCCTAAGGCTAGAAAACACGTCTGGGTAGGATGCATCGTCGGCCGCAGTCGAAAGCTGGTGAGATATGCAGGCTAAAATGTGCGTTTGCCGCGCAATCGGTTGAGGATGGTCTTGACCTTGCGCCCACGTCGGTGCCACGCGGCGGCCGCCGGGCTCACGCTGGCCACCGCGGCCTCGACATCTCCACCGGTGAAACGGGCCCGCATCCGCGCGAGGTTGACCCGGTCGGATTCGCAGAACCGTTCGAAGAGGTAGCGGCGGAGAGGACCCGGCCGGTCGCCGGCGACCCACGCGGTGGCCAGATCGAGCACATAGAGCGTTCCATCGTCGGCGAGAAGGACATCCCGGTGGTGGAGGTCCGCAAGCGCCACGCCCCGCTCGTGAAACTCATCGACGATCGCGCCCAGACGATCGAAGATGTCCTCGTCCAAACGACCGCCGGCGTGCTCCTTCAACGGCACCGCGTCGACCCACCGGGTGGCGATGGCAAACGGGCCGATCCGGCCGAAGAACTCGGGCACCGCCTCGATCCCGGCGACCGCCCTGAAGGCGGCTGCCTCACGTCTGATGAGCCATCGGCCGAGAGTGTTGCGGGCCAGGGCATTGCGCGGCGCGTAGGTCTTGACCGCCACCCTGAGACCGTCGATCTCGTAGAACTCGACGTCGGCTTTGGTCCAATTGCGGCCTTCGATCCGTCGAACGGGCGCGACCCCCCGCAGTTGATCGATGTCGAAGTCAGCGCCTGCAGCCGCGTGTGAAATAATGTCTGCCACGGTGAGATTCTACCCCCATTCACGCACCGCACCCACGAGACCGGAGCTCGACGCGGCTGACAAGGAGTACCTGACCCACGGTGCGCCCTTCAAAGCCGATGTCTTCGTCATCGATATCGAGGGCGGGCCCATGGTCGTCAAGGACTTCGCTCCAAGAGCGTGGTGGCGGCGTCTCATCGGGCGGCTGGAGGTGAGCCGCGAGTGCCGGGCCTACACCTACCTCGGTCCAATGCCGTTCTTTCCCGGATTCTTCGGGTGCATCGACGGCCACGCCCTGGCGGTGGAAAAGATCGACGGGGTCACCCTCGCCAGAGCACCCGATCGCGGCACCAACCGCGACGATTATCTGGCGCAGATCCGAACAGCGTTAGACCGCCTCGCCGAGCTCGGATTTCTCCACCTCGACGCCCGCAATAACAAGAACCTGCTCCTGACTCCTGAGGGCCGGGTCGTGTTCATCGACCTCGCGGGTTCGTTCTGGATTCCGCCCGGCTCTTTCGGTCACCGCCTCCTGCAGCCGATCATCGATGTGTACTACGAGGCGAATATCATCAAGTGGGAAACCCTGCTCCACCCCGGCGGCGACCCCCGCGAAGGGATGAAAAAGCCCCCCCGCTATCGCAACGGTCTGCACGATCTGCGCATGGCAAGGAAACGGTTGAGGGACCGGAAGAAGTCGTCAGTCAGCAGTGATCAGTAACGTCACTGGTGATTTCGTGGTGACTTGCAGGGTACAGCGTTCTTGATCCAAAAACCTGCATCCTGCATCCTGCCAAAGCTCATCCCATTTCGATCAAGGTGGACTGCGGCACCGCCGTCCGAAACGCCTCTGCAGTTGCGGCGTGGCAGGTGAAGAAGATCACCTGGCGTTGTGATGCGAAGTCGGCGATGACCTTGATCGCTGCCAGTTTTCGCCTGTCGTCGAAGTTCACCAGCACGTCATCCATGATCACCGGCAGGGCCGGGTGGGCGTTCGCGAGGTTCTCCACATAGCTCAGCCTCAGGGCGAGGAAGAGCTGCTCGGCGGTGGCCCGTGACAGCTTCTCGGGCTCTTTGCCGGTGCCGCCTCCGTCGCTGACGATGGGTTCGAATCGGCCCAGCGGGGTGGCGAGCCGGGTGTAGCGGCCCTCAGTGAGCAGCGCGAAGATCTCCTGCGCCCGTTGGATCACCGCGGGCTGTTTCTCGGCCTCGTAGGAGGCCAGCGACTGTTCGAGCAGGCGAGCCGCCAGGGCGTGGACCGCGTAGCTCTCGATGGTTTCGGAAATCCTCTCTTCGAGACCGGCTTCGGCCAACCGGAGCCGTACCGACTGACTCTCTTCGGCCCCACTCTGCAACCGGCCGTCGAGGGTGCCGCGGGTAACGAGCAGCTCGCCCCTTTCGGCCTCCACCTCGGCTGCGGTGCGGCGCGCCACCGCCACCGCGGCCTCGAGATCCGCCAGCGAGCAGTCGTCACCGAGACCGGCGCGCTGGAGGATTGCCGCGAGATCCTCGCGGGCTGACTGCGCCGTCCTGGCGGCCATCTCGGCCCGCTCCCGAGAATTGGCCTCCGCGGTCTGCAACTCACGCCTCTTGTTGTCGAGACGCCGGGCGGCGCCGAGACGGGCCAGGATCGAGCGGACCGAGTGCTCGATCTCTTCGTAGGCCTCGAGCCCTTCCGGGTGCTGCGCGTCGGCGCCGATCTTCAGCGCCTCTTCGACGAAGTGCCGGCACGTAACGTGGCGCCGCTCGATCTGAGCTTCGAGTTCCTGACGGCCTTCGAGACGGGTCCGGAGATCACGCAGGAGCCGCATCACGCGGCGCACACTCTCCGGTTGGCCTGACCTGGTCTGGAGATTGTGCCGCTCGAGCCACTCGAGCCATTGGGACCACTCACGGTCGTGCCCTGCGACCGCAGCATGCTCTGCAGTCTTCTGGGCCGAGGCCTTGCGCCCCAGCTGACGCTCGGTGGCCCACAGCTGGCGAAGGCCCTCGAGCTGGCTGCGGATCTCTACCAGGCGTGCCGGCGAGGGAGTCTCATCGAGACCCATCACCGCCACCAGCGAGGCGACCTCGGTGGGTGTTTCTTGGCGTCGCAACCAGCTTCGGATGAAGAGCACAACCGCCAGAAGCACGGGAAGGATGGCTGCCCAGACCAGGTGGCGGTCGTGCAATACCAGCCCCGCCACCACCATCACCACCGCGATGGCGGCCGCCGCAACACCCGGAAGCTCCGCAAAGTTCGCCTGCGGCGGACCTGAACCGATGGTCAGCAACCGATCCACCGTTTCCATGCGGACACCGACAACGTCCCGCGCCAGCTCGTCATCGCCGAGCCCGAACTCCCGCGATCTCGCCAGGGCGGCGGTCCGCGCCTCGAGGAATTCGTCATTCGCCTCCTGGGCCCGCCGCGCGGCGGCGTCCCGCTCGAGCCGCAACTTCTGGAGGCGTTCCTCCGCCTCGGCCAGATGGTTCTCCAACTCGAGATCGAAATGCACATCCGACGCCTCGTCGAGCGAGAAGTTCTCACCCATATCTCTCGCCCGCCGCTGCAGGTCTCGATGGAGCTCGTGGAAGCGCTGGTCGTCACGCCGCAACTCAGCCACCTCGGAACGGAAGAGTTCGAACCGGGTCCCCAGCCGTTCGATGCTCTCGGCCTTGGCGAGCAGATCCTCATCTACCTCCATGGCGGCTGCCTCACGGCGCGCTCCATCGGCCTCGATACCGACCTGTGCGGCCGTTTCCTCGTGATCCGAGATCTTCTCGTCGCACCGCCGTCCCTCGCCGAGCAGGGCGGACAACCGTTCCTCTTGGATCCGGCTTGCCCGCAGCCTCTCCTCGACCACCTCCAATTCGGCGGCGACTTCGTCCCGTCGCATCCGGTCGATCCGGTAGCGCTCCGCAACCTCCTCCACAGCGCGGCGGTCCTCGCGCACCTGCCGCAGCTCCTGGCCGAGTGTGTGGAGGGCCTTGGTGCGGGCGCGCGGCGCCCACAACGCATCGGCGCTCTGCCGGAGGTTCTCCACCACGTCATATGGGTTGACCTTCAAACCTGCGGTGGTGGCGTAGAGCCGCGACTGGATGTCCGCCAACGACCCCATCTCGCTGAGCTCCTCGAGCGAGAAGCCGAAGACCGTGCGGTAGACGCCGCTGCCGACTCCGGCGGTGATGGACTCGATTGAGTCGCCGCCCGGCTTCTTGCCGCCGGCCTGAGAGACCGTGACCTCACCGCCATGCACCCCCTCGGTGCGCTCGAAGACCACATCGCCGCCATCACCGGCAAATATCAGACGGCCGACTCGATGGTCTCCCGCCGGCGGCAGGTAGAGCCGTTCGACGACCCGGCCGCGCGGAAAGCCGTAGAGCACGTGCCGGATGAGCGAGGTGAAGGTGCTCTTGCCGGCCTCGTTGGGTCCGTGACAGAGGTTGAGGCCGGGTTTCAGATCTCCGAGAACCACGCCCTCGAGCTCTCCGTAACGCACCGCCTCGAGGCGTTTGAGATACATCTCAGTCGTCCTCGGAAAGACGATCGACGCAGAGGTCTCGCGCCCGTTCGATGATCTGCTGCGGCGACAGGTGAAGATCGCGCCGTCCCGGAAGTTGTCCGAGGAGGGGGGCCAGGATCTCGTGCAACATTGAAGCGGCGACGTCGCTGTCCCCACCCCACCGGGCCGCCTCACGAACCAGATCTCCGCGCAGGCCCTCCTCTCGCGCCACAGCTTCCAGATCAACGTGTGGACGGGTTCGGTCACGCACACGGTCGACCCAGATCCAGGGTTCGATCGCCAACTGCTCGTCGCGAAGGTCGGTCACAAGGTCGGACAGGACTCCGGGCCGGCCGAGATCGGAATGAACCGGAGATCGACCGGTGATCTCCAGACGCACCACCAACGGCCGGCCGCCCGATTCTTCGCGGGCAGCTCGACAGGTCCGGGCCATGGCTGATATCACGCCCTCGAGATCGGAGAGACCGGTGGCATCGATCTCGACCTTCTGCCAGCGGATGGACGCAGTCTCGACAAACTGCTCGCGGGAACCGGCGGCGTCGAGTTCGACGAGAAAACAGCCTCGCGGACCCTCTTCGTTCGGGTTCAGGCCCTGGGTGGATCCCGAGTACACCGCCACCGGATTGTCTGCGATCCGTCCCGGCACATGGATATGACCGAGGGCCCAGTAGTCCATGGATGCCGATCGCAGGTCATCAACCGAGCACGGCGCATAGTCATCACAGCCGGCCAGCTGCCCGACGTTGGCATGGAGAACGGCGACCGCCAAGGGGTCTTCCGGGTGCCTCTTGAACCCTCGGGCGAAATTCTCGGTCACCTGGCGGGATGGAAAGCTCCGTCCGTAGACCGCGCACACCACCTCGCCGTCACGCACGAACTCGCGGCGCTCGACCTCGCGGGAGGAAAAAACAACAACCGAGTCCGGCAGATCCAGACCCGCGGACCAGCCATCCGCCGGGTCGTGGTTTCCCTGCACCACAAAGGCGGCAATGCCGCTGTCTGCGAGCTTGCGCATCGCCCGCTGGAAGGCCAGTTCGCCGCGAAGGCTGCGGTCGGCGCTGTTGTAGAGATCACCTGCGATGACCAGGAAATCGACCTCTTGATCGATGCACAGGGCGACCACACGATCGAGGGCCTCGAGAGTTGATCGAGAAAATGCGCCCGCCACCGTGTCGTCGGTGGCGTCCACGCCCCCAAAGGAGGCGTCGAGGTGGAGGTCCGAGGCGTGAACAAAACGAACCCCTCCACCCATGATCAAAGCCCCAGATAAATCACCGACAGACCCGCCGCGGCGATCACGCACCCCGCAACCACGTGCGACCACCGCTCCAGGGGCCCGAGGCTGACCAGCTTCAGACCTTCGTATCCGGCGAGCGTCACACCCACCATGGACACCAGGGTCGCCACACCGAAAACAACCGCCGTCAGGATCGCCACGTCCCACCGCCCCTGGCTGGCAGGCAACGCGAACAAGGGAATCAGGGGCTCGCAGGGACCAAGAACAAAGATGATGAACAGCGTCCAGAAGGTCGTGGTGGCGCCGACCTTGGCGTGGCCGTGGCCGTGAGGGTTGAGGCCGTGGGTGTGGATGTGGACGTCGTCACCGTGGACGTGCGCCTCGATCCCCTTCTTCTTGCGGAGCGCGTGGCGCAGACCCCACAGCGAGTAGGCGACCCCGAAGGCGACCAGGGCCCACGCGGCGATCGGACCGCGTCCCGATTCGACCCCCTCCAACTGCCCGATGGCGAGACCGAACGCGATTCCGAGACCGCCCAGCGCCACCGACGACGCGATATGGCCGAGCCCGCAGGCGCTGGTGATCAGGACCGTCTTGAGCCGCGACCACCCCCGGGCCCTCGCCAACATGATGAAGGGCAGGTAGTGGTCGGGCCCCAACAGGGTGTGAACCACCCCTACGCCGAAGGCGGCGGCCAGGAGACTCCACGAAGACGACGGGAAATCCATCAGCAGATCCTTGGCAGGTCGTGACCGGAAAGAAGATCGAGGGGCCGCTCGCCCCCCACTTGGGTCTTCAGCACCACCGGAGGCGTCCCGGTCTTCGCCGCCTCCATATACCCGATGATTGCGGTCTCCGATCCCGCGGGGTGAGCGCGCATGGCGTCCACGGCTCGTTGGACGTCCTCGGAGGCGACCCACACCAGGGCGCGGCCCTCGCAGGCGAGCGCCAGCGGATCCATGCCCAGGAGATCGCACACCCCCGCCACCTCGCGCCGTACCGGCAGATCCGACTCGACCAGCACGGCGCGACACTCGCTGCGCTCGACGACCTCGTGGCACACCGTGACCACCCCCCCACGCGTCGGGTCATGGAGGGAGCGCACCGCGGCGCCGCTGTCGAGCAGCGCCTCCACCAAGGCCGCGACCGATCCGCAATCGGACTTCAGCCCCGGCGCCTCCATCCCGTGGCGGTGGGCCAGCACGGTGGCGCCGTGATCGCCGATCGGCCCGGACACCAGGATCGCGTCGCCGGGACGGATGTGGGTGTCGCCGAGGTCGCGTCCCGGCGGCACGACACCAAAGCCTGCCGTCACTGCAAATATGCGGTCGGCCTTGCCGCGCGGCACCACCTTGGTGTCTCCAGCGACGATCGTGACTCCCGCCTCCTTCGGCCGCGCGCGCCGCACCGCGAACGCAGGTCTCCAGCAGTTCACCGTCGGTGCCCTCTTCGAGAATCAGCGCCCACGTCAGCCACAGAGGCCGGGCGCCCGACACCGCGAGATCGTTGACCGTCCCATACACACTGAGACAGCCGATGTCGCCGCCGGCAAAGACCGGCGGGTCGACCACGAAGGCGTCGGTGGTCAGAGCCGGCCGGCCCGGCGGCATCTCGGGCAACACGGCGGCGTCGCTCAGGGTCGCCAGGTGGGGATTGTCGAGGGCGGGCAGAAAGAGGCCTTCCACCAATCGGCGGGTCAGACGGCCGCCGCCCCCGTGCGCCAGCAGCACCCGGTCGGGGGCCTTCACGAGCCGGCCTCCGCGGTCCACCGTTCGTGGCGCCACCACGCCGCGCAGGTGCCCTCGGACGAGACCATGCAGGCGCCGATCGGGGTCTCCGGGTCGCAACCCGAATCGAAGAGCGGGCACTCCGGCGGGTCGATGACCCCGCGCAGGACATCGCCGCACCGGCAGCCGACCGGTTCATAGGGAGGCGGCACCTCGACCTCGATCAACGACGCGTCCCGGTGGGCCCACTCGCTGCGCAGACCGAGCCCAGAACCCGGCACCTTGCCGAAACCGCGCCAGATCTCGTCCGACGGTTCGAAGTAGCGATCAACGAGCTCTCGTGCGTGGCGGTTGCCGTCTTCGGTCACCACCCGTCCGTAGACGTTGCCGATCGACGCTCGACCGTTGCGGGCCTGCTCCACCAGTGCCAGCACGCCCTGCATCACGTCGGTGGGCATGAAGCCCGCCACCACGCCTGAGACGTCGAAATCTTCGGTCAGGAACTCGAACATCTTCCAGCCGGTGATCACCGACACATGGCCCGGCAGCAGGAAACCGTCGACATCGAGGTCGGGGTCATCCACCAGCACCCGCATCACCTGGGGCATGGTCTTGTTGCCGGGCAGCAGCATGAAGTTGGCCACGCCCTCGCGCTCGGCCTCGTCGAGAGCGCCGGCGATGGTCGGGGTCGTGGTCTCGAACCCCACCGCGAGGAAGATCACGCGGGTCCCGGAGTTGGCGCGGGCCATCTCGACCGCGTCCCTCGGGGAGTAAACGACTTCGACCCTGGCCCCCTCGGCGCGCGCTTGCTCCAGTGAGATGGTGCTCGATGGCACCCGCATCAGATCACCGAACGTGCAGATCACGGTGTCGGGCAACGCTGCGAGGGCCAGTGCGCGGTCGAGGTAGTCCACCGGCGTCACGCACACCGGGCACCCCGGTCCCGAGATCAACCGCACGTTGGCCGGCATCATGCGGCGGAGTCCGGCGCCTGCAACGCTGTGGGTGTGGGTCCCACACACCTCCATCAAGGTCACGCGGCGATCGAGACCCGCGGCCTTTTTATTGAGCTCGCCGAGTAGGCCGGCCATGGCCGACGGATCGAAGTGCGGCCCGCCGCTCACAGTTCCACCATGGCGTCCGAGTACTCACGCAAAAGCTCCAGGGTCTTGGCGGCCTCCTCGGCGTCCACCTGACCGATGGCGAAGCCGGCGTGAACCAGCACGTAGTCGCCGACCTCGGCCTCGGGAACATAAATCATCGAGACCTGCCGCCTGACACCGTCGATCTCGGCGACGCCCGCAAACTCGTCCCGTTCAATGACCACCATGGGAATGGCGAGACACATAGAACCCTCCATGACATCAGTACGGCGACCGTCCGTGCGGACCGCCGGGAAAATCACGCCCCTATCCTACTAGTAGCCCGTACTTCTCACCAGCTTTCGACTGCGGCCGACGATGCACCTGTGGGCTGAGTCTGCGTCCGGATTCCGTGAGCGAGGGGGAAAGGGAGAAAGGGGGGAGCATCGCGGATTTCGAATTTCGGATTTCGGATTTCGGAATTGGAACCACGGTTCGTGATAAGGGTCGCGTTCCTCTGCTCCTCTGCTCCTCTGCTCCTCTGCTCCTCTGCTCCTCTGCTCCTACCCGACCTCGATCTGCCGTGGAAGCACGCCTCGCGCCGTCGCGACCGCCGCAACAACCGCTTGGCCGTAGGACAGCCCGCCGTCGCCGGGCGGCAGATTCTTCGGCCGCAGCGACCGCAAACCCCGAGGGTCCGAGCTCCCCCTCCAGACCGGAGCCGAGCAGTCGGTTGACGAAGGCAGCCGCCGCTCAACCCCACCACCCCGCGGGTGCCGGTCGCGACCCGCCGTGTGATGTCCCCCACCAAACGGCAGAGGGTCGCGTGGAACCCTGCAGCAATCGTGGCGCGGTCTTCCCCGTCCACGATCCGGCGAGCGACTTCGGCCAACAACCCGGAGGACGGCAAGACCGGAACCGCCTGACCTTCGATCACCCGAATATCCGGCCACGGCGCGACATTCGTCCGCCCCCTCGCGCGGCCTCCAGGAGGGCCGCCGCCTCGCCCTCCCACCGATTCTCACACGCAAGACCCAACAACGCGCCTGCAGCCTCGAAGACACGACCTGCGCCCGAGGCCCGCGGCCAGTCGCCGGTCGCTGCCAAACGCGCCACCTCTTCCAGCTTTTCGCGGTCGACCAGACCGACCATCGGGGTTTTGAAGATCAGCCCTTCCTCGCCCGCGGAAATCAACGCAGCCACGGCCACCCGCCACGGCTCGCGGACTGCCGCCTCGCCACCCACCAGGGGCAACGGTTCGAGGTGGGCCAGACGCCGCCACCCGAGGTCGCCGTCGATTTCGAGCCACTCACCGCCCCAGGCGGTGGCGTCCGGCCCCCACCCGGTGCCGTCAAGGGCGATACCGAGCGCCCTTTCACCCAACCCCGGAAACCGCCCATGCTCGGCCAGGACGGCGGCGACGTGGGCCAGGTGGTGTTGGACCGCCACAATCCTGGCGCCGTGCGCCGCGGCCATCTCTTCCGCCAGCCAGGAGCTCGGGTAGTCGGGGTGGGCGTCGCACGCAATCACGTCCGGCTCCACCTGGAGAAAGTCGAGCAGCCCATCGATCACCTCAGCGAGAAAGGCACGAGCGGGCGACGAATCGAGGTCCCCCACGTGTTGCGATGGAAAGGCCTGGCGGCCCTGGGTTACGCAAGCGGTCACCTGGAGGTGGCCGCCGGTTGCAACCACCACCGCGCTGGAGTCTTCCGGCAGGCTGACCGGCTCCGGTACCCAGCCCCGGGCCCTGCGCACCATGATCGGACCGCTCGTCGACGACCGCACCACCGAGTCGTCGACCCGGCGGACGATGTCGCGGTCGTGGAGCAGAAAGGAGTCGGCGATCCCGCGCAACCGCTCCACCGCCTCGCGGTTGCCGCGGCACAAGGGCTCTTCCGAGAGGTTGCCCGAGGTCATCACGAGCGGTGGCATCTGCGGGTCGCGCAGGAGCTCGATATGGAGCGGGGTGGTGGGAACCATGACTCCGAGGTCGTCGAGACCAGGCGCTACCTCGTCGGCGATCGGAGACGGCATTCTTCGCGGGGCGAGCACGATCGGCGCCTTGGCCGACGCCATCAGCGCTTCCGATTCCGGGTCGATCGCGACCAGGGCGCGAGCCGCCTCGAGGTCGCGAACCATGACGGCAAACGGTTTTCCGAACCGCCGCTTGCGTTCTCGCAGCCGCTCGACCGCCTCGCTCGAGTCGGCGCGGCATGCCAGTTGGAACCCGCCGATCCCCTTGACCGCCACGATACGGCCCGCCAGCAGGTGCTCACGAGCTGCGGACAACGGGTCGGCAGCTGAGGTGTCCTCGCCGTCGGCATCCGCTAACCACAATCGGGGCCCGCACGCCGGACAGGCCACCGGTTCTGCGTGAAAACGGCGGTCCGATGGGTCGGCGTACTCGCGCTCGCAGTCCTGGCAGAACGGAAAACACGCCATCGACGTGCGCTCGCGGTCATACGGCAACGCCCGCACCAACGAAAACCGCGGTCCGCAGTTGGTGCAGGTGGTAAAGGGGTAGTGGAAACGGCGGTCCCTCGAAGTTTCCATGTCGTCCCGGCAATCGGCGCACACGACGGAGTCGGGCGGTACCAGCGCGCCTTCGCGGCGGCCGAGGGTCGAGGTCCGCACCTCGAAACCCGTCTCACCCAGCGGCTCCCTGGGCTCCCGCTCCACCTCGTCGAGACGCGCCAGCGGCGGCAACTCCGCCACCAGCCGGTCGACAAAGAGGTTGACTGAATCCTCCGGACCCTCGATCTCAAGGGTCGCACCCAGGGGGTCGTTGATGACCCACCCCAGCGAGCCCGAGCGAGGTCGCCACCCGGTGGACGGTCGGCC
The DNA here is from genome assembly GCA_963714885.1 of Candidatus Sulfomarinibacteraceae bacterium. Classification (GTDB taxonomy): domain Bacteria; phylum Acidobacteriota; class Thermoanaerobaculia; order Thermoanaerobaculales; family Sulfomarinibacteraceae; genus Sulfomarinibacter. The sequence goes on along the minus strand of CAVQQV010000053.1, from coordinate 36,434 downwards.
GGAAGCCGACGCCCTGGACGGTCCCCCGGCAACGGACCTGGAGCCGGATCACTGCGTGACGCGCCTCTTGGTGGCAAGCCGGTCGCGCAGGAGGTCGAGCCAACCATCGATGCCCTCCCCTGTCAGTGAGGCGGTCACGAGAATCGTCCCGCCGGGATTGAGGCTGGCGATTTGCGAGCGGACCGAATCGAGATTGAAGGGCACGTACGGCAGCAGGTCCGACTTCGAAACCACGGCCACCTCGGCACGCGAGAAGATGGCGGGATACTTGACGGGCTTGTCGTCGCCCTCCGCCACCGACAACACCACGACTTTGAAGTCCTCACCGAGGTCGTAGGTTGTGGGACAGATCAGATTGCCCACGTTTTCGATGAACAGGATGTCCACTTCGGGGATATTGCCGGCGCTCAGGCCGCTCTCCACCTGGCGGGCGTCGAGGTGGCACGACCCGCCGGTGAGGATCTGGTGGGCCGGGACGCCGAGGGCGCGGATCCGGTCGGCGTCGTTTTCGGTCGCGACGTCGCCCTCGATCACGGCGCACTTCAGCTCTCCCTCGAGTCCGCGTACCGTCGCCTCGAGCAGCGTCGTCTTGCCCGAACCGGGCGACGAGATCAGATTCACGACCAGAGTCCGTGACGCGGCAAACCGGTTCCGCAACGCCTGCGCCCGCTCCTCGCTAGCCTCGAGGGCGCGGCGTTTGACTGTGACCACCTTCTTCATGAGTTACCCCTCGTGTTGCATAGCCGGCCGCGCAGCCGCCCGTGCCTCAACCCCGCGACTCGTTCGGATCGCGATCGTTCACGGCGTCCCGGCTTTCGATCTCCTCGTCCGGCTGATCGGACTCGAAGCTGAGATCGAGGATGTCGAGCTCATTCCCACCGTCAACCTGGAGGGGCATGCCGCAGTCAGGGCATATACGAAGCCAACTCCCCTCCGAGCGTTCCTTGGGTTCGTTGCACACCGAACAGCGCTGGTTCGCCCGGTGCCACACCACCTCGAGTTCGGCCTCGGCATCGGACGTTTCCGCGACCACCGCTTCCCAGGCGTAGACCAGGAGTTCCGGCTCGACGGCCGAGAGTTCACCGACAGCCAGACGGACCCGTTCCAGCCGGCCGCCACCGTGCGATTCCACGGTTTCGCGGCAGGTGCGGTAAACCTCCAAGGCGATGCCCATCTCGTGCACCGGGTCATTATAACGGGCCTTTCCGGCTCACGCCGATCGCACCGGAATCGGGGATCGAGGGAATGGGGGAAGGGGGGCCATCGCAGATTCTGAACTTTGAATTTTGAATTTTGAATTTCGAATTTCGGATCTGGATCCAGGCTTCGTGATAAGGGGCGAGTCTCCCCTGCTCCCCTGCTCGATTCCAGCCATTTCGTCTCGCCAGTCTCCGTGGACCGACAGGTGTTTAGTACAATACTCACTGCCTATGGCACTGCCTCGTCTCATCCTCACCGGTTCTTCCGGATTCATCGGCCGCCACCTTCTTGACGCTTTCAAGGAGGAGTTCCGGATCGTCGGTCTCGCCCGGCGCTCGCAGTTGCACTGCGGGGCGCCGGTCCACAACAACATCACCTGGTACCAGGTGGATATCGGAGACAAGAAGTCGCTCAGCGCCGCATTCCGCTACATTCGGGAATCAGGCGGTGCCGACTACGTCATCCACCTCGCGGCACACTACGACTTCACCGGCGACAACCACCCCGAGTACAACCGCACCAACGTCGAGGGGATGCGCAACGTCCTCGAGGAGTGTCGAAGCCTCGAGCTGAAACGTTTTATTTTCGCCTCCTCATTGGCGGCATGTCAGTTTCCAAAATCTGGCAAGGTGCTCACCGAAAAGAACCCGCCCGATGGCGACCACATCTACGCCATCACCAAGCGCATCGGTGAGGAGATGTTGGCCGAGTACGATGACGATGTCCCCTCCTGCATCATGCGTCTCGCCGCCTTGTTTTCGGATTGGTGTGAGTACGCCCCACTCTACATTTTTCTCGAAACCTGGCTGTCGAAAGTCTGGAACAGCAGAATCCTCGGCGGCCGCGGGACCACTGCCATTCCCTACATGCACGTTCGCGAAATGGGTCCCTTTATTCGCAAGATCATCGCGCTCGAGGGAGACCTTCAACAACGCGAGATCCTGATCGCCAGCCCCAGCGAGACGCTTTCCCACAAAAGTCTTTTCGATCTCGCCAACATCGACTATTTCGGCCAAAGAGCAAAGCCGGTGTTCATGCCCAAAACGCTCGCCAGAATCGGCGTCTGGGGGCGGGACCTCCTTGGCAGAGTCCTCGGCAACCGCCCATTTGAACGGCCGTGGATGATCAACTACCTCGACACCGATCTCGCCGTCGACGCCCGCGAGACCTACCAACGTCTGCAGTGGCGACCTCGAAAACGGCTGTTGCTCCAGCGGCGAATGCCGTTCATGGTGGAGTACCGGAGGACCAACCCCAACGAGTGGCACCGGCTCAACCGTGCCGCTCTCAAAGAGGTCCATCTGCGGGCCAACCTGCGGATCAACCGCCTGCTCGAGAAGTACCTCGACAGCATCTGCACCGCCTATCTCGACCAGATGCTGTCGCCGGGCTCCGCCGCCAGGTTCCCCTCTTACCAAAGTGTTCCCCGCGACGTCCTCGAATGGCGATTCATGATCCTCCTGCGCCACCTCCAGAGCTCGATCCGGACCCGCGACCGCGGTCTCTTCACCACCTATTGCCGTGACCTCGCCGAGAAGCGTCTCATGCAGGGTTTTGGGGTGCGAGAGGTGGTCGGCGCGCTGCTCGTCCTCAATGGAATCTGCGTCGATGTCCTCCGCGGCGACCCGGAGGCCGAAGATCTGTCATCCGCGATCCACGACTATCTGTCGATGACCATTCAATTCGGTTGTGACCAGATCCTCGAAATCTACGAAGAGGTCGGCGGCGAAGAGTTCGAGGACGACTTCTGATTTCAAATTTTGAATTCTTAATTTTGAATTCTTGAATATTTCCAGGTCGAGCACCCAAGCGCCAGTGAATGTTCGAGTGCACAGCGTGGGTGAGGCCGCGTGCGGCGGAGGTGCCTGGCTTCACACGGGAAACGTGTGCGGAAACGTGCCGCGTGCGGCGGAGGTGCCGTTTTCAACATTGTGGGACACACGAACTTCTATCGGCAGTCCGGTAGCTTCGGGCACACAATGTTGAAGGTGGCTCCTCTCGGGAAGCGCCTGCGGAAAGCCAAGTTGCCTCGGAAGCCCCCAAACGGTCTACGCCTTGGTAACCGCCCGATGCACAAGAAAAGCCGTCAGAGCCATCGCACCATCGGCGACGCCCGAGAACCACACCGACCACGGGGTGTCCACCAGCAACGACCCGCCTACCAGGAACACGAACGCCGTGGTCTTGGCGATCAGCAGCAGCTCGATCGATTGTGACCGCCGATATTCGGCGACGTAACCCGCCGCCAGTACGAAGTGAAAGGCGCCGGCCTGCCAGATGAAAAAGACCGGTTCGGCGCCCGACCACCCGGCAAAGACCACCGCCCACTCGGCGAAGAACATCAACATAATGCCGACGATGAAGCTGTGGAGGACGATCAGGAAGAGCAGGATCTTTTCGTGGGTCACAGTCAGACGCATCTTTACTCCCACCAGATTTCGAGTTCGGTCGGCGGATCCCGCCGCTTCGGAGCCATGTCAAGACGTTCCAACTCCCGGATCACCGCATCCACCACGACCGGGACGGCTTCCATCAGCCTCGGCGTCAGCTTTGTCCCCTGGTCGGTGCTCTCGGGGATGACGCCCACGAAGAGGATCTCGTCCGGGCTCGAATCGGAGAACTCGGTCGCCATGAGGGCCTCGCGAAGGCCGGGTTCATGAGGGCTCATCCGGTCCGGCGGCGGCGTGGAGACGATCTCCCGATCCCGCAGCAACCGCAGGGTCCCCGGATTCTCGTCGCCGCGGACCGTGTCGATGACGATGACCATCCGCGCGTCGGCCAGATACGGCGTGAGGTCCATGCCGGGAGTACCGAGGTCGATCACCTCGACCCCTTCGGGGAACTCGTAGAGAGACTCGAGGACCTTGATCGCGTAGGGGCCGAGGCCGTCGTCGGTGCAGAGCACGTTTCCGACCCCAAGAACGCGGATGGGCTTGGTTTCCGTCATCGGATGATTGTGCCAGAGCAATGCCTCGATGGACAGTGAAAGCGATCGCCTTTTCAGGAATTTCGGATTTCGGATTTCCTACCCTGCCCCATTGGTCGGCGGGCTGGTGGGGCCAAATCCAAAATCCGAAATTCGAAATCCGAAATAAAAAAGGGCCGGGGAGAATCCCCGGCCCGAAGTTGAGAGTATCCGCCCTCAGAGAACTCTGACCTTCGACACCTCGTTCCCATCCGGGTCGTGGGTGTGGATGGCGCAGGCCAGGCATGGATCGAACGAGTGGATCGTGCGCAAGACCTCGAGCGGACGCTCGGGATCGGCGATCGGATTGCCGACCAGCGATGCCTCGTAGGGCCCCATCTGGTCCTCTGCATCACGCGGCCCGGCGTTCCAGGTCGAGGGCACCACACACTGGTACCTCTTGATCTTGCCGTCTTCGATGACGCACCAGTGGGACAGTGTCCCGCGCGGCGCCTCGTGGAACCCGAAACCCTGGATCTCGCCCCTTGGAAACTCGAACGGGGTGAAGATATCGGTGTCTCCGGAGGCGATGTTGGCGACAAGTGCTTCCCACTGGCTCATGGCCAAGTGGGCGATCACTCGCGCGCGAATGGCACGAGCGGCGTGACGACCGAGCGTCGAATGCAGCACCGCCGGTGTCAGCTTGACCCCAGCTACCGCCCCCGCCAGATTGAGGAACTCGGTCGCGAACTTGGTCGTGAGCTCGTCTCCGGCGGCAAGAGCAGCCAACACCTGTGCCAGCGGTCCGACCTGCATGGGTTTGCCCTCGAAACGCGGCGCTTTCACCCAGGAGTATTTTCCGTTGTAGTCGAATTCTGAGTACGCCGGAACCGTGTCCTCCTCCCAGGGGTGTTTCTGCCAGTCGCCGTCGTACCAGGAGTGGGCGATGCTCTCGGCCACGTTGTCGCGGAAAAGTCCGTCGCTGTAATTCGTAATAGCTCGGTAGCTGCCGAGGTCGGCATTCATGATGACGCCGCCGGGCATGGCGAATTGAGTGCCCGCCGTGTCGAGCGGCAACTCGGGGACCGACAGGTAGTTGGTGACTCCCGCGCCGTAGCCGAGCCACGGTGCGTACATCGCACCGATCGCGGCTACGTCGACAAAGTAGACCTGGTCGATGAAGTTTCGTACCTCTTCGATGTAGTTCTTGATCTGATAGAGCTTCGCCATGTTGAGGGTGGCTTCGTTGTCGAAGTTGATAGCATTCGCCACCCCACCGACGGCAAGATTCTGGATGTTCGGCGTCTTCGATCCCAGTACCGTCACAATCTTGTTGGCAGTCTTCTGGACCTCGAGAGCCTGCAGATAGTGGGACACCGCCAGCAGGTTGACGTCCGGCGGCAGGTCCATCGCCGGGTGGCCCCAGTAACCGTTGGTGAAGATGCCGAGCTGGCCCTTGGAGACAAAGCTGGCGAGCTTCTCCTTGACCGCGGTGAGGTCCTTGACGCCGTTGCCCGGCCACGGCGAAAGCGACTCTGCGAGCTTGGCGGTGGTGACCGGATTGCCCTGAAGGGCCGACACCACATCCACCCAGTCAAGCGCCGACAGGTGGTAGAAGTGGACGATATGATCGTGCAGCGAATGTGCCGCGATCAGGATGTTCCGGATCAACTGCGCGTTGAGCGGTGGGTTGATCTGCAACGCGTTCTCCACCGAACGCACCGAAGCGATGGCGTGCACGGTGGTGCACACACCGCAGATGCGCTGCGTGAACACCCAGGCGTCGCGTGGATCACGGCCTTCGAGGATCTTCTCGATACCGCGCCACATCTGACCCGAGGACCACGAGTTTTGAACCTTGCCCCGGTCAACCTCGACATCGATGCGCAGATGACCCTCGATGCGGGTGATCGGGTCAACAGTGATCATTCTGGCCATCAGGCCCCCCCTTCTAATGAGCCGCCCTGGCGGCGCGGGTGCCACTCAGGATCGGGTAGCGTTTGACAATAAAGATGTAGAGGAAGATCTCGAATGCGACAGTGCCGAGCGTTATCAACATTTCGAGGGTCGTCGGAAAGTACGACCAGTTCTCTCCCGGATTGAACGCAACAATGTAAGTATCGAACCGGTACAGGGCTCCAGCCAGCATGATCAGCATCGAAGCCTTGAATATGGTGGCGAAGTTCGCGCGGTCCTTGGCCCGCATCAACATCACCATCGGGATCGCAAAGAGGGCGATCTCGATCCAGAACATGATACTCAGCATGCCCGAGGTGAACATCAACACAGTCTTGCCGCTGATGATGATATCTGCGAAGCGTAACAATAAATACAGACCCAGCACCACCACCATGGCGCCCGAGAGCGAGATCAACATGCTGTCTTCACGCTCACGATTGAAGGCCTTGCTCGAGACCGCCGACTCCCACACCACCACCGCGTAGCCCATGCCGATGCAGGAGATGAGATAGAGCAGCGGGATCCAGCCGGTGAACCACAAGCCGTGGAGCTTCGGGCCTCCAAGCAGCATCAACAATCCCAGCGACGACTGGTGCATCGTCGGCAACAGCACGCCGAGGGCGATGATCCAGATCAGGGCCTTGTCGTAGAACTTGAGGCCGGCCTCGGCAAACTTGACCAGCCCCTGCTTCTTTGAGGTGGCCTTCCATTTTTCGAGAAACGCCGGACCGAGCTCGATCCACAGGACGCCGACGTAGGCCATGACGCACAGCGCCACCTCGAGCAGCGCCGAGTTCCAGTTGTACTTGCCGACATCGGGGAAGCCGCCCAGCGGAATCCGCCAGATGCCCCACCAGCGACCAACGTCGATGATGATCGCGAGAGCGGCCATTGAGTATCCGAGGGCACTGGTCAGCAGGGCCGGCCGCACCAGCGGGTGGTACTTGCCCTTGTTGAGGATGTAGGCGAGGATCGCGATCGCGTAACCGCCGCAAGCCAGCGCGGTGCCGGTGACAACGTCAAAAGCAATCCAGATGCCCCAGGGGTAGCCGTCGGTGAGACCCGAGACCGTTCCGATTCCGGTTGCGAACCGGTAGGCCAGGATCAGCACCCACAAGCCGAGAAAGATCACCAGGAATTTGGTGAAACGGTTGAAGATGAGAGGACCGCCGACAGGTTCAGCGTGATGCTCACTCATCTGAGGCCTCCTTCTTCGCCGCGCGGCGATTGCGCCACAGCACGGCGCCGAGGATGCCGTACAGAGCCACCGGCGCGATGAAACCCTTGTAGATTCCGTGCTGGATGTTCCGGGCCTGGGCCGCAACACCCTCGTCACCGAGTTCCGGCAGACCGAGCTTCTCGAAGTCCACGCCGGCCAGATACAAGACCTGCGTGCCGCCGCCTTCGGTGTCACCGAAGATCTGCGGGTCGCCCGCCGGGTAGTACCGCTCCGGACGATCGGCGATGCGCTGTCTGGCGTCCGCCAGCAACTCCTCGTAGGTGCCGAAGATCACCGCCTCCTTGGGGCAGGCCTGGCAGCAACCCGGCTCCTCGCCCCGAGCCAGCATGTGGTTGCAGAGCTCGCACTTGACGATCAGGGGCACCGCCGTGTCCCACTGGAACTTCGGAATGTTGTAGGGACACGCGACCTGACAGTAGCGGCACCCGATGCAACGGTCCGGGTCCCAGGTGACGATGCCGTACTCGCGCTTCTTGAAGGCGCCGATCATGCAGGCATTGACACACCCGGGGTCGATGCAGTGCATACACTGCTGTTTCATGTAGGAACGTTCACCATCGCCCTCGTAGAGCTTGATGATGTTCTTGGTCTCGCCGTTGAGATCGTTGGGCGGATCGTAGAGATTGCCCGGCATATTGTTGGCCGTCTTACAGGCGACCACACAGGCCTGGCAGCCGATACAGCGGGTGGCGTCGTAGAGCATGCCGACCGCGTCCGGCGGCGCGACCGGGCGCACCCCCGAGGCCTCGGCAGACGTCGCGGCCGAGACCGCGGCGCCGGCGCCAACCGCGGCGGCTCCTTTCAGCAGAGTTCGTCGATCCATGGTCATGACGACCCCTCCCCGCTCCCCCCTTCCGCCATCTTCTTCGAGGCCATGAGCCCCGCGCCGACCACGGCGCCACCGACGAGACCGGCGACACCAGCGGCAGCCGCGGACGGACTGGCCCGATGGTCGGGGTGAATGGGCGGCAGCGCGTTTTCGGGCAGCGTCGCCTCCTGGTGCATTGGTTTGTGGAACCCGACGCCCTTTTCAGTGCACCCGAAACAGGGATGGCCGATTCCGATCGGCCACGCATCCGGCAATTCACCAAAGCTCATGACCGAGCAGTTGGCGTGGGTCTCGGGACCCTTGCAGCCCAGAGCAAACAGGCAGTAACCCAACCGGTGGCCTTCGTCGCCGTATTGGCGGGCGAAGCGACCGGCATCGAAATGGGCGCGACGCGGGCAGTGCTCGTGGATGGTACGGCCATAGGCAAACAGCGGCCGCCCCTTGTCATCAAGCGCCGGCAACGACCCCAGGGCAACAAACTGCAACACGGTGCCGAGGAAGTTGTAAGGGTTCGCCGGGCAGCCGGGAATGGTCACCACAGTCGTTCCTTCGAGAATCTGCGGAGCTCCAACGGCGTCGGTCGGGTTCGGGTCCGCCGACGGGATCCCGCCCCACGAGGCGCAGGAACCGATGGCGACCACTGCAGCAGCCTTCGAGGCCACATCGTTCAGGATGTCGATCGCGGTTCTGCCCCCGATCTGGCAGTAGATGCCGCCGTCTTTTCTCGGGATGGCGCCCTCGACCACGCAGATGTACTTGCCGGCGTTGGCTTCCATCGCCTGGTGCAGAGCCTCCTCGATCTGGTAGCCCGCAGCGGCGAAAAGCGTCTCGTGGTAGTCCAACGAGACAAGGTCGAGGATCAGTTCGGCAAGCCCCGGCTGCGACGTACGGAGCAGGGACTCCGTGCAGCCGGTGCACTCCTGGAAGTGCAGCCAGATCACCGACGGTTTGAGACCTGCTTCCGCGGCCTCGGCCCATTTGATTCCCACAGATGCGGGAAGTCCCACGGCCGCCGCCGCCATCATGCACGTCTTTACAAAGTCCCTTCGGCCCACACCGTCCCCTTCGGTGGAACCGACGGGCGCACCTAGCCTGTCAACCCTCCAACCCATCATGGCCTCCTTTGGAATTCTTGGATTCAACCAACAATAAAAAACCCTGCTTTTTGACCGGCCCACACTACGAGCGTCAAAAGCAGATTGTCAATAAGGTCGTCCGAATTTCTCCTGATTCTCAAATTCGATTACGTTTGTGAATGTGAATCAGTTGCATTTTTCTGACCGTCACGCGGCGTCAAAATAACCATATGAGAAAGCGGCACTGTTCAGAATCCGACGTTGTTGACCGAAAAACGACGACAATGTGCAGGGGCTCGACACCGGACCCTGGAGAGTACCCCAGTACGCGCGGCGGATCGCTCACAGACGATCACAGTGGGACGGCCGTCCTGTCACACCGAACGATTGAGATTGAGTTGCCGATTGTTTTGCACCCTCGCGCCGCGAGCTGCGCTGAGGCTGTTTTATCTGGCGACCGGTACGCGTGTCGTCGCCGCGTCGGGCGTTTGGTGGCGTGCCGAGCGGATGGCCTCGAGAACGTCTTCGACGACCTTGCCGACCGCCGCCTCGACCCGCGGGCTCAAACCATGAAGCGGCATGACTCGTTCCGGTTCCGCTCCCCACAACTGAAACCGAACACCACGAAGTTCCGGGGTTGCGTGCAACAGCCAGCGCAGCGCCCCACCGAAGTCCAGGTGGTGGGTGGACGAGTTGTTGGTCCGTAACCGAGTGACTTCATCGTGATCAAAAAAATGGAGGGTCCCCGGGGGCGCGCCCCGCTCAACGGCATCGAACAACCACACTGTGGCCTGACCCCGCCAAAAAGATTTCAGGTAGAGAATGTCGGGGGCGACCGCCAGGGAGACGGCCGGAGGCAGGGCGATCTCCTGCAAGGCGCCGATCACCCGGCTCCCGAATCCGTCATCCGCCATCAGCGGATTGCCGAGACCAACCGCGAGAATGGCTGTGTCGGGGCCGCTCGAGATCACGGGTCCACCCGCACGACGTGAACGGAGCACGAGATGCACGGGTCGTATGCGCGGACCACCATCTCCAGGTTGCGCTGGAGCTCGGCATCGCCACCGGGAGGCCCAGCTGAGGAGGAGGCTTTCGGCTGCCGCCCGGAGATCGCGCTCGACGTTGGCGAGGTTCTGGGCGGTCGGCGTCACGACGTTGGCGGCCACGACCTTGCCCCGGTCATCGATCTCGTACTCGTGGAACAGGATGCCGCGCGGGACCTCGACTGCGGCAATCCCGCGGCCGGCTCGCACGGAGTAGTCGGTCGCCTCGGACGCGGTTTCCGGCATCCCGAGGATCTCGTCGCAGAGCGTAACGCCGCGCTCGAGACAGTGCACGACCTCTACCAGCTGCGCCCAGTTGTTGAGCAGGATGTTGGGCTGGAAACCGGTGGGAAAGAGCTGCTCGAAGGCCTCGCGGGCTCGGCCGCGCAAGCGGTCGGCAAGCAGCCACATTCTCGCCAGCGCGCCCACCATATAGGTCTCTCCCGAGGCCAGAGCGGCATGTTTGGCGTGCGAGTGCTCGACCGTGTACTCGCGGACGACCTCGCGATAGGACGCGGCCGGAAACTCCTCGCCACGCGACGTACAGATCGTCGTGCCGCGGAACCGGTAGGCGGGGTCGTCGGGGCGCAGCGCCATAAACACGGTGGAGTTCGCGCTCCAGGTCGGCACTTCGAGGGTGCCGGCAAGGTCGACAAAACGCATCGCCGAATCGACGGCGCCGGCAAGCTCATTGCGGAGCTCGCCGAGCTGGTGATGGCTCGGCAGCTTTCCGAAGCCGCCGACGATTGTATTGATCGGGTGTACCGGCCGTCCGCCGATCAGGTCCTGGACCCGGTTGCCGAGCTGTTTCAGCTGAAGCGCGGATGTCACCTCGTCGGGGAAACGCTCCGCCATGGCGATGACCGACTCGAATCCGAGGTAGTCCGGCAGAGCGAGGGCGAACACGTGGAGCGCGTGGGACTCGATGGCCGCACCGAGCAGCAGTAGACCGCGCAGCCGCCGCACGCGTTCGGTCTCGGTGATACCGACAGCATTTTCAAGCGCCATCAACGCCGCCACCGTGTGGTCGGCCGAGCAGATGGCGCAGACCCGGGTGATGATTCCCTGCACCTCGAGGTAGTCCTTGCCCACCAGCAGCTTTTCATAGAAGCGGCTGCCCTCGTGGATATCCAGGTTGACCTCGACGACCCGGTCGTCCACCACCTTGACGAAGATCCCGGCGTGGCCCTCGATCCGACCGAGGTGCTGGATTCTGATAGTGCGGCTACCGCTCATTGGTCATGGTCCTTGGCTCCCTCGAGACCCATCCGCAGCCAAACCGGCGCCGAGAAGTTCCGCATGCGGGTCGAGATCTCGAGCGCCGAGATTCCGCGGTCGGCAAACATGGTGACGTTGGCGTCGTAGTGCGGCTCCTCGACCGGCCCCCGGCAGCCGGCGCACGACACACCGTGCGAGGGACACCGCGCGCCGCAGCCGCCGCGGGTCATGGCGCCACAGCAGACCTCATGGTTCTGAGATCACGCGGCACGCATTCTCACGGGTCTTGCACTCCAGACACACCGGAATCGCGAGCAGCTCGGGCACGGTGCCGAAGAGCAGCGAGTTCACGGTCGCGAGGAACTCGTGGCGCTCGATCGGACACCCCGGCAGAAGAAACTCGAACGGGACGAAGTGGGTCGCCGGCAGGGCCTCGACTGCATCGAGGAACGAGTTGTCCCGCTCGCGGACCTCGTGTTCGAGAACCTCGCGGGGAATGTCGTTTCGCATGGCGGGGAGCCCGCCCCAGACTGCGCAGGTGCCGATGGCGACGAGAAAGTTGGTCCGGGCCCGGATCGTCTTGAGCATCTCCAGATCGAGTTCGGTGGCGACCACCCCTTCGACAAAGGCGAGGTCGAGCCGGCAATTGTGGTCGTTTCCCGACTTCACCATCACCCAGTCGACGATGTTGATCGAGCCGGCCAGCCGCAACAGCTCATCCTCGCAGTTGAGGATCTGCAGCTGGTCCCCGGCGCATCCGGTGAGCCCGAAGATTCCGACCCGCGGCTTACCGTTGCCGTTGTTCATTGGTAGATCAGCTCCGGGAGGTTGATGGCATCCCAATAGGAGAAGACCGGACCGTGGAGACAGGTGAAGGTGTAACCCACCGCACAGTGGCCGCACTTGCCGATACCGCACTCCATACGACGCTCGAGACTGAGGAAGATCCGGTCCTTGGCAAAGCCCCTCTTCACCAGCTTCTCCAACATGAAGCGGTAGAACACCGGCGGACCGCATGCCGCGGCAAACGTTCGTCCGACGTCGATCTTGATGTCATCCAGCAGTTCGGTCACGACGCCCTCGCGTCCGCTCCACGGACGGCCGTTGGTGGCGTCCACCGACAACAGGATCTCGGCGTCGCGGCGCCGAATCAGGGTTTCCAGCTCCTCGCGAAAGAGGACCTGCTCCGGCGACCGGCTGCCGTAGAGCAGCACCACCCGACCGAAAAGATGCCGGACGTCGATCAGGTACTGGAGTAGACCGCGAATGGGCACCATCCCGAGTCCACCAGCCACCAGCAGCACATCCTGGTCGACGAACCTCTCAATCGGAAACCCGTTGCCGAGGGGCCCGCGCAGACCCACTTCATCACCCTCGTTCACGTGGTCAAAAAGGAAGTTCGTGAGCACGCCCGCGCGGCGAATGGCGAGCTGCAGGATCCCCGAACGGGTGGGGGCAGATGGCAGCGAAAACGGCCCCTCGCCCACCCCGAGCACCGACAGTTCGACAAACTGGCCCGGCCGAAAGGTGAAGCTCCGTGCCAGCTCGGGGTCCGAAAACCGGAGATCGAACAAGCGCACGTCCGGGATCAATTCTTGAACCCGCATCACCCGGGCCGGGGCCGGCTGGAACGGATTGCCGCCGGTGATGAGGTTGCGCTCGGCGTGGCGGGGCATCTGCATCGGGGGAAGATCGAGGCTCATACCGTCCCCCTGACGTGCTGGAAGACCTCGACGACGTTGATACCGGTCGGACAGTTCTCGATGCATCGGCCGCACCCGACGCAGGACGGCATCCCGAATTCGCGCACGAACGCCTCCTGCTTGTGGTAGTAACGGTTGCGGACCCGCTCCCCGCGGTCGCCGCGGAAGTTGTGGCCGCCGGCGACCATGGCGTAGTCGCGGAAAAGGCAGGAGTCCCAACTCCGCAGGCGGGCGGCTCCGCCTTCGGCCGTGACCTCATCCATGACGTTGAAGCACGAACAGGTCGGACACACGATCGAGCACGAGCCGCAGCACAGGCACTTCCGACCGAGTTCGTCCCACACCGGGTCCTCACGCTTCAGTTCGAGCACGAACGGCAGGTCGGTGACGTCGAGTTCGAGGGTGAAGGCCGCCTCCCTTTCACGCAACCGTTCCAGGTACTGGCGCGTGTCCTGGCGGGTCGCAGGTTCGAAAAGGTGCCGATTGGCGCACACGATGTCGTCTCCCACCGAGCTCCCGACCACGACCTGAAAACAGTTCTCGAGCTGGGTCAGGAAGAGGTCGAAACCGTCATTCGCCGACGACGTGTTCAGCGACTCGCAGAAACACCTCTCGTCGGGCCAGCAGCCAAATCCGATCACCACCAGCTGTTGCCGGTTGCGCCGGTAGTAGGGATCAGGGAAATCCGACAGGTAGAGCAGGTCGAGGATCTTGAGCGCATGGATATCGCAGGCGTGAGCGCCGAGAAAGACCTGCGGTCCTGAGTCATTGTCGGTGGACTCGATCGCGGCACCGCCGGCCTCGGATCTCAGCATGGAGAATTTCGGTTTCAGAAGGAGCTTTTTGAACGGCACGATGGTGCGCAGCGCCTCGGGTCGGGCCCTCGTGACGTCGCGGTCGACAATCTCCAAGCTGAAAAGGCCATCATCACGTTCGACCGGCGCCCACACTCTCCCCCACGGCCGCAACCCCTCGATCAACTCGCCGAGCAGGCCCGATTTCATCCTCAGGTTCTGCATGTCTCATCCAAGTAAGTGAAAAATTTCACAATTTACCTATTCCCAATATAGGTCTCGGCCACCCTTTTGACAAGCTGTTTTCGAGCGTATTTTACGGCGAGAAACCACCGTGAGAGAATACCCGCGTCTTGATGGTTCTGCGGCAAGCAGGTCGATCTTCGGGCGAACTGAGATTGAATCCAGCAGGTTCTACCACCCGGCTAGCCGTTCAATTCCTCGGGGAGAAAAAATGAGTTCCACCACTATCCGGGCAACCACTGAAATTCTGACCGGACTGATCTGGAAAGAGGACCGCGGGGGCCTGACTACGTATGTCAACGATCTCCCGCCGGCCGATCTCAACCTCATCTTCTCGAGGCTCGATTCCAACGACCGCTCGGCCCTGCTGGAGCTCCTCGACCCCGAGGACGCCGCGGGTCTTCTCCTCAATTTGAAGGAACTCTCACCCCACTCCCTCCTGTCGCGGGTTTCTCCCGGGACGGCGGCCGCAATCCTCCACGAGCTGCCGAGCAACGTCGCGACCGACTTCATCGCCGCGTTGAAACCGGGCACGGCGGAACGGATCCTGGCCTTGCTCCCGGAACGGGAAATGGACGAGGTCCGCGCGCTGGCCCGTTATGCCCCGGATGTCGCCGGCGGACTGATGGTGACGGAGATCCTCTCCTATCCGGAGACCGTAACCGTTCAACACGTGGTCGACGACCTCCGCCGGAATGCTTCCGTGTATGCTGACTACAACGTTCAGTACATTTACGTCACAAAACTCGATCATTCCTTGGCGGGTGTTCTCAGGATTCGCGATCTCCTGCTCGGTGGCGGAGAAACTGTTCTCGGCGATCTGATCATCAAGGACACTGTGACCGTCGGCCACCTGACGCCGCTGCAGGATCTCAGCGACCTGCTCGACCGCCACCGGTATCTCGGGTTACCGGTGGTCAACGACGAAGGCCGACTGGTCGGAGTCGTCCGCCGAGCGGCCGTGGAGGAGGCCATCGCCGAAAGGACGGCCCGCCAATTCCGGCTCGTCCAGGGCATCATCGGCGGCGAAGAGGTGCGGACCATGCCGGTGGCGCAACGCTCCGGGCGCAGATTGGCCTGGTTGAGCGCGAACATCGTTCTCAATGTCCTCGCGGCCAGCGTTATCGTCTATTTCGAGGACACCCTGACTCAATTGATCGCATTGGCGGCCTTTCTGCCGATCATCTCGGATATGAGCGGCTGTTCCGGCAACCAGGCGGTAGCGGTCAGCATGCGAGAGCTATCGCTCGGGCTTGTGCGACCTCGCGAGACCCTGCGGGTGTGGGCCAAAGAGGTCAGCGTCGGCGTCATCAACGGCGCCGCTCTCGGCATTCTGCTCGGCGTCGTCGCGTGGTTATGGCGCGGCAACCCGACCCTCGGGATCGTTGTTGGTGTGGCTCTCGCCCTCAACACCGTGATCGCCGTCTCGATCGGCGGCACGGTGCCCCTGCTGCTCAAGGGGCTGGGGGTCGACCCCGCCCTCGCATCGGGCCCGATCCTGACCACCGTGACCGACATCTGCGGTTTCTTCCTGGCGCTGGGTCTGGCAGCGCTCGCGCTCTCACACGGCTACCTCTGAGCCCTGCGTTCGATCAGCGGGGGGGCGGCTCCAGCTTGCCCTCGTCGACGTACTCGTGCACCCAGCCCTTGACCAGCCCGGTCAGCAGCAGGATCGAGATCAGATTGGGAATGGTCATCAGACCGAGCGCCAGATCGCCAAAGGCCCACACCAGCTCCAGCGAGTACACGGCGCCGAGAAAGTGGGCAACGCAGAACACGATCCGATACGGCACCACCCAGCGCGGACCGATCAGGTAGAGAATCGACCGGTCGCCGTAGTATGACCAGCTGATGGCCGTCGACAGACCGAACAGAAACACCGCCAGGGTCACCATCAGGTGGCCGTTGCCGAAGGCCAGTCCACCGAGACCGTCGCGGAAGGCCCACGCGGTCAGTGGCGAGCCGTTCTGCATCGCCAACCCCCGCATGATCAAAACACCGCTCACCGGTTGGCCGTCGGCCGCGAGGATCTCGCCGGCTTCCAACCCGCCCCCATCTTCCGGGTCGAGCCGGATCTGTCCGTCGAACGGGCGCAGGTTGCGCTGGAGCACCGCGTCGTCGGCGATCAGGAGCTCGACGTCGTCAACCAGGGAATCGTTGCGCACCAGATCGAAGCCGACCGGCGCCCCGTTCGCCACCACGAAGACGCCGCTTGGGAGCGAGCCGGCCGGGATCTCGCCGTTGATGGCGATCGTCGCGCCTGCGGCGACCACCGTGATCGCCGACTGCTCGTTGACCACGAGTTGCTGTTCCTGTTTGCCGTGCCACACACCCGACACCAGAATCACCATTCCGGTCATCGTGCAGATGATCAGGGTGTCGATAAAGGGACCGAGCATCGCCACCACACCTTCGCGGATCGGCTCATCGGTCTTGGCTGCAGCGTGGGCGATGGGCGCCGAGCCCTGACCCGACTCGTTGGAGAACAGGCCCCTCTTGATGCCCCAGGTGAGCATGAAAATGAAGGTGCCTCCCGCAAAGCCGCCGATCTCGGCGGCCGGGGTGAACGCCGACTCGAAAATCAACAACAACACACCGGGCAGCTGGTCGAAGTGCTTCACCAGCACGATGAGCGCGGATCCGCAATACATCGCGGCCATGAACGGAACCAGCTTCGAGGTCACCCGGCCGATACGGCGGATACCCCCAAGAATCACCGCCGCCACCAGCGATGCGAGGATCAATCCGGTCACCCAGGTCGGCACGCCGAGGTCCTGCCGGAATTGATCGGCCACCGTGAACGACTGCACGGCGTTGCCTGAACCGAAGGACGAGATCACCGCAAATACGGCAAAGGCCACCGCCAGCGGTTTCCACTTTTTCCCGAGACCGCGTTCGATCGAGTACATCGGCCCGCCCGCCGCCGAGCCACCGGGCAGGATGATCCGTGTCTTCATCGACAGCGTGCACTCGGTGAACTTGAGCGCCATCCCGAACACCGCCGTGACCCACATCCAAAACAGCGCACCCGGGCCGCCGTAGTGGATGGCCGTTGCCACACCCGCAATGTTCCCGATCCCGACCGTCGCCGACAGGGCCGTCGTCAGGGCCTGAAAGTGGGAGAGGTCACCGTCGTGCTCGGGGTCGTCGTACTCGCCGCGGAGCACCCGCAGGCCGTGGCGGAAATATCGAACTTGAATCCACCCGAGGCGAAAGGTCGTGATGAGCCCCGTGCCCACCAGAAGCACGACCAGCAGCGGCATCTGCGGCGGCCAGCCCCAAACGTACCCGCTGGCTGTGAATATGGCCTGACTCACCCACTCGAAAAACGAGTTCATACCTGTGTTCCCTCCGGCGCCCGATGCTCGAAGACCGCGCTGAAAGCCCGCACATGCTAGCCGAGTGCACGAAGGCGCCGCAACCGAAATCCGATTTCAATACCGGGAGACGCTGTTCCGAAGGCACAATGTGTTTATAATTCGTCGCCGAAGGAGACTTTCAATGCGCTATTTTGCGCCCGCCCTGCTCCTGCTTTTGTGGGCATGCGGTGGCCAGACAACGACCGAGCCGGCGAGCGGCCGAAGGATCCGTGCCGCCATCCGTCGCGGCTGACGACTCCGCCAGTTTCGCCGCCCTCGCGGGGGCCGCTGATTTCAACACCCCCGCGACCATCGAGCCGGACATCGCCGCCGCGTGGTCAGGGGTCAGAATCCGGGTGATCGACCGCGACGGCGGCGCCGAGGAGATCTTCGACATCCCGATCAACGGCGCCGAACTGTTGGGCGAGAGCGGTCTCGTTCTGTCGGCGGGCGTCTTCCTTCCCGATTTCATCCTCGACGAGAACGGCATCTCCAGCCGGTCGGCGGAGCCCATCAACCCTGCGGTGCGGGTCGTCATCTCCGAAGACGGGATGGAGGACTTCGAAGGCTGGCTCTTCGCATCGATGCCCGAGATCCGCTCCTATCCCCATGAACGGTACGAGGTTCTGCTGGTCGAGGGCATCCCGGCGGGATAGGGCAGAGGAGCAGAGGGGCAGAGGAGCAAGGGCTCGGAGTCCCTGCGGCGGTTGTGAGAATCGTCTACAACAGCTTGTCGAGGTTGGCGATCAGGGTTCCCTTGCGGACCCGCTTGCGGAATCGCTTCGTGAGGGTCAGATCGAGGGCGGTTGCGTATTTTCGGAGTCCGGTGCGGTAGAGCATCGGCACCGAGGCCTTGAGAAAATTGGAAAAATCCTCGTCGTAGGGGTAGTGCCACACCGACGCATCGCCCGCACCGTCGTCGCGAAAGACGTACTTGATGTTGACTAGCTCGTGCAGCCCGATAGGTCCATGGGCGCGTCCGATGCCGCTGTCGCCGAGACCACCCCACGTCGCAGTGACCTCTCCACCGGCGACGATTCCGTGTTCGTTGATCCCGACGGCTCCGGCCGCGAGTTCCCGTTGCAGCCGCTCGGCGGTCTTTTTTGACCGCGTCCAACCCGAAGCCGTGAGACCAAAGGGTGAGTCGTTCGCCCGCCGGATCGCCTCGTCGAGGTCGGCGACCCTGACAATGGGCATCAACGGGCCGAATGTCTCCTCCCGCATCACCTCCATGTCGTCGGTGACGTCCACGAGCACTGTGGGTGGGTAGAAGAAGCCTGGACCCTCCGGCCGCTCGCCACCGGTGAGACACTTTGCACCCTTTTCGAGGGCATCGGCCACGTGCGCCTCCACGATGCGCCGTTGACCGGCGTTGGCGAGCGGTCCGAGGTCGGTCCCCTGCCGACTCGGGTCTCCGACTCTCAGGGTGTTCGTGAGTTCGACGATTCGACGCACCAGCCGGTCGTACACCTCGTCAACCACGTAAACCCGTTCCACCGAAGCGCACGACTGGCCCGAGTTCATGAAGGCCGCCCACACCAGCCCGCTGGCGGTACGTTCGAAAGGCGCGTCGGCGGCCACGACGGCCGCATCCTTGCCACCCAGTTCGAGCTGGCACGGCAGGAGGCGTTCGGCGCAGGTCGCCGCCACACGCCGTCCGATCTCGACCGAACCGGTGAAGAGAACCCTGGCGACGGCGGGATGCTCGAGAAGGATCCCGGTCGCCGATCCGGGGAGTGCGACCGCATTGAAGACGCCGGGCGGTATTCCGGCCCTGCGTGCCTGATCGGCGAGCAGGAGCCCGGTCAAGACCGAGTCCGATGCCGGTTTCATCACGACCGTGTTGCCCGCCACCAGTGCCGGCACGACCCCCCACATGGGGATCGCCACCGGATAGTTCCACGGGGTGATGATCGAAATCACACCCAACGGATCGAATCGGTACCCCGCCTGCCAGTGGGCAAACAACAGCTGGTCGGGCGGAGTCGGACGAAAGGCCAGATGTTTGTCCGCCGTGCGGTGCCAGTACTCGAGGGTCGCGCAGGCCGGCACGATGTCGACCAACATCGCCTCGGTGATCGGCTTTCCCATTTCCGCCGACATCAGAGCGGTCACGTCGTCGACCTCGGCCACCATGATCTCGAGCCAGCGGGCGAGGAGATTCTGACGTTCTTCGACGGGGGTCGCCGCCCACCCCGGGAAGGCGGCCTTTGCAGACTCAACCGCCCGCCCTGCGCCCTCGGCGTCAAGGGCGCGAGCCGTCGCGATCTCGTCACCAGTCGCCGGGTTGATCGAAACGATGGAACCGGGGCCTCGCACGTCGAGGTTATCGATGATCGAATCTGTGAAGATCTTCATGGGCGCATTGTAGTGCAGCGCTACGCTCCGATAGCACCCCGCAACCGGTCCGCGTCGGCACCGACGATCACCGCACCACGATCACGAGCCACCCCATCGATCGCCGCCCGCATGTCGCGCTCGCCGAGGCTGATGGCCTCTGAGATCTTCGACCACTCCATGGTCCAGCGGCCGACCGGCAGGGGCGCGCTCGGGGTAACAATCACCAGCCGTTCACGCCGCCGGTGCTGCTCGAGTTCGCTCTCGAGCTCGGCGAGGCCGTGGGGCGAGCAGGCCGCGATCCACAGTTCGTCGAAACGGCCTTCAGGGACCATGGACAGCGGGACCCGGTGGACGAGACCGCCATCGAGATAGCGCTTGCCGTCGATGAACACCGATTGTCGAAGGCCGTTGATATAGGGGACGAACGCCGTCGCGCGGAGCATGAGCCCGAACGCCTCGTCGTCCACTGCATCGCGGTTCGACAGGTATGCCGGTTCCAGTTTCGGCATTGGCAGACCCGGCGCGGTCACCCGCGCCGCCGCCACCACGACCTCGGCAACGGCCGTTCGGGCCGCGTGGACGTCCATCGTCCTCAGGGTGATTTCCTGAATCAGACGATCCACGGTGCGGAGACGGCCGAAGGAGATCCATGGATGGGGAGCGATCCGCCAAGGGTCGGCCTGGCGCCACGAGTCGATCAGGGCCTCGGGGTCGCCGGCTGCGAACCACGCCGCGGCGATGCCACCCGCCGACACGCCGGCCATCAGCTCGAATTCGATGCCGGCCTCTTGCAGGGGGCCGAGGAAACCGGCGTAGTAGGCGCCGCGGTTGGCGCCCGACGCCATGAGGAGCGCTCGCTTCACGGCTTCACGTCGTCCGGTGGGCGTGCACCGCGGCCGCCTGAGCCGACGGCATCAGGATCATCTCGCGCACGTTGGCGTGCGGCGGACGGGTCGCGCAGAAGACGACCGCCTCGGCGACGTCGCCAGGAGTCAGCGGCTCCAAGCCGGCATAGACCCCGTCGGCGCGCTGCTGATCACCATGGAAACGCACCACCGAAAACTCGGTCTCCACCATCCCCGGGTCGACCGACGAGACCCGGACGCCGGTACCGAGGGTGTCGAT
The DNA here is from genome assembly GCA_963714885.1 of Candidatus Sulfomarinibacteraceae bacterium. Classification (GTDB taxonomy): domain Bacteria; phylum Acidobacteriota; class Thermoanaerobaculia; order Thermoanaerobaculales; family Sulfomarinibacteraceae; genus Sulfomarinibacter. Next base: position 15,400 of record CAVQQV010000053.1, on the reverse strand, counting down.
GGCAAGGCCCCGGTTGAGGGCTGTCACCGCGTGCTTGGTCGCGCAGTAGACGTTGCCGCCAGGATAGACCTCATGACCGGCGATCGACCCGATGTTGATGACGTGGCCGCGACCGCGCTCGACCATGCCGGGGAGGACGGTCCTGGTGACGTACAGGAGACCCTTCACGTTGGTGTCGATCATCTCTTCCCAGTCGTTGATGTCGCCCCGCTGGAGCGATTCGATGCCGCGCGAAAGACCCGCGTTGTTGACCAGGATGTCGATCTCGCACCAGTCTTCCGGCAACCCGGCGAACCAACGCTTCGACAGCCCCCCGATCGCGAACATCGAGTGACATTGTCAGCGTCTCCACGCCGTATTGCTGCTGCAACTCGCCGGCCAGAGCGTCGAGGCGGTCAGATCGGCGGGCAACCAACAACAGGCGACTCCCGTGCGCCGCAAATGCCCGAGCGCACTCACGGCCGATACCGCTCGACGCCCCAGTTACCAATACGCATTTCCCACCAAGCTCCTCAGCCATGTTTTACCCCCTGGCGCCGGTATTGTAACCGGACGCAAATCCGCCCCGGATATCTCCGGGGCGTTCCATCGTTCCGAGCCTTCCTCTGCGCACCATCGACGAGACTGAAGGTGGGCCAAGGCCCACCCTACTTCGGATCAGTAGGGTGGGCTTCAGCCCACCTTCAGAGTCGTTCTCTGATTCGGGAATCAGTCTTCGGATCTCGTCCTCGGTGATCACCTCGACCCGCATGATCTTCCTGACGGGCGCATCCATCTTTTTCATCACGCAGCCGGTGACCGGATCGAGATAGGTGTCGAGGAGGTGTCTCGTCCTTCTTCACGGTCAGGGTCGAACCGGTCTCTTCGCAGCGAAAGACCACGAAGTCGCCGCCCGCACAATGCTCGCCGCCGGTCTTGATGACGATCGGGTGTGCCCTCGTCGCCCTCGCTCACCCACTTCAGCACCCGGTGGCCGTCGTCGGTGTGGATCTCCTCGAAATCGTCGCCGAAACGCTCTTTGAGGGCCTCGATGTCGATCTCGCCGTCCTCACCTTTCAAGATCAACATGTCGTGCTCACCGGGACCGTCATCGCCGAAGAACATCACGTTGCCATCCGCGTGGGTGCAATCGCCCCCACCGTGCTTCATGATGATGACCTTCTTCGCGCCGTCACCGATCTCCTCGTCCTCAGACACCCAGACCATGTTGCCGTGGGCCCCGTGGAGTTCATGCACCTTCGCCAAACCACCACCCTCGTGCACCAGTGTCAGCTGGTCGTCGACCCGCTTGATGGTGATCGGGTGCCCACCGACATCGAACACCCGCTCTTCTCCTTCGGCGAGATCATCGAGGGAGACGGTCTCTTTGACACCGTTGACGTCAACGGTGATCTCCTGACCGCCCTCATTCCGCACCTCGACCTTCATCTCCATCTCTTCGGCAAGAACCCACACCGCACCCACCAGAAGGATCAGGGCCGCCGCCACCAGATAACGCGTCCAACCTGAATTCATGCTCGTTGCCTCCGTTGTGTATTGGGCTCCGATCGGATCGTGCCCGGATTCGCTGTGGTATTCAGCAATCCCCGTGCCAGCTCTTTGTGATGGATTTGGGCGGTTTGGTTCCTTGGATGGGCACATCAACTCCCCATATCGGGAGATTCTCCGCCGTCGCCGGCCATTCCGTGTTTTTCGAGCCGGTAGAGCAGCGCCTTGTAGCCCAGACCCAGCAACCTGGCTGCGGCCGCCCGGTTTCCCTGCGACCTCTCGAGGGCCTGGCGGAGGAGGTCGGCCTCCACCTGGTCCCAGACCAGCCCTTCGGCTGGGAGGAGGAACGGGCAGCCCGTACCCCCACCCGCGCTGCGAACCTCGGCCGGCAGATCATCGAGGTTCACCCGGCCGTCTTCGGCCAACAGAACCAATCGCTCCACCACGTTGGCGAGTTCGCGAACGTTGCCGGGCCAACCGTGTTCCATGAGTGCGCGAAGCACCGCCGGCGACAGCGATGCCATCTCGATACCGTGCCGCGCCGATGCCTGTTCGAGAAAGGACGCAGCCAGCATCGGCACGTCGTCGAGCCGGTCGCGCAACGGCGGCAGGACGATCGGCACCACGTTGAGCCTGTAGTACAGATCTTCGCGAAAACCGCCTTCCGCCACCAGAGCCGGCAGATCGCGGTTGGAGGCCGCGACAACCCGCACGTCACACTCCACCTCGCCGGTACCACCGACTCTGGTCAGACGGTGTTCCTGCAACACCCGCAACAGCGACGCCTGGAGGGGCAGCGGCATGGAGGCGATCTCGTCGAGCAGAAGGGTGCCGCCGTCGGCCTCCTCGAAGCGCCCTTCACGACGGCGGTGGGCTCCGGTGAACGACCCTTTCTCGTGGCCGAAGAGCTCGCTTTCGATCAGGGTCTCCGGGATGGCGGCGCAGTTGACAGCCACGAACGGGCCGTTCGACCGCCGGCTCGCCCGGTGCAGCGTTCGCGCCACCAGCTCCTTGCCGGTGCCGGACTCGCCCACCACCAGCACCGTCGCATCGGTGGCCGCGACCTTTTCGATCGTGCGATACAGCCGCAGCATGGGTTCGGATCGGCCCAACAGCTCGCCGTAGGAGTCCCCCTCGCGAAGGACCTCGCGCAGCGCCACATTTTCGCGTTCGAGCCGACGGGTCTTGAGCACCCTTTTCACGGCCAGCAACAGCGCTTCGCGCTCGAACGGTTTGCCGAGGTAGTCGTCCGCTCCGCGGCGAACGGCATCCACCGCGTGGGCGATCGAACCGTAGGCCGTCATGACCACGAACGCACACCCCAGAGAACGGCTGCGGATTTCGTCCAGCAGTTCGCCGCCGTCGCGGCCGGGCATCCGCCAGTCGCACAGAATGAGGTCGGGAACCTTCTCGTCGATGGCGGCGAGCGCCTCGGCGACGGTGCCGGCCTCGCGCACCTCGTGGCCCTCGCGACCGAGGATGTCGGCGATCAAACGGCGCTGCGCCGCTTCGTCCTCGACCAGCAGAACCGACACCGGGTCACGCACTGTCGTCCTCGCCTCCTGCGGCCCCAACGATCGGCAACCGCACGGTCGCAGCAGTCCCCCCGCCGTCGGCGTCCTCGAGCTCGAGCTCTCCACCGTGCATTCCGACGATGAGCTGCCTGGCCAGGAACAGACCCATCCCGGCGCCCCCGACCTTGGTCGTCACATGGGGCGAGAACATCCTCTCTTTGACCTCGGGCGGCAAGCCCCCTCCGCGATCAACGATGCTGACCACCGCGGTCTCCCCATCCCTCCACATCGTCACGTCGATCGATTCGCCGGCCGGCGAGGCCTGGGCCGCGTTTTCGACCAGATTGCCGATGGCGGCCCGCACCGCTCCCGGGACGGCTCGAACGCTCAGTTCGTCGCGCTCCTCGACCCGGATATCCGCGCCCTGCTGCACCGATTCGAGAACGACACCCTTGACCAGATCCCCGAGGTCGATCTCCTCGGGCTCCACCGACTCTTCGGCTCCGAGGGCGAGAAACGACCGCAGCCAGCGGTCGATGCGGCGGATCTGCGCCCGCGAGGTCTCCACCAGGTCGCGCCGCGAGGTATCGCCGTCGGCCAGTTCCTCGACCGCCAGACCGAGCGTGTGCAGCGGGTTGCGAAGGGTGTGGGCAAGCCCCCTCGAGAGATCGCCGAGCTGCGCGAGGTGCTCCCGCTGCTGCCAGACCTGGCGTTCGCCCTCCAGCTCCCGCAACCGCTGCGACATCCGGTTGAAGGCCCGCTGCAGGTCGCCGACCTCGCCCGGCGCCGACTCCGGAACCTGAATGCCGAGATCGCCCCGCCCCAGCAGATCGGCCCCCTCGGCCAGCGAACGCAGCGGCCGGGTCATCCTGCTCGCCAGAAGGGCGGAAGCAAATAACCCGGCCATCAGCAAGAGCCCTCCGACGGCCGCACCTTCGCGCATGTTCTCGCGGATCCTGGTGACCGTCGGCGAAACGGGTATCTGGATCCGGTGCAGACGTCGATCATCCTCGGTGACCACGAGAAAACGGTTGTCCTGTTCTTCGCCGTCCTCCACCTTGAGGACGAGCTTGCGCGCCTTGAACGGCGCATTTGTGACCGTCTCAACCCGTTGCACCACATGCCCATCCGTCGGTGCCGCGCCGTCTTCGACAGCCTCGGTCCCGGTGATCCACTCGATCCTTTCCTCGACGACGCCGTCGCCACGATCCTCCACCTGCCGGCGCACGAAGGTCTTGCCCTCGTGATTCAACTTCCCTGGATCGGGAGGCGCTGGAATCACGACCACATGGACGTTCTTCTCGGCTTCGAAATCTTCCGAAACCGGCAACAGGTCGGTAACGACCTCGTGCCCGTCAGCCGACAGCCACACGTTATTTTCCACTACTGCTTCGGCGCCCCCGAAGAAGGCGAACTCCGCTGTGAGGACGTCCTTGCCGACCGATGCCGCAACATTCGTGAGTTCTTCCTCGATCGAACGGAGCTGCCGGGCGTAGACCCACCACTGCAGACCCATCAGGGCCAGCACCAGGGCCGCGGTACCGAGGAAGAGCCGGGTTTGTATTCGCATGGGTCGCTCCAACGTGGATTATACGCACCACCAACGGTGCTGTACCGGAGAAATCAAGCAAGGGTCATGCCATCATCGTAGAGTTCTTAATTTTGAATTTTGAATTTTGAATTCTCTAGCTCATCGAAGGTCGAGAGTTATTGAACGTGTCCGGGACCCGGGCAGGCAGGTCGGTGCTAAACTGCCGCCGTATGATCAGGGCCATCAAATACCCCGGGTCGATCGACGACCAGGGCCGACGTGAATGATCGAATCTGAATTCGATCCTCCGATCAAGGGGCCGCGGGTGTGGGCCATCGGCGGCGGCAAAGGCGGCGTCGGCAAGTCGGTGATCGCCGCCAATCTCGCGACCCAACTCGCCCGCGACGGTTCCCGTGTCGCCCTCGTCGACGGCGACCTCGGGGGAGCCAATCTCCACACCCTGCTCGGAATGCCGAGCCCGGCCATCAATCTCTCGGACTTCATCTCGAGACGCGTCGCGAACCTCAGCGATATCATGAGCCCGACCCCGATCGAAAACCTGTGGCTGGTCTCCGGCGCGAAGGCCTTGGTGGAAACCGCCAATCTGAACTTCGGCCAGAAATCCAAGCTCCTGCGCCACATCAAGCAACTCGACGCCGACCACGTGATCCTCGATCTCGGGGCGGGCTCGACCTTCAATGTGCTCGATTTTTTCCTCGCCGCCCGCAAAGGCGTGCTCGTGGTGGTCCCGGAGCCCACGTCGATTGAGAACGCCTACCACTTCCTCAAGGCTGCGTTTTTTCGCAAGCTCAAACGTGCACAACCGCGCGACCAGGTTCAGGCCGCGGTCAAGGAGATCATGGATGGCAGCGCGCGCAACAGCGTTCGCACCCCCAGGGACCTGATCTCCCGTGTGTGGTCAATCGATCCCGAGGTGGGTGCGGCCCTGGTCGTCGAAGCGAGCTCGTTCCGGCCCGCCCTGGTCGTCAACCGGGTCACCCACCCGTCCCACGAAAAGCTCGGTCACGACATGGTGGCTGCGTGCCGCGACTATTTCGGAATCCGCCTCCAGTTGCTCGGCTCACTGCCGGCCGACCGCCTGGTGGAACGGTCGGTCATGGAACGCAAACCGGCCGCCGAACACTACCCGCAGATCCCGTTCGTCACCGCCCTGAACTCGGTAGTGACCAACCTGATCTATACCCGGCGGAGGCCTGAATGACCGCGACTCCAGGGGACTGGGAGATTCTCGGGCTCGAGCCCGACTCCGACATCTCGACGGTGCGGCGGGCATACCGCGAACGTCGGGCGCTGTATCAGGCGGAATCGCTGGCCACCTACAACCTGCTCGACGACGACGAGCGGTCGGAGCTGGTGGCACGGATCGACATGGCCTACGAGCGGATCGTCGGCTGTGCTCCCCGAGGAGTCCCGGGCACCCTTGACGCGGCGACCGCGACCGCTGAGGCCGACGTCCCGAGAGGACCGGCGCCGGACGCGGAGACCGAACCGGGCCCCCACCTCCGCCACCACCGGCTCGTGCGGGGAGTCTCGCTGCACCACGTCGAGGCTGCAACCAAGATCGGTGTCGCGATCCTCGAGCGCATCGAGAACGAAGACTTCAGAGCCCTCCCGGCGACGGTGTTCGTGCGCGGCCACGTCGAACAGTTCGCCCGCGAGGTCGGCATTTCTGACGACCTCGCCGACTTCGCTAAGACCTACCTGAAGAAAATGCAGGGCGAACCTGAGGACTGACTCAGTTCTGAGTTTTAAGTTCTGAGTTTTGAGTTTTGAGTTTTGAGTTCCCACCAACCCCGTCCGTGAGCACTGGATTGAATCGCGCGCGGCGGAGGTGCCATTTTCAATATTGTTGGATGTACGGCCGCACCCTCCGGCAAGAAGATGAGGGCCAACATGTTGAAAGTGGCTCCTCTCGGAACCGGTTGAAAATCGGGCTGGCACCGAACAAAAAAGGGCGCCCAAAAGGGCGCCCTTTGAAATTCACGAAGTGAACTACTTCTTGATGCCCGCGGTGACCTCGAGCATATCGGTGGTCAGCGACTTCGGACGCTCGAGGGGGTAACCCAACCCGCGATCCCAGGTGATGTTGGTGAGCACGCCCAGCGCACGGCCGACGCCGAAGAGGACTGTGTAGAAGTCCCAGTCGGTGAGACCGTAGAACCACTGGATCACGCCAGACTGCGCGTCCACGTTGGGCCACGGGTTCTTGGCCTTGCCCTGCTCCTCGAGGACACCCGGCGCGACCTGGTAGATCATGCTGATGAGCTTGAAGAGCGGGTAGTCGGGGAGGTGCTTGAGGCAGAACTCGCGCTGCGACTCGTAGCGCGGGTCGGTCTTGCGGAGCACCGCGTGACCGTAGCCGGGGATGACTTGACCGCTGTTGAGGGTGTCCCACAGGGCTTTCTTGACGAGTTCTTCGGTCGGCTCGGCGCCGCCGAGGCCTTCCATGAACTTCATGGTCCAGCTCAGAACCTCCTGGTTGGCGAGGCCGTGGAGCGGGCCGGCGAGACCGTTGATGCCGGCTGACAGAGAGTAGTAGGCATCCGACAGGGCCGAGGCCACGAGGTGCGTGGTGTGGGCGGAGACGTTGCCCGACTCGTGGTCGGAGTGGAGGATGAAGTACATCCGAGCCACGTCGTCGTAGGGCTTGTCGATCCCCATCTGGTGGGCAAAGTTGCCGCCCATATCGAGCTTCGGGTCCTCGGCGATCTGGTCGTCGCCCTTGTACTTGAGGCGATAGATGAAAGCGGCCAGCACCGGCAGTTTGGCCATCAGGTTGCAGGAATCCTCGAACATCGGATCCCAGTAGTCCATCTTCGACATGCCCTCGTTGTACTTCTTGACGAAGATCGACTCGCGCTGCATGGCGAGGATGCCGGCCGAGTACATGGTCATGGGGTGGGTGTCGAGCGGCATGGCGCGGATCACGTCCTTGACGTATTGCGGCAACTGGCGACGCTTTTTGAAGTCCGCGACCACTGCTTCCGCCTGCTCGGCGGTGGGGATTTCGCCGGTCATCAAATAGTAGAAGAAGCCTTCAACGCTCGGGTACTCTTGACCCGCCACGGCGGGCAGTGCCGCAAAGGTCTCGGGGATGGTGCGACCGCGGAAACGAATGCCCTCGAGCGGGTCGAGGTAGGAGACGTCAGTGACCAGGCAGCGAACGCCGCGGGCGCCGCCGATGGCCTGAGAGATCGTCACCTCGCTGATCTTGACATCGCCGAACTCCTTCAGCAGGCGAGTCGTCCTCGGACGGTGCTCTTCGATTTTCTTGAACAGGGTTTCTTTCAAAGTGGACATCGATGCCTCCTCTGTAATTTCTGCCGCTCGCCCGACACCGCGGTTGCGCTGTCGGTTCGATACGGTCGTTGTTTGTCAATCTCAACAAACGATGAAACCCTGACGAGGGTCCCCGCGCCGAAAAGTATAGAGCTTGTGAAGAAAAGTGACAAGCTCTTTCTGTATTGCTCATTCAGAGCAATTCCGGACCCTGGTCGCTGCCTTGACGAGAGGCTTCGCAAATCCCCGCCTGTCAACTGAATAGCCATTCATCTTCTCTCTGAAGACACAGGACCTTGCCGCTCCCGTGGTGTCACCAGAGATGGAGGCGAAGGCACAAACTCGAGGATCGCCCTACTTGTTTTTGCCGTTGCCGCCCCCGGGTCCTCCGAATTCATACTTGATGAATCGCGTGTACTTCGGGTCTGCGGCGCCACCTTCGCCGTCGACTACGACCGGCGGTTCGGCGTCGACACAATAGACGTAGCTCCCGAGATGCCGGTGATTGTGCTGACACAGGACGACAAACTTGATGTCATCGCGGTCCCGGTTTTCTGCCGATTTGCCAGGGTTTTCCTCGTCGATGCCGTCGAGGTCGTTGCCGTGGCCCTTGTTCGGGTCTCCGTCCAGGAGGTAGTAATACGGACCAGGTTTTTTTCCGTGAAAGTGGGTCGCCCAGAAGGTTGCCGGATCCTCGAAATGCCGATTCCGATCGCTGTCCATGATGATCGCCGCCTGGATGCCGCGCACCTCGGCCATGCACTTGACGAGCCGAGCCCGCTCGATGCTGTTCAGGACGCTCTGGGTCACGATCACCGCCAGAATCGCGATCATGAAGACGAGAATCGTCACCTCGGTGAGCGTGAGGCCACGTTCGGAGGAAGAACTACCCAACCCTTCCACCCGGCCAGGTCCCGAAATCGCCGCATCGTTCACCTTTTTTGCAGTCACGGCCTTCTCCATTCGTCTGACGGACGTAAAACTCTGTCATCGAACGAAACGTCGTCAACGGTCATCCACCTTGTGTCCAGAAAAGGAACGGTTCGCGCCTGTATACAGAGTAGGTCTCAGGCGCCTGCCGCAACAATCCCCCAAATGAGTGAATTTCCTCATTCAACCTGAGTATTTCCGGGTCGATCGGAGGGTATCGGTGGCCCTCAAACGTGAATTCGGCGGGCATCAACGCTCGAAAAAACGATGCCCGGCGACAGTCCCGGTCTCGATCTCCCACCCGGTTCCGCTACAATGCTGATCGAGGCGGTAACCATGCCAATCCGATTCGGACTGCGATCGGTGCCGGGCCTTCGGCGCGGCTTCGGGTCCACGGGTGCTTCAGCCGCGGAGCACCGGCGGAGGCGGCCGTGAGCACGTGGAAGCTGCGGTGGACGACGCCTGACGGCCCCACCGAAATGACGTTCGGTTCCGGTGTCTACGTGCTCGGCTCCGCCACCCAGGCCGACGTTCGAATCAACGACCGGACCGTGAGCCGCCGCCACTGCCGATTCACATGTTCCGACGACGGCATTCTGGTCGAGGATCTGGGATCGACCAACGGCACCCGGGTTGATGGACAACCGGTCGACGAACCGGTCGCGGTTTCGAAAAGGGCGACACTCAAGGTGGGCTCGGTGGTCATCGAAATCACCCCCGTCGAGGGGCGACCGCAGGCCGAAGCGTCGGACTTTTCTGGTATGAGCTCCGGCGCCTCTTTGTTGCTCGGTCCCGCCACGGTCGGCTTTCTCCGCGACGCCGGTCAGGAGGTCGCTTTCTCAGCTGAAGAGGTCATCGTTCGTCGAGGCGAACACCAGGACTTTTTCTACGTGGTCATCGAAGGTCAGGTCGAACTTCTGCTGAACGAGGGCGAGTCCCGCAAGCGGCCGCTGGCACGGCTCGGCGAGGGCGGCATCTTCGGCGCCGAGTCGGTCCTGGCAAAGGAGGGCGCAGCCATCGACGCGGTCGCGGTGACCGATGTCAGGCTGCTGCGTTATCCCGCCTCCGCCCTGCCGTCGGCCCTCCAGGAGTCGGCCTCGCTGCGGCGCAAGCTGCTGGGTGGCTTCGCCCGCAACCTCCACAAGACCACCTCCGATGCCCTCGATCTCCTGCACGGCGCCGACGTCATGGCCCGTCTCGTCCAGGGCGACAACGACCCCGACGAACTGATCGCGGTCTCGCCGCGGATGAAGGCAATCCGGAAAAAGGTCGTCGAGCTGGCAGCCCTCGGTTCGCCGGTACTCATCGCCGGTGAAGACGGGACCGGCAAGACCCAGATCGCCCGCCTGATCCACGACGGATCGGCTCGTTCCAAGGGACCGTTGATCGCTGTCAACTGCCACGACCTGTCCCCCGGCAACGCGGCCGAGCTCATCCTCGGCGAAGACCTCGGCGGGCGACTACCGACCGGTGACCGCTCGAGCGGAGGCATCCACCTCGCCCACGGCGGCACCCTCGTGCTGCGCGGCGCGAACGGCCTCGAGCCCGCAGTACAGCAGATGCTCGCCGCCTTCATCAGCACCCACGACAAAAAAGCGGCGGGAGCATTCCCCGACACCAGGATCATCCTCACAGCCCGAGCGGCAGGACCGCGGGGGGATCACGGAAGCGGTTTAGTGGAAGCCCTTACGGAGTGTTTCGAAGAGGTCATCGAGATCCCTCCCCTCGCGACCCGCCCCAAGGACATCCTGCCGCTTGCGGAGGAGTTTCTCAAACGCCACGGGCCCGAAGCGCCGGTGATCACCGAAGCTGCGCGTCACGCCCTCCTGTCGCTGCGCTATCAGAGGCGAAACGTCGCCGAACTGCGGGAGACCCTCGATCTCGCGGTCCGTATCGCCGACGGTCCCGAAATCCGCCCGGAACACATTTTCGGCGGCGTCGGTGAAGACGCGGCACCTCCCGGCATGGAGATCAACGGCACACCGCTGATCAGGGGACTCCTGCGACCCGGCGGCCTCCCCCTGCTTCGCGGCGTGACCCTCGCCGGGTTTGCGGCGGTGATCGTGCTCTGCCTGGCCGCGGCGTCGAGCGCGGCCGGACGGGTCGCCAACACCGCCATCTGGTCGCTGTGGGAGCCCACGGTCTTTGCGCTCTTCCTGGTCATCGGACCGGTGTGGTGCACGATCTGCCCGCTCTCGACCGCGGCCCGACTCAGCAAACGGCTGGGATCATCGGACAGGCCCCCTTCGGCGTGGCTGATTCGTCACGGTCCGTGGCTGGCGATTGTCGGATTCGCCCTCATCATCTGGGTCGAGCGCGTGTTCAATTCCGCCGAGAATCCCCTGGCCTCCGGGTTCCTCCTGGCCTCGTTGATGGCCGCCGCGGTGCTCGGGGCTCTGCTCTTCCGGCGCGAAGTCTGGTGCCGCCACCTGTGCCCCCTGGGGCGGCTCGCCACGTCGCTGGCGCCGGCGTCGCCCCTTCAGCTGACGGCGAAGCCGCGGGTCTGCGCTTCCACCTGCGCCACCCACTCCTGCTACAAGGGCACCCCCGAGATCTCGGGGTGCACCGTCTTCCACCACCCACTCGAAGGCAAACAGGCCTACCGCTGCAAGCTCTGCCTCGACTGCCTGCAGTCGTGTCCTCACCACTCGGCGCAGGTCCAGATCCGGGCGCCGCTGATCGCCATGTGGCGTCTGGATTCCGCCGCCGCGGACCTCGCCATGTTCGCCGCGGCGATCTCGATCCTGGCCCTCGGCGTGGTGGCCTCGCGGACCTTCGCGATTCTCAGCGCCCCGCTGAATTTCACGATCCTCTGCATTCTCTGCCTGGTGGCCGGCATCGCCCTCCACCACACCGTCATGGCCGTCGCTCACACAGATCGCAGAAGAGGACAGATGGTCCAACTCGCCATGACCGTGATGATCCTCGGCTGGAGCGCCCTGATGGTGAACCAGCTGGCCAATATCGTGGTACTCAACCAGGCTCGGATCGTCCTCCCACCACTCTCGTGGCTGCCGTCGTGGATCCCGACCGAGATCAGCCTCCTCCTCGTCCTCCAGATCGGCGTCACCCTGGCGGCGCTCGGGCTGGCCCTGTTTTCCCTCACCCACATCCGTTTCGAGGGATCCTCACTCTGGACCCGGATCGGCAAACGCCTCACACCAGTCCTCCTGATTGGATATGCCGCCCTCGTCGTCTTCTTGCTGGTGTGAACCTCACCCAACCCGCCCTCCACCGGGCAAAAGATGCAACTGTTGAGTAATTAAACAAAAAGTAATTCTTTAACCAAGTTAACAATTTGAATCATATTTCCCCTTGATTTATCTCAACTGAGTCACTAACTTTACTGACAATCGAATGGAGCGCGTGGACATCTCTCCGACTACCCGGGATCTTGGAGGTCTTATGAAGAGACTCGTTTCTCACGTCGTCCCTCGCATTGCTCATCCTCGTGACACCGGTTTTCGCCCAGCAGGCGGGGAACAACATACCGGTGCTACCGGTAGTGACCCAGCGAGGAAGCTCCCGACAGATTGGTGGCTCCTCGGCGACGGCTATCTCCAACGCCAGGTGGAACCGACGATCGCGGCCTCGACCCTGAATCCCGATCACCTGCTCGCCTTCTTCAACGACTACCGGGCCATCGATGCGGCCGAGGGCGACGTGGGCCTCGGCGAGGGTGAGGTAGCTGCGATCGAAGCAGCCGTGAAGCTCGCGAAACTCGTTTCTCCACGCCGCCCATTGCCGACAGCTTGCCGCTGATTCATTTCCCAGAATCGCTTCCGGTGGCCGCGTCCGAGGCCTGGATCGGCGGCAGCCGGTCGTACGACGGCGGCCTGACGTGGAGTGGTTTCTTCGTCCCGGGAGCGAGCTGGGATCCCGATGGGTTCGACCCGCAGGTCTCGAAAGATACTCCGATTTACGGGCTCGAGGCGGCCACCGATCCGGTCCTCGCGCCTGGACCCTGCGGCACCTTCTACCTCGCCTTTGTCGCCTTCACCCGCGGCGACCAGAGCAAGATGGTGGTCGCCCGCTACCGCGACACCAACGACTTCGAGGGCGGCGAGACCTTCGTCTACGACGGCATGACGGTGGTCGAAACGGGCAACAACGCCGAGTACGGCTATTTCCTCGACAAGCCGGATATCGAGGTCGACGTCCTGCGCCCGGCAGACCCGGCCAACCAGTGCGGCCACCGCGTCTACGTCACCTACTCGACCTTCAACGGCCTCACCAAGGACGAGAAGGTCCAGACCAAGATGAACTTCGCCTCTGCGACGGTGCTCGGCGACGAAGCCCCGGTCTTCGACACCATCAAGATCAACAAGACCTTCAACCAGAACCAGGGCTCGGCCATCGCCGTCGACCCGCGTCCGGGAACCCCGGCAGACCGAACGGCGGCGGCACGGTCTACGTCTTCTGGCGGCACTTCTTCGACCCCGACGCGATCATCGTCCGGAAAACAGAGGACTACGGGGTGAAGTGGTCCAACCCCGAAGTCCTGATGACCGACATGGCGCCCTTCGACCAGCCGACCATTCCCGTCGGCCTCGGCCGCGAACCATCACCTTCCGCTCGAACGCCTTCCCGACCGCGGCGGTGACCGACACCGGCACGTGGTCTTCGCCGCCTGGCAGGAGCGGGTCGACGCAACGGCTCGCCGGATCCGACCGGAACGCCCCGGATCGTCGTGATGCGGTCCGTCGGACGGCGGCGGCTGGGAGGGCCTCGGCACAGGTGGGGCCAGAGTCGCCATCGACGCCAGCGAGCGCAACGAGCCCTTCGACCCCGGCCTCGTCACGCCTGTGACAGACTCCCCACACCGCGTCCTTCCGGACCCCAGGTGATGCCGAAGCTGAGCTTCGGCGGCGGCCAGCTCATGCTCTCCTTCTACGAGTCGCGCGGCTGGATCGTACCGGCGACGGACGGCGATGACGAGTATCTTCGACTACGGTGCGATCGAGATCGGGCCCGAAGATTGCCGGTGAGTCCTGGATGAGCGGCTACGACCGGGTCGTCGATCTCCGGGCCGCCCTGCTGAATCCGCAGACGGGCGGCGCTCGACTCACCCTCGATCCAGGTCTCGCGCTACCCGATCAGCGGCTCGGCCAACCTCGCCGACGGCTTCCAGGACCTCGCCGACGTGGCGCCGATCAATCCGCCCTGCTCGCCGGACCACGATTACCTGTTTGACGACGATGACTTCACGACGCAGTACCCCGAAATCACGCGTTCAACCCCTGCGTCCGGCAGGTCAACCGCATCAACAGCCCGCACTCGGCGGTCGGCACCTCCGCCTTCGCCGGCGACTACAACGACCTGCGCTCCGTACGTCCAGTTCGTTTACGACACCGAGCTCGAGCAGTGGCGCTGGGCGACCGAGCCCGGCGACGTTTCGACCCGCGGCTTCCACTCGGTGTGGACCGACAACCGGCACCTGATTCCGCCGCAGAACCCGAACCCCAGCCGACGACCTTCCGTTGCGATCCGGAGTGGAACGAGTTCGCGCACTACGGCGCGCCGAACTCGGGCGCCCCGTCGTGCGACAACCCCGGCTCGCGCAACGCCGACGTGCTCACCGCGCGCATCAACTCGGGGCTGGTGATCACCGCGCCCACCACCTTCAAGCAGCTCGACGCCGAGCGCAGCTTCCCCTTCTCCGTGGCCAACCAGTCCAACACCAACAAGTTCTACGAGATCAAGACCACCGTGGGCAAGGGCTTCTCGAAGCTCAACCCGACTGATCGAACCGATACGACTTCGTTGACGACTCCGCGTGATGGTCTTCCCCTACTCGAGCACCTCACAGATCCTGACCGTCCAGCTCCTCAGGATCGAGCTCGGCGACGAGGGGCCCTTTAAGGTCGAGGTTCGGGAGCTTGTCTGCGATGCTGAGCCCGACCCCGATGCTGCACCGCAGACTTCCAGGAACAGGTCGAGGCGTGCGGCCCCTGCGACCCGATCGATACTCCAACGGAACCTGCCAGTTCGGTTCGGTGGTGTTCAACGCCTACGACGACAATGGCCTGGGTCGGCAACCTCGATCCCTTCGAGCCGGAGAGCTACGGTCCGACCATCTCGAACGCCTTTGTGATCAATTACAACGTGGAGAACGCCTTTGTCATCAACAAGACGCTCGACAACGCGTTCGTTATCAACGGAATCCCCGAAAACGCCTTTGTCATCAACAACTCGCCCGAGAACGCCTTCGTCATCAACGCCTTCGTCATCAACGCATTCGTCATCAACCAGACCATTTACGACGTGATCGACGTGGTGTGGGAGATGGAGCCGGGTACGGCCAACACCGCCTCGAGCTATCTGCCGCTGGTCAACATCGACTTCGCCGAACAGTTCCTCGATCCGGTAGACCCCAACTACGCCTTCCAACTCATCGTCGACAAGCCGGCCTCATACGGCACTTACGGCATTCTCGAAGACTGCGACGACGGGCCGTGTGAAGGCGCCGCAGGGTCAGATCCTCTCCAACGTGGTCCAGGATCCGACCGAGGTCGACAACGCCTTCGTCATCAACAAACGGCCCGAGAACGCCTTCGTCATCAACGATTCGCCAGACAACGCTTTCGTCATCAACGCCTTCGTCATCAACTCGACCTTCCCGATGGCGCCGGAGGAC
>CAVQQV010000052.1:0-15373 GCA_963714885.1 Candidatus Sulfomarinibacteraceae bacterium | reverse complement strand
GCCTGGAGAGAGGACTACAATGTGAGTCGTCTTCACACGTCGCTCGGAGGTCTGGCACCAGTCGAATATGTCGCCAAGCTGTTGGCCGGAGCCGAGTTTGAGGAGGCAGTTTGAACCGAGAAATTCTCATTTTGCGTGGTCCAAACTTTGGGGGTGCCTCAAGCATGCTGATCCCTCACATTACCCGTGGTACAAAGATGGGGAGCACGTCAAGGCAACCCTGCTTTTATGGCACCTTTACGCGATTGATGGTGTAGGCGACGTGGAAAATTCCGGCATCGCTACATGTGTCGGAGTAGATGACGTCCTGAGCGAGGAGACAAACCACCCGAAAGGGTCCCAACCTCGCGCTTTGTCCTTGAAACAAAACTACTGTCTCCCCTGCGTATTCGACACTGAGGCGGGCGTTCACTATGGACTCGAAGCACTTTTCTCGAGACCGATTTGGACAGTTCGAGGGCTCAAGACTGAGGCGAAAACCCGGGATCCCGTCGACGAGAACCCGGTTTCCAGGGCCATAATCGCTGGCCGCCGCGAACACGAGGCCGTCGTCATCCGTCACCAGGATCCCGGCAGGCGACGGCATTCCAGGGATGTAATCCACTTGAAATCTGTACAACCGGCCTTGCTCAAAGGGCGGCGGGTCTGTCGGAGCTCCGTAGGTCAGCTGTTGTCGTGCTCCCGAGACGTCCTCGATGAAATAGTGCCGGAGGCCCAGGTCGTCGGGGGCATTGGATTCCACGATGGTGCCCAGGAGACTGACGGACCGTGATTCGCTGGATTGTTCAGAAACACCGTGACCCAGCCAACGGGTTCGGCTCGGCAATTCGGCTCCGCCCAAGAGCATCCACATCCGACAGCGGTGACAAGAAGCACAATGAAAAACAAACGTGTCGAACGAAGGGGGGGCGAAGCAAGGCCCCTCGCCCCTCCACGAGATTCTTCCTATCCGTTCGCCGTGTGGCGCGCCTCCACGCCTCGACCGAGATCCGCAGGACGACGGTCGTTCTTCCGAGAAAACCCGACCGCCATAGGGACACCTCCGAGGTCCCCGGAGGAGCAAGCAGGCTCCGGGATGTTCTTTAGACTCTTCAGTCGTCACTTACGTTAATCCACTCCAAAATGTCCTTCCAGTTCTCGATCGCTGCGTCGTTCGGCGTCGAGACGTCGTCGATCCACGCGCTCTCCGCGTTCAAAGTACCTCGAACAGGGGCGGGTCTGGCATGTCGTCAGGTCGGTACCAACCTCCTCATCATACTCCAGAGCGCCGTTGCCGAAGTTGAGCCAAACGGCCAGCGGCTGTCGGTCGAGCTGGACTCGGATGTCACCGCTCGAGCATGCCGGATTCAGAACATCCTCGGCATCATCGAGGGTCGAGGAATCGGCCTTTAGGCCTCCTCGCCCACCTGCCAGTGGCCTCGAATGCGCTTCGTGTTCCTCGGGCTGGGACTTTGCCTCTAGCTTCCTTCGGACTTGGCCTCGCGACGGACGCCCTTGATGTTCGACTACGAGCCTCGGTCATCACGGCCTCCAGGAGACTCCCACACCCTAGCCACTTCCCTGCTCGGTTTCCCTCACCGGCTGCAACCAACATGACCACGCCAAGCATACCGCTTCGTCCCAAGCCTGGCGCACTCAATAAAAAGAGGCCGAGTCACCCCGGCCTCTTTCACTTGGTTGATGTTGTCAGCCTACGGGCTCGTCCAGCAGGTTGATGGTTTCGAGGAGGTCCTTGAGATCCTCCAGCTCTTCACGGGTCGTCGCAGGATTGAGACGAGCCGCCTCGGCCGTGCACAGAAATGTGAGCAGCTCGGTGTCCGGCACCAGGTCGAAGTTGGTGTCCACCAAATCGTCGAACTCGATGGCGCCGTTGGCGAGGTTGAGCCAGACCGCCATCAGCTGCCGGTCGAACTGGACCTCCATCTCGCCGTTGGAGTTGGCTGGATGCATCATCTCCTTGGCGGCGGCGATGGTGTTGGCCACCGTCACCTCGGAGAACACCGAACTCATGTGGTTGACGATCGCGAGATAGCACTCAAGCTCCTCAACGCTGAAGAACTTGATTTTGCGGAACTGGTTGTACCAATAACCTGCAGACCGCACGAAATCCGCGTTGCCCGCGATCACCACGTCGGTGTCGTCGGATGCCGTGGCTCCGTCGTCATCGAGAGCGGAGAAGGTGACCTGGTAAAGGCACGCGCCTGCAAAGGCGTGGATCTGCGTGTCCGTGACGTCCCGGGGCTGAATGCTTGGGCTCGGCAGCGAATCCAGTGCCGGCGGGTTGACCAGATAGGGTGTGGTCAGGTCCGGCGTGGCGTCGCCCCAACTCCAGGTGAGATCAAGGTCGTCCGAACCCGGGTCCGTTGACCGTCCACTGAAGGTCACGTCGTCGCCGGCGTGGGCAATGAACGCGTCCTCGGCACATCCATCGACGATTTCGGTCTCGTCGATTTCCGCGGTCGGGGAGACGTTGAGGATGATCAGATCGATGTTGGCGCAGGTCAAGGTGTCGTCGTCACGACCGCATACCTGTACCGTGAATGTGCCGTTGTCACCGTAAATGTGGCTTGCGGTGAAGGTGTAGAGAGCGTCGGGGCGGACGTTTTCAGATCCGGTCAGGCTCATACCCTCGACCGGCGATCCGTCACCCCAATTGATGGTGGCCGACAGGATATCAAGCCAGCCGGGGTCGGTGACCATTGCGGTGACCGTGATGGTCGAGTTCTCGTTCTGTGGTGAGTTCGAAGCAGGAAACACCGACGGGGCGACATTGGCCACTGTCACAGTGGTCGAGTCGGTGTCGGAGAGTCCGAACGGATCCGTGACACGAAGACCGATGGTGAACACCCCGTCCTGGCCCACCGTGCTGAAGGTCGGGTTTGACCCTGTGGCGTTATCGTAGAATCCGTCGTTGTCGAGGTCCCACTCATAGGTCAAACGTCACCGTCAGGGTCGTACGATCCAGTCCCGTCCAGCAAAGCATCGGTTCCCTCAACGGTGGCGTACGGTCCATTGGCGTCTGCGACAGGTGGCCGGTCCACCGTAATCGCCACGCCCTCCCCGAGGTATGGACCGGTCGATGGGGACCCGGTGTAACGCCCCTCTACCGCCCAGATCACATCGTGGCTCGTGCTTGCTAGCGTCCCGATTTGGCCCTCGGTGAGGCTCGCCGAGGTTGTGGTCAGGGATCCAAGCGTCGTGATCTTGTCGAAGGTACTCGCGTTGTAGAAGACAAGGTCGAAGCTGTCACCGTCGTAGGTGCTGTTGCACCCGACGCCGTTGGTCCAGGAGAAATCCGGGTTGGATGGTGTGACCAGGGTGCCGGCCGCAGGGCTGAGTGGCTCCGGCCCGACAGCGTGGTCAGTACTGACCGCACCGTAGGCGAGGTCATCGGCATTGGAAAGCGTCCCTCGGATGGCCGCCCAGGCCCCCGACAGTGTCACCGGGTCGTTCGCGTTCACGATGTTGAAAAGGGTCTGGTGCGAGACGTTGACCGCGTCACGGCTGTCCGAGTTGGTGTCGTAGAGATCCCACAGGATCCGCTGGACGGCCAGCTCGTTGTCCTCCCCAAGTCCCAACGCATCCCCTGGGACGCCGAGGTCGTTGGAATTGGTTTCCAGGCTGTAGGAAAAGTTGCTTTCGCCGGTGTCGGCGTAATTGACGTCGCCGACGCGAGGCACGCTCAGCGCAGCGAGGTTCAGGATGTCCTGGCCCGTAGTTCCGAAGTAGGTGCACCAGCCCTCGGCCCACGCCATCCTGATACCCTCGCTCTTCGAGGTGTGCTCGTCGGAGATGCAGTCGCCGAGGTTGTGCGGCCCTCCGGGGTTGTTCGTGAAGTTGAATACGTCCATCACGTAGTGGCCGTACTCGTGAAACATGACATCCCAGTCCCACCGGTCACCCGGCCGAAGGTTGATATCGCTGCCATCGTAGTTGGCCGAGGCGGTACTGCCGGGCCACTCGAGCACGATGTGGCCGAGGAACGAGTTGGCGTTCAATATGGCGGCATAGGCGGCCACATAGGAGGCCCCTGTGTGAAGAGCACAGGCGGGACCGGGGTCGGCGTTGCTGCAGGTGAAGTTCCATGTGATCGTCGTCCCGTCCGGCACCTCGTCAGTGATGCCTGACTCCGCCTCGTACGCAGAACCCAAAATTCCGGCCGTCTCGATGGACACGGCCGAGTTGGCGGTCCGAATACGGACGAAAATATCCCGGTTACCAGCCCCGATGCCGTCGTCGTTATTGACGACGAAATAGTACTCGCCATTGGTGCCCGTCGCCGCCTGGGTCACGAGCTCCGAGCCGACGAGTTCGTCGTCGCGGACTTGCACCGTCATGCCGTACGACGGGTGCACGCCGCCGTTCTCGTCCTGCCATTGAATCGTGCCTTGTACGGTTATGGTGCCGCCGTTTTTGGCAAAGCCACTCGACTTGATGGCGGGATCGGCCTGGATGGGAGATTCTTCCTCCTCGGCCAACGGGCGCAACCCTTCGGAGATTCCCTTTTCCTGCACGATCATCCTCATGTCGGGCTTCTTGGGTTCCTGGTCGATCTCGACGTCGGGGGTCTGGAGCGTCCGAGCTTGCGCCTTCGCCTCCTCCTTTGTGATCAGCTCTGCCAGGTAATCCTCCTCGATGGCCCGCAGCCCAAGCCGCAGGTAGCCGCCCATGCCCGCGAGGGCGCGGCCGGAGTGGAAAATTGTGTAGAGGGCCTCGTTCTTCTCGTAGAGATCCTCCTCGTTGACCAAAATCGAATTCTGCGCCGAGGCCAGGAGCTGAACCCTGAGGGCGGAACTGCCCTCGGCCTCGTAGCGCACCAAAATGGGGACCTCGATGGTCTCGTCCTTCCACATGGCGCCGAGAGGAATCTCGGCGTCGTCGAAGAGCAGAATCGGCCCTTCGGTCTGAAGAAACAGACTCACGGATGCAAGGTCGGCTCGAGCGGTGACTTGCGCGAAGATCTCGACGACGCCGCCGGGGTCGATCACCTCCTCCGGTACAGTGAGGACGAGGTCGATGGGAACGCCAAGGTTCCGCGAAGGTTGTTCCTGAGCGGAGTGATTACCGGACCCACACAAAGCACCTTCCACGCTGAGGTTGTTGCTGATTTCGACGTTATGAAAGGTCGGACCGGGGGGCTGCCTGTCTTCCGCCTGGACAATATTCTGGAGAGCGGTTTGAACAAGTGTAATACACATGGCTACCATGACGAGGGATCTGATTTTCATCTTCTGTTTGCCTTTCCCTATCGGCCACTCGAATAATCTCTTTCTAACCATCCCCCGGCTCCAGGCGACCTTGGGGCGCAATGGACCGAGGTATCGCGGGTCTCGTTGCGCGGCGGGCTCCTGCATCGCATTAGGCGCATAGAGATGCACGATGGCAGGCCCACAATCGAGATCCGGCATGATCCCATCACTTGTTCTTGTCATCATTCATCTCCTGCTGCTGTCACCGGCCCAGGGGAAAACAGATACGCGCTCACAGCGGACTCCGTGCGCCGACGGACGTTGACGCCGTGCCGCGGCGCATTGAGGGCTGCAGGCGACCACCAATACGGTAAACAGCACCCGTTTCGACAACTCGTTTGCGCAGAGGGCAAAAACGAGATGCCGGAAGGTTTCCTCGCCGAAGATGAACAGGTACGTCGCCGATTCGAGCAGCCGGTAGGCGGAGGCAAGGACGAGCCCGGCCAAGACGTACGTATGGGCGATCCATGAGAATTGAGATTTGCGTAGGATGATGTTAACGCCCCGTCACCGACGCAGACATCCGCTGGACACCGAATACGTGCGATGGTCTCTCCTTTCAACACAGGGGCTCAACGTAGCCGACCGGAGATCCAATTTTCTTTGGAACGATGATCTCGAAAAATATATGTTGAATACTTGCGCATGTCAACTTGTGTGCTCGATTTCAAATCCAATCGATTCTGCCTCTACACCACGCCTCGCATGGAAGAACCTCCGTTGTTTAAAAAGGTACCGGGCACTCACTTATGATGTTGTGCTGCCGGGGGTGGAGATCGACCGCGGCGGGAGGCAACGGTCGGTGGTCGTGGGCGAGACGGTAGGGCTTGCCCGGGCGAAGTTCTCGGCCCTCTTCTGTTGTGGAATCGTGGCCCGGCTTCGCCTTTGGCTACGCCGTGGCAGGCTTCGTTCTCTCCCTGTGGTCGAGAACGAAGCCTGGTGCCGGAGGTGGGGGTCGAACCCGCACGACCATACGGTCAAGGGATTTTAAGTCGTATAAATGGCCTATTATCAATAATATACGCCAACAACCCTCAACACTCCACAACAAGGCAAACAACCCAAAGGAGGGGCCTTACACCTCGCTCGTTTGATGGGGACTGTTGGCGCCTGTTGGGCTGTGTCGGGAGCAAGTGTCCCATGAGTGTCCCACGGACAGAGGTTTCTTGGATTCGGAATGAAGCCGCACCGGATTTCCAAATCAGCCGACAACCTGGTCACTCTCGGTTCCCTTCACCAGTAATTCGAGGCACCACGATGCTGTATTTCAAACGTGGCACACACACTTCTTTCTTCTTCCGTCAGTCCTCTTGTGTTACAAATGAAAATTCGCCCGAGGCAGCCGGAATCCGACCACCCCAAGCGCTCCAATTCACTTCAAATTGATGGTCACCTTGTCGATCGTGCCGGTGAATTCGCTGGCGGCGCGATTGTAGCTGTCGGAAACTGGAGTCTCCATGTCGCTGCCGACGCCGGCCCCCTCGTCGGCCGAAAAGATCGAAAACTGGGTGGCCGCGATCTTGCCGGAACCGACCGATTTCCCGTTGATATAGAGCGTTGCGGTGCCGCCCGCTCCCGGTTTGTCCCCGCCGTCGTAGGCAAAGTCCATCTTCACGGTGCTCTTGCCATTGGGCAGCTTGGCGGTTGCTTTGACGTCTGTTAGATCGATGCCGACGTAGTTGTAGGTGTAGACCGGTGTGCCGTCCTTGACGTACAAGCTCCAGCCGCCAAAGCGTCCGCCTTGCGCGACGATGACGCCATTGGCCGGTTTATCGCCGGTCTCGATTTCGGCTACGATCTCAAACGAAGTGTTCTTGACGTTGATGAAGTCGTTCTCGAGCAGTCCGTTCATGCCCTCGTAGAGGGTGAGGCTGGTGCGTCCGAACATGAGATCCGGACGCCCGGCCAGTTTGGGATTGAAGAGCTCCTGCCGCCGGTCATCGAGGGGCAGCACCTTGTACTTGACCGCCTCGCCGAGGAAGACCTGCTGAAGCTTCGCGAGGAGCTCGGGGTTCTCCTTCGCGAGATCGGTCGACATGCTGAAGTCTTCCGCAACGTGGTAAAGCTCCCAGGTGTCCTCGGGGAAGCGGTTCTCGACCTTACCCCAGGGTTTGATGTGCACGGTGCCGGCGAACCAGCCGTCGAAGTAGATGCCCCGGTTGCCGAACATCTCGAAATACTGGATCGTGTGCCTGCCGGGCGCATTGGGATAGTCCCAGGTATAGACCATGCTCGTACCCTCGATGGGGCGCTGCGGCGTGCCGTTGACGATTCGCGGTTCTGGCAGTCCGGCAGCCTCGAGGATGGTCGGTACGACGTCAATGACGTGGTGCCACTGGCTGCGGATCTCTCCATTGCCCTTGATACGATCCGGCCAGTGCACGACCATGGCGTTGCGGGTGCCGCCGTAGTTGGAGGCCACCTGCTTGGTCCACATGAACGGCGAGTCGAAGCAGACCGCCCAGCCCGCTGCCATGTGCGGATAGGTGGTCGGGTCGCCCCACGCGTCGTAGTACTCCATCATGAAGTCGAGGTCCGAGCCCTTGGCTACGCCATTGAAGTAGGTCATCTCGTTGTAGAGCCCGGACATCCCGCCCTCGGCGCTGGTGCCGTTGTCGCCGGCGATGTAGAAGATCAGTGTGTTGTCGAGCTCGCCCATGTCCTCGATGGCCTGGATGACCCGGCCCGTTTCGTAGTCGGTCATCTCGAGGAAGGCGGCGAATACCTCGGCCTGGCGGGCAAAGAGCTTCTTCTCCTTAGCCGAGAGGTCCACCCAGTCCTTGATGTCATCGGGCTTGGCCGCCAGCTTGGTGTCGGCCGGGATCACCCCAAGCTCTTTCTGTTGCTCGAAGATGCGTTCGCGGATCACGTCCCAGCCCTCATCGAAGCGGCCCTTCCACTTGTCAATATACGACTGTGGCACATGGTGTGGGGCGTGAACGGCGCCCGGGGCGAAATACACGAAGAAGGGCTTGTCAGGGGTGAGCGACTGCTGGAAGCGCATCCACTCGATGGACTTCGTTGCCATGTCGTTCATGAAGTGGTAGTCGGGCTGGTCCGGGGTCTCGACGCGGTTCTGGTTGCGGTAAATCCCTGGCGCCCACTGGTTGGTCTCACCGCCCAGGAAGCCGTAGAACTCGTCAAATCCCTGGAGGTTCGGCCAGCGGTCGAATGGCCCTGAAGGGCTGATCTCCCACACCGCGGTCTCGTGCCACTTTCCGAAGGCCGCGGTGCTGTAGCCGTTGAGGCGCAGCATCTGGCCGATGCTCGCCACATCATTGGGTAACATTCCCGTGGCGCCGGGGAAGGAGGTCGCCACCTCGGTGATCTTGGCTTGGTTGGCCGAGTGGTGGTTGCGTCCGGTCTTGAGAGCTTGACGGGTGGGCGAACACAGGGCCGTGGTGTGGAATTGGTTGTAGAGCAGACCGGTACTGGCGAGCTTGTCGAAGAAGGGCGTCCGCAGGACGCTGCCGGTGGCGCTGGTGCCGCCGAAGCCCAGGTCGTCGATGAGGATGACCACCACGTTGGGCGCATCCTCAGGCGCCCTGACTTCGAAGAACGGCGGCGCCTTGGCGTCGCGCGCATCCAGCGTCGTGATCGGCGGATACCAAGGGCCCTTGATGGGCAGTTCGGTGCGGTCGACCTGCGCCTCCTGGGCCGTGCCTACGAGCGCCAGGCAGAGCATGATGAGGAGACAGGCTATATTTCTGGTTGAATTCTTCACGGGTCGCTCCTTTCACTTTGTTTGTATTGTGCGGGCCACGGGTGGATCATGGTACCACCCCGGCCTTCTTCGCCTTGAGGATGGGAAGCTGCCACCTTTTGCAGTGCAGTCGAGATGGCTGTGAAGAGGAGGTCAGCCGGGAGGATTGCAGAGGCGAGTTCCCACTTCGATGGCGGGTTTGACCGCTTGCCACCGGCCGTGGACATCTTGCTTCTGATAAATGCGTTTAAAAAATTCGTGGTGCCGGAGGTGGGGGTCGAACCCGCACGACCATACGGTCAAGGGATTTTAAGTCCCCAGCGTCTGCCATTCCGCCACTCCGGCAGCAGTGACCATCATCATAGCGGGGAACCGCGGGCAATTTCGGATTTCGGATTTCGGATTTCGGATTTTCCACCATCCACCCCGGCTACTGGATGGAAATGCACGGAATCTACACGTTACCGGAAATCCGGAATTCTGGTATATTGTATACATGGAAACTGCAAAGTTGGGCAAAAGGGGACAAGTTTCAATTCCGAAGGCGGTCCTCGATCAGCTCGGGATCGAGGTGGAGACCATTCTCCTGGTCGAGGCGACGGACTGACGGGTCGATCCTCCTGCGTCCGGCCGGTGTGTATCCGATTGAAATCTACAGCGACGCCCGGGTCGCGGAGTTCATGGAGGAGGATCGGATCGACGACGATCTCGGCAGAGAATCGAAAAGAAGCTCAAGGGCTCGTAAGTGCGGCTCTTCGTCGACGCGAATGTCCTGTTCTCGGCGCGCACACGCAATCGACGGGCGGACGCGCGAGCTGTTCAGGTTGGCCGGATGCGGACTCTGCGAGCTTGTGTCGTCCGAACACGCGATCCGTCGAAGCTCGACGGAACATCCTGGTCAAGCATCCCCCTCAGAAACGCGACCTCGAAGCTCCTGATGGCGGACCTGACGCGAGTGCCCGAAGCCGGCCCGAAGTCTTGTTTCGGTGGGCCGCTCGACATGGCCTTCCCGAAAACGACGCGCCCATTCTCGCCGCAGCGGCCGCTACTGAAGCCGACCTGCTGGTGACCGGTGATCGTCGGCACTTCGGTCATCTCTTCGGAGCAGACGTCGGAGGCGTGCGGATCGTCCCATCGCGTGACGCCCTCAGGCTCGCTTCGCGCTCGTGACAACAGCATGAAAAAGTGAACAGTCAGAAATCGGCGACGTGGTGATCTGTGGCGCCGGGATCGCGGGGATCTCGGTGGCCTGGCAGTTGGCGGTCAAGCACGGGATGAAGCGCGTCGTGCTGGTCGACGAGCGTGCCGCCGATGACCCTGACCTCGGATAAGTCGACCGAAGCCTACCGCAACTGGTGGCCGGGACCCGACGACGCGATGGTGCGGTTGATGAACCGCTCGATCGACCTTATGGAAGAACTGTCGCTGGCCAGCGACAACCGGTTTCTGATGAACCGGCGCGGGTATCTCTATGCTACGGCCGACGAGAATCGAATCGACGGGATGCGAGAGAGCGCTGAGCTGGCTTCCTCCTACGGCGCCGGGCAGGTGCGAAGGCATACGGGGACTCCCAGCGATCCCGACTACCGGCCCTCAGCGGCCGACGGCTGGCAGGACCAGCCCACGGGCGCAGACCTGATCACCGATATCGAGTTGATCCGACGCATCTTCCCCTACCTCTCTCCTGATACGTGTGCCGTCCTTCATGCACGACGCTGCGGTTGGTTCTCGGGTCAGCAGCTCGGGATGCTCCAGTTCGAGGAGGCACGTACCGCCGGTGTGGAGTTCATCGAAGGCCGAGTGGAGTGGATCGAAACCTCGGGCGGCCGGGTGTCGTCGGTGCAGATCGCGACTGGAGACGAGGTACTGACCGTCTTCACGCCTCGCTTCGTCAATGCTGCGGGGCCGATGCTGGCGTATGTCGGCGGGTTGCTCGGGCTCGAGCTCCCGGTCTTCTCCGAACTCCACCTCAAGGTCTCGATCGAGGACCACCTCGGGGCGGTTCCGCGCGACGCACCGTTCACGATCTGGGAAGATCCGCAGCGATTCGACTGGAGTGCCGAGGAGCGCGAGTTTCTGGCAGGGACGAGGACGGCAAGCTGCTGCTCGGCGAGATGCCGGCCGGCGTCCACATGCGGGTCGAGGGCGGCGGCGGCAGCCCGCACCTGTTGATTCTGTGGCCCTACCACCTGGACCCGGTGGCCGAGGTCTTTCCCCTGCGCATTCCAGACCACTACGCCGAGATCTGCCTGCGCGGCATGGCGACTGCGATCCCCGCGCTCGGGGCGTATGTGGAGCGAATGCCGAAGACATGGATCGACGGCGGCTACTACACCAAGACCCGCGAGAACCGGCCGTTGGCGGGACCGCTCCCGATCGAGGGCGCCTTCGTCCACGGCGCGCTGTCGGGTTTCGGGTTGATGGCGTCGTCGGCCACGGCCGAGTTGGTCGCCGCGCACATCATGGGCGCTCCGTTGCCGGACTATGCTCCCGCATTTCATCCTGCACGGTATGACGATCCAGACTACCTGGCGAAGATCGAGGGTTGGGAAGATTCCACTCAGCTTTGACTTCGGACGCCCACCTGCAACGATCCTGAAGGTGGGCCAAGGCCCACCCTACTTCGGACCCTCGAACCGAGCGGAATCGTAGGGCGGGCTTCAGCCCACCATCAGGGTCGATCTCGTGTTGTTGGCGACTTGGGGTGGTGCTTCGACTGAAGGTGGGCCGAGGCCCACCCTACGCCGGACCCACCATCCACGCGGGAGGGGATAAACCCCTCCCCTGCGGCTCTCAGGGGAGCGGTGGGGGACAAAAAAACCGCCCGGGCGGCCGGGCGGCAATTCCGAATTCCTAATTCCTAATTCTATTCGTCGTCCTCTTCCACGTGTTTGGCGGACTCGGCGATGATCTTCTCCTGCAGCTGCTTGGGGACCTCGGCGTACTTTGCGAACTCCATGTGGAAGTCGCCCCGTCCCTGGGTGATGGAGCGCAGGGTCGGCGCGTAGGTCAGCATCTCGGCAAACGGCACCTGAGCCTTGACGGTGGTGGTGCCACCCTCGGAGTCCATCCCCTGGACACGACCACGGCGCGAGTTGAGGTCGCCCATGACGTCGCCGAGGTGGCCCTCGGGTGTGTAGACCTCGATCTGCATGATGGGTTCGAGCAGAGTCGCCTTGCACTTGGCGGCAGCTTCTCTGAAGGCCTTGCGTCCGGCCATTTTGAAGGCCATTTCCGAAGAGTCCACGGCG
The DNA here is from genome assembly GCA_963714885.1 of Candidatus Sulfomarinibacteraceae bacterium. Classification (GTDB taxonomy): domain Bacteria; phylum Acidobacteriota; class Thermoanaerobaculia; order Thermoanaerobaculales; family Sulfomarinibacteraceae; genus Sulfomarinibacter. Next base: position 3,170 of record CAVQQV010000052.1, on the reverse strand, counting down.
TGCTCTTTGCCGTCGGTGAGGGTGACCTTGAAGTCCACCATCGGGTAGCCGGCGACCACGCCGCGCTCGGCGGCCTCCTGGATGCCCTTGTCCACCGCCGGGCGGTAGGTCCCCGAAATCGAACCGCCGAAGATCTTGTCGATGAACTCATAGCCCTTGCCGAAGTTGGGCTCCATGATGATCGAGCACTGGGCGAACTGGCCCGATCCGCCGGTCTGTTTCTTGTGTCGGGCGGTGACCTCGGTCGACGACTTGATGGTCTCGCGGTAGGGCACCTTGGGCTGGTGGAGCACCACGTTGACGTTGTAGCGTCTTTTGAGCCGGCCGACGACAACCTCGACGTGGAGTTGGCCGGTACCTGAGATCAGCATTTCTTTGGTCTGCGGGTCGCGACCGATGGTGATGGTCGGGTCTTCATCTTTGATCTTACCGAGCGCGGTTGCGAGCTTGTTTTCGTCGCCTTTAGATTCGGCCTCGAGCGCGAAGCTGATCGCCGGTTCCGGGATCGGCACCGGGGCGAGCTTGATGCCGACCTTGGCTGCGCACAGCGTGTCGCCGGTGTGGGTTCCCTTGAGCTTGGGAAGGGCGCCGATATCGCCCGCGGCCAGTTCCGTCACGTGCTCCAGTTCCTTGCCCTGGGGAATCGACAGCGCACTCAGGCGCTCCGGAATATCGCGGGTCGAGTTGACGACGTTGGCGTCGGTCGCGATACCGCCCGTGAAAACCCGCATCAGGGTGATGTGCCCCGCGAAGGGATCCGAGATCGACTTGAAAACATAGGCCGCAAACGGAGCGTCGGGCGAGACTTCGAGCTCCTGCTCCTCGCCGTCAACCATGGCCTGGATGGGACGCCAGTCGGGCGGTGGGGCGAGATCGACGAGGGCGTCCATCAGCGGCTGAACGCCGATGTTCCTGGCCGCGGAGACGGCAAAGACCGGGTACAGTTCGCGGGCGGCGATGGCCTTTTTGAGCCCCTTGTAGAGGGTCTCGGTGTCGAGTTCTCCCTCCTCGAGGTACTTTTCCATCAGATCCTCGTTCTGCTCGGCGACCATCTCCATCAAGGCCTCGCGGGCCGCAGCAACGGCATCCGCCATGTCTCCGGGAATCTCTCCCTCGGCGAAGGCGGTGGTTTCGTCCTGCTTCCAGGTGAAGGCCTTGCCGCTGACCAGATCGACGACGCCGGCGAAGGCCGATTCCTTGCCGATGGGCAGCTGCAGAGGGGTCACCTCACGGCCGTACTTCTTCTCCAGGAGTTCCACGACCCGTGAATAGGAGGCACGATCACGATCCATGAGGTTAACTGCAAACAATACCGGCAGTCCGTGGTCGATGGCGGCCTTCCACATCTTGTCGGTCTGGACCTCCGGTCCCGAGACAGCCGAAACCATCATCAGGGCGGCATCGGCCACCCGCAGGCCCTGGTGGGCGTCGGTCGAGAAGATCCCGTATCCCGGCGTGTCGATCAGATTGACCTTGACCCCGCGGTGTTCGAAGTGGGCAACCGCGGTGTTGATGGTGATCTGGCGTTCGTGCTCGTCGTCGTCAAAATCCGTGGTGGTGTTGCCGTCGTCGACCTTGCACAGGCGGTTGACGGCCCCGCTGTCGAAGAGTATCGCCGACACCAGCGAGGTCTTGCCGGTATCGGGGTGGCCGATCACCGCCACGTTTCGGATGTTCTCTGTCGCATACACGGTCATGGAAATCCCTCCGCTTGTCGGGTTCAAACCCGGGCAATTTTTTGTGTCAGTCGCTGGAGATCACCGCCGAGAGGTCTTCGCCGGTCAACAACCGGTAGGCGTCCCGATAGCGCGAAAGCGTGCCGTCGACAACTTCCGGTGGCAGGGTCGGGGCCGGCGGTTCCTTGTCCCAACCGCTCGCCTCCAGCCAATCCCGCACGTACTGTTTGTCGAACGAGGCCTGAGATCGTCCCGGCTGGTAGTCATCGGCGGGCCAGAACCGAGAGGAGTCCGGCGTCAGCGCCTCATCCATCCACACGATCCGGCCATCACCGTCGACGCCGAACTCGAACTTGGTGTCGGCGATGATGATTCCGCGCTCGAGGGCATAGCCGGCTGCGGCCTGGTAGAGATCGAGGGTGAGGTCGCGAAGACGGGTTGCCGTCTCCTCCCCTACGATTCCGACCATTTTCTCGAAGCTGATGTTTTCGTCGTGGCCGTCGGTGGCCTTGGTCGCCGGCGTGAAGATCGGCTCGGAAAGCCGTGCCGACTCCGTCAATCCCTCGGCGAGACGGATGCCGCAGACGGTACCGTCGGCCTGGTACTCTTTCCAACCCGATCCGACCAGATAGCCGCGAGCCACGCACTCCACCGGGATCGGCTCCAATTTGCGGACCAGCACGCTGCGGCCGGCCAGCTCGGGATGGTGCTTGAATGGGGCGGGGAAGTCGGCCAGATCGGTGGCCAGAAGGTGGTTGGGCACGCGGTCGGCGAATTGCCGGAACCAGAAGGTAGAAAGCCTGGTGAGGATGACACCGCGGCCGGGGATGCCCGGCGACAACACGCTATCGAAGGCGCTGATCCTGTCGGTGGCGACCAGGACCAGGGCATCATCAGTGACGTAGATGTCGCGGACCTTGCCCCGGCTCACCAGATTTCCCGAAGGAATGGAGGTGGTGAGCAGGGCCTCGCTCATCGCCTCAAGCTTCCTTAGCGGAGATGATCGCCTCGGCCTGTCGCGCCATTCTCGACTTGTAGCGAGCGGCGGTGTTGCGGTGGATCACGCCTTTGCGCCAACCCACGTCGATCACCGACATGGTCTCGGGCAGCATGTCCTTCACTGTGGCGGCATCACCCTCGGCCATCGCAGCACGCATGAGACGCATCTGGCGGCGGACGCGGGTGCGCACCGCGCGGTTGCGCATCCGGCGTTCGAGCGACTGGCGGTGGCGCTTGCGCCCCTGCTTTTTCGTTCCCTTGATCGTAGCCATCGAATTGACTCTCCTTCAATCGGACACAGCCGTCACGGCCGCATCGGGTCGCACATCATAGCCGAAAGTCGGCGATCAGGCTAGTCCCGGAAAGGCAATGAGGCAATGAGGCCATGGGGCAGTGGTTCAGCAACCCTTCCTGAATTCAGCAACGAACCGGGCTTGACGCTCCAAAGCCTCACGCCCTCACTGCCTCATAGCCTCACTGCCTCACTGCCTTGGC
>CAVQQV010000051.1:0-118806 GCA_963714885.1 Candidatus Sulfomarinibacteraceae bacterium | reverse complement strand
TCCTCGAGGGCGATACGACGGTCTTCGAGCTCGAGCAGACCGCGCGCCTGCGCCCCGCCACTGATTGAACGAAACGATCCATGTCCTCAGGAGGCACCTTGAGAACCACGCATACACCACTCGTTGCCACCATGCTGATGATCCTGTCGATCGCCCTCATGGTGTCCTTCACCGCAACAGCTCAGGACGCGGCTTCCGACGAAGGAAAGCTCGTTCTCGTTCTGTCTGGCGGCGGGGCCCGCGGCTTCGCCCACATCGGGGTGCTCCGAGTCCTCGAAGAGATGGGCATCGCTCCTGACCTGATTGTCGGCACCAGCATGGGTTCGGTCGTCGGCGGGCTCTACGCCGCCGGGTGGTCGCCGGACGACATCGAGGAGTTGGTCAAGACCATCGCCTGGGAGGACATCTTCACCGATCAACTGCCCCGCAAATACCGGTCTTTCCGGCGCAAGCAGGACGACAAGCCGGTCATGATCGACGGTCGTCTCCATTTTGACGGTCTCAAACCGGAGCTTCCTGAGGGTGTCATCGAAGGCCAACGTCTCGACCTCGTGCTGCGCACGGTCGAGGCCCTGTCGCCGTCGGCCACGACATTCGACGATCTTCCGATCCCCTTCCGTGCGGTTGCCGCCAACCTCGCCACCGGCCGAGCTGTCGTCCTCGATTCGGGCAGTCTCGCTACCGCCATCCGGGCGAGCATGTCGGTGCCGGGGGCTCTCCCTCCGGTCACGGTCGACGGTCAGGAGCTGGTGGACGGCGGTATCGCGGCCAACCTTCCGATTGGAATTGCGAGAGAGTTGGGAGCGACCCGAATCATCGCTGTCGATATTTCGAGCCCCTTGTTGAGCGAGAGTGACGAGCAGTTCGACACCTTCATGGACGTGTTCACACACCTCAATTCGCTGTTGACGGCCGGCAACGTTGACCGGGATTCGGCCCTGCTCGGTGCAGACGATCTCCTGATCGTGCCCGACCTCGGCGACATCACTTTTGTCAGCTTCGACAAGGCGGACGAAGCGATCGCGATCGGCGAAGAGGCCGCTCGCGCGAAGACCGGCGAACTCGGGACGTTCGGTGCCACCGGTCAAAGGTGGGCGGAATTCAGCCGGCGCAAGCTGGCGACTCCGCTGGCGCCGCTCGAGATCGACCGGGTACGGCTGGAGAACGGAAGCCGGGTCGACGACCGCCTGGTGCGCAAGGCTCTGACCATCGATCCACCCGCGATTCTGGATCGCGACAGCCTGATCTTAGATCTTCTCAGTCTCTACAACTCGCGCTATTTCGGCGTCATCGGGTTTGAAATCGACGAGGTCGAACCCGGAGTCAGGGATCTCGTCGTCGAAACCCCGGCGCCGCCTTACGGGCGGGGCACACTCGAATTCGGTCTTGGCTTTACGGACGACTTCGAAGGCAACTCCAGCTACCACCTTCAGGTCCGCCATCAGTACCTTCCTGCCAACCGACGGGGCGGCGAATGGGAAACCCTGCTCCAGCTCGGCACCGTCGGCGGCGCCAGGACCTCCTATTACCAACCCCTTGACTGGGGCATGCGATGGTTCGTCGAGCCCTCGCTCGGCTACGAGCGAGGAGTACAGGAGATCTGGCTGTTCGGAAACGCCTATGCCGAGTATGAGTTTCGATCCCTCGATGCCCGAATCACCGCAGGCAGGGTCCTGGGACGATGGGGCGAAATCAGCGTCGCTGCATTCACCCGCGACAACCGGGGATCTCCGCGCATCGGGTCCCCCGAGTTCGACTCCGCAGACGAGACGCGTGCCGGCGGCCAGGCCGCTGTTCCGAATCGACACCGAGGACTCGGTCGTCTTCCCGCAGTCGGGTGCTGACGTCAACCTGCTCTACACCGTATCGTCCGATTCTCTCGGCTCTGACGTCAACTTCGAACAGATTTGGGGCTCCGCGTCCTACGCCTGGAGTTTCGGGAAAAACACCCTGCTGCCCTCCATCGAGTATGGCGACAACCTGGACCCCATCCAGAGCTTCTTCAGCTCGTATTTTCTCGGCGGGTTGTTCCGATTGTCCGGGCTCGCGAGAAACGAGTTGTTTGGAGAGAAGGTCGTATTGGCGAGGCTTCTCGCCTACCGCCAGTTGCTCACGTTCGACATCGCCGGATCCGGAATCAAGATCTTCGCCGGTTTGAGCCTCGAGGCCGGCAGCACGTACTTCGCCGACCAGGCCGTCTCGTGGGAGAGCATGCTCAAGGGAGGCAGCATCTTTGTCGGCGGGGAAACCTTTATCGGACCGGTGATCTTCGCCTATGGTCGCACCAACGGCGATTACCGAACCGGGGGCGCCAATGACCGCTTCTATTTCGCCATCGGCGATCGCTTCTGATCCGAAGTGAAGGGCGGCGCCGGCTGCCGGTCAGCGGTCACTCTTGTCCAAGACAGCCTCTTGGAGGACGGCTCGAGTTCAATTTCAGGCTCCACCCAACCGCTGCAGGTCTGAAGGTGGGCCAAGGCCCACCCTACGTCGGACACTGGTGTCGAGCGGGTTGGTAGGGTGGGCCTTGGCCCTCCTTCAGAGCTGAATCCTGCATCCTGGATCACTCATGTCTCCGTACGAGACCTGGACAGCAGTAGTCAGCGGTCGAGGATCCACTCGAGAGCGTTGGTGAGTTCGCGATCGCTGTCCTCGGGAAACGAGTGTCCGGTGCTCGGGATGACCCGAAGCTTCACGTCGTAACCCGCAGCCTCGTAGTCTTTGGCGGCGCGCCGCATGTCGCTCACCGCCCGGTCCCGCGCGCCGACGATGAAGTAGTACCTCGGGTCGCTCGCACGCGAAGGGGGCGGAGCATCGACCTCCGGGATATAGGGCCCGGCCATCGGGACCACCCCGACAAACCGGTCCGGGTAACGCAGACCGAGGGCCAGAACAATGAAACCGCCCTGGGAGAACCCGGTGAGAACAACGTGGTCCGGGTCCACGGCGTACTGTCGGCCCACTTCCACAAGGACACGTTGGAAGATCGCGTCGGCCTCATCCACGCTCCCCCACCCGAAACCGTTGCCCACCGGCTGCATCCCCTGCGGCACGGCAAGGATGGCGCCGAACTCCGCGGCCGGCCCTTTCCAGAATCGTGGGTAGTTCCCGGCCTGGTCGCCGTAACCGTGAAACGCGATGATCAGCGGGGCGGGATGCCGCTTGTCGTGGCCGGGCGGCGCGACGATGAGAATCGGCGACGTCAGAAGCGCGTTTCGCGATCTCCTTTCGTTGCCGGCGTCTCATTCTCGGCCACCGCCGCGCGCACGCTCGAATACCCGGGACGATCACGAATGGAATCGAGGTCGGAATCGGACTCGAAGAGGGAAAGCCGAGCGAACCCGCTGGCGGCGGCGCGGCCGAGCCAATGGAGGGCCGAGTCCGCGTCGCCCGAGAGAGCGTACGCGCACGCCAGGTTGTACTTGGTGGTGGCGTTGTCCGGCAGCATCTGAACCAGATCGAGCCCGACGTCGATCGCCTTCGACCAGTCCTCCTGCCGGTAGGCATCATTGAATCCGCTCTGCGCCGCCTGCACTGCGACCGGCTGGCCCGCTTCCGCAGAGAGCTCCCGTGGTCGCGAAACACGACGGCGCAGCCGCGAACAACAGCATGCCGGAATCGAGAATCCACCGCCGTCACAGTCACCCCCTCTGGGCCGATCACCAACCACGATCGAGTGGATGTACGCCGAACCGGACCAAGAGTTGCTTTCAGTACGTTGTCCTGGGCGAAATCGGTGGCCGTTCCGCGCGAGTTGTGGATAATGCACCTCCACCGGGCTTCGATCCGGCAGTTGGAGGCGGTTTGCAGTCAGGTTCTTCCCGGTTCGGGGCCGTGCGCGATCGATGATGACTTCGTTTGCAGCCGTCTTCTCGGCGTCGATGTTCGCCATTTCGAGCATCTTCGTGGTCATCTTCGGCGCCGGTCTGATGGTGCGCCGCGGGATCATCACGCAAAACCAGATCGACGGTCTTTCAAGTGCGACCGTCAATATCTTACTTCCCTGTTTGATCTTCACGAAGGTTGTCGGAGCCCTCGATCCATCCTCGCAACCGTGGTGGTGGACCCTGCCGTTGGCTGGTATCGCGATGGCTCTCGTGGGCACCGGACTCGGTGCCGTGGTGTTTGCCGGTCAGCTGCCGGCCAAACGCCACCTCTTGCCACTCGCCGGAATGCAGAATGCGGGCTACCTCGTCTTGCCCGTGGGTCTGGCTCTGTTCCCGGAGCAATTCGACACCTTCGCTCTCTACGTCTTTCTCTTTATCCTCGGCTACAACCCCGTGCTGTGGAGTCTCGGCAAATACCTGATCTCCGGCGCTCCAAGTGATCGCCCGATGTGGCGGGGCCTTTTGACGCCCCCGTTCACAGCCAACGTTGTTGCCATCATCGCGGTGCTCACCGGCGCCACGGCCCTGCTGCCGCGGCCCGCCGTCGAGGCCGTTTCGCTGATCGGTTCGGCTGCGGTTCCGGTGGCAACCCTGGTGCTCGGGGCGGTGCTCGGAGGCGTCACGATCCGCTTCCGGTCCATTCTCGCCGACGCCGTGCGGACGATGGGAGTCAAGCTGATCGTCCTGCCGGCGTTGACGGCCCTGGTCGTCCATCTCTCCGGTCTCGCCGCCGCCAACCCACTGCTCGCCGAGTTCCTGATCATCGAGGCCGCCTCGGCGCCGCCGGTGGGGGTGGTGCTGATGGTTCGGACCTACGGTGGAGATGAACAGCACATCGGCAGCATCATGGTGTTTTCGTACGCTGCGTGCGTCCTCACCCTGCCCGCCTGGATCGCGATCTGGCGGCTCGATCGCGGGCTGAGAGTCGTTTTCGCCGGCGAGTGCGGCTTCAGCCGACCCCGCCCGCCCGGCAGCCGGGACGGCTGCCCCACAATGTCCATTATCGACGTTCGAGTTGTGGGGCAGCCATCCCGGCTGCCGATTTCGATAGGCTCGGCTTTCCCCACCCTCAGATGTTCCGTTGAAAATCCCCGGGGCGGGAATCCGCCCCGGGGGGTCGACACTTATGGCGCCTGGGTCACGCCGACCCGATCATCCATGATGTCGACCAACACTCCCTGCGAAGCATCAGCCGTCAGGATCGAAGTGTCCGACCGATTTTCGGCCTCATGCATCTCAGTGCCTTGAGTTTCGGGCGCTCGAGGGGGCCAACCCATCGCGTCCCGCAGCTCGTGCATCTTGGACACAAAGCGCCGCGCATTGGTCGGGCCCATGCGGAGGAGCTGTTTCTGTGCATCGCTGAGCTGTTCGACATGTTCATCGGCATAGGCATACACGATCACCCTCTGCTCGAGCTCGAAGGGCCCCGAGAAACTCTCGACCTCGAGCAGGTGGTCGATCGCCTCGCGCAGCCTGGAGTCGAAGTTCTCGCCGGCCCACCCGATGTCCTCGTAAATCGCCTCCAGCCGCGGCTGAAAGCCGCGATAGAGCTCGACTGCGTCATCAACGGAGATGGAGCCGAAGACCTCGGCAGCGAGATCGTACCGGTGGTAGCTTCCCGAAGCTGCGACCAGCCGCCCCTCGGACTCACGGACCAGAAACGGGCGGCTCGGGCGCAGAAACTCGACCTGGTCGCGCGGACTGTAGCCGCCGGCCACCGCGTCGACCGCCATGACGAATCGAGTCAGGAGCCGATCGGTCACCAGAAGCGCCGCAAACTGCGGGTGCGCCGAAAGACGCGCCACCGCCCGGCGGACCACTTCGTTTTCGAAATCCTCCGGCGCATCCGATTCGACAGCGACCGCAGCCGGGACCGCGGAGGCCTCCGGCGCCGTCGCCTCGTGCAACGGCACCACGACCGCCGCCCGCTGCGGGGCGTCGACGGTGATCCCGGTGCCCAACCACATAATGGCCGCGACCACTGCCGCGGCGGTTCCGACACAGGCGCCCACGATTGCGAAGATACGGTCATCCTTTTGCATGGTGACCTCCTTTCGCATTCAACAATGGCGGACGGATGGGTTCGGTTGAGGGCGGGAATAGGGCACAACCGAGGTGCTTCGAGGCAAACCGCAGGCAGAGCCAACGTTCAAACGTTGAAACGTTTAACGTTCAAACGTTTCACCAATCGCTCAGGAATCGCGAATGTCGACCTACTGAACGGAGAAACTGACAGTGACGAGGTAGTAGACCGCAACCGGTTTGCCCTCGAGGGTCGCCGGCTCGAACCGCCACTTCGACACCGCTTCGACGGCCGCCTCGGTCAGGCCGGAGGGCAGACCCTTGAGCACCTTGACATCGGTCACATTGCCGGCCTTGTCGATGACAGTCTGCAGGATCACCACACCCTGTACTCTGGCGTGGCGCGCCTCCTCGGGATAGTGGGGATCGGGCGAGTACACCCTTTTGGGAGCGAGCACGTTGCCGCTGATCTGCATCGGCCCGATGGCCGGCCCGACCGGGCCCTGCGGAACCACGACCGAATCGCCGATCTCCGGAAAATCGAGATCCGACACATCCACCGATTCCTCGCGGACAATCGGTTCAGGATCGTCCGGGGTGGCGTCGGGGACCGGGATCTTGCGCGCTTTGGGCCGCGTGACGGTCTGCTGGACCTTCGGTTTCGGGGGCTGGGCGAACTGCACCTGGCGCAACCGGTAGACGCGCGGAGTGCTGCCGACCTTGAGGATCCTTTCTTCGTAGTAGGACGGGAAAATGATGAAAAAGAGAACGACGTGCAAGGCGATGGCTGCAGCCAGAGCGAGCCGGACGGCCCGCCGGAGACCCGGCCGGTCCTCCTTCTCGAGTTCCACCACCGCCGGGTCGAGCGAGTTGTATGGGCGAGTCCAGCGGCGCTCACGCGCCTGCGCCAGTTTGCTCTCTCCGATCCTCATTCCTCTCCTTGCCGCCGCTTTGTCCGGCGCGGTCTGTCTCAATCTACGTGGATCGCGGGTCAGGGGTTACATCACATCGATCTGTCGTGTCGGGTTTTCGGTCCACCGCGTCGGTCATCGCGATCACCGGCAGAGGGAACCATCGCAGCCCCTCCAATTCTTCCGAGAGGGCGGCGGTGGCGTCCTCTCCGGAGAACTCCGCATCAGCCGCAACGATGATCCGGCGGGCATCTTCGAGGTACTGCTCGAGGGCGCTTTCCGGTTCGGTCAGGTGTCGTCCCTGATAGATAAGGCTTCCGGAATCGAAACACAGGTCATCGAGACCGAACTCCCTGAACCTGGGCTGATCACGGTGCCGCCACAACCCGCTGTCGATGGAAAACCGGTACTGCGGCAAGAGCTTCCAACCATCGGAGGCCACCAGGTGGACGGCCTCGATCAGGAATCGGAAGACCGGCTCGGAGATGAAGTAATTGAAGTTGACCCGCACCCACCCCGGCTTGATGCCCTCACAACCACTGTTGATGGCCTCGCGAAACCTGCCCGACTGCGCCAGGTCGATACCGAGAAGCCGGTGGCCGTACGGCCCTGCGCACGAACACCCGCCGCGCGCCTGGATTCCGAAGAGATCGTTGAGCAGCGCCACGACGTAGTTGTGGTGGAGGAAGCGGTCGCCGCGGCTGATGAGGAAGGAAACGATGGACAACCGTTTCGCCTCCCTGTTGCCGAGGATCCGGATGTTCGGGTTGGCCGACCAGCTCTCGATGGCGCGGGTCACGAAGGAGTGTTCGAGCCTCTCGATCGTCGACTCTCCCACTGCAGATTTGAGCTTGAACACGAGCCCGGCGCGAATGGACTCGATGATGGCCGGCGTACCGCCCTCCTCGCGGATCGCGGGATCGCTGATGTAGCTGTGGCTGTCGGCGCTGACGTAGGTCACGGTCCCGCCGCCCGGGACTGTCGGAACGCGGTTGGTGACGAGGGCGCGTTTCACCACCAGGACGCCGGGGGTCCCCGGACCGCCCACGAACTTGTGAGGCGATATGAAGATGGCGTCCTTGGCGGCGAGGTTGTCTTCCCCGTCACTGCCGATATTCATGTCGATCGCGACATATGGGGCGGCGGCGGCAAAGTCCCAGAACGCGAGCGCGCCGTGCCGGTGGAGCAGCTCGGTGACGGAGGTCGTGTCCGAAACGATCCCGGTCACATTCGATGCCGCGGAGAAGCTGCCGATCTTGAGGGGCCGGTCGCGAAAGGCTGTCAACTCCCGTTCGAGGTGGTTTTCGTCGATGCGTCCATCCCGATCCTCGTCGATGACCACGACATCCGCGATGGTCTCCCGCCACGAGATCTCGTTCGAGTGGTGTTCGTAGGGACCGATGAAAACAACCGGACGCTCGTCGGCCGGGATCCTGCTCGAGAGGCCATACTTCTCGTCCAGATCTGCCGGAAGGCGCAGATTGAGGATCTCGATCAACTTGTTGATCGCCCCGGTTGCCCCGGAGCCGCAGAAGATCACGACATCCTGCTCGCCGCCCCGTACGGCATCGAGCACCGCCGCACGGGCGTCTTCTCGAAAGCGGGTCGTCTGCAACCCGGTCGACGAAGTTTCACTGTGGGTGTTGGCATACAACGACATGACCTCGTCGCGGATGAAATCCTCGATGAAGCGCAGCGACCGGCCCGAGGCCGTATAGTCGGCGTAGGTCACCCGACGGAGGCCGAAGGGTCCCTCGATTGCACGATCATCGCCGATGATTCCGGTGCGAATCTCCTCGATCAGATCAGTCGGATTCTCCGGCATCCTTCTCCTTGCAGGTGCACTATCTTACGCGACCCGGGGCGGGCGGGTCAGGTGCCGTGTGTCCAACCGGCCGCAACGGTGTCTGCCGCGGCACCTCCCGCGAATCGCAACCCCGGCCGGTGGGTTGTCATTCCCCTGAACCCCTGCGGTCTCGAGACGGCTCCACGAGACCGGCGCGGCACCTGTGAGATGGTCTCACGGGTCCTGTTTTCGTCTACAATGGAATCCTAGTATGGGCAATGGACAGGATGAGAGCGACCGAAAGGAGCAGCGATGACACCCCGAGAGCGGAGGAACGTCAAAGAATCCGAAGAGCATGCTTCCTTCAGGCGACGGAAGTACTTGGTCGACAGTCGGATGCAGCTCGCAGCGACGATCAAGGTCGCAGGCCTCGTGCTCATCTTACTGATCATTCTCAACAGCGTCCTGGCATGGCAGAACCTCAACGAGACCAAACGCATCGTGACCGCAAACCCGCATCTCACCGAGCAGATGCACGCCAACGAGGTTCGCAACATGGCGATCCTGGCTGCGATCTCGTTGATCATCCTCGCCATGGTTGTCCTCCGTTCGATCATGATCACCCACCGGACGGCCGGCGCCATGCTCAAGATCGTCAACTACATGGATGACGTGGCTGCGGGTCACTACAACGTCACGCTGAGGCTCCGGCGGGACGATACGCTGCGGCCGATCGAAGACGCCTTCAACAAGATGGTGGCGACGCTTCGCCGGCGCGCTCAGGACGACCACAAAAGCCTGACCAGACTCGCCAACGAGATCACCGAACACGGCAGCCCGGTTGACGCCGAGATGGTGCGCCGGATCGCGGACGCGACAGGTCGGCTCGCCGACTGAGAACGTCCGTCTATTTCGGAGGTTCCGGCGGAAACGTCTTCAGAAGCTTGGTGATCGATTTCTCGATTCGACTTGCCCGGAGGATTGACGCTCCGAACTTCCTTCGATACCGATCCCATCCACACGAGCTTGTGGGTTCGGGCATCGACGATGTCCAACACCAGGGTCCCTTCCGTGTACGTGCGGACCTGGGTATAGCCACCACCATATCCGCCCCAGTAGCCGTAGCCCCACGGCTGATAGACGCTGTAGCCCACGTAGTCGACCGCAAATTCCTCGCTGGCGCTGAAGTGGTAGGTCAAGAAGAGATCGGTCTGAGGCGGCGCCGGTGCGGGCTCCAATCCCTTTTCGGCGAGAACGTCTTCGGTGACCCGCCTGCAGTCTCATGCGCAGGTGGTCCGGCAGCTGCAGTTCGTTATCCGCGTCCCCGCGATGCAACCACCCATAGGTCTTGTAACTCGAGAAATCGGCATTCGGATCGTGATCCGAGATCACCTTGGCCCACGCGTACCCGGCAGCCGCCGCGACAAGTATCGCGAGCACCGCCACAAGTCGTTTTCTTGACATCGAGAACCACTCCCTTCTTCGAATCCACAGCCTACCAGAGGAACATCCCAAACGCCCGAACGTTGTAGGTTATAACTCTGCCGGTTGGATCGAAGGAGGTTACGATGGCCCGTACAAGGAATTTCTCACCCGATATGTTCGAATTCCTGGTGGAACTCAAGGACAACAACTCCAAGGAGTGGTTTCAGGCCAACAAGGAGCGGTATCGAGCAGAGGTCCAGGAGCCTCTGCTGCGATTCATCTCGGAATTCGCGGACCCACTGCACGCCATCAGCCCGCATTTCGTCGCCGATCCGCGACCCTCCGGCGGCTCGATGTTCCGAATCTACCGCGATGTCCGTTTTTCGAAGGACAAGAGCCCCTACAAGACCCACGCCGCCGCGCAGTTCCGTCACAAAGCGGGGAAGGACGCGCACGCACCCGGTTTCTATCTCCACCTCGAGCCGGGCCAGGTCTTCGTCGGCGCAGGTTCGTGGCACCCGGCCCCCGACGCTCTCGCCGCCATCCGTGGCGCGATCGCGGAGAAACGTTCACGGTGGAGCAAGGTCGTGGCGGACCCTCAGTTCGTCAAACACCACCGTCTGGGCGGCGAGAGCCTCAAACGCCCACCACGTGGGTTCGACCCCGACCACCCGCTGATCGACGACCTCAAACGCAAGGATTTCATCTGCGTCGAGGAATTCACCCAGACGGCCGCCTGCAAGGCGGGCTTCATCGACCGCGTCGAAGCCTCATGCCAAGCCGCGGGACCGTTCGTGCGTTTCCTGACCGAAGCAGTAGGACAGGATTTCTAGATTTCGGATTTCGGATTTCGGATTTCCCACCCACCCCCCGCCGACATCGAGATGTATTCGGGCGAGCGCGTGCGGCGGAGGTGCCACTTTCACATTGTTGAGCGCTCGAACATTTCCACGTCGGCAGGATGAACGGGCAACAATGTCGAAGGTGGCTCCTCCCGGGAATGCTGCGCTGATACGTGCCGCGTGCGGCGGAGGTGCCATCCTTGGCATTGTTTGACGCTCGCATGTTCCAGTCGGCAGGTTGAAGCGGTCAAACAATGCCTGAAGGTGGCTCCTCCCGGGAAGCGAGTGCGAAACGTCAAGCCACGAAGGCGCATCAATTCAGCCAGGGAAGCTTCGTACCTCCGCAGCGTCATGATCGCCACGTACTCGCGAACTCCATTTCGCAGCACGAAGGCGTGCTCGATCGAGAACCCTCGGAGGAGGTCTTGCACGGCGGCCGGGGTCATCTGTGGCGCCCCCAGCACCTCGGTGGTCGACCGCTCGTAGGTCAGGTGGCAGTCATCCACGATCCGGTAGCGGGAAGGAGAAGCCGGCATGGTATCGGAGGCCACCACCATCGCGAGACAGCGAGCGTCCGGACGGCACAGCGGCACGACGGATTCGATGAGCGCCGCCCCTTGGGCCGGTGACAGATAGTTGAGGCAATCCCACAACATCACGAGGTGAAACGCACCCTCGAACTTAGGAGCGAGCTCGCGCAGCACGGCAGTGGCAGGGCCGGCATCGGACGACTCCCTCAAGGCATCGACGATCTGGATTCGGGTTGCAAATCCGGCAAAGAAATCGACATTTTCAGGAATCGCGGGTCCGAGATCCAGGATCCGGATCGCGCCCTGACGCGACAGTCCTGCCAGGGCCGCCTCGAGACCGGGCGAGCGGTGAATCTCCGAACGGGGAGAAACCTCAGGCGGATTATCCTCGGGGTCGGGGGCCGACATCCGGGTGCGGGTCTTCCACGGCAACTTCATGAGACCCGCATTATGCGCTATCCGGGGAAGGCGAAGGCCTCAGGCCGAAAGACCCTTACCGGGCGCCTCCGGGAGAGACTCTGCCGGGCTCCCGGCGGCCTTTTCGCGGAAGTTGCCGCCGCCGGTCGCAGCCTTCGCCGGTTGGCTCTCCTTGCCCATTTTTGCCGCGGAGTCCATTTCGATCGCGCCTCTGAACACGGCGCCGTCCTCGAGCGCGACGCGCGGAGCGCTGATGCTGCCCTCGACCTTGGCGGTATTCCGGAGGATGATCTGTTCGCCGGCCTTGAGGTCCCCGTCGACTTCGCCCTCCACGATCACCATTTTGCCGTGAACATCAGCCTTGACCCGTCCGCTCGAGCCGATCGTCACGTTGTGCTGGGCCAGATTGACCGTTCCCTGAACCCTGCCGAGGATCATCAGGTCCTCATCACCCGAAATGTCGCCCTTGACCGTTATCGACGGTCCAATGACAGCTGAAGCACCGCTGTGCGGAACTGCCTGCCTGCGGCCGGCGGTCGCAGGCGCCACGGGCGGTTGAGTGGAAGTCGTATGATCGTCCTGATCTTTCTTGAACATCGGGGTCCTCCCTGTCGATCCGTCCGGATGCATGCCAGTCTACGTCCGATGCGGGCCCGGTTCCGTGCCCGGGATCACGCCGGTCGCGGTTTCCTACGACCGAGGCGTGAATTCCTCCATGGTATTCTGCGCGTAGAAACCACACGAGCCGACCGATACTGCGGATTCAACACGGCGAGGTGCGGCTGGGGGGATTCCAATGAAAGTACTCAAGAGGCTCCTGATCGCTGCGGTCGCCATCGTTGTGCTCGTGGTTGTAATCGGCCTGCTCTTGCCGCGAACCCGCCACCTCGAACGTTCGATCGAGATCGACGCGCCCGCCAGTGCGGTCTTCGCGCAGATCAACGGCTTCCGGCACTTCAATGACTGGTCACCCTTCATGGCGGTCATGCCCGAAGCGTCCTACGCCTTCGAGGGACCTGACTACGGCGTCGGTTCCAAGCTCAGCTGGGAGGTGCCCGGGCCGAAACCGGAGTCGGGAAGCCAAACGATCGTTGCCAGCACCCCGTACGAACGGGTGGATGTGGAGCTCGATCTCGGGCCGCAGGGCGAGGCCCAGTCGGCTTATCTGCTGCAAAAGGTCGACGGCGGAACGCGACTGACGTGGACGTTTGACACCGACTTCGGGCTCGATATTCCGGGACGATATTGGGGCCTCTTCCTCGACCGCCAACTCGGTCCCCTCTACGCACAGGGTCTCGCCAACCTCAAACGGATCGCCGAATCTCTGCCCAAGGTCGACTGGTCGGACCTCGAAATCGGTCTCACCGTCGTTCCATCCACCACCATCGCCTATGCGACCGGCAGCAGCGGCCCCGATCCCACCGAGATATCGGCCGCCCTGGCGGCGACCTACGGCCAGGTTCTGGGCTTCGTGTCCACCAATGGTCTCCAGTTGGCCGGTCAGCCCCTCGCGATCACCAACTACTGGGATGATCGAGGCTGGGGTTTTGACGCCGGCATTCAGGTCAGCGGCACGCCGACCCGCGGGGCCGGCCCCGATTCAATGGTGCGGATGGGTGAGACCTACGGCGGGCGCGTAGTGCGGGCGGTCCACGTGGGCCCGTACACCGACCTTCAGAACACCGCTGCGAAGGTGGAAGCGTTCATCGTCGCCCACAAGCTGCAAAAGAACGGACGCCCCTGGGACGTGTACGTGAGCGACCCCGGCAACGTGCCGCAGAACGAGCTCGTCACCGAGGTGTACTACCCAGTCAAGTAGATGAAAGCTGTTAGCGGTTAGCATTTAGCTGTTAGCCGGCAGCTGAGCTTTTTGCGGAAACGCTTTGTGTCGCTGTCGCCCTGAGGGTTCGCATGAACCGCAACCACAAAGACACGAAGCCACGAAGGATTTCACCAAGATGATTGTCTTTGTGTTTTTCTTTGGGTCTTTGTGCCTTCGTGGTTGTGACGTCACTCCAGCCTCGCGATCCTGCGGTGGGCTGATACCAAGCCCGAATATTTCACCAGGAGCGATTCTGAAGGTGGGCCAAGGCCCACCCTACTTCTGACCCACATCTCGAACCAGAGGGTAGGGTGGGCCTTGGCCCACCTTCAGGATCGTTGAGAGATGTTGGCGAATCGGGACGGCATGAGATCAGCTTTTTCCAGAATTCAAAATCAAGCGGGCGGAACATGTCCCCCCCTTCAGCCGCTCAGCGATTTTAAGGTGGGGGTGGCATCAATGCCGCCCGTCTTGACCGTCCGTTGAATTTTGCAGGAGGCTGAGCTATTAGCTACGGGTGCTTCTTCCGAGGGTGGGTCAGCGAGCTAACGGCTAACAGCTAACGGCTAATTGCTATTTGCTGTCAGCTTCCGCTCCGCGGAAGCTGACCGATCGTGTCGAACAGATCCTCGAACTGGCGTGCGAGCTTGTGTGACGGCGCCAGGTAGGGCAACGGCTTCGCCGCCTGGTGGGACTCTCGCACTTTGACCGACGACGCGATGAACGGCTCGAGGATCGGCAGCCCTTCGGCCACGAGTTCGTCAACCAGCTGCTGCGGCAACCGGGCGCGCGCCTGGAACTGATTGACCACCACCCCGCCCACCCGAAGTCCCGAGTTGTGGTCCTCGCGAACCTCCTCGACGCTTTCGAGAAGGCTGTAGAGAGCGCGCCTGGAGAAATCGTCGCAGTCGAACGGGATCAGACAGCTGTCGCCGGCGATCAGGGCCGACAGCGTGTAGAAACCGAAGGCCGGTGGCGTGTCGAGAAACACCTCGTCATAGCCATCGAGCTCTTTGAGCGCGTCCCGCAGTTTGTAGATCTTGTACTTGGCCTCGAGTTTGCCCTGAAGGTCCTCGAGCTCGATGGCCGCCGGCATGACGTGGAGATTGTCGAACCGGGTGTGGTGGATGAAGTCCCTCGGGCCCTTCACGGAAGAGCTTGAACCCGAGAGTCTGTCCGAAGAACTCAACCAGAGTCGGCGTCGCCGCATCGAGGTCGGTTCCGAGCAGATAGTGGCTCGAGTTGGCCTGAGGGTCGAGATCCACCACCAGGGTTCGCAGCCCCCGTTTGGCGCTCACCGCCGCGAGGTTGCAGACGATCGTCGATTTCCCGACCCCACCCTTTTGGTTGAAGACCACCCTGCGCATCATCGACCTCCCGACCTGCAGCTGTGAGCATAATTGTGATGCCGCAGTGCGTCAAGAAACACCGAGCACTGCGGTTGCTGCGGTATGGTCGACATCGTGACCGAGGAATTGCCGGGCTATCGCACGTCCAGTGCGCGCCGCGGACGAGGCGGGCCGTCGCTGCTGACCGCCGCGGTGGTGGTTGTGGTTGCGATCTTTGCGGCGCTGGCGATCCTCCAACGCAACCGGCAACCGCCCGTACATGCCTCACCGGTGAATGCCGCCCCCAACTCCAACCGCCTCACCATCCCAGAGCGCAACCGCGACCGTTCTCGTCGAGCGCAGCTCCGAGTGGGTCGTGGCTCTCGCTCCCACTGCGACTCCGAGCCCCTGGCCCACCGTTGCCCCGCCGGCCACGGTCACTCCTCGACCGCAACCGAGTCCGACCCCCCGCACATCCGACTGCGTCACCTACCGTTGGAGCTCCCGCCAGGTCTTTCGGCCATCGGCCCAGGTCTTGGTGGAAATCGAGGCCGTCAACGGTTGCAACCGCGACCTCGGATCGCTCGACGTGTGGTTCGAAATCACCGGCTGGCGCCAGGGAAGCTGGATCCAGTCGGTGCGAGGCCACCCCTTCGACCGCATTCGCAGGGGCGGTTCCGAGATCATCGCCATCGGGCTCCCCGGCTCGATCGACTGGTACGACGAGATCACGGTCGAGGTGGTGGACTAGAAAGATTTCGAATTTCGGAATTTCGAATTTCGGAATGCCCACCCACGTGCCAGAAGTGACGGAGAAGGCCCGTGCGGCGGAGGTGCCATTTGTCACATTGTTTGAACTCGGACCCTCGGGGAACACGAGCAATCCGTCGGGCAAACAATGTGACGGGTGGCTCCTCTCGGGAAGAACGTGCGGAAACGGGTCTCGTGCGGCGGAGGTGCCATTTTCAACATTGTTGGGCACCCGAACATAGACGTCGGCACGATGACACGGGCCAACAATGTTGAGGGTGGCACCTCTCGGGAAGAGCGTCCGAAAAGGCGGCCTGCCTCTCGTGTTCACCGGACGTGCCGTCTCTGACGATTTTGCGATCGTTCGGTCTCGACACGAGCGAGTGTTTCGGGCGCAAACATCGTCAGAGGGGGCACTCACGGGCAACACCGATCAGAGCATCGGGATGATCACGTCGGGATGTCGCCATTCGGAGCGCGGTCCCCGACGGCCTGCCTGACTTCCGGAAACGGTACGATGGGCACATGGAGGCGACCCATGACCGACGATCGACTAACCGGCGACGAACTCACCAACCTGGTACGTGCGGGTCTTTGAACCGACCGCTGCAGATCGCGCTCTGGCGGTGATCGTCGATCTTCCCGACGATCAGACTCCTGACACCGAGGCGTGGAAGATCCGCCGCCGCCTCGCCGCCGGGTGGGTCGAGGAGCTGGCGAGGGCACAGGGATGACCACGGCCTCGAGGTCGCGTTCTTTCTCTATCCCAACGTCCATTCGAACAACGCCGATCTGCCGCCGATCGCGTGGCGGTGGACCGGCGCGAAACCACCCGATCACGTGGACGCCATGGTTGGTCACCTGTCAGAACCGATGGAGGGTGTTCTCGCCTCGCACCAGATCGTCATCGCCCCGACCGAGTTTTCGACCACCGCTCCGCTGAAGGTCATGGCGCCCCGGCTTGGGTTCCGAGGAGCCACGATGCCCGGGTTTTCACCGGCAATGGTGCCCGCCTTGCGCTTGGACTACACCGAGGTCAACCGTCGCGTCATGCTCCTCAAACATCTCCTCGACGACAGCGCTGCCGCCGATTTTCTCTTCGTGGTGGACGGGTCGGAGGAACACCGGCTCCACCTCGACCTGCGCCACCGCACGGCCCACGCCTCGGGCGGTCTGCTGCCGAAGTCGGGCACCGCGGGCAACCTCCCGTCTGGCGAGGCCTATATCGTTCCCTACGAGGGCGAGATCGCCGAAGACCCCACCGCCAGCGCGGGGCGTCTCCCGGTCCAGTTCGGCGACGAGGTGGTGGTGTTCGAAATCGAAAACAACGTCGCGATCGACATCACGAGCAGCGGTCCGGAGTCGGACGCCGAGCGACGTACGCCTGGCGTCCGAACCGGCACGCGGCAACATCGCCGAACTCGGGTTGGGCGTGCTCTCCGACTTCGGCGTCAAACCCATCGGCGTCGTACTGCTGGACGAGAAGCTCGGTCTCCACCTCGCCTTCGGCCGCAGCGAACACTTCGGCGGCCAGGTCGGCCCGTCACAGTTCTCACGACCGGAGGCGGTCATGCACCAGGACCACGTCTACCTGCCGGAACTCCAGCCACGCGTGCTCGCGGCTGAGGTGGTTCTGCAACTTGAGGATGGGACGAAATTGGAGTTGATGCGCGACGGGCTCTACGTCATTGAGTTCTAACCCGCTCTTCTCACCGGGTTTCGTCACGAGGGCGACGAGGCGCCGTGGCCGGGCGGGACTTCTTTCCTTGGGGCGCGGAGGCGTACTTCCTGGTACGTTGAGCACAGCAAGGTAAGAAGGCACGTCTGGGTAGGATGCATCGTCGGCCGCAGTCGGAAGCTGGTGAGGAGTGCGGGTTTATCAGCCGAGGAGTGCTCCGACGACCAGGAACGCGAGGAAGAGGACGCCGACCGCCATCGGAAAGAGAACGTAGTTCGGGGATTCTTCGATCTGATCCTGGCCCTTGCTCACTGTCGCCCCCCTGCCCTGCCGGTGCCGCGTTATCGCAAGCACGGTCGGCATCGTAACCCAAGAGTCCGGGATCGCCAAGCCACCGCGGGCGATCTCCGTCTGAGGATCATTAGAGGGCGCGAATCCGACCGCTCGATGGAGGATCGAGGCAATTTCAAGGCACATTGTGGCAGAAAAAAGGCAAAGCAATTCCCCACCCCTCCGGAGGGGGTGGGGAATTGCAGAGACTCAGTTCGCGGCTATGGTGCCCTCGGCGATCACGATCTCGACCCGGCGGTTTTTGGCGCGGCCCTGAGATGTTGCATTGTCGCCGACCGGTCGCGTCATCCCGTACCCAATCGACATCATCCGCTGCGAATTGATGCCCTGACCGGCCAGGAAATCACGAACCGACGTCGCCCGTTTTTCGGACAAGACTCTGGTTGTAGTCCGCGCTGCCGGTGGAGTCGGTGTGGCCTTCGATCCTGAGGTTGAGCTCAGGCATGATGAGCAGAATGCCCGCGAGCTTGGCGATCACGATCTTGGCGTCGTTTTTGAGGGTCGCCTCGTTGGTGTCGAACAGGATGTCGGGCAGGCTGACGACCATGCCGCGGGCCGTATTCTGGGTGTCCGCAACCTCCGACAACGCCCCCTGAAGCCGCGCCGAAAGGTCTTCCTTCTCGCGCGCGAGGCTCGGCCGCCTGCTCCTGGAGGGCTGTGACCGAACCCTGAAGCTCGAGGCGTTCGGCCGTCGATGGCCGAAAGCTCGCGTTGGGCCGTCGCGACCGCTGCTTCAGCCTCCTGGCGCTGGCGCAGGGCCTCGACGGATGCGGCCTCGGCCTCGGCCGCCCTGGTCGACAGGGCGTTCATTTCCGCGGTGCGGCGCGCGATCTCGGCTTCGACGGCCTCGGCTTCCTTGGTCCGCGCCGTCACCTGCAACGCTTCAGCGCTGAGGGCCACAGAACGTCCGCAGTAGTCCGTCGCCGCCTTGGTCTGATTACCGGCGGTGAGATTTCGGCCCTGCACCAACGTCAGATAGGCTCGCCGAAGGACGCTCGGAGCGTACTGCTCGGCGCCGGCCTCAATCGCCAACTGGTAGATCTTCTCCGCCTGGGCAAGGTCGAGCGATTGCTTGTGATCCCAGATCACGCGGGCCACCGACGGGTACTCGATCGCGGGCGCAGGCCCGAAAGCCGAAAACGTGAAAGGGATGGACTTCGCCTTCTTCGCCTTGGGGGCTTCGTTCCAGAACATCACCAACTCAGACGGCTCCGACACCTGAGGATTGGACTCGGCGGTCACCATCATCGCAAACGACTTCAGCCCGGTCGAAAAATCCACGGAATCGCTCTCGCTCCGCACCCAGAGCTTCGCCGAGGTTGTCGGCCGTGCCGTCGGGGGTCACCGCCCACAAAACGTAGCATGTGACATCTCCGCCGAACAGAATCGCCGGTTTCATGTCCCGGTACTTCAGGCTGGCGCTCGCCTGGCCCTCGCGAAAGTCGACATCGGCCGTCAGGGTTGCCTCCGGCGCCTTCGAATCACGGGCAAAGGGCACCTCGATCTGGTTCCGTTCAGGGAAGGTGACCTGTTGGAGGGTCATATCGGTGGCGCCGGCCACCCCTGTCGCCGCCAAGACCACCGCGAATCCGAGTCTCGCAAACAATTGAAATCTCATGGTTTCTTCCTTTCAACGGCTGCCAGTCAATAACCACTCTCGGACTTCGGCACACCGCCCCGTCCACACGATCGGAGGGTATCACCGGCGCGGAATCCTACAAGCAGGATTTTGTAAAAATCCTGCCGGCGCCGATCGATCGCAGGTGCCGGACGCTCCCGGGGCCGTGTCAGTCGCCGCGGCGCAACGGGAGCAACAAACCCGTGATCATGAGCACGGCGGCGAGAAACCACGGCCCACCGAGACCGACCAGGATAGCGCCCGACACCAGACATGCCCCGCCGAACAAGGTCGCCCGCACGCCGGTTAAAGGTCGTTGCGGTCGCCTGCGGGTGCGCTCTTCAAGGGTACTCAGACCCTCGGACACCAGCCGCGGGGTCTTGAGCAGAGCGTCCACGATGTCCGGAGCCACGCGCAGCACCTCGATCCACAGGCGTTTCGGCGAGTACTCCTGGCGGAAGATCCTGCCGACGTGGCGGACCGACACGTCAGCTACGTTGAAACCCGGGTCGAGGATGTAGCCGACGCCCTCATAGGTCACCAGGGCCTTGACCATCAACACCATGTCGACCGGAAAGTAGAGGTGGTACCGTCCGCCGAGCTGGATGCACTCGAGGATCAGGAGGGCCAGGGAGAACTCCTCAAAACGGGCCTGGCGCCGCCACCGTCTGGCAACCTCGCGAACCGCGGTCCGAAAACCGATCACGTCCGATCGCGGATCCGTCTGCGACACCGAGGCGAGGTGGCGCGCCGCGCCGTCGAAGTCCTCCATCACCATCGAGTAAAAGAGTTCGAGAAGGCTGTGGCGCAGTACGGGATCGAAATGTCCGACCATCCCGAGATCGAGGAAGCCGATCTTGACGCCCGGCAGGATCAGCATGTTCGCCGGGTGAAGATCGGCGTGGAAAAACCCGTCCTGGTAGAGCATGCGGAGAATCGCGTTTGCGCCGAGATCAATCAGCCTCTGCCGTTCCTCCTCCGGCAGCGACCGCACCCGCTCGTCGTCCGGTCGCAGGCCGTCCAGGTACTCCATGCACAACACGCGGTCGCCCGAATACTGGCGATAGATCCGGGGGAAGACCACATCCGGTTCGTCGGCGAAGTTCTCGGCGAATGTCACGCCGTTCTCCGCTTCGAGTTTCATCTCCACTTCGCGAAGGGTGTACTCGCAGAACTCATCGATCACCCTCTTGGGCTGATACCGGGGGATGATCAGCTGCAGGAAGCGGGCGGTGGTCCGCAACAGCGTCGCGTCGCGGTAGAGCAGGTCACGGATGCCCGGTTTGACAACCTTGAGGATCACCTGCTCGCCCGTGGCGAGCCGCGCCCAGTGGCTTTGGGCGATCGACGCCGAACCCAAAGGCACCGGATTGACCTCGGCGAAGATCTCGTCGATCGGATGTCCGAGTTCGGCCTCGATGATGTCCCGAATCTGATCGAACTCAACCGGCGGCAGATCAGAGAGAAGGTTGCGGAGTTCATCGGTCACCATTTCCGGCAGGATGTCCTGGCGCAGGCTCAGAATCTGCCCGAGCTTGACGTAGGTCGGCCCGAGCATCTCGAGCCGAATTCGAAGCTGGACCGGGAATGGCTGACTTGCGATCTCGGGATCGAGAAACAGCCGGAACACCCATGCGACCATTGCGCGAAACCGGAACAACAGCCCGCGACCGCCGCGGCGACGGCTCGATTCAACCGAGGCGACATAACCGCCAAAAAGCAGGGAGGCGACCTGGCGGATCGTGGCGCGCCCGCGGCGTGCGAGACCTGGAATATTGATATACGCCCGGCGGTCCACACGCCGCCGCGATTCCGGCTTCCGGCCGGGCTCAGCAGCTGGTCGCGACGACGGGGTCTCCTCCATTACACGGGTCCGGGGATCGTCAACGGTTGCGGCCGTACTTCTCGTGACTCGACACCCAGTCGAGCGACGAAATCGCCGAGCCCAGCGAGATCTCGCCGGCGAGGGCCACGCCAGCGATGATTTCGGCCAGCTTCTTGACCTTGCCGCGGCCGACACACCCCATCATGGCCAGACATTCGCGCTGGGTCGGCAGGGCCGTGCCCCCGCCAAAGGTGGCGACGATGAGCGACGGGATGGTGAGCGACATGTAGAGATCTCCGTCTGAGTTCAGCTCGGAGTAGAGGATGCCGGCCGACGACTCGGCCACGTTGGCCACGTCCTGCCCGGTGGCGATGAACATCGCGGTGATGCCGTTGGGCGAGTGCGCGCCGTTGTTGTTGGCACCCGACAGAAAGGCGCCGACGTTGGCGATCTGCGAGTGATACAGGAGGCTCTCCGGTTCGACCCGCATGTGCTGCACAAGCACATCGCGCTTGACCACCGCCTCGGCAATCACCCGCTTGCCACGGGTGCGCATGATGTTGATCTGCGAGTGTTTCTTGTCGGTCGCAAGGTTTGACTCGAGGTAGAAGGCGCGGACGTTGTCGAGCTGGTCGAGCATCCACGAGCAGGCGGCAAAGGTCGCCCTGCCAACCATGTTCTGACCCGCCGCATCGCCGGTGAAGTAGTTGAAGCGAAGGTAGGCAAACCGGCTGGCGAGGAACATATCGATATCGAGCAGCTTGGCGACGCTCGAGGTCGCCTCGGCGGCCTGAGCGATCTCCGGAAGATGTTTGTTGACCCAATCGCGGAAATCGCGCGCCTCCCGGGCCGAATCAAAAACGAAGACGGGTGCCCGCTGCATGCGGTCGTCGGAAACCGTGCAGGTGACTCCACCCGACAGATTGAGCACCTTGATGCCCCTGTTGTAGGACGCCACGAGCGTCCCCTCGGTGGTGGCCAGCGGTACCAGGAACTCGCCTATCGCATACTCACCGTTGATCTTGATCGGACCTGCGAGACCGATGGGAACCTGGGCCACACCGATGAAGTTCTCGATGTTGCCCCTGGTCTCCGTCGAGTCGAATGAGAATTTTGGTACATGCTCGAAATCGGCCCCGCTGAACGAGCGCGCAAAGTCCAGCCGTTTGCCGATGATCTCGTCACTGTAATCATCTTCCTTGTCGTACGGAACTGTGACCCTTTTTTCCTTATGCTCGCGGATGGCTTCCTTGACCGAAAACGCGAGTTTTCCAAAAGGGGTGCTGTCGAAGCCCAAAGCGACCGTGTGTTTCCCAACCTCGAGTTTGCCACCTCGCGACAGCACGTTCATGGTTCTGCCGAGCGGAAAGTCGATTGGATTGGCGGCACTCACGTCTGCGGCCGCAATATTCTGGTCACCCATGATGAACACGATATCGTCGATCGACAACAGCCGACCGTCGATGGAGATCTCGCGGATGCCCGTCACGACCGCATCGCTGAGCCGGTTCTTGAGCCCGAATACCACGCCATCAGGTGTATTTTCCAGGCTTCCGTGGTTGAAGAGCTGTTTGAGAACCAACGACGGGATTTTCACTGCGTACCTCCACGAGGTCGTCAGGACCGGAATATAGGTCAAGTGCAGCCGAAACGCTCCGGCATTGTAACAGCTTCAGACAGTCGTGGACGGGCCGCTGCGGAGAGCTCTCACTTCCCCTTCAGGCGAGCGACCAGCTGTTTCATCGCGGTCTGCAACTCAGGTTCGAACCACGCCTCCGACAATCGCCTGGCGTCCCGCTTACAGTGGCGTTCGATCATCTCGACAAGGTCGCTGCGCATCCTGGTCCGGGTCTCGACCAGGGCCGAAGGCGGCACCGAGATCACACCTTCACACCAGTTTCTCGCGGCCTCGACCACCTGGTCGGGAGGCACGACTGCGTCGACGAAACCCGCCTGGAGAGCGCTGGTCGGATCGAGCAGTCTTCCCGTGACACAGAGATCCTCGGCCCGACGGGCGCCAACCGCCCGCCGCACCAGCGACGCGACGATCTCGGGGATGGGGATCCCGATTTTCACTTCGTTGAGACCGATCTTGAACTCTCCATCGGCCATGACCCGCCAATCGCAGGCAAGCGCCAGCACCGCGCCCCCCGCCGGGCTGTGACCCGTGATCGCGGCCGCCACCGGCACCGGAGATGTAGCCAGGCTCTCGATGGTGCCGAAAAAGACCTCGAGCGCAGCCGCAAGATCGTGGCGGTCGAGGGCCAGGAGACAGGGGACATCAAGCCCCCCGGAGAACACGCCCGGGCTTCCGGACAGAACGACGGCCCGGGCCCCATCCTTCGGCGCCTGCCGAACCCCGTCGCCGATCGCCGCCAACAGTTCGGGCGACAGGGCGTTCACCGGCGGCCTGTTCAACCTCAGCTCGAGGACCTCTCCGTGCTCGATGACGTCAATCATGGGTGCCTCCGCGAGGCATCGTACCGGAACGAGTGACGCAGCGCCGACTTTCGTGATCGCGTTGCGAAGAAGGGCATCTTCTGAAGATCCCGGCTTTCCTGACTCGCTTCCCGTGAGGAGCCACCCTCAACATTGTTGGCTCGCACCACCTTGCCGACTTGGATATTCGGGAATCCAACAATGTTGAAAATGGCACCTCCGCGGCACGTGGCACGTTTCCGTACGCCCTTCCCGAGTGGAGCCACCCTGAGCACTCGAGTGCTCATTGTCGGTGGGGAGTTGGGCCGAAATTCCGAATTCCGAATTCCTCATTCCGAATTCTCGGCGGCACCTCCACCGCACATTCCCTCACCCACTCTGAGCACTGGAACCTTTCCCGTCGGTAGGACGTTGGGCCGAAATTCAAAATTCAAAATTCAAAACTAAAAATTCTCGGCGGCGCAGCCGTCGAGCAAATGTCTCCTCCAGATGTCACTTTCGACCCCAGCGGAACGGAGGAAGGCCAAAATTGCCTCAAAAACGGTGGTCTTCGGGTGGCATCGATGTTGCTATTGCTGCAGGCAACGACGGGCAAAGAACACCGCCCGCTCGGAAGGGGGTCTCATGCGCCGCTCGACATTCCTCACAGTCATCGTCGCCACCGCCGTCTTCGCTGGAGTATCCGTCGATGTCAACGCCCAGGGCAACTGGCAGCCAGGAGAATTCGGCTCGGTGCGGGGATATATCGGGATCTTCAGCCCTCAAGGAAGCTCAGCGTACTGGGACGACACCTTCGAGGCCTTCACCGGTTCGCCATCAAGCTTCGAAGACGTCGTTTTCGGCTTCGACTACCTGTGGCGAACATCGAACCAATCGGGCCTGTTGTTCGGAACCAGCTTCTACAGCGGGGCAACCACCCAGGCCTACCAGGACTGGGTCGACGGTGATGGCCAGGAGGTCAACCACACGACAAAACTCGATCTCACGGACCTCACCGCCGCCTATGTCTGGCGTTTCGGGGCGCGCGGCGTCCGGCCCTACGTTGGGGGTGGCGGAGGCCTGCTGTGGTGGGGACTTCGTGAGGAAGGTTACTTCATCGATTTTGCGGACCCCGATCTGCCAATCGTGTTTGCCTCATACGACGCCGGCGGAACCACGTGGGAGTTGTTCGCCCTCGCCGGACTGGATGTGCCCGTCGGATACCGGTGGAGCTTCTTCATCGAGGGCCGCTACCGGTGGGCCGAGGCCGAACTCGATGACGACTTCTCGGGCTTCGGGACGATCGATCTCTCGGGTCTCCAACTCGCGGGCGGTTTTTCCTGGAACTTCTGAGATCAAAGTCTCGAAATAAGGAAGAGACCCCGCGTCAGCGGGGCCTCTTTGCACTTAAGGAAAAGATCTTGTCTACCAGCGCTCTCCGAAGTCTGAGCGGCGCTGTACCTCGTTCTTCGGCTGCGCCTCGCTGACCCGGATGCGGCGGCCGTCGAACTCGAACCCATCCATGGCCCCCTGTGCCGCCTCCGCCATCTCTTCGGTCTCCATTTCGATGAAGCCGAAGCCGCGTGAGCGGCCAGTCTCGCGGTCGCGGACCACCACCGCACCAATCACCGTTCCGTGGTCGCCGAACGCGGCTTCGAGTTCGCTTTCGCCGATACTGTAGGGCAGGTTGCCTACGAACAGTCTCTTCTCCATCATTGCTCCCTTGTTCCCGCGAACCCGCTGCCATGAAACCTCTCGGGCCGAATGCCCCGCCGTTGCTGCACCGACAGCGGCGAAGGGACTTACTTAAAAAATTACCACGCAAAGCTCCATGAGGCAACAGTTTCCGGTGTGGAACGGGAATTTCACAACGGGTCCTCCCCTTGTACGAGGTGCACGTATAATGCAGGGGCGAATCGACGCGGGGACGACAACGAGGAGGCTGCATGCGGCAACCAGACGGGAGTTCCGCGGTGCTCACCACGCGGATTGAATCGATGCTGGCGTGGGCTCGTAAGAACAGCCTGTGGCCGCTGCCGTTCGGAACCGCGTGTTGCGCGATCGAGTTCATGTCAACCGTGTCGTCCCACTATGACCTGGCGCGGTTCGGCGCCGAAGTGGTCCGCTTTTCGCCCCGCCAATCAGACATGATGATCGTGGCCGGAACCATCACCGACAAAATGGCCCCGGTGGTGAAACGGGTCTACGATCAGATGGCCGAACCGAAATACGTGATCTCGATGGGCGCCTGCGCGTGCACTGGGGGCTTTTATCGTGCCTACCACGTCGTCCAGGGTGTCGACGAGTTGATCCCCGTAGATGTCTACGTGCCGGGGTGCCCACCTACCCCCGAAGCTCTGATCGAGGGAGTCCTCAAGCTCCAGGACCTGATCCAGCGTGGAGAGACCCAATATGACCGACTCGCTTCGCAAGGCCAGCATGTCACAGACAGCTCCGCTTGAGCTCTTTCCTGGCGGCGACTCCTTCGACGCGCACACCGCGGACGACGGGTTTGTCGAGATGCGGGTCGACCGCAGCCGGCTCGTGGAGGTGCTCAAGACCCTTCGTGACCACCCCGATCTTTCGTGCGACCTGCTCCTCGACATCTGCGGCGTCGATTACCCCGATCGTGATCAGCGTTTCGAGGTGGTCTACCACCTGACAAGTCTCGACAAAGGCCATCGCTTCAGACTCAAAGTACCGGTTGCCGAAGACGAGCCCAACGTGCCATCGGCGGGCGGGATCTGGAAAGCGGCCGACTGGTTCGAACGCGAGGCCTGGGACATGATGGGCATCCGTTTCGACGGCCATCCCAACCTGCGCCGCATTCTGACCCACGAGGCATTCCAGGGTCACCCGTTACGCAAAGATTTCGATCCGACTCAACGGTTCATTCTTACCGAGGACGAAATCATGGTTCCGGACTGGGTGACGGAGACATCCGAGGACGACGACCACTTCGAAACCCAGATCCTCAATCTCGGTCCTTCACACCCCGCGACCCACGGCACGTTGCGAATCGTCGTCCGGCTCGATGGCGAAGTGATCACCCGAGCGGAAACCGAGATCGGCTATCTCCACCGGTGTTTCGAGAAGATGTCCGAGACCCACGGCTGGAACGAGGTGATTCCCTACACCGACCGCCTCAACTACTGCTCCGCCATGAACAACGGGGTCGGGTACGCGCTCGGCGTCGAAAGCATGCTCGGCATCGAAGCACCGCCGCGGGCGCAGGTGGTCCGGCTGATCCTGTGCGAGTTCTCACGCCTCATGGACCACGCGGTATGTCTCGGCGCCAACCTGGTCGACCTCGGGGCACTGACCAACTTCTGGTATTTCTTCCAGCCCCGGGAGGAGATCTACTCGCTGCTCGAAGCCTGTGCCGGAGGCCGCCTGACGGTGTCGTACGCCCGTATCGGCGGACTCGCCCAGGATATCCCCAGCGATTTCGAATCAAGGGTGCGGCAGCTGCTGCGCTCGATCCCGAAATTCATCGACGACGTCGACCGGTTGGTGACCTCGAACCGCATTTTCCGCGACCGGACCGAGGGCGTCGGGGTCATGTCGGCTGCCGAAGCTGTGGCTTGGGGCTGGACCGGGCCCTGTCTCCGAGCGTCGGGGGTGCCGTTCGATCTCCGCAGAGAGCGGCCTTACCTCGGCTATGACCAGTACGAGTTCGACATTCCCGTCGCCACCACAGGTGACTGCTACGCGCGTTACCTGGTGCGCCTGGAGGAAATGCGCCAGAGCCTTCGCATCATTGAGCAGGCCATCGACCGCGTTCCCACAGGACCGGTCATCACCGACGACCACCACGTGGCTCTGCCCCCGAAATCGAAGGTGTATTCGGAGATGGAGTCGCTCATCTGGCATTTCAAACTGATCTATGACGGCATCAAGGTGCCGCCCGGCGCGGCCTACACCTCGACCGAGGGCTCCAACGGAGAACTCGGCTTCTACATCATCGCCGACGGTTCGGGCCACCCCTACAGAATCAAGGTCCGGCCGCCGTGCTTCGCCATCTTCCAGGCCTACTCCCACATGTTGGAGGGGCACCTCGTGTCGGATGCCATCGCCATCCTCGGCAGCCTCAACATCATCGCCGGAGAGCTCGATCGATGAAGGCCGTTGCAACCGTCAACGTCGAACGCCGGCGCCCCGGTCTCCTCAACAGACTGTACATCGGTCCAATTCTTGGCGGGCTGGCCGTCACCATGCGCCACTTTCTTCGCAACCTGTTCGGGCAGAAAGATGTAGCGACCATTCAATATCCCGAAGAGCGGCGCGAGTACTCCGACCGGACGCGGGGCCGCCACATCCTGACCACCAGGGACGACGGATCTCTCCGCTGCGTGGCCTGCTACATGTGCGAGACAGCGTGTCCGGCTGACTGCATCACCATCGTCGCCGAAGAGGACCCCGAGGCCACCGTGGAATGGGAAAAGCGGCCCGTGACCTTCGAGATCGACCTCTTGAGGTGCGTCTTCTGCGGTTACTGCGTCGACGCCTGTCCGAAGGAGGCTCTGATCATGAGCCGCCACCACGAGATGGCCTTCACCACCCGCGACGAGGCGGTGGTCGGCATCGATGACCTCAGGCAGAAAGGCCCGATCGAGGACGAGGACCTGGGCTATCGACCGTACTACTGAGGTCGATTCAGTGGTCCGGATCTGGATCACGCATATGACCTCTAGCCCTTCGAAAGGTGGGCGCTTGGCGGGAAATTCAGCCAAGGTAACGATCGGGCGACGAGACATTCACCACTGATTTGAGACTCGAAAGCACCGGTGTTACGATGGATCATGAACCACTCAACAAGGAGGATCGGAATGACCCCAAAGCCCGAGCCGGTTGAGACGCCTCAGACGATCGACGAACTTCAACAACAGCACCTGGGTTACGAGCGCCGACTCGAAGAGTTGAAACAGCGCCCCTGGTTGTCACCCGAGGAAGAGATCGAAGAGAAGCGTCTCAAAAAGCTCAAACTTCACCTCAAAGACCAGATCGCACAATTGCAACGAGCTGAGATCTCCTGAGCCCGCGCTCGTAGTACACTCCCCTCCATGATTGCTCCGGAGGGATGGCCCTTCGTCTTGGTTCCAGCGTTCGCCGGCGCCCTGGTGTGGCGCGCCGGGTGGCCCTGGGTCGGCGGTTTTCTGATCGTGGTGGGGCTCTTCGCCCTGCTTTTCTTTCGCAATCCGTCTCGAACCTGCGCCGCGGATCCGATGGTGGCGTGTTCGCCGGCCGACGGCAAGGTGATCAAAATCGGCGACGCCCCTCAGGAATTGGTCAAGCGCGGACTGCCGCGGCAGGTCAGCATCTTCATGTCGGTCTTCAACGTCCACGTCAACCGCGCAGCCATCGCCGGGTCGCTCGTCGATTACAGCTACAACCCCGGACGCAAGATCTCGGCGTTCAAGGAGAAGGCTTCGTTGGAAAACGAACAGAACCTCTCGATCTGGGAGGGTCCGGCCGGTCGCATCGGGCTTAAACAGATCGCCGGCTTGGTGGCGCGCAGGATCGTTTTCGACCACAAGACCGGTGACACCGTGGCCCGGGGTGGACGCATCGGTCTGATTCGCTATGGTTCGCGCGTCGATGTGTTCTTGCCGGAGGACGCCACGGTGCTGGTCTCTCTCGGAGACTCCGTGCGCGCCGGCGAATCGCCGATCGCGCGACTGGTCGGCACCTCGCCATGAGTGATACTCGGGTCAAACGACAAAAACGCCGCGAGACCATGCGCCGTGGCTACTATGTGATCCCGTCGTTGTTCACGGTCGCCAATATGTTCTGCGGTTTTTTGTCGATCATCGAGTCGACGCGCGGGCACTTCGAGAGATCGGCCATTCTCCTCCTGGTGGCAATATTCGCCGACGTCCTCGACGGTCGCATCGCCCGGCTCACCGGCACCGCAACCGCATTCGGCGAGGCCTACGACTCGCTGGCCGATGTCGTTTCTTTCGGCGTCGCGCCCGCGGTGCTCGCATACCAATGGGGCCTTTCGGAGGTCCACCGGGTAGGGATGGCGGTGGTCTTCCTCTTCCTGGTCGCGGGTTCGATACGACTCGCCAGATTCAATGTCAAGAGTCATGAGTCGCTTGATTTCATCGGTCTGCCGATACCGGCCGGAGCGGGATCGATCGCGATGCTGGTCCTGATGTCTCCGACACCGGTCACGCACCCGGCTTTTATCCCCGTGGTCGCGGCCTTTGTCCTTGCGTTATCGCTGCTGATGGTGTCGAACCTTCCCTACAAATCGTTCAAGGGCGTCAATCTCCGCAGAAAGTGGCCGGCGCCGACGCTGTTTCTGATTGCGCTGGTCTTTTCTTTGGTCACCCTGACCCCCCACGTGCTTTCGGTCTTGGCCGCGATCTACGTCCTGTCTGCGCCGGTGACGATCCTCACCCGCCGCGTGCGCCGCCATCCGGACACTGAAGTACATGAAATCCACGAAGAGGCAACCGATGGCGCAGAGACTCCTTCTCCTTGACCCTCTCACCCTGGCCGGACGCGAGTTCCTCAACTCCGGAGACCTCCTCGATCGCCTGGGTCTGGAGATCGAATTCCGGCACACCGCCGTCGACGACGAACACCAGATCACGGAGTGGGCGGGTGGACCGGCGCTGGTCCCAGCCCTGGACTCGACCGGTGATCTCGAGGGATACGACGCCATCGTGGTGGCGTCGGATGCACAAGGCTCTCGGCACGATCACCTGCTCGAGTTCCTCGACCGCAACCCCGACGTGCCGGTCGTCGACCTCGCCCGCCTTCCTGCGCTCTTGGAACACACCACGCCGTCGGTCGGAGGAGCCGTCGAGACCTCGCGGCACCTGCGCGTCGCCCACCCTGCCCTGGTGGCCACTTCGCGATTGGTTTCGGTGCTCGCCCACTTCGGCGACATGAGGGGAATGTTGGCGATCGTTGACCCGGTTTCGACCCACGGCCGCGAGGCCATCGAGCTGCTCGCGCGTCAGACCGCCACCCGCCTGCAGGGAGAGCCGGTGACCGCGTTGATTTACGGCCACGTACGGACGTTCAACGTGATTGCCATCGACGCCTTCGAACTCCAGGAAGAGGCGGCGCAGGTGATGCCGAACGTGCCCCTGGCAGTGACCCACAGCCTCTCCGGCGTGTTTCACGGCCACCTCGCGCATTTGGGTCTGGTCTTCTCTGAGAGGGTGGACCCCGACGACATTCGCGATGCGCTGTCACAGACCGAAGGCATCGAGATCTCGGATCTTCCGGTCAGCCTCGATGCGGTCCCCGACCGGGACTCCGCCGTGATCACGCCGCCGGTGATGTCGCCCGACGGCCGCCAACTTGCCGTTACCGTCATGGCGGACGGGTTGCGCATCGGTGGCGCCTTGACCGCCATCGACATCCTCGAATCTCTGGTGTGAGCCCAGTATCAACCGACGGTGACGCCTTAGCCCGCACTTCTCACCAGCTGTCGACTGCGGCCGACGATGCATCCTACCCAGACGTGTTTTCTCACCAGAGTACGCATCCGCGCCCCCTGGTGAGAAAGCCCGCCTGGCCACGGCGCCTCGTCGCCCTCGTGACGAAACCTGGTGAGAAGAGCGGGTTAGTGGGAAAAAGCCCAGAACGGCGGAGATCCGGTATCATATCGAGGCTGGTCCGCCAGCTCCAAGGAGGTCCCAACATGAGTAGTCCCCTCGAGTCCCTCGAACCCGCACTTCTGTGGCAGAACTTCGACATCATCCGCAAAACTCCCCGGCCCTCGAAACACGAAGAGAAGATCGTCGCTGAGGTCAAGAAATGGGCCGCCGATCGCGGTTTCGAGGTCCTTCAGGACGAGGCCGGCAGCTTGGTGATCAAGGTCCCCGCCACGAAGGGCCATGAAAAGGCACCTACAGTGATCCTTCAGGGCCACCTCGACATGGTGTGCGAGAAAAACTCCGATGTGGAACACGATTTCATGACCCAGGGCATCGAGGTCGAGGTCGTCGGCGACTGGGTCCAGGCAAAAGGGACCACTCTCGGGGCCGACAACGGCATCGGCGTCGCCGCCGGCATGGCCGTGGCTGACGATCCGACGGTGGTTCACGGGCCGCTCGAACTGTTGTGCACGATCGATGAAGAGACCGGCCTCACCGGCGCCAAGGACCTCGACCCATCCATTGTCAGTGGCCGGATCATGCTCAACCTCGACACCGAAGAGGACGGCGCCGTCTATATCGGTTGTGCCGGCGGCGCCGACTCGATCGGCACCCTCAAGATCTCGCGACGGACCGGCGCTTTGAGTTCGGTACCGGTGCAGATCGCCGTCAAGGGGCTGCGCGGGGGACACTCCGGTCTCAACATCATCGAAAACCGCGGCAACGCGATCAAGCTGATGACGCGAATCCTGCTCACCGCCATCGCCGACGGAATCGACCTCGAGCTGATCTCCATCCAGGGCGGATCAAAGCACAACGCGATCCCGCGCGAGTGCTTCGCCGTGTGCCGGGTCGACAAACGGCAAGCGGAGAAGGTGGGCGCCGTCGCCGAGGCCTGTCTGGCCAACTTCAAGGAGGAGTTCGACGCCTCCGACCCCGACCTCGAGGTCGCCGTGGAGACTCTCGATGACGACGATTCCAAACGCGAGGTGCTCAACGTCCACGCCCGCGACCGCCTTCTGCGCCTCCTCGACAGCCTGCCTCACGGAGTCATCTCCATGTCGCGGGAGGTGCCGGGTCTGGTGGAAACTTCCAACAACCTGGCCGTTGTCGAGACCGGTGACGAAGAGGCGAAGATCATCGTATCCTACCGTTCATCCGTCATGCCGGCGCTGTATGCCATGCGTCGCCAGGTCGACTCCACCTTCCGTCAGGCCGGCGCCGAGGTGAAGATCAAAGATGCGTATCCGGGTTGGAAGCCCAACCCCAACTCGCCGATCGTCAAGACGACGTGCGCGGTTTATGAACGTCTCTTCGGCAGCGCGCCGGAGCTCAAAGCGATCCACGCCGGGCTTGGAATGCGGTCTGTTGATCGAGAAGGTCCCCGGGATGGACGTGGTGTCCATCGGACCGCAGATCGAGAACGCCCACTCACCCGAGGAAAAGGTCCAGATCTCGTCGGTTCAGAAGTTCTACAAACACCTCGCCGCGGTGCTCGAGGAGCTGGCATAACGAATTCGGAATGTGGAATTCGGAATTCGGAATGTCGCCACCCCTTCGAAGGACCGGGATGGATCGGGGGTGGGTGGATGGAAATTCGGAATTCCGAATTCAGATTTCCGAATTGACCTGTGGCCTCTGCGCCATAATGGGCGAGTGAGCCAGTCACAGCCCATTGCGGACCCGCGCGTTACCGTCTTGCTCCTGGGCTTCGCGACCGTTATTGCGCAGGCTCTTTTGGTACGCGAGGCCATGGCGGCAATGGGGGGATCCGAGATTTCCTGGGGCGTGGTCATGGCCCTGTGGCTGGCGGGTATGGCCACGGGAGCCCGGTGCGGGGCGCGGTTCGGCTCCCACGACCTCGCCGCCTCGCTGCCGATGGTGGTCCTGTTGCTGGCGGGCATGGGAGTCATCGCACTGCGGATAGCTCCGGCCGCCATTGGAGCCGCGCCCGGCGAGGCGATCGCCACCGGCTCGGCCCTGTGGCTGTGGGCCCTTGCGATCGTCCCGGCAGCTCTGGCAGGCGGCATCGCGTTCCCGGTCCTCGCCGGCGAGCTCGGTTCGACAGGGGGAGGCCGCGCCTACGGTTTCGAAGCGTTGGGAGCGCTGACCGGCGGCGCCCTGCTCAGTTTCGGGCTGGTCCACCTCGGCGCTGCTACCGCCGCCTGTTGCGGGCTCGGCATCGTCGCCGCGGGAGCGGCGTGGCAACGCCGGTCCGTCGCCGCTGCGGCGTTGGCGGTCGCTGCGTTTACCCTGGCCGTCCCGGCCGGCGGCGCCCTCGCCCGGGCGGAGTGGAGTTCTTCCGGCCGTCCGGGAACGCTCCGCTCGTGGCTCGAAACCCGCTACCAGCAGATAACGATCTCGGACGGCCCGCCGACGTCGGTCTACGGCGACGGGCGGCTGTTGGCCTCTTACCCCGACCCGTGGGCGGTCCTGCCGCGTGCCCACCTCGTGATGCTCCTCCACCCCGCCCCCAGGAACGTGTTCGCCCTGGGTTGTGTGGTCGACGGCTCAGTCGAAGCAATGGTCGTCCACCCGGTCGATCGTCTGACGGTGGTGGAGGAGGATCCCGAGCTGTTGCGGGCCCTCCCAGGAATCTATGGCCCCGGGATGGAAGCGGCCCTCCACGACCCCCCCGTGCAGGCGGTCGCCGCCGATCCGCTGCGTGCCCTGGCTGCGCGGGATGACTGGGATCTGGTCGTTCTCCTCGACGGCGACCCCCTGACGCTGCGCCACAACCGAACCAGGACCCTCGAGTTCCTGCGCAGTTGCAGCGCACACATGCGTCCGGACGGCGTGTTGGTGATGCGAGTCGGTGTTTCAGACACCTATCTCGGGGGGGTCGGCGGCAGGCTGCTGTCGGTCCTCGCGAGCACGGTCCACGAGGTCTTCGAACAGCTGTCCGTTATCGCCGGTGAGGACACCCTGCTGGTGGCGGGCGGCCCTCAGGCAGAGGTCACTCTCGAACCCGAGGACCTTGTTCGCCGCCTGGCAGCAACAGCAACGGACCCTGCCGAGTTTCCCCCGGAGATGATCCCCCTTCTGGTGGACCGCGACCGATCAAAGGATCTCCTGTCGCGGTTACTCCTCGACTCGGAAGTGAACACGATCCGCCATCCGCGTGCGGTGTTGCTCGCTGGTGGTCTCCACGAGACCCGGGCCCTGCCGGGTCTCCTCCCATCGGTCGCGACCCTCGAGGGAATGGATGCACGGCCTCTCGCGGCCGCACTAGGGGTTGTTATAGCAATCCTATTCGCGGCCGCTGCGGCAGGCCGGCGCGCCGCCGGCGTCACTGCGGCAGTCGTCGGGTTCTGCTCCATGGGTTGGTGGCTGCTCTTGATCGCCGCATGGCAGTCGACACGGGGCTCCGTCTACTCCGAAATCGGCGCTCTGACCGCGGTCTTCATGGCCGGTCTGGCGTTCGGATCGCTGGCGGCCACCAGGATTTCGAGCCCGGAGCGTCTGGTGCCGGCGGTGCTCGTCGCGGGATCGGTGCTGTCAGGGGTTCTGGCCGCCGGTTGTGCTCTCTTTGCTCCGCTCATGACAATCCCGCCGTTGCTGGCCGTCGGCGGGTTACTCACCGGCGCGGTTTTTCCGGGTCTGACCCGGCTCGGCTCACAGGACCTGCGCCGGGCCGCAGGAGTCGCCTTTTCGGCCGACCAGGCGGGTGCCGCAGCAGCCGCACTCGTGGTCGGGATCCTCATGATCCCCTGGGCGGGAATGACCGCCACCTCGGTTGGGCTCGGTCTTCTGCAACTTGCAGCGGTCCCGCTTGTAATCGCTACACTTCGCAGGAGTTAACCGACAGGGTTCACGAGACTTCAAGATCAAGGAGGCCGGACAGTGGTTGCCACAGGTTGGAAGGTCTACAACCCCTCGGGCAAGCGGCGGGTTGTGGTGACAAAAGAGTTGCCGGGAGACCGGTGGCTGAAGATCCTGGCTCAGGCCGGTGCCAGGGTCGAGTACGGGACCGAGACCCGGATCCTGAAAGTGCGCGAAATCAAGGCTGTCATCGGCGACCGCTGCGACGGCGCAATCGGGCAGTTGACCGAGGACTGGGGAGATGCATTGTTCGCGGCCCTCGAGAGAGCGGGAGGGAGGGTCTACAGCAACTACGCCGTGGGCTACAACAACGTCGACGTCGGCGCCGCGACCGCGAGAGGCATTCCGGTCGGCAACACACCCGGGGTCCTCACCGAGGCGACTGCGGAGATGGCAGTCGCGCTCACGCTGTCAGCTGCCAGGCGAGTTCCCGAGGCCGACGCCCACATGCGCGACGGCAACTACGAAGGATGGCTCCCCACGCTCTTGCTGGGCGAGCTGCTGGCCCGCAAGACGGTTGGCGTGATCGGTGCCGGTCGTATCGGGGCCGCGTACGCCAGGATGATGGTCGAAGGCTTCAAGATGGATTGCATCTACTACGACATCCATCAGAATCGAAAGCTGGAAAAGTACATACGAGACTATTCCCGGTTCCTCCGATCGCAGGGCGAGGCGCCCGTGAAGGTGACCCGTGCGCGGACCGTGGAAGAGGTGCTGAAGCAATCCGACGTGATCAGTCTCCATCCGCCTCTTGACCAGACGACCCACCACCTGATCGACGCAAAAAGGCTCCGCCTGGTGAAGGGCAACGCGATCCTGATCAACGCAGCTCGCGGACCCGTGATTGACGAAGCGGCCCTGGTGGCGCACTGCAGGCGGAACCCCGAATTCAAGGCCGGGCTGGACGTGTACGAAAACGAGCCGAAGATGAAGCCAGGTCTGAGGAGATTGACCAACGTGGTGATCGTGCCGCACATCGCGTCGGCCACGCAGTGGGCCCGGCAAGGGATGGCCATCCTTGCGGCATCGAACGTCGCGGCCATCTTGCGGGGGTGGCCGGTCTCGAACGATCCGGATAGGATCCTCGACTTCGTCGAGGGCACGGCGCCGAATGCCGCACCGAGCATCATCAACGCCAAAGAGCTCGGCCTGCCGACGCTCTAGCTTGCATTTAACGCGTGCGGCGGAGGTGCCTGGCATCCCATCATGATGTTGTCCTCAGCATCATGACGGCGTGCCTGGCTCCTCTCGGGAAGGGCGATCGGATACGGTTTGCGTGCGGCGGAGGTGCCATCTTTTGCATTGTGTGAGACCGAGTGTCCCGGCAAAGGACTGCCCTCAGGACACACAATGCGAAGGGTGGCTCCTCCCGGGAAACGCGATCAGAAAGTCAATACCAGGAGGATCGCCACCCACGTCACCAGCAGAAAGTGCCAGTACATCGCGACGAACTGGACTCCCTCATGGTGGGCGGCGGTGTAGCGCCCGCGGTGGGCGCGGACGGTCACCAGAATCAAGGGCACGAGACCGGCGAGAACGTGCGCGGCGTGGAGGAACGTCAGGGTATAAAAGCCCCACACCAGGAGGTTCTGTTGCGGGAGAACGTTGTCTGCGGCCAGCCGCATCCAGCACCCCACCTGGGAGGCCAGGAACGCCACCGCCAGCAGGTCTGACACGACCAGCATTCGCGAAAGACTCCCCACCCGCCCTTTGCGAACGGAGCGCTCGGCCAGAATCAGGACCGCACTGAGGGTCGCCAACAGCGCAGTGCTGATCCACACGCCGCCCGGCAGTGGCGGAGACCCCGGCGGCGGCCACTCCGGTGTCCGCAGCCGGATCACCAGATAGCCCACCAACGCAGCACCGAAGAGCATGCCGAGCGACGCGATGAGAAGCCAGGTTCCCAACCTGCCGGCTCCCGCAGTGCGGGGATCCTGCGTTGTTGCCTTCTCTCCCTCCGACATGGGCGTGGTCTCAGCCCCCCATACCCGGCGAATAGCCTGGGATCAGATCGACCTGGTAGTGGGCGGTGTCCATCATGGCGAACCCGATGAACAGGAAGAGAAGAAAGAACGCGCCGACGAACACGAAAGCGTTGAACGGTTTGTCCCACCGCAGGTGCATGTAGAAGAGAGCCACCAGCGTCGCCTTGGCGGTAGCGATGCCGAGACCGATCCAGATGTTGAGCGCGCCCAGGTCGACGTTCGACGCGGCCACCGTGAGCCAGGTGCCGATCATGAGGGCGATCCACACCACCAGCAGCAGCTTCACCGAAGCTACGTGCACAAAGGAGTTTTCGTGATCACTCATGCCCAATCCCTATTCGACGAGGTACAGCAGGAGAAAGAGATAGATCCAGATCAGGTCCACCACGTGCCAGTAGAGCGCGACCATGTCGACGCGGGTGAAGTGGCCGGTTGCGAAATCGCCGCGATGCGCGCACATCAAGAGCCAAAGAAAGGCGCCGATCCCACCCAACACGTGGATACCGTGCAGACCCGTCATGAGAAAGTAGATCGAAAAAAAAGTCTGCGCGTTGGCCGGCTCGATTGTCGATCGCGTGCTCGTCCATCGTGCCCTCGTCGGACCGCGCGAGACCGGCGGGGCCCTCGGCCGCAGGCGCGATGTTCGAGCGGTCGACCGGAGATGCTGTCTGGTCCTGGACAACGACACTCTCGGAGACCACTTCGCTCTCCACAAGGTCGGCGTCTCCCACCCGTTGCGCCTCGGACACCACCTCTGCCACGACCTCGGTCCCGTCAACGAGAAGTTCTTCCTCAGTGGCGATTTCGATGGCCGGCTCATCGTGGTCGAGGTGCGGGTCGTAGCTGCCGGCCCACAGGAGCCCGTGCTTCCACTTGGTGTTGTACTCCACCGCCTTGATGCCCATGAAACCGAAGGCGCAGAGCATGGTCAGGACCAGCATCAATTTGAGGAGACCGATCTGTTTGAGCTGTGCCGCCCGCACCGCCCATGCCGCCGTCAGCGAGCTGCAGATCAGAATCACGGTATTCAGGGCGCCAAGATTCTTGTCGAGAAAGTGGTGGCCGAAGATGAAGATCTCCGGGTGGTTCGCCCGGTAGACGGAGTAGGCTACGAAAAGGCCGCCGAAAAACAGGATCTCGGTGGCCAGGAAGACCCACATCCCGAGCTTGGCGGACTGGTACTGCTGGTCGGCGTTTTCGAAGTGGTGGTCGACCCGCAGTCCCTCCTGTGGCGTCGTCGCGTGGCCCGCCATCAGCCGGTCTCTCCGGTCGATGCCAGCACCGAGCTCGGGTCCTTGCGCACGTAACCTCCGGTCGCAGCGTCCCAGCGCATGGCATCGAGGTCGTAAGGGTCACCTGCACGCATTTCGTGGGCGAAGTTGTAGTAAGCCGGTGGCGAGGTGGTCTCCCACTCCAGGGTGGCGGCGCCCCACGGGTTCGCCGGCGCCCTCTCGCCACTGACGAGCGAGTGTAAAAGGTAGCCGGCCATGATCAGGAAGCCGAGAGCGAGGATGAAAGATCCCACCGTCGAGGCCTGGTGGTACGCGGTAAACCGCTCGAGGTAGTTGTAGTAGCGGCGCGGCATGCCGTGGCTGCCCATCACGAACTGGGTGAAGAACGTGAGATTGAAACCGACAAAAATGAGCAGAGCCGACACCTGCGCCCACCGCTCGGAGTACATGCGGCCGAACATCTTCGGCCACCAGTAGTGGATGCCGCCGAGAAAGGCGATAACCGTGCCGCCGAACATCACGTAGTGGAAGTGAGCCACCACGAAGTAGGTGTCGTGGAGGTGAATATCGGTGGAGAGCGACCCGAGGAAGAGACCCGTGAGGCCGCCGATGGCGAAGAGAAAGAGAAAGGACAAGGCGTAGAGCATCGGTGCCGCGAGCCGGATCGAGCCCTTGTACATGGTGGCCAGCCAGTTGAAGACCTTGACCGCCGATGGGATCGCCACCGAAAACGTCAGGGCCGAGAAGATCATGTTGACCAGCCCCGATTGGCCACTGACGAACATGTGGTGGCCCCACACCAGAAAGCTGAGCAGGGCGATCGCGATCGACGACCAGGCGATGAATCGGTAGCCGAATATGTGTTTGCCCGAGAAGGTCGAGATCAACTCGCTCATGATGGCCATGGCCGGCAGGATCATGATGTAGACCGCCGGGTGCGAATAAAACCAGAAGAAATGCTGGTAGAGCACCGGATCGCCGCCCAGGGCAGGATCGAAAATCCCGACCCCGAGGGTGCGTTCGGCGACCAGCAGCAGCAGAGTGATCCCAAGTACCGGCGTTGCCAGAACCTGAATGATCGCCGTCGAGTAGATCCCCCAGAGGAAAAGCGGCATACGGAACCAGGTCATGCCCTCGGGCCGCATCTTGTGGATCGTGACGATGAAATTGAGCCCGGTGAAGATCGACGAAAAGCCAAGGATGAATGCCCCCAGCGTCATCGCCGTCACGGCGGTGGTCGTGGTGGTCGAGTACGGGGTGTAGAAGGTCCAACCGGTGTCCACCGCGCCGATGATGATCGAAGCCACGGCGACCGTGGCGCCGGTGAGCCACAGCCAGAAGCTCGCCAGGTTGAGCCGTGGCAACGCCACGTCCTTGGCGCCCAGCATCAGCGGCAGCACGAAGTTGCCGAGGGTCGCCGGGATACCGGGAATGATGAAGAGGAAGATCATCACCGCACCGTGGAGGGTGAACATCTTGTTGTAGGTGTCGGCGGTGATAATGGTAGTTCCGGGCGTCCACAACTCGGTGCGCAGAACCAGGGCGAAGACGCCGCCGAGGAAGAAGGACGCCAGAATCACTACCAGATACATGACGCCGATGCGTTTGTGGTCGAGGGTGAAGAGCCAGGAGAGGACGCCCTTACCGTGCGTGAGGTAGTTGTCGGCATCCGGAGCGTGGTCGACGGGCCCCGCGCCTGCCGGTGCTTCGATAGCTTCAGCCATTAGCTGTTGTCCTCCTGCGCGGCCCCCTCGGGGGCCTTCAAGTACTCGATGATCGCCAGGATCTCCGCATCCTTGAGCCGACCCTGGTAGGTCGGCATCACTGGTTCAAAACCGGCCACGACCCGGGCGTTGGGTTCGAGGATCGACTCGCGGATATAGTTTTCGTCAACCGTGATGGTGCTGCCGTCGGCCAGGTTTTCGACTCG
Source organism: Candidatus Sulfomarinibacteraceae bacterium (assembly GCA_963714885.1). Lineage (GTDB taxonomy): Bacteria > Acidobacteriota > Thermoanaerobaculia > Thermoanaerobaculales > Sulfomarinibacteraceae > Sulfomarinibacter. Next base: position 78,608 of record CAVQQV010000051.1, on the reverse strand, counting down.
TCCAAACACACCGAGGAGAGTGGGACCGGTCTTTGCGGACCCGTCCATACTGTGGCACTGCATGCAGCCGCGAACCTGGAAGAGCTTGCGGCCGGCGTCCACCGGGCTCATGGTTTCGAGGAAGTTCGACGCCTGCTCGAGCCACGCCTCGAACTCGCCCGGCGGATGAACCACAACGTGCGCCAGCATGTCCGAGTGGCTGGTGCCGCAGTATTCGGCGCAAAAGAGGTCGTACTCCCCCGGTTCGGTGGCCTCGAACCAGACCTTCGAGTAACGCCCGGGAACCACGTCCTGTTTGATCCGGAAGACGGGCACATAGAGGCTGTGGATCACGTCCGCCGACGACATGACCAGCTGTACCGGGCGGTCCACCGGCACGTGCAGGTTCGCGTCGACATAACCGTTGGGATAGGTGAAGCTCCAGTTCCACTTCTGGCCCTCGACCATGATCTCGTAGGCGTTGGCCGGCGGCGTCACCATGTCGAGATAGCCCTTGAAACCGAAGAAGAAGATGACCATCACGATCACCACGGGGATCCCGGTCCACGTGAGTTCCAACGGCAGGTTGTGGCTGGGTGACGCTTCCGAACCCTCCCCCGCCCTGCGCCGGTACTTGAGAACGAACACCACCATCACCACGACGATCAGGACGAAGAAGAATACCGAAATGGCGAGGATGAAGTTGAACAGCCAGTCCACGCTGCTTGCGACCGTGGAGACCTGAGGAGGCATCCAGAACGAGCCGTCCTCAGGATCGGGCGCCGCAGCCAACGCTGCTCCGAGATTCCGAATCAAATGAAATGCCGTCATGCAGCCTGTCCCTTGACGTCTGTCTTCTTTTTGCGCCGCCAATCGCGAAACCAGAAGATCCCGAGCGAGATCCCCAATACGAGTGCGGTGGCCCCACCCCCGAGTCGCATGATGTTCATTGCCACCGGCGAGTAACGGCGATTTGTTGGATCGTAGTGATAGCAGTAGAGGATCAGTTGGTCAAGCGTCGAACCGACCTTCCCCTCTGCGGCCTCGAGCAAAGCGAACTTGAGCCGCTTGGCCGGGTACTCGATGCCATAGAGGTATCGCGCCACCCGCCCGTCGGGCGTGCACACCATGATGGCAGCCGCGTGGGCGTACTCCTGGGTTTCGGGATCGTAGGAGTATCCGAAGCCCACCGTCTCTGCGAGCCGGTTGATTTCGAGCTCCCTCCCCGTGAGAAAATGCCAGCCCTCGCCTACCCTCGGTCGATCGAGCCGCTTCAGGTAATTCTGCTTCTTCGCGGTTGCGAGTTCGGGGGTCTCCAACGGGTTGATGCTGACTGTGACCATCTCGAATTCATCTCCGGGCGACCAGTCCATCGATTCGAGACCATCGACGACACCGTTCAGCATCAGACCGCACAACATCGGGCATTTGTAATAGTTGAGGGTCAATATCACCGGGCGCTCACCGTCGAAAAACGACCCGAGCGTTACCGGGTCACCGTTTTCGTCTCGGAACTCGAGATCGAGAGGCAACCTGGCGTCGAGGTGCTCGGTGATGCCGACCTCTTCGAGGGCCGCGGGAACCTGCTCCGCGAGCTGGGCCTCGACCTCCGCACGTGGATACACCGAGGCGAGAACGACTGCCGCACCCAACAGGACAACTTGTCTCATTCTCATAACTTCTGCCCATCCATCTCCGACCCGCTCGCATAGTCAACCCAAGAGTGCAACCCGAGATTCCCGACATGCAGAAGGTTTTTCGCCGGAGATCGACGACCCGGCAGCCGCGCCCTTGACGGTGTGGTGAACACGGAGGCTCAACACACTCCACATCAGGGTCGCCGCTCAGCCGTTGGTTTCGATTACTGCAGCGCCGGCGGAATTTTTCTTGATGGACTCGATGCCCTTCATACAGGCGTCCTTGGACTTATATCCCTGGCCCTGGCAGATCACCTTGCCGTTGGCAGCCTTCAGCCGGAACCTGAAGTCGCCCGGTCTTGCCTTTGAACACTTCGAATTTTGCTGCCATTTCTACCTCCTTGATTCTGATGAGGAATTGATCCTAGCAGATCACCAAATAACCCAGACTCGCCTATACTCGACCAACATTCAACTGGAGAAGAGACACATGATGAAAAAGACCCTCCTCGTACCTCGCGCCGGAATCGGCCTCGAGCCGACAGCCACTCCAAAAAGAAGACCGGCGTTGCCGCCTCCCCCTCGCCGTGTGTCTGCCGCTCGTCGCCTGTATCGTCCTGGTGCTGTCGATCGGCTGCGCGTCGATGTCGACCATCGAGCCGCTCCAGGTCACTCTCTCGAACCTGAAGATCACCGAGGTCACCGTCTTTGAAACCACCTTGGTCGCGAAGCTCAGGATCACCAACCCGAACCCCGAGGCCTTCACCATCGACGGCGGCTCGTTCAAATTGATCCTCGACGAAAAGAAGGTCGGGACCGGGACCGCCTCCGAGACCTTTACGGTGGAACGTCTCGACTCGGCCGTCATCGACGCGATATTCCACATCAACAATGCTTCAGCGCTGTTGCGCCTGCAGGGCATCCTCCAGGAAAAAGAGGTGACCTACGGCATCCAGGGAGCGCTCTTCACCCAGGGTTCGTTCGGCACCAAAAAGATCAAGATCGAAAAAACGGGCCGCCTCGACCTGTCGAATAGCGATCCGACCGAAATCGAGGGGCCCGAAATCAACGATCTGAACCCGACCGGTTGATCCGGATCAGGACTTAAAAAGACCGCCGAGCAGCCCGGATCCCATCTTGACGATATCGTCCATGGGGTCGCCGTCTCCATCGCTGTCCAGCATCCGAGAGAACATGTCGACGGCTGACGGAGAAACCTCCCGAGCAGCACGTTCCTGCTGTCCGAGGGCTGCGGCGAGTCCGGAAGCGTCCAGACCCTGATCGCGCTTCGCTTTGCCGAGCGCACCCATGAGCAACGGGGCCACCATCGCCAGGATCTTGCCCACCGAGGCCATGTCGACCCCGCTCGACTTGCTGATGGCCTGTTCCACGTTGGCCTGGCGGCCGCCGAGGACGTGACCGAGGATGCCCGCGCCGTCGCCGAGATCGCCGCCGCCGCCGAGGTACCCCATCACATCATCGAGAATGCTGCCGTCGTGATCTCTGTCGAGCGCGCCCAGGAGACCGGCGGCACCGGAACTCGACGAACTGTTACGGGTCAGGCCGGCAAGAATGGCGGGCATGGCGCCGGCGAGGACCTTGGACACGTCGCCGCTGTCGAGCCCGACCGCACGGCCGATCTCGTTGATCCCGCCGCTGCCGAGCTGCCCCATCAAGGACCCGAGAAGATCTGAGGAATCCATGATCACCTCAGCCCTTGAGCACGAAGGTGACCTTCATGTTCACCCGGTACGCGCTCACCTTGCCGTCTTCGACTTCGACCTTCATCTCGTTGATCCACGCGCCCTTGACCTTGTCGAGGGTCTTGTCGGCGCGTTCCACGCCCTTCTGAATGGCGTCCTCAAAACTGGTCTTCGACGATGAACTGATCTCCGTGACTTTTGCGACTGACATTTCAGACTCCTTTATTGACGGGGTCGCGCGCAACCCGGTTGAACATGGGGGAAACGGACCGGTGCCGTCTCCGCTGTGATTGAAGATACGGGCAGATCGTACCACTACCGCCTCGGTTCTCTCAACAGAACGCCTGCACGACCGAAAACCGAGGCAGCCGAAACCTCGCTTCGGCGCAGCGGTTGTGAGATCATTCCCACGGTCTCTCGCCACAATCTGTGATCGACGAGGCCCGCCGATCTGGGGCCGTGCCCACTTGCGGGACAGGGCTCATATTCAAAGGAGGAAAAGGATGAAAAAGGGATGGATGAGTATCGTGATCGTGGCTGCGGTGGCGCTGTTGGTCCTTTCGACCACAGCCTGCCAGAAGACAGCCGACAACGCCAAGGAGACGGCGGCTGAAGTGACCGAGTACGCCGGCGATGCGACGGAGCAGGCGGTCGAGGCTGTCGACCAGGCCATCGACGACGGCGCCGAAGCGGTCGGTGATCTGGTCGAGGACGGCAAAAAGGCCGTCGAAGACGGCGCAGAGGCGGTCGGCGAGATGGTCGAGGACGGCAAGCAGGCCGCTGGCGAGGCCACGGAAGCAGTCGGCAAGGCAGCTAAGGAAGCCGGCGAAGCGGTCGAGAAGAAAGGCAAGGAACTGCAGAAGAAAGAGGGCGGCGACCACTAACCGTCCTGCCTACCGGGTTTGGCGATCAACGAGGAGACCTCAGGTCTCCTCGTTTTCTTTACCAGCCTCCGCTGGCGCCACCACCGCCAAAGCTGCCGCCTCCGCCCGAGAACCCACCTCCAGAGAACCCGCCGCCACCACCTCCGCCTCCACCAATGAAGGGTCCCCAGAAGGTGCCTCCTCCCCTGCTGCCGGTCTTGCGGGAGGAAGGCTTCGGCAAGATCATGCGCAGAAGCGGGAAACCGATCAGCCACGCGAGCCAACCACGATCACTCCGACCCGCACCCGAACATCGCCGCCGGCACGCGCGAGAAAAAATGGCGCGAGGAAGAGGTAGAGGACCCAGCCCGCCGCTCCTCGCGACGACAAGCGCCGCGTTGATGAACGGCAGACCGAAGACGAAGAAGAACACATAGGTCGCAATATTCGGATAACGCCCGGTCGGACCTGGGCTCGGGCAGTTCGAGAGCCTCGCCCCGCACCGCCGCCGAGATCGCACCCACCGCCGAACCGATCCCACCTTCAAAATCGCCCTCGCGAAATCTCGGCGTCATGAGCGAATCGATGATCCTGCCTGCCTGGGCGTCGGTCAGGGCGCCTTCGAGTCCGTAGCCGACCTCGATCCGCATCCTCCGATCATCACGGGCGACGAGAAGCAGCACGCCATCATCGACGCCCTCGCGCCCCAGCTTCCAGGTCTGGACGACCCGGATCGAGAAGTCTTCGATCGGATCGCCCTCGAGACTGGCAATCGTCAGCACCGCCACCTGGGCGCCCGTCTCCTCTTCAAGCAAACGCAACTGTTCTTCGAGCTGCCCCTCAAAGGTGTCCTCAAGCATCATCGCCTGGTCATTGACCCTGCCCGACAGATAGGGCACATCGAGCGCGCCTGCGGTCACGGCCAGCACGAGCACGACCATCACGGAAGACATGACCACCCGACGACCGGCGATCACCCGCATCTCAACGTTTCCTCACCCGTGGTGCGTCGGGGAGCTCGTCCGTGTCGTCGGGTCGCAGCACGACCTCGTGTTCCACCAGGACCTCGCCACACCGGGTCACCGCCTGCCGCATCGCCTCGGCCGCGCGGCCGGCCTTGATCCCGGCCACCAGTTCGTCGACCAATACCTGCCACGTGTCCTTCGGTACCGACCGGTTGATGCCGGCGTCCGCAAGGATCACCGCGCGATGTTCGAACAGGGACAAAAAGACCAGAATCCCGGTTCGATCCCGGGTGTCGAAGACCTCCTCTTCGACAAAGGCTGCCTCCGCCCTCATCGTCACAGCCCGCTCCAGATGATCCTCTGGAATCAGCCTGCGGCCCACGGCATCGATGCCGGCGATCAGGAACCCGAGACCGGCCCCGGCCACCGCCGGCAGGGTGATCCACCACACTCCGAAACCGCCCCAGAACGGACCGAGGAGGTGCACGAGCCCGGCGACCAGCGCTGCCGCGAGGGCCCCGAGGGTGGCGCCGCGCCACCTCGCCTCATCACGCTCGACGACCCGCTCGACAATATAGGGCACGATCTCGCCGCCGGTCTGGAGCTCCGCCGCCGTCGTGGCTTTCCGGATCGCCACCAGATCATTCTCGGAAAAGAGCCGCTCGATCTTCATTCGGCGCCCGACCTCATCCCCGCAACCGCGACACGGTGATCAGAACTCGACCACCGGCGGTTCGTCGGCGCCCGGTTTCGACTCGAAGTAGCCCTTGTCCGCAAATCCGAGCATGTTGGCGATCATGACAGCCGGGAACTTACGACGAGCGGTGTTGAACGCCCGGGCCGCCTCGTTGTAACGGTTGCGTTCGACCGCGATCCGATTCTCGGTGCCTTCCAACTGCACCTGAAGATCTCGAAACGCATCGACCGCCTTCAGTTCCGGGTATCGCTCGACCACCACCAACAGACGTGACAGCGCCGAAGACAGGGCGTCCTGGTTGGCCTGGAAGGCCTGCATCTGGTCGGGAGTGGGGGCCCCTTCGATGTTCATCTGGCCGATCTTCGACCGGGCCTCGATGACGTTCTGCAGGGTCTCCTGTTCGAAATCGGCGGCGCCCTTGACCGTGGCCACCAGATTCGGGATCAGGTCGGCACGCCGCTGGTAGACATTCTCGACCTGCCCCCACGCCGCATCCACGCCCTCTTCCAAACCCACGAGATTGTTGTAGATGCCGCCGACCATCAGGGCCACAAGAACGATCAACCCCACGACCGCCAGACCGCAACCGATCAGTGTCTTGCTCATTGTGTCCGCTCCGTTTCGTTCCGGTTATATCAGTGCGGCATATTGTACAGGTTTCAGGTTCTATGATGCTGGATGCTGGATGGAGTGGTTGTGGGGCAGCCGTCCCGGCTGCCGGGTGGGTGGGTGAATCCTGAACCCTGCGGTCCGTATCCGGTCGGTTTAGGCGGATCGGGCGCGATACACTGGGGCGCGAGGATGACATGGCGGAAAAGCAAAATCTCCCGATCATCGACGACTACCGTGCCATCGGCCGGCGCGACCTTCTTCGACAGTGGGGGCCTCCTGCCGTTGCCGGTGTCGCGCTGGCGGGTCTGGGGCTCGGTTTCTCAGGGCGTCCGGGCCGCCACCTGGCGCCCGGCGTCGAGTCCCTCCCCCACCCGAAGGACTGGCGAACACAGCCCGACACACCGGGCCGGCTGGCCTCCGCCGAAGGTCAGGGCCCGGTTGCCAACGTGCGCGCCGCGCTTGCCGCAATGGGTGGCATCGAGGCCTTTGTCAAACCGGGCGAACGGGTCGCCATCAAACCCAACTGCGCCTGGGACCGGACAAAAGAACAGGCCGCCAACACCGACCCCGAACTGATCGCAGAACTGGCCCGTCTGTGCCTCGGTGCGGGCGCGGCATCGGTGATCGTGGTCGACAACTCGTGCCACGATCCCGGGCGCTCGTTCGTGCGCTCAGGCATCGACGCCGCATCCAGGGGCGCCGGGGCCGGGATCGCCCACCAGAAGAGCGCCGGGACCGTTCGGATGGATCTCGGGGGCACGGTCCTCGGGCCGTGGGACGTGCTCGAGCCCATCGCCAAGGCCGATCGGGTCATCAACGTTCCGATTGTGAAACACCACTCCCTGTCCAGAGCCACGCTCGGCATGAAGAACTGGTTCGGCGCCGTGGTCGGGAATCGATCCAACCTCCACCAACGGATCGCCCAGGTCTGTGCCGAACTCGGCGCCGCCTTTCGCCCGACCCTGACCGTGATCGACGCCACCCGCGTCCTCACCGGCGGCGGGCCGACCGGGGGCTCGCTGGCTCTGGTACGGCCGGACGACCGCATCGCAGTCGCCACCGACCCGGTGGCCGCCGACGCCTGGGGCGCCTCGCTGCTCGGTCTGACGCCACAAGATCTGCCGCACATCGCCATCGCCGAACGGCTGGGTCTCGGCACCGCTGACTGGAAGGCGGTGGAGGTGGAGGCTGAGATGATTTCGGATTTCGGATTTCGGATTTCGGAATTTCCGCCAATTCCGAGGAATTTCGCGTCCAGGACGGCGCGAGGTTCTGAAACCGTAGGCGTCGACGCCTGCCCGAAGCGCAACAGTGGTGGCGGGCCGTAAACCCTTCACAAACTTCCGAAAATTCAAAATTCGAAATTCGAAATTCGAAATTCCGGAGGATCCGAGGCTACGCATGATCCGCCCCCGCGCACGCCATGTTCGGATCGTCATCCAGGCGCTTTTCCTCCTCGCCTTCCTCGCTCTCTTCTGGGGCCTCGCCGAGCCACGGGTTCCGGCGACCGTCGCCTCGATTCTGCTCGCCCTCGACCCCTTGACGGCAATCGGCACGGCGCTGTCCGACTGGACCATCGCCGGTTGGACGTGGCTGGGGCTGGCGGTGCTGGGTCTGACGGCGATCTTCGGACGGTTCTTCTGCGGCTGGATCTGCCCGCTCGGCACCCTGCAACAGCTGGTCTCGTGGGTGGCCGGTCCCGAGCGCCGCAAGCGTTACAAGATCAACCGCTACCACAAGTGGTTCAGCATCAAATACATCATCCTCACCGATCCTCCTGGTCTGGGCCGTTCTGGGCGCCAACCACATCGGCTGGCTCGATCCCATTCCGCTGCTCCACCGCGCCTTTGCCGCCGGCATTCGTCCGTCTGTGGCACGGCGGATTGTCGCCGGGAGGTTGGGTGAGTTTCGGGCTGCTGGCGGCGATCCTGCTTCTGTCGGCCATGATTCCCCGTCTGTTCTGCCGGGCGATCTGCCCGCTGGGCGCCTTGATGGGGATCTTCGCCCGTCTGGCGCCCCTCCGCATCCGCCGTGACGAAACCGGCTCCTGCACCGGCTGCACCCTGTGCGTCTTTGCCTGTCAGGGCGCCGACGAACCGCTCGAAAAGCACCGGGTCAGCGAGTGCCACGTGTGCCTCAACTGTCTCGGAACCTGCGCGGAAGAGAGCCTGCACTACGGGCTCGCCGCTCCGGCCCCACCAGCACCGATGCCCGCCCTCGATGTCGGCCGGAGGCGCTTTCTCCTGACCGTCGCAGGATCGGCGGCCTTCGCGCCGGTCCTGCGGGCGGCCGGTGGCGGCATGGACGGACGCGCGCACGACGCAATTCGCCCTCCAGGTGCACTCGACGAAGAGTCGTTCCTCGCGCGCTGCATCACCTGCGGGGCCTGCTCGGCCTCCTGTCCCACCGGCGTGATCCGGGCCGACTTCGGTAAGACCGGGATTGAGGGTCTCTTCACACCGATCCTCGACATGCGGCGGGGTTGGTGCGAGCCCTCCTGCATCCGTTGCGGCGAGGTCTGTCCCACCGAGGCGATCACCACGGTCGACCCCAACGCAAAACAGGCGATCGGCGGCCCCGCCGAGGTCACCATCGGTACCGCCTTTATCGACCGCGGCCGCTGTCTGCCGTGGGGAATGGAAACGCCCTGCATCGTCTGCGAGGAGATGTGCCCCACCTCACCCAAGGCGGTGTGGCTCGAGACGGTAGAGATCACCAACCGCGCGGGGCGGAAGATCACCCTCCAGCGGCCCTCCGTCGAAGCGGAATTGTGCACCGGCTGCGGTCTCTGCGAAAACCGGTGTCCGGTCGGCGAGCGGGCGGCAATCCGCGTCTCGTCAGTCGGCGAGACCCGCGACCCGCGCAACCGGATGCTGCAACACGTTGAACGTTCAAACGTTTAACGTTCTAACGTTGCAACGTCTGCCGGTCCCTGAGTCCGCTGCCACCAGACGATGCGGGGACCGGTGAGGAGGGAGACCCGGGCGGTGATGGTCGAGTGCCAGTCGCCGCGCACGCCGGTTGCGACCACCTCGACCTCCCACTCCCCAAGGAGTCGCACGGTGCTGGAGATGGTGCCGCCGGCAACCGAACGCTCCGTGATGCCGCGAAACGAGTGGCCCCTGTCGGCCAGCTCGGCCAAGGTTTCGGCCATCGCCCAGTCCGACAGAGCGGTGGTTCTCACCGAGCGTTCCTCGAGTACCACCCCGGCGCCGCGAGAGGCGATCTCGGCCGCAACGGCAGCGATCGTCAGCCCAACCAGGGTCAGGGCGGCGAGAGCGAAGACGAGGGCGACGCCGCGTTCCCTTTTCCCACCGGCTACCACCGCTGCCCTCCCCAGCCGCCCCGGGTCGCGAAGCGGAGGTTTTCGATGCGGCGCTCCTGTTTGTATCCGACGACCTGGGACGAGATGGACTCGGGCGGCGGGTGAACCAGGTGGCCGATATTGATGTCGACCACCGCCGGGGCAGTGGATCGCCACCACCACGAGGTCACACCGCGCAAAAGGACCCGCTCGTCGAGCGAACCGCCGGTCGCAGAGAACTCCTCGCGCACCAGGTTGCCGTCGACCACCCAGTAGCGAACGATCGAGCCGGTGCGGGTGCGGATCTCCAGCGGTTCCTCGCTCCAGATCAACTCGACCGCCGTCAGCCCCGCCGCCTCCTGAACATCGCGGCGGATACGCTCGTTCACGTGCACCATGACCGGATTGCGAACCGCCCGGCCGGTCGCTCCAAGGAGACGGATCGAGTGGGTAATGAGCTGGGCGCCCGCGGCCATCATGATGCCGACGAGAGCGAGCACAACCAGCAGCTCGACCAGGGTGGTCCCCTGGCGGGAGGTCATGGCCGCCACACCTGGGTGGTGATGGACACCACCATCTCCTGGCTGCGCACCATGGCTCGAGCCACCACCCTGACCTGGTACAGACCCGACAGGTCACTGCGTTCCGCTACCTCGACGCTGGTCTTCACGGTGATGTGTGACAGCGGCTGGAATTCCTCGCCGAAGTCGACCTCCGCCGTCTCCAGGGGGAGCACGCCGCCGCGCACGCTCTCGAGCAGAATCTCGGCGGCCCGCACCAGGTCGGCCCGTCGCCTCCAGCCTCCGGGCGGCGCTCATCTGGGCGTCGAGAAAACCGGCGGCAACCAGAATCGCCAGCCCGAAGATTGTCAGCGCGGCGAGGGCCTCAACGAGGCTGTAGCCGGTTTCCCGGCGCCGCGATCGGGACCTAGACCGAAAAACCGAGCAACTCCCTGAGCTTGGCCTGAGAGTGCTCCTCGACCTGATCGTGCAATGAGCCACCATGGGAGTCCATAGTAACCATGACCGGGAATCGTTCCACCTCGATGACCCACAGGGCCTCGGGCACGCCGAACTCCTCGAGCATGAACACCCGCTCGACGCGCGGTATGGCGCGCGCCAGCACCTGGGCGGCGCCACCCACCGCGTGCAGGTAGACGGCACCGTGCTCGGCGAGTCCCGCCAGGGTCTTTGCGCCCATACCGCCCTTGCCGATCACACCGCGCAGCCCGTAGCGGCCAATGACATCGGCCTGGTAGGGCTCCTCGCGAATCGAAGTGGTCGGGCCGGCGGCCACGAAGTCGTACGAGCCGTCGTCGTTGGCGGACACCACCGGTCCACAGTGGTAGATGACCGAATCTTTCATGAAGGGCGCCACGTCCTCGCGGTACTCCTTCATCAACCAGGTGTGGGCCGCGTCGCGGCCGGTGATCATGCGGCCCGTGAGTTCGACGAAATCGCCGACCTTGAGTTTGCGGACCGTTTCCTCGCTGACGGGAAGCTTCAGCTCAGCCATGTCACCTCTCCCCTCTCGTCGATGCTCACCCCGGCCTTGCGGTCCGCCCAGCACATGTAGGTGACCGTGACGAAGTAGCACGCGGGCAAACGGTCGAGAACGCCGATCTTGACACCCAGCAGGGTGGTCTTGCCTCCGAAACCCATCGGGCCGACCCCGAGCTCGTTGCCCTCCCGGAGCAGCCGGTCCTCGAGCTCCGCGAGCTCCGGCACCGGGTTGGTGTCCTTGAGCGGCCGCAACAGCTGGCGCTTCGAGTGTTCGAAGGCCGACACCCGGTCGCCGCCGACACACACCGCGAGCACGCCCGGGGCGCAGCCCTTGCCCTGGGCCTGGAATACAGCGTCGAGCACCGCCCGGCGGACTCCCTCGAGGTCGCGTCCGGCGCCGAGCTTGGTGTCGGGCAGCTTGTACTGCGTGCCGACGTTCTCGCTACCGCCGCCCTTGAGGATCATGCGGACTTCGATCCTCGGTTCGTCCCACTCCTCGAAGTGGATAAAGGGGATCCCGCGCCCGGCGCCATCGCCGGTGTTCGAACCGGTCAGCGTGTTGACCGCATTGGGTCGCAGGAACTTGCGCTTGGTGGCTTCACGCACGGCAGTTTCGAATTCGGCCTTGAGCGCCCGGGTGCTGACACCAACCGGGTGGTGGATCCAGACCACCGGCGTGCCCGTGTCCTGACAGATGGGCGCCGAAATGTCGCGTGCGAGCTTGACGTTTTCGAGAATCGTGTTGAGGGCGATGCCGGCGAGGCCGCCATCCCTCTCGGCTTTCCGGCCCTCCTCGAGAGCCTCCGCGACATCGGCCGGCAGCTCGGTCGACGCCCGCCGAATCAACTCGACGAATGTCTCGATGTTGGTTCCTGTCGCACCCATTGACACCTCCCCCCGGCCCGCATGAGCCGACCGTCCGCCGGTCATTATACGCCGCCGTGGGGATTGTGAAAATAATTACGAGTGAAACCGCGGCACTTGATCGAGTTGCGCCCTGCGACGGTAACGCCGGGGGCTCACTTCAACGGCGGGTTCAGAAACTTCTTCTTCATCACCAGGATCTCGAGGGCGACACCAGCCTTCTTCACCGCCGTCGCGAGATCTTCGAGGGTGTCGCGGGACACTGCGGAACCCGGCACGTCGCCGACCAGATAGGCAACCACCCGACCCTTGATGGCCATCGGGACAATCACGATCTCGACGGGAGCGGGGTCTCCCAGCATCTCGATCAGAAACTGGTTGATCACCCCGTCAGGGAGTCTCCCGCAAAACGTGTCGCCGCCGGCGATCGTTCCCAGGGCCGACGGTTCGTCGCTGTCGGCGGAAAACGACTCGACGTCGTCGAGCACCACTCCGCGGCCGCGCGCCAACCAGCCGACGATCTTGCCGGAATGGACGGCCAGCAGATAACACCGATCGAGCATCCCCGAAACCCTGTGAAGCAACAGTTCACCGACCTCGTCGCGGTGCCGCGCGTCGCGCACCATGACCGAAAATGCGGTGTCATCCAGCGGGCCTCGTGCATCTCCCGAGGCCGAGGACGGAACCGGCGCCAACCCGGGGAATGTGGCCGCCATCGGGATCTCGTCCCGCGCCGAGACCTTCCGCGGGTGCAGCAGATCGAGGGCTTCCAGAGCAGGTGGCGTCCACAGGCTCTGCCACTCATCCGCGGTACCACCGGTTTCGAACCCCACCGCCGGGACCGAGGCCTCCTGGATCTGCTCTTCCAGTTTCATCTCCCGAAGCGCCGCCATGATTCCGATCTCGGTGGCGACGTGGGGCTTGATGTCGAGACCCACGTAGCTGATGACTTCCTCGATGGCCGCCGGGTTTCTCGGGGCGGTCATCGCCACGCTCAGCACGCCGTCTTTGCGGTCGAAGACCATGGCCTGCAGCCGCAACCCGACATTCAGTGGAATCATCCGTCGCAGGGGGTCCGGTGCCCGCCGCAGCACGGTGGTCGTCACCGGCGGCACGCCGAGCTGTTCGGAGAGCGCCTCCAGCAGGGCGTGCTCGTCGACGAACCCGAACCTGAGGAGCTGCGTCCCGAGACGCCCGCCGCGGTAGTGGCACGCCTCGAGGCCGGTGTGGAGCTCGGCGATGGCGATGGCGCCGCGATCGAGAAGGATCTCCCCCAGACGCTTCATCGGCCCATCTTATACCTATCCTGGACCGGTTTCAGACGCGGCCCCGCAAAATGACCGCCAAGGCGTTTCCCGCCGCCCGGCCGGCCGGGACCAGAGCTTCCCTCACCGATTGGGGCACCTTGCGGCCCGGAATGTCTCCCATGAGATAGCCTTTGACCCGACCGTTCATGGCCAACGGCACGACCAGCACCTCCGTCGGGCTCGGCGGTCCGAAGATCTCCATCAACCGATCATTCACCGGGCCCGTCGGGACCGGGCCGAGATAGCTGTCGTTCCCATCCTGCTCCCGGAACAGGGACGGTTCGGAGGCGGCGACCGAGAACGACCGGAGATCGGCGGCATCGAGCGGCAGACCGCGGCCGATCCACCCGGAGATCTTGCCGTGGTGGACGGCGAAGACGCAGATTCGGTCGAGCATCTGCGAAGAGTAGAGAATCAGGACCTCACCGACCTCTGCCGCAGTCGCTGCAGAGCCCAGCAGCCGGACAAATTCCTTGTCGTCCGTGATCGCCGCGGCCACCTTGCGTTCGCTGGTCCCGACCGGCTCCAGAGTCGGGTACCTCGCGACCAGAATCACCTTGGCCGCCTTCGGTCGGCTGTGGACCTGGAGAAGACACGATGGTTCGATCCGTGCCGTCCACAGCTGGTCCCACCCGACATCCCGGATCTCGTCGTGCACCACCTCGGTCAGCAGTTCTCCCTCGTCGGTCTTGGGAACCTCCCGGATCTTGGGGACGAGATCCATGGCGATCTCGATCGTACGATCAGATGCAACGAAGGGCTCGACGTGAAATTGCGTGAAGTTCGAGATGCGATCGATGATTCTGGCATCTCCGGGGTTGCTCATCGCCACATGGACACGGTCCCGAACAGTCCGGAACGGCACCGCCCGCAACCGTCTCACCATCGGTTCGGGCAGAAGACCAGAATCCTGGGACTCCAGAAACTCCACCAACATAGCCTCGGTAACGAAGGGCACGCCGTGCTGCTCGGCGAGGGTCTCGAGCAGGGATCTCTCGTCGATGAAACCGAGATTCACCAGTTGGGTGCCCAATCTTTGACCAACTTGCCGGCTCGAGGCGAGGCCCTTGTGGAGCTGTTCCACGGAGATCGCCCCACGCTCGACGAGCATCTCGCCTAACAATCCCATACCGCCATTCTACAACCATTGACCTTTTTACGCCTGAAGACCCCTGATCGCCGCAGGACCGGCCCTGCCGTATGGCAACTGATGAGACAGATGATTCGGGTAACGCGCCCACCGACGAACCTGAGTTAACCTGCATTTCTCACCAGCTGTCGCACTGCGGCCGACGATGCATCCTACCCAGCCGTGTTTTCTCGCCTTGGGGTGCTCTCCCCGCCGACAGCAGCGCATTGTGGCCGAAGGCTCGCCCCCGTGGGGCGAGCCCATCGGACACGCGCTGGTGGCGGTGAGACACAAGCGCCAAGGGCGCGCCGTAACGTACTGCAAAATACGCTCCGCGCCCCAAGGCGAGAAAACCCACCTGGCCACGGCGCCTCGTCGCCCTCGTGACGAAACCTGGTGAGAAGTGCAGGTTAATGTTAGGAACAGGGAACGGACGATGCGGGTCTGGGGTTACCCTGATACGACGAAGGGCGGGAGGTGAACCTGTGACGACGCG
The DNA here is from genome assembly GCA_963714885.1 of Candidatus Sulfomarinibacteraceae bacterium. GTDB lineage: Bacteria > Acidobacteriota > Thermoanaerobaculia > Thermoanaerobaculales > Sulfomarinibacteraceae > Sulfomarinibacter. The sequence continues at coordinate 63,550 of CAVQQV010000051.1, read as the reverse complement.
AACGGAACACGACACCCTCGGCGAGGTGGAAGTGCCCGGCAACCGCTACTGGGGGGCTCAGACCGGCCGCTCGCTGGCGAATTTCCCCATCGGCAGCGAGCGCATGCCCCGCGAAATCATCCATGCGCTGGGCACCCTCAAACTCGCCGCCGCCCGCACCAACGAGAGGCTAGGTCTGTTGACCGATGAACAGGCGGACCTGATCGTTCGCGCCGCCAGCGAGGTGTCGGACGGCGTCCTCGACGACCACTTTCCGCTGGTGGTGTGGCAGACCGGCAGCGGTACCCAGACCAACATGAACGCCAACGAGGTGATCGCCAACCGCGCCATCGAGCTTGCCGGCGGCACCCTCGGGTCCAAGGACCCCATCCACCCCAACGACCACGTCAACCTCGGACAGTCGTCCAACGACACCTTCCCGACTGCCATGCACCTCGCGGCCGCCCATCAGATTGTCCATCATCTCCTGCCGTCCCTCGAGCACCTTCGGGACACCCTGGCGGCCAGGTCCGCCGAGTTCTCCGACATCGTCAAGATCGGCCGGACCCACATGATGGATGCAGTGCCCCTCACCCTCGGCCAGGAATTTTCAGGCTATGCCGAGCAGATGAACAAGAACATTGCCAGGGTGCGCGGTGCGCTGCCAGATCTGTACGAGCTCGCCCTCGGGGGCACCGCGGTGGGGACCGGCCTCAACAGCCACCCGGAGTTCGCGGCGCGAGCGTGCGCCGAACTGGCTGACATCACCGGGTTGCCGTTCGTACCGGCCGCCAACTATTTTGAGGCCCTTGCCGCACACGACGCGGTCGTCGCCGCCAGCGGGGCCCTGAAAACAACCGCCGTCGCATTGACCAAGATCGGTAACGACATTCGATTGCTCGGATCGGGCCCCCGCAGCGGGATCGGTGAAATCGTCCTGCCCGCCAACGAGCCCGGCTCGTCGATCATGCCCGGCAAGGTCAACCCGACCCAGGTCGAGGCCCTGACGATGGTGGCCGCTCAGGTCGTCGGCAACGACGTGGCCATCACCATGGGCGGCGCCAACGGGCATCTCGAACTCAACGTCTACAAACCGATGATGATCTTCAACCTGCTGCAGTCCATCCGGCTGCTCGGGGACGCGAGCCGCAGCTTCGCGGACCGTTGTGTGGCCGGCATCCGCCCCGACCGCAAACGAATCGCAGAACTTGTCGATCGCAGCCTGATGCTGGTGACCGCCCTCAACCCGAGGATCGGTTATGACAATTCAGCCAGGGTCGCAAAGAAGGCCCACGCCGAGGGCACGACCCTCAAGCAAGCGGCGGTCGCCCTCGGTCTCCTCAGCGAAGAGGAGTTCGACCGGTTGGTGCGGCCGGAAGAGATGACCGGGCCTCACCCCGTCAAACCGGGACCCGCCGGGTCATGATCGCGGCGTCGTCGCCGTTCGGGTAGTAGCGCGCTCGGATTCCCTGCCTCGCGTAGCCCAGGTCTTCGTACATTTTGATCGCGGACAGGTTGTCCCGGCGCACCTCGAGGGTCAGGCTTTCCCCGCTCATCTCCACGGCGTGATTCTCGGCAAGCTGCATGAGGCGTCGGGCGAGACCGGATCGGCGGAAATCGGGCAACGTCGCCACCTTGAGAATGTGCAGGTCGAGGTACTGCCAGGCACAAAAGAGATAGGCGGCCATCCGGCCCGCCGGATCCAGCAGGAGGCGGTTGAACCGCCCGTCGGCAAGGATCTCGGAGGCGAAGAACTGACCCGGCCACGGGTCGGGGAAGCACGCGAGGTCTGCATTTTCAAGATCCCTCGCGTCGCCCAGTTGCGGCGGACGGACCGAAAACCGACACTCCACCTCAGACTCCGGGCGTGCGACCGTGGATCGGAGGGCCTTCCACGTACAACGGCTCCACCGGGTCTGACTGGACCCCGAGGCGCCAGAGCCACAGGAGCGCTTCCGCCGAACCGCGCGCCACTGCGGCGGTTGGGACACCGCCAAGATCGAGGGTCTCAGCGGCGACCCACGGGCCACGGTCGCCAAGAGCATCGACGGAGAGGATCTCGATGGCACCGCCGACCGGAGGCCCGTCGATACGAACTTCGAACCGACGCGCATAGACCTCGGTACGGCGCCCCGGCTGAGCGGTCCACACGATCTGATCGGGGCTGCATCGCGCGGCCAGCATCGTCAGCGAGTCGTAGGCAACGCACGCGGCGCCGGTTGCGGCGGCGAGCCCCATGGCTGTCGCAAGACCGGCGCGGATACCGGTGAACGACCCCGGTCCCCTCGAGGCCACGATCGTACCGATATCAGAGGGCTGAATACCGGCGTCCTCCACCAGAAGATCCACCGCCGCCAAAACCAGGGTCGATCTCGGAGACACTCCGCCCAGTCGAACAACCGAGTCCGCGACGAGAAACGGGGCCCCGAGCGCGACCTCCATCTGCGGTCCGCAGGTCACCAACGCGAGACACGATCTCGCCTCCACAGGGACGCGACCCGTCGCCTCGGCGCTCATCGTTTCGTCACCGATAGCGGGATTCTGGCGTGTTCCGGATAGAGGTGAAGCCTCGCGACGGCCGCCGCCTCGACCGCCTCCCGACTGAACGGGAAGACCGCAGGCTCGACTCGCAGCCAGTCCTCGATCTGGTCTGCATAAGAACCGGACCACGGCCGGCCCGACTGCCCGGTGGGTAATCCGAGGACGGTGGCATCCCAACTGCCGACCTCCGTAACAAACCGCATCGCCGGAAGGACCGTCACCGCAAATGGCTGGTGATGGTTCCAATACTCCGCGTTGACCGTCACGTTGTCTCCACCCACGGCAAAGGGCCCGCGGTTCCAGGTGGCGGCAAGCGACGAACCGACGCCGGGCAGCCACGCCAACGGGTGGGTGAACAGGATCTGGTGGACCCCCCCCCAGGTTTCGGCATCGGCCTCACCGTCGAGGCGATCGAGCACACCCACCAGAATGTCGGCCCTCGACTGGCGGCCGGGAAGGCTGACATCATCCCACCACGACTCGTCGAGCCCTCCGGCCAACAGGCGAAGGACCTCTTCCCGGGCCAACGGAGATCGATCCAGCGACAGACGGGCCGCTTCATCCCCGCCGACGGCATCTTCGAACTCCAGCATGAAGCGGGAGTACAGAGTCGCTGCGGTCGAGTCCACCGCCATTCTCGCATCCCAATCCATCAGTTTCCGAGCGCTGGCGCCGCCGTGTTTTTCGAGTTCCGGGCGAAGCTGTCGGAGCACCGCAATGGCTTCGAGGGAGACCACGTCGCCCTGCAGCTCAAGGCACTCCGCGACCGTCCAGCCCTCGTGCATCGCCAGGGCATTCCTGATCCGCCGCATTCTCCAGGGCGAGTCGAATTCGGCCGGAAAGGCACGCGACGCAGGGTAGTCACCTTCTGCAAAAAGATCGTGGCCGGTCGCGGCGAGAAAACCCTCGACCGGATCGGCGCGGCTCGGATTTGCCGACATCGGCAGGAAACCCTTCCACGCCCAATTGGAGTCCGAGCCCGGCGCCGGCAGCCTTCCCGCCCCCCGAACCCTTTCCGGGGCCCGTCCGACCACCTGGTGAAGGATGGTGCCGCCGGTGTCCGCCGCGAGCAGGTTCATCGACGGCCCGATGACCGGCTCCCACGACGCGGCAACCGCTGCGGCCGTCTGCGCCCGGTTCATACCCAGGATGGCCGGCACCATGCTCGGCCCGTTGTGCCCGGACCAGGCGAGCGCCAGCGAATCAGAGCGCTGCTCGCGGACCACCGGGCCGTGCACCGAAAGCCGCACCTTGATCAGGACGGGTTCGGACTGCCAGCGGACCGCGATGTGTTCTGTCACGGTGCGCAAAGGACGCCACCGGCTATCGATCAACTCGCGGCCGCCTCCGTCGTCGAGAGTGAGCAGGAACAGGTCCTGGTCGTCCATCGCCGACAGGGTCAGACCCCAGGCAACGTGTTGGGTGTGACCGATGAACACTCCGGGGATGCCCGCGATCGAAGCTCCCGCCACCTCGAGGCCGGGGCCGCTGAGGTGGATCGGATAAAACTTTGCAGGCATCTGCACACCGAGATGCGGGTCGTTCGCCAGCAGCGCACGACCGGAAGCGCTGCGCTGCGGGCCGACCACCCAGGCGTTCGAACCCGAACCTTTCATTGGGGGCGTGATCGGTTCGTGCTCGCGGGCGGTCTGCATTGTCAGGTCCCCTGGCGGAATCCACGCCCTCGCTTCGGCCGGCGTCCACCCCCACAGATCCACCGCCCGGTCACGACCCAGTCGGGAGATCTCGACCGCGCGCTGCAGCTCTTCACCCATGGCCCAGCTGAAATCGAGCTGCATGAGGACGCCGCCCACCAGTGAGTCCTCCACCGACCACGGTTCCGGTTCGATCCCGAGCAGCCAGACCTCGGGGGCGATCCAGGAGCCGTAACGTTCGATCGCCGCATTGACGCCGGCCGTGTAGAGTTCAAGGACCCGTCGCTCGGAGGCCGTCAACAGCGCGGACTGTCGGCGGGCCGAGGCCGCAAGCCTCAGGACCCTCATCGTGCGGTCGCTGTCGAGAGCCCGTTTCCCGAAAAGCTCGGCAAGCCGCCCGTTCGCCGTTCTGCGCGTCAGGTCCATCTGAAAAAAGCGATCCCGGGCGTGCAGATAACCTTGAGCAAACCACAGGGCCGAATCGCTCCCCGAAAAGACGTGGGGCGCCCCACGCCCATCGAACAGGATCTCGACCAGAGCCGGGCATCCGTCAACCGTCTGCATGGACAGTCCACGTTCGGGCAGTCGGCTCGCAGCCACGCGGGCGCGGAGGTGCGCCAGACCGAGCACCAACAACAACAGCACCGCCACCCCGAGCGACAGCGCCACAAACCACCCTCGACGGATCATCCAGTTCCTCCGATGGCCCGCGGGCCGCGCCGGGTGGAGGCCTTCCGCACCCGGCCGACCGTTCGGCCACCATCATTCTAACCGCGGCGGGTCGGCCGCGACGGGTATCCGGCAGGCGGAAACGGTCGAGGTATGAGTGCGGGGTATATACTCCCCCGCTGGAGTTTGGTTTGAGCTATCTGACAGGAGTCTTTTTGGCTGCCAGTGGAATTAATTCTGATGGACAGCGTCATCACCCCGGCGGTCCGTCTCAAAAGGCTGTCCAAGGTTCTCGACGGCGCGCGAAGCATGCTCATCATCGTCCAGAACACGCCCGACCCCGACGCCATCGCCGCCGCTGCGGCGCTTCGCGAGATCGCCAATGTGCGTCACGACATCGCGTGTTCCATAGGACACTCGGGTGCGGTATGGCGGGCCGAGAACCTCGCCTTGCTCAAGTACCTCGGTCTCAACACCCGCGCCCTCAGCGATCTCGATCTTTCACGCTTCGACCGTTTGAGCATGGTGGACGCCCAACCGGGCGCCGGCAACGTGAACTTCGACGCGTCGTTGCGGCTCGATGTGGTCATCGACCACCACCCCATCCGCCCCGAAACCCGATCGGCACGGTTCACCGACATTCGCAGCCGCTACGGTGCGACATCGACAATTCTCTACGAGTACCTGAAGGCCGCCAAGATCGACGTCCCTCCCTCGCTCGCGACCGCGATGGTCTACGGGATCCGCTCCGACACCCAGGACCTCGGACGCGAAAGCACGAAGGCCGACCTCGAGGCCTTTCTCGAGCTCTACCCGCTGGCCAACGCCCGGGCCCTCGGACGGATCGTCCAGGCGCCGCTGCCGAGGAGCTATTTCTCGAAGCTCCGGATCGCCCTCGACCAGGCGACGGTCTACGGCGACCGGATCGTCTCGTTCCTCGGCCATCTCGACTCGCAGGAAATGGTGGCCGAGGCCGCCGATCTCCTGCTGCGTGAGGAGGAGGTCAACTGGGCAATGTGTCTGGCCGTTATCGATGGCTGGCTCCACCTCAGCCTGCGCACGACGGATCGTGAACGCCACGCGGGCCACGTGGCGCGCAATCTCGGAGGCCGGATGGGCTTTGGCGGCGGCCACCAGGCGCTGGCTGCGGCGCAGATACCCTTGCCCACAAAGAACAACGGCAACCGTCACACCAAAGCCCTGGTTCGCGGGATCACCAAGCGGTTTTTGAAGGCCACCGGCAACCCGAACGAACCCGGTGAACCCTTGTGTCAATAGTTTTGAGTTCTTAGTTTTGAGTTTTTAGTTGTCGGAGCCACCCCGGCGGGACGGGGTTGAGGGGCGGAAACTGAGAACTAAAAACTAAGAACTGAGAACTGACTTTTCGTAGATCCGGTAGATCTTGTAGAGCTCACCATCCATCAGCCTGACCGTGCGTTTGGTGACTTCGTTGTCTTCGAGGATCCACGAGTATTCGCACCACTTGTAGCCGATTTCGAGGCTCTTCTGGAGCCCTTCACCGATCAGGATGCCCTCGATCCCACGTTTCCTGTGCTCCGCTTTGACTCCCAGCGTGAACAGCCGGATCCCCTCCATGGTCTCAGGCTTGCTCTTGAGCACGTGGTGGAGGGTCTTGAACGGGTGGCGCCACGGCGATCCGTCGAGATCAGCCAACACCGGGTTCCAGTCGGGCATGACGAGGAGGAAACCCACCGGCTGCCCGTCGTCGAGGGCGAAGCGCAGCAGGTCCGCCTGAACCAGCGGTTTGAGCTCCTTGGCCAACCACGTGATCTCGGTATCGGACAGGGGAACGAAACCCCAGTTCTTCTCCCACGCCGAGTTGTAGATCTCCTGAAAGAGATTGACCTCACGCTCGAAATTCGCGAGGTCGGCCCCGCGGGTGGACAGCGTCGGATTGCGGTCGCGCGTACGATCTGCGAGCCGCTGCAGCCGCTTGAGGCTCGCGCCGTGCACCGGCGAGATATAAGCGTGGAGGTCTTTGACCTTGGTGTAGCCGGATCCCTCGATCAGCCTGGGGTAGGATTTCGGATTGTAGGTCATCATCAGCGCGGGCGGTCGGCCAAAGCCCTCGATCAAAAGACCGCATTCGTAGTTGGTGGATGGGTTCATCGGTCCCCGTACCGCAGTCGCGCCACGCTCGGCCGCCCACTTCTCCACCGCTCCCAGGAGGTCCCGCGCGACATCCGGTCTGTCGATGGCCTCGAAGAAGCCGAAGAAAACAACCTGTTCGTCATGAACCCTGTTGTGGGAGTGGTTCAGGATAGCGGCCACCCGCCCCACCACATCGGGCCCGTCCCACGCCAAAAAGAGCTCCATCTCGGCCTCACGGCCGCCGGCGTAAAAGGGATGCCGGTTCACATCCAGCAGTTCGCGGACCGATGCTTTGAGAGGCGGCACCCAATTGCTGTCGCCGCGGTAGATCTTCCAGGGCAAGTCGACGAACCGCTTGCGGTCCGCTCGACCCTTGACGGGTTTGACCGTCACGAAATCACTTCCATTTCACGACCGACCTTGCGAATAGCCTCGAGCGAACGATCGAGGTGCTCACGGGTGTGGGTCGCCATGTACGACGTCCTGATCATCGCCCGGCCCTCGGGCACGGCCGGCGAAACCACGGGATTGACGAAGACACCCTCCTCCTGCAGACGCATGGTCATCCTGAACGCAGCCATGTCGTCACCCACTACCAACGGAATGATCGGTGATGCCGACTCTCCCGTATCGAAACCCATGGCCGTGAACTCATGCTTCATGTAGGCGGTGTTTTCCCACAAACGCGCTCGCCTCTCGGGTTCGCGCTCGATGATCTCCAACGCCTTGATGACGGACGCCACCGAAGCCGGCGGCGGCGCCGCGGAAAACATCAACGACCGCGCCGTGTGTTTGACGTAGTCGATGATGTCGCTGTTGCCGACGACAAACCCACCCACCGTCGCCAGAGACTTGGAAAAAGTCCCCATCACCAGATCGGCATCGGCTTCGAGCCCGAAGTGCTCCGCCGTACCCCGCCCGTGTTCGCCCATCACGCCGATGCCGTGCGCGTCGTCGATCATCAGGCGGGCGCCGAACTTGCGTTTCAAGTCGACGATCTGCGGCACATTGGCGATATCGCCTTCCATTGAAAACACGCCGTCAACGACGATCATCGAGGCCCGGTCCCCGCCCACTGAACGGAGGCGTTCCTCGAGGACCTCCATGTTGTTGTGAGCGTACTTGAGGATCCGACCGTACGAAAGGCGCGCACCGTCGAGAATGCAGGCGTGATCCAGGCTGTCGAGAATGACCACGTCGTTGCGGCCAATGATGGTCGAAATCACTCCCAGGTTGACCTGGAAGCCCGTCGAAAAGGTGAGGGCCGCCTCCCGCTTCATGAAGCGAGCGAGTTTTTCTTCGAGTTCGACGTGGATTTCCAGGGTGCCATTGAGAAAACGGGAGCCCGCGGTGCCGGTCCCGTAGTCGTCAAGCGCCCGGGCCGCCGCCGCCTTGATTTCCGGGTGGTTTGTGAGACCCAGGTAGTTGTTGGACCCGAGCATGATCACCCGGCTGCCGTTCATGCTCACCACGGGGTCCTGGCCGGAAGCGATCATTCTGAAATACGGGTAAATTCCAAGATCGCGGATCCTATCCGCGGCTTTGAAGGTCGAACACTTGTCGAAGACGTCCATGTCACTCCGTTGGATGGGCCACCAATCTCATCACCGAATCCGGCGACCCGCAGAAGTCTTGCAGCGCGCCAATAATAGCAGGATACGTCCGTTCTTCAGCGCAGCCAGCCCCGATCTCGATACCAGACCCAACTGCGGGCCGCCCCGTCGGCAAATGTCGTCAACCGGTCGATACCGAGTTCCGACATCGAATCCGCGGTTCGCGCCGTCCAATGAAGGGCGAGCAGTTCGCGCGCCTTGTCCCCGGTCAACGGCAATCGACGCCACCCGACACGGTGCAGGGCGCTGCCGATCGCGCCCGCTACGGTCACCACAAACGGGGGGATGGCGAGAATTCGAGGACCGACGCCGCCGGCAGCGCACAGCTCGGAGATCAAGGTTCCGAGAAGCATCGGTTGGGGGTCGCCGAGGTGGAAAACCCTGCGCGGCTGCCCGGCCGCCGCCGCGATGACGGCTCGCACGACGTCGCCCACCCAGGCAACCGTCAACCAGCGCTCGCCTGCCGGGACGGCGACCAAACCACGGCTGGCCATGTGGAAAAATTCGAAAACGTCGGTGTCGCGCGGGCCGTAGATGGCCGGCGGGCGCACGATCGACCACCATGCTGAATCGCCCAGGCCGCGAACTTCGGACTCAGCGGCCAGCTTTGAGCGTCCGTACAACGAGATCGGCGACAGCTCAGCCTCGGGGCCGACGCCAGCGGGTTCTGCCGACGGCCCTACGGCCGCGAGCGACGAGACGTGGATCAATCTCGCCCGCGGCGCCGCCTCCCGCAGAGCGGCGACCAGGTTGGCGGTGCCCTTGCGGTTGCCGCGATCGAACTCTGCCTCGCTGCCCGCCCTCAGGACCCCGGCCAGATGGAACACGGTTCCCGCTCCAGCCACCAGGCGTCTCAACGCCGCGGCGTCTTCGAGCGACCCCGGTACCCACTCGACAGGGCTCCCAGCGATCCACCTCGGCGATCCGAGATCGCGCACCAGGACCCGCGGCGAAAGGCCCGCCGCGCACAGGGTATCGACCAGGTGCGAACCAACGAACCCAGTCCCGCCGGTCACCGCGACCGGTTGCGGCAAGGCGCCAAGCCACTGCGTGACAGCCTCTGGTGGTACCAACGGGTTGGTGTGGGAGTAGTCAGTCATGTTCGGGGGGCATTGTAGCGGTGTGTGGAAAGATCGAATGCCGGGTTTTCATAGGCAGCCAGACAGCATGACTTTCCCAACAGATCACCGCGAGAGGAGCCACCTTTCGCATTGTCTGCCCGAAACGTCGTTGATGATTGAGCAATCAAGAGTCAGACAATACAAAAGATGGCACCTCCGCCGAGGCTGACTTTCCGAACGCGCTTCCCGGGAGGAGCCAGGCACGCCGGCCCGTCGGACGGGCCGGGATGCCAGGCACCTCCGCCGCACATTCCTTCACCCACTCTGAGCACTCGGACGCTTCCTGTCGGCGAAAAGATGGGCCGGAATTCAAAATTCAAAATTCAAAATTCAGAATTCCTTACCGACGTACTCCCCCCACGACGACGAGGTCTCCCACACCCTGACTTTCTCGAGCTCGAGACCCTTGGGGATCTCGTACGCGGTCCCGCTCGGGGAGGTCACGGCGCCGTCGGCCGCCAGACGTTCGGCAATCTGCTCATAGAGCCAGCGCGCCAGTACCTCGGTGGTGGGATCGGTGTCGTCAAACAGGATCACGCGATCGCCGATGGCCGTCAGGCCCTCGAGCTGGGGGTCGGCCGAGTTGAGCGCCATGGCGTGGTCGAGGCGCTCGACGATGTCCACGACCAGCATCTTCAGCGCCTTGTAATCGCACACCATGTCGTTGCCGTCGAGCTCCCGGCCGCGCGCCACGACCTCGATTCGGAGGCTGTGTCCGTGCGGGAACCGGCACTTCTCTGGGTGCTTGCTCAGGCGATGGCCGTACTCGACCTCGAATGTCTTCGCGATTCTAAAGAAACCCATTCACACTCCCCGGCCGCCTCCAAAGAGGTCCAGATGCAGTCGGGGAGTGTAGCGAAAGCCATGCTCCAGACACAAGGCCGCGACCGCGGGGGCGCGTTCGGCCACCTCATCGGCGGTTCGACCCTGGGCCATGAGCAGGACACGGGATGGATCCGCACCGCCAATTTCCTCCAACACCGACCGCACTTCCTGCAGGTCGTCGGCGTCGTCGATCACGAACTTCAGCTGGTGCTCCGGAAATCGCTGCAAGAGGCGCCGCAGCGGCGCGCGGTCGTGGCGGAGACGACGGTGGCGATCCCGCGCCGCCCCCGGGGGGTCCGAGTTGGACGTCTTTGGCGACACCGACAGCAGATCGCAGTTGAAGACCGGGTCCACCGTGCCCGCGGTTTCGACGGTGATGTGGAGCCCCTCCCCCTTCAGTCCCGCGGTGAGCTCGCCGATCTCACGCTGCAGCAGCGGTTCGCCGCCGGTCACCACTACGTGCCGCGCACCGGACCCGACTGCCTCGGACACCAACTCCCCGACCGCCCTCCGGTCACCCTCCGGCAGCCACGAGGTGTAGGGGGTGTCGCACCACCGGCAGCGGAGGTTGCACCCCGACGTTCTGACAAAAAAGGACGGCACGCCGGTCAGGATCCCCTCGCCCTGGAGGCTGGTGAAGGTCTCGGAGATGAACATGCGGCGTCAGACTAACATTTTCGAAAAGGGGTTCAATTTCGGATTTCGGATTTCGGATTTCGGATTTTCGGACGGCGGCAATTTGTTTCAGAGTTGGCATCAGGATCAAGACATCACGAGCTTCCGAGAATTCGATACTAGCCGACTGTCAAATAGGGATGACGAATGACTGACAACTGATGAATCTCGTAAATACTTGAATTCAGGCAATAACCGTCGTCGCGGCTGAACCGGTAGGGGGTTGCGCTGGAAATCCGAAATTCCGAAATCCGAAATCCGAAATTTCGAGTTGTCACTCTTCGACTGACGACTCGCCTGCGTGCAGGTGGTGCCAGACGTGGCGGCCGAGGCGCGGGCCGAGGGCGCGCTGCAACTCCTCGACGGTGGCGCTCTGAACCCCCCGGACCGAGCCGAAACGATGCAGCAGGGCTCGCGTTCGACCGGGGCCCACCCCGGGGACCGACAACAGCTGCGAGGACAGCGTCTTCTTGCTGCGGCGCGCACGGTGGCGGCTGACGGCGAACCGGTGCGCCTCGTCCCGGGTTTCACGGAGCACCAGGTGTGCGGGGTCCGATCGATCCATCCGTAGGGGCTCTGATGCGGCCGGCAGCCACAGCTCCTCCTCGCGTTTGGCAAGAGCTGCAATCGGGAGATCGAGCCCCAGTGAGTCGAGAGCCGCCATCGCCGAGTTGAGCTGCCCGACGCCACCATCGATCAGCACCAGGTCCGGGAGCGGCCGTTGTTCGTCCCGCAGCCGGCGGTAGCGGCGACCTACCGCCTCGGCTATGGATGCAAAGTCATCCACGCCCTCGACTTCGCGGATGTGAAAACTCCGATACTGGCGTTTATTCATGCGCCCGTCCTGCCACACCACGCACGAGGCAATGGTGTCCTTCCCGCTCGAGTGCGAAATGTCGAAACACTCGATATGGCAGACCGGACCGGGGAGACCGAGCGCCTCGCCGAGCCGGCGTGACAGGTGCTGCGCCTGAGACCGCGGCGCCCGAAACCGCAGATCGAACGCTGCCCGGGCGTTCTTCATCGCCAGCGCCACCCGGCGCGCACGCGGACCACGCACCGGGTTGGCGACGACCACCGCCCGCCCGGCCGTGTGGCGAAGAAAGGCCTCGAGCAGGATGCGGTCGTCCGGGTCGAGCTCTTGGGCGGTCTCCATCCGGCGCGGCACCGCCGGGTTGGCCTCGTAGTACTGGGCGGCGAAGGTCACCAGGAGGTCTGATGGCGCAACTTCGCCAACGCCCTCGAAATGGAACTCGCGCTTGTCCACCAGACGCCCGGCGCGATACGGCAGAACGCACACCGACGCGTGTTCGCCATCGCTCCACACCGCCATCGCATCGGCATCGCCCCGACCCGGCCGTTCGACATCCTGGCGCTCGCCGAGACGTTTGACCACCGCCATCAGGTCCCGGTAGCGCGCCGCCATTTCGAAATCCTCGTTCTCCGACGCCCGCCACATGCTGCGTTCCAGACGCGGCAACAGTTGACGGTGTTTGCCGTCGAGGAAGAGGCGCAGCTCCTCGACCACCTCGGAGTAGGCTTCGGGCGTGGTCAGACCGTCGACACAGGGCCCGAGACAGGCGCGCATGTGGTAGTAGAGACACGGCCGCGGCAACTTGCCGTCGATCTCGATCTGACAGGTCCGAACCTGAAAGTGGGTCCGCGACAGGTCCATCAACTTGCGCGCCATCCGCTGCCCCATGTACGGCCCGAAATAGGCGTGCCCGTCATCCCGGACCCGCCGGGTGAGCTCGACCCGGGGCCACGCCTCACCGGTGGTCAGCTTGAGGTACGGGTAGGTCTTGTCGTCCCGGAGCAGTACGTTGAAGCGCGGCCGCAGTCTCTTGATGAGAGTGTTTTCGAGAATGAATGCCTCGGCCTCGCTGGCGGTCACCGTGAAATCGAGGCGCCTGGCCCTCGCGAGCATCGACTGGGTGCGCTCGGGCAGGTCGTGGCGGCCGAAGTACGAAAGGACCCGCCGCCTCAGGTCGCGAGCCTTGCCGACGTAGATGTCCTTGCCCGATCGATCTTGGAAACGATAGACGCCCGGCTTTTCGGGGGCTTCTTTTGCGCGTGCGAGCAGGGGGTGCGGTGTCGTCACCGGCTCATCCTAACCCGGACCGGAATTTCGGATTTCGGATTTCGGATTTCGGATTTTCCATCACAACGCCCCACACAACATGTACGTTCGAGGACTCACACCGGCCATGAAACGGCCCGCGCACACCGGACGTGCCGTCTCAGACAATGTTGGGAACTCGAGAGCGAGTAGCGAGCCCCCCAATCATTGTCTGAGGGGGCACTCACGGGCCATTCGTTTTCGGAGACTAGGGATGCTCACGCGGAGACGTGCCACGTGCGGCGGAGGTGCCATTTTCAACATTGTTGGAGGCACAAACATCCAGGTCGGCAAAGCGACACAGGCCAACAATGTTGAAGGTGGCTCCTCCCGGGGACGACGCTCTGAGAAGCTGCCTTCGAACGACGGATCTTTCCGCCCGTCTACTCCTCCGGCACCAACCCCAGCCGCACCAGCGCCCGGCGCGCAGCCTGCTGTTGGGCTTCCCGCTTGCTAGCGCCCTCGCCGTGGGCGATCTCGTTGCCGTCAAAGATCACCTCATAGGCCCACTTCCGGCTGTGGTCCGGTCCCGAAACCGCCACCTTGCGGTACTCGGGCAACGGAAGACTGCGCGCCTGCGCTGCCTCCTGGAGGGATGACTTTGGATCCGCGAGCGCCAGCGTGCGCTCGTCGAGCCCGCCGAGGTCCTCAGCAAACTGGTCGTCGACAAAGGCGTAGGCCAGATCCCATCCGCCGTCGAGCGCGATGGCCCCGACCACTGCTTCGAAGAGATCTTCGAGCATCGCCGAACGCTCGCGGCCGCGGCTCTTCTCCTCGCTCGGGCCAACTTCCACCCAACCGTCGAGGCCCAGCAGGGCGGCGCGTTCCGCCAGCCGTTCTGAACGCACCAGGTGGACCCTTTTTCGGGTCAGAAGGCCTTGATCATCGCCAGGGAAGGTCTCAAAAAGCAACTGGGCCACCGCATGGCCGATCACTGCGTCGCCCAAAAACTCCAAACGCTGATACGACCCCCGCCGTTGCGCGGTGGCCGCCGATCCGTGGCGGAGGGCCATTCTCAGAAGTTCCCGGTCGTGAAAACGGTGGCCGAGTATCTCCTCGAGATGCTCGAGGGCCTCATCGGAGTTCGTCATCATGTGCGCATTGTAACGCGACGACGACATAACGTTAAAACGTTCAAACGTTTAAACGTTGAACGACCGCACGCATCCGGCTCAGGATCCGCGCGCCGTGGGTCCCCGGCCAGTAGACCCGGCCGCACCTGATGCACGAGCGAAAGCGGGGAGCGGTGGCGAGAACGAACGGCGGCAGTACCGGAGCCACCTCTTCCCGTTCGACATCCTGGAGGACGCCGTTGCACTCACCGCAGCGCGACTGCTCGAGGTGAGCCGCTGGGCGAAGGGCGAGCCGCGAAAAAACCTCCACCAACTGGTCCTCGAGCGTTTCGCTACGCACCAGCAGCGTCCGGGGCCCGACGGTCGAGAGCTCGCGATCCCGGGTCAGAAGCCAACGGTGCTCGGACCGCGCCATGTCCGCAAGAACTCGGTCCGGAACTCCTGGCTCCAGGTAGGTCGCATCGAAACCAAAAAACCGCAACCACCGCGCCAGCGAGCCGAGCATGGCGTCACATAGAAATTTCGGGCGGTCCCGGCCACCGTTTCGCAGTTCACTCATCACCAGAAAGAATAGCCTTGCGCCCGTCCGAGATTCACCGGACCGTCCGAAATTTCGGGTGTAGAATGCGTGACGCACCGCGGCGTCCGCCTCGCAGCGCCGGGTGCCGAAGCCCACGCCAAGGAGACGCCCAGTGCCTACCATCGAATCAACCCCCGAGTTCGTGCAATCGGTCTACGACACCACCCGTCAGCGCCTGAAAGTGATCCGGCAGCGCCTCGACCGACCTCTGACGCTGGCCGAAAAAGTTCTGTTCGGACACCTGGCCGATCCCGACGATGAGCTCGATCGGGGACGTGCATACCTCCAGCTGCGGCCCGACCGGGTCGCGATGCAGGACGCCACCGCGCAGATGGCTCTCCTCCAGTTCATGCTCTCCGGCCGGGACACGACGGCGGTGCCGTCCACCGTTCACTGCGACCATTTGATCCTCGCGAAATCGGGCGCGATCGAGGACGTGGAAGCCGCCATCGATCGCAACCGCGAGGTCTACGACTTCCTGCAATCGACGTCGGCCCGCTATGGGCTCGGGTTCTGGAAACCGGGCTCCGGCATCATCCACCAGGTGGTGCTCGAGAACTACGCTTTCCCGGGCGGCATGATGATCGGCACCGACTCGCACACCCCCAACGCCGGCGGGCTCGGGATGATCGCCGTCGGCGTCGGTGGCGCCGACGCCGTCGACGTCATGGCCGGGTTCAACTGGGAGGTCCTGCAGCCCGAAATCGTCGGGGTCAAGCTGACTGGTAGCCTCAAGGGCTGGGCATCGCCCAAGGACGTGATCCTCAAACTGCTCGGCATTCTCACTGTCAAGGGCGGCACCAACCGCATCATCGAGTACTTCGGTCCCGGCACGTCATCGATCTCGACCACCGGCAAGGGCACCATCACCAACATGGGCGCCGAGCTCGGGGCGACGACCTCCATCTTCCCCTACGACAAGCGTGCGAAGACCTATCTCGACGCCACCCAGCGGGCACGGATCGCCACCCTCGCCGAAGCCAACAAAGACCTCCTGACCGCGGACCCCGAGGTGGCGGCCGACCCGGAGACCTATTTTGACCTGGTCATCGAAATCGATCTCGACACGCTCGAACCGCACGTGGTGGGGCCGTTCACGCCCGATCTCGCGCGCCCGGTCTCGCAGCTGGCGGCCGATGTCAGAGCCAACGGCTATCCCGCCAACCTGACGGCGGGCCTCATCGGGTCGTGCACGAATTCGTCGTACGAAGATCTGACGCGGGCCGCCGATGTCGCGAACCAGGCGATCGCCCACGGCGCGACCACAAGATCCACCCTCTGGGTGACGCCGGGATCGGAACAGATCGAGGCCACGATCGAGCGCGACGGTCAGCTGGAGAGCTTCAACCGCCTCGGTGGGACGGTGCTCGCCAACGCCTGCGGCCCGTGCATCGGCCAGTGGCACCGCAGCGACATCACCGAGGGCGAGGTCAACTCCATCATCAGTTCCTTCAACCGGAACTTCGCCAAACGCAACGACGGCAACCCGCAGACCAACTCCTTCATCTCGAGCCCCGAGGTCGTGATCGCCTATGCGCTGGCGGGGAGCCTCGACGTCAACCCGCTCACCGACGAACTCACAGCGGACGACGGCTCAACCTACCGCCTCGAAGCGCCGAAGCCCGCACCCGAAGTGCCCGAGAAGGGCTTCATCTTCAAGGCTGACGGTTACCTCGACCCGCCACGGGACCGTGCCTCTGTCGATGTCAAGGTCAAGGAGGGCTCCGAACGCCTGCAGCTGTTGCAGCCCTTCGCCGCCTGGGACGGCAACGACTATGAACGGATGCCCGTGCTCCTCAAGGCGCGCGGCAAGTGCACCACCGATCACATCTCGCAGGCCGGACCCTGGCTTCGTTTCCGTGGCCACCTCGACAATATCTCGGACAACCTCTTCCTCGGCGCGGTCAACGCCTTCACCGAAGAGCCCGGCTTCGGGATCGACATCGAGACCGGTGACGTCGTGTCGCTGCCGAAGCTGGCGCGTTCGTACAAGGACCGTGGAATCAGGTGGGTGGCCGTCGCCGATGAAAACTACGGTGAGGGGTCATCCCGCGAGCATGCAGCGATGGAGCCTCGTCACATGGCGGGCATGGCAGTGATTGCGCGCTCCTTCGCCCGCATCGCGGAGACCAATCTGAAGAAACAGGGCATGCTGCCGCTGCACTTCGTCGTGCCCAGCGACTACGACAAGATCCACGTCGACGACCGGATATCGCTCACGCGGCTTGCGGACATCGCGCCCGGTCAACAGATCACCGCGAACATCCACCACGCCGACGGGTCTGCGGAGTCGATCCAACTCGCCCACAGCCTCAACGCCGAGCAGGTGGAGTGGTTCAAGGCCGGTTCGGCCCTGAACGTTCTCCGCAAGAAAAACTGAGGCGGATTCAGGACGGGCAGCGGGAAAGGGAACCATCGCAGATTCTGAATTTTGAATTTTGAATTTTGAATTTCGGATCAGGATCCATTCTTTGTGATGAGGGGCGCGTCTCCCCTGCTCCCCAACCCGCCGCCGGCAGCGATCTGCGGGCGAAGGCTGGAAGGGTGGGTGGGTCGGGCCCAGCCTATCGCCCGCTCGCTCGCGGCGGTGGGTCGCGACGGCCGCAGGCCGTCAGCAACTCCCCTGCACAGTCCGGGGGTAGGTGGGCGCGAATTCAAAATTCAAAATTCAAAATTCCGACCTGCTCCCCTGCTCCTTCGAGGGCAGCGAGCTCCCTGGGCAAATATGCCCTGAGTCGCTTTCGCTCGTTGACTGGCGAGGGATGTTCTGCGAACATCGTTCGATGAGCGAGCACTCAGCCGACCCAACAGAAAGCCCCGTCGCCGGCCGAGATTTCCTGAAGATATTTCTGCCTTACGAGCTTCGCCTCGCGCAACGGCGCGCGATGGTCACGAGTTCGAGGTCGCCCGATCGTTCGCCGGGGACCTGCCTCGGTATCTACTGTGTTCGTCTCGAGCCGATCAAAGGCGACTGGTTTCCGGCACCGCTGGAGGGCGGCTCGCAGATCAGCGATCACGTGCAGGCCCTCCTGCACGATGTCATCCGCGATTCCGACATCCCGGTGCGGCTTTCCGACCAGGAGCACCTGGCGATCCTGCGCGACCTCGACCCGGAGCACACGTACGTCGTCAGTCAGCGTTTTCTTGCTATGGCGGCCGACTCAGACCTCCTGCTCGCGGCGAACCTGCGCACCCGGGTCGGTTACGTGGTGTACCCGCTGTCAAGCCAGCCGAACTTCCCGACCGAGAACTGGGAGGTGTTGGTCGAGCTTGCGCGGAAGATGAGTGATCGAGCTCAACCCACCGGGAGGGCCTGTGGTCACGGTCTGCTGCGAGGACCGGCGATGGTCGAGTCGGGCATCCCCGAGAGCGATCTCATCCCCCTCGCGCTGCGCGACCCCGATGCGCTGGTCAAGGTCGGTCTGCTGCAGATCCAACGCATTCACCTGATGCCGAACGTCTGACGACGCGCTCAGCCATTTCGGATTTCGAATTTCGAATTTCGAATTTCGGATTTTCCATCGCACCCTCACCAGTACGTTCGAGTGGTGAAGCCTGCCACCACAAACGCCTGATTCAGTCTCACGCGGGCGGGCCGTAAACGACCCGCCTACGCCTTTCAAATGCCACCAAGCATTTGGGGGATTGATGCCGTTTTCCGCTGGCCACCCGGCACGCGAGACGCGCGCCCCAAAAGAAACCCGGTCCCGGAGCGATTGTGGGGCAGCCGGGACGGCTGCCGTGCGGGTGGGGCCCTGTATGATCGCTGCATGGCGTTTGATCTCGGCGAGTGGCTTCCTCAGTTCCCCATCAGAGAGCACGTCCTCTACCTCGATCACGCCGCAGTGTGCCCGCTTCCCACCTCCGTGGCCGAGGCCATGCGCACGCGTATCACAGAACAGGAGAAGACCGGGCACGAGAAGCATCGCGAGTGGCGCAACAACCTGCTCTCCTGCCGCCACCTCGGAAGCCAGCTCATCGGGTGCGCACCCGACGATGTGTCGATCGTCCACAGCACATCCGAGGGCCTGTCGCTGATCGCAGAGGGTCTCGACTGGAAGACCGGCGACGAGGTCCTTGTCGGGAGCGAAGAGTTTGCAGCCAACGTCGCGCCCTGGCTCGCCCTGGCCCGCCGCGGGGTTCAGGTCACCCGATTCCCCCAACCCGACGGACGCATCAACCCGGCAACGGTCGAGGAGTACATCAGCGACCGCACCCGGCTATTGGCGGTGTCGTGGGTCGCGTTCCACAGCGGGTGGATCGCCCCGCTCGCCCAACTTGGCCGCCTCTGCAAGGACCGAGACATCCTCCTGGTGGTCGACGCGATCCAGGGGCTCGGCGTGCTGCCGATGCACATGGGAACATTCGGCGTCGATGCGGTCGTGGCCGACGGCCACAAATGGTTGTTGGGGCCGGAAGGCGCGGGTCTTCTGGCGACGACCCCTGACCTCCGGCAGCAACTGCAACCGGTGGTCTCGGGCTGGCGCAACATCGCGTTGGCACCACGGGACTTCTTTCTTCACCGCCTCGAATACCACGCCGACGGCCGCAGATTCGAACCCGGGGCGAGCAACGATGTCGGGGTCGCCGGTCTTGCCGCCGCCCTCGACCTGGTGGCGGCGGTCGACCGGGATAACATCCAGGCTCGCGTCGAAACGCTGGCCCGCCTGCTGACCAGGGTTTTGCTGGGCCACGGGTGGGACGTGTTCTCGCCCGGCTCAGGACACCCCATCGCGGGTATTGTGGCGGCCCGTCACCCCTCTGTCGGTCCCGAAGACGCCTGTCGGCGGTTGCTCGAACGAAGGGTGGCAGTCTCGGTCCGCCAGGGCTCCGTGCGCTTTTCGCCGCACTTCTACACCACCCGCGGCGAGATCGAGGCGCTGGACCGGATCCTCGAAAAAACCGGTATCTGATCGCCCTGTCCGTATCAGTCGGTCGCGCAGCGGAAGCCGCTGCCGCGGTGGAGATCTTCCGGGCGGCGGGCGGTTCGATCGGAGACCCGTTGTTTGGATCCGGGATCCGCAAACGAACCCCCGCGAACCACTCGTTTTCGCTCTGAAATCGGTCCCACTTCCTGCTCCCAAGGCCGCCCGTCCCTGGGTGCACCGTTGTAACCGGGGTGGTAGACGTCCTGGACCCACTCGGCCGCGTTGCCGATGAGGTCGTATACCCCCCACGCGTTGGGCGCGAAGCTGCCGACCGGCGCCTCCGCCCCCCAGTGGTCCCCGACTTCTACCCCCATGCCATTGGCCTGGGCCGGGTCCCATCGCTCACCCCAGGGGAACCTCTCAGAAGCGCCGGCGCGCGCCGCGTACTCCCATTCGACCTCGGTGGGCAACCTCTTCCCCGCCCAGGCGGCATACTGGCGGGCTTGAAACCAGCTCACCGAGAGGACGGGATTGGCGGCGCGGTTCGGGTCGTCGTAGGCGTCGAGGTGGCTCGGCGGCTCGCACACCCCCGCCTCGACGCAGCGCCGGTAGTCGGCGTTCGTCACTTCATAGCGATCGATCCAGAACCCCTGGATCAGAAAGTCGCCGGCGGGGAACTCGTCGAGATCGGCCTGGCCGTCCCCCTCGCTGGCGCCAAAACGGAAAGCGCCCGCGGGAATCCACACCATTTCTCTGCCGTCCTTCGGTGACCTGCTGATCTCGCCAGGCCGCGGCGTCAGCTTTTCCATGCCGCGCATCAGTGTGGTGTCGTTGACCGCGATCTCGAGCCCCTTTGCGAAACACGCTCGGGCGAGATCGCGTTGCCCCGATCGCGCCGCCGCCTCGCCGCAGGCCCGCAGGGCGGAAACAACCTGCGGATCGAGCTCGCGGCGCCTTCGTTCGAACCTCGAGTTTCCGGCAGCGGCCAGCGCGAGAACGCCCCGCAGATCGTCCACCTCTTCGAGATCGCCTGCCCGCGCCGCACGGTCGAGTTTTTCGTCGATCCCGTTGAGGACGTCAAGGGCCACGGGGTCCTTCGGATCTCTCTGCAGCAGTGAGACCGCCACCTGAAGGGCATTGCCCACCCGTTCTTCGAGCAAAAGCCAGGTGAGGGCGCGGCGGTCGAGATACCGGCGGTCCTCGGTGGTGAGGTCGGCGCCGGCGAGGTCGTGGCCGAGCCGGACCCGGAGCGCAAAGGTGCGGTTCGCAGACGCCAGCACGACCGCGTCAGAAACCTCGTCGGACCGCGGCAGGAGACAACGGAAGCCGAGGTCGTCCGCACGATACCACTCGTCGAACCAACTCCTCGTCGAGACCCGCGCGAGATCGATGCTGCGCCTCCACGACCCGCCGCGCACCGTCCTCCCGAAGCCCGCGCGCATCGGCGAGCCATCGTCAGGCAGCTGTTTCAATCCTTCCTGATAGCGATCGGCACACCACTCCCAGACATTGCCGCCGAGATCGAAGATCCCTGGACCGGTCGCCGGGAACGAGCCCACGGGTCGGGTCCCGGCGGTGCGATCCGGCACCTCGGTCCAGACATTGGCGTGTTCCGGCCGCCGGCTGTTGCCCCAGGGGAACCGCCAACGCTGGTCGCCCGCCCTCGCGGCGCGCTCCCACTCGGCCTCCGACGGGAGGTGCCTCCCGGTCCATGAAGCGTAGTCGCGAGCCTGAATCCAGGTCACGCCCACCACAGGGTCCTGATCTCGGGCGCGATCGTTGAAACGAAAATCATCGACCGGGGGAGTGCACGCCCCGGCCTCGACACAGAGCCGGTAGCGCGCGTTGCTGACTTCATGTTTTTCGATCCAGAAACCGGGCATCTCGAACCAGCGGAAGTACACCTCGTTCTGTCGGCACCTGCGATCCGCATCGGAGCACCCCACTCTGCTCCTGGCAGGAGGGAGGTAAACAAGCTCCGCCCCGTCGAGGCTGGACCGCCACGTCGCACCGTCCGCGGGGTCGGCGGGCGGCAGGAGAATCTCGCGAATGAGCTTCATACCGCGGCCCGAAGGGTCATAGGTTGCGGCCATCGTCCAGGCGGTGGCGGCGGTTTCCAGGTTTTCGGCCCGGCGCTCCAGTCCGTAGGCCACCAACGCGGCTGAGACCTCCTGTTCGACCGTTCGCATCCGCCGCTCACCGTCGGGCAGCCGGGTGACCAGGCTCGAGTAGACCTCCATCAACGTCGCAACCGCGCTCAACCGACCGGCTGTGGCCTCCAGTCGAATTGACGCTCCCGTCTGCCGAACCACCTCGGAGGCCGCGGGGTTTTGCGGGTCCAGTTGCAACTGGGCCACCGCGTCGGGAAGTTGGGTCCACGAACCCGCCCCGGCCGGGACGGCCGGCAGCACCGCCAAGAAAACGAGCATCAGTCGGGTGATGGTCTGCATCTCAACCTTCGCATTGTACCTATTCGAGCCATGCTGCTTCCCGGTTTGGGCCGGCAACCCCGGTGAATATCACGACATCCCGGGGCCGGGGCTCCGGTCGAGTCGGCAGAAAAGTCGTATTCGTGCAGCCCCGCGAGGCGCGCTACACTCACCACATGGTCGCGGAAGACACCCCTGAACTCGACTACTACCGGGCGGTGGAGGACCTCTTCTCGTCCCTCCGCGGCGTTCCCCACGTACTGTCGCCAAAGGACTTCCAGCTGCTGCGTTCGTGGTGGAAGGACGAGGTGCCGTTATCCGCAGTGCGCACCGGTGTGGCGGAGGTTTTCGCCCGCCGCCGGGAGCGCGGTGAAGCAGAGCCTGTTGTCAGCCTGTCCTACTGCCGCCACGCCGTGGCGGCCCACGCCAAGCGGGTCGCCGAGATGAGGGTCGGTGCCGCCGCCGCCTCGAGCAGCGACATCGCGTCCACTCGAACAGCGATCGGTCACCTGGCCGAACGTCTGGACGCGGTCGCAAACAGGGTCAGAGGCGACAGACCGAGGGCGGCCGCCGTCATCGATCGCATCAACCACCAGGTCCGCGCCGCGGCCGAAATTGACAGCCGGCTCATCGAAGAGCACCTCTACGCTCTCGAGACCTCACTCCTCGTCGACTGTCTCGATGCTCTCGAAGAAGAGGACCGCGGCCGGATCGACGAACGCGCTCACGCCGAGGCCGAGAGCGTCGCGGTCAGCCCGGATGCCCGCGAGCGCACGTTTCGCGCCCTGCGCGACCGCCTGCTCCGGAACCTGCTCGATCTGCCGCGGTTGGAGATCGAGAATTGACCCCCGATCAGGTCCCTGCGACCGGTCCGGACGACGAGACCGCCGTGGTCCGTGCCGAAAAATTGATCGGCGGCGGGCGCGCGCTGGCACACCACGACGGCGAGACCTGGATGGTGGCGGGCGCGTTGCCTGGCGAGGTGGTTTCAGCGCGGGCGAGCCGCCGCCGGGCGGGGATTGTCGAGGCCGAAACAGTCGCGATCGCGGGTTCAATCCACGCCGATCGTGACCCAGATCCGTGCCCTCACTCCGACCGCTGCGGTGGTTGCGATTGGCCGCACATCCGGCCCGAGGCGGGCCCCCGCCTCAAGGCTCTGGCGGCTGCCGATGCGGCGCGTGGTCAGCCGGTTCTCTCCGAGTTGCTGGCCGAAGCCCCGGTGACTTCCTCGGCCCTGGCGTATCGCCTGCGCGCGCGGTTGCACTGGGACGCCGAAAGCCGAAAGCTCGGTTTCTTCGAACCCAGATCGCAAACGGTCACCTCCATCCCCTCCTGTCGCATTCTCTCGCCCGACCTCATGGCCGCCCTGCCGGCGATGATCGGAAGCCTGTCGAGGCGCTGTCCGCAACCGGTCGATCTGGAGTGGCTGCAGGGCTCCAAGCCCGGGATCGCAGTCGCCGGTCTGCGTTCGGCCAAGGGCGGGCCGCTGCGGATCGACCCCTCGTGGATCCCCGACCGCAACGAGTTCGACGGGAACGTCTCCGGTTTTCACAGCCTCGACCGGGCCGGAGAGATCCGTAGTGGTTGGGGAGCGACCGCGGTGACGTTCGACCTCCCCATCCCGCTGACCGTGCCCCTCGGAGCGTTCTTCCAGGGCAACCGGCACCTCATCGGCGCCCTCTTCAACCGGGTCGCCGAGCTTGCCGGGAATGACGGAAATCCGATCTTCGACCTCCACGCCGGGGTCGGTTTTCTGGCCGCAGCGGCCTTGTCAGCAGGCCGGCGGGCGGCTTTTCTGGTGGAACCGCACCGCGTCGCCGCCCGTGCGGCCGCATCGAATCTGCCGGGAGTGAAGGTCGCCGTCGGAAGGACCGCCGAGGACATGGTCGCGAACACCGCCGACCTGCCTGAAGATGCGTTGGTCATCACCGACCCGCCGCGCACCGGCTTGACCCGCTCGTTGCGGAGCGACCTCGCCTCGTGGCGCCCACACCGGATCCTGATGCTCGGCTGCGACCCCGCAACCTGGGCGCGCGATGCCGGCTTTCTTCTTGAAAACGGCTACCGCATTCGATCCATTGAGCTCTTCGACCTCTTCCCCTCGACCCACCACGTCGAGATCCTCGCCGTGCTGGAGCGGATGTGACGGACGACAGTGCGCAGGGCCGGGCCCTGCGACCCCTGTGGTCGATGTCCGGCGGGGCCGTCGCCGCCGCAACGGCCGCGTGGTGGGTGACGGTGCCCGGCCCTCAGTGGGCACAATTCACCCTCGGTCTTCTTGGGGCCACCGCCCTGGCCGCTGCTCTCGTCCGCATCTCTCGCCGTCGTGGCGCCTCGTCAACGCTCCTGTGGTTCGCCGCAGGTCTCGCGCTGGTCGGCGGCCGGGGCCTCGGGGCGGCGGCCGATCGTCTGAGCTGGGAGGCCCTGGCCGCGAGCCCGGACACCACCGTTCGCGCCCGGGTCGCGGTGACCGAGGGCTGGACCGAGTCGCGATGGGGTCTGCGCTCGAGGGTTTCTGTCCTCGAAGCCGAGATCCGCGACCACCCGATCCGCCTCCCCCGTCGCGGCCGCATCGAGATCCGCGGCGCCACCTTCCACAGCAATCTCCCCTCTCCCGGGGCGGTCGTCGAGATCCTCGCCCACCCGGCGGGCGAAGCCGGGCAGGCCCTCCTGATCGTGCCTTCCGCCCGCATGGTCAGCTCGACCGGCGACCTCCAACTGCTGCCCCGGCTCCGCAACCGCCTGGCTCTCGCCCTCCTCTCAGCCGCGGGCACCGACGTTGCCAGGATCCGTGCGGCCGAACTGGCGGCCGCCCTGGCTCTCGGACGGCGGGACCTGGTCCCGGAGGCACAGCGCGACCGTTGGCGACGCTCGGGTTTTGCCCACCTACTGGCGGTCAGCGGACTGCACGTCGGGATTGTCGGCGGCACGGTGTGGTTGCTGGCGGCGCTGCTCGGCGCAGGACCGAAGACCGCACGCCTTATCGCGCTGGTGCTGATTCCCACCTATGCCGTTCTCGCGGGTGGATCACCCTCCGCCCTGCGCGCCGCCCTCATGGGTGTCATCTATCTCGGTGCGCGCTTTCTCGGGCGGGCGGTGTTGCCGATGGCGGCGGTCCTGCTGGCCGCCCTGATCCTCCTGATCAACGATCCGGGGACCATCTCCGACCCCGGCTTCCAGTTGACGGTTGTCATCACCGCCGCCCTGATCCGTTGGGTCCCGCCGGTTGCGGCAGCCCTGCGCGGGCCCATCTGGTTGACCGGCGCCGCCGCCGTGCCGCTGGTGGCGCAGACGGCAGCCGCCCCCCTCGTGGCCTGGCATTTTCGAAGCCTGATTCCGGGCGCGCTGGTCGCCAACCTCTTCGCGCTGCCGCTGTTGGCGCCGACCGTGCTGGTTTCCGTTTTCGCGACGGTCATCGCTCCCCTCTGGCCCGGTGGGGCGGCCCTGGTGTTGAGCGCGCTGCACCCCCTGATCTCGCTGCTCGGCATCATCGGCGGGCCGGCGCGAGCGGTCGAGATGATTGCCCCGCGGGTGCCGGCCGCGGTGGTTGTCCTGCTGATGGCGACGGGGTGGCTGGCCCTGCAGAGCGGGCGGCGGGCTTTGAGGGCGGCCGCCGTGTGGGTCGGAGTGCTGCTGCTCTTAAACCTCCGCTTGGTGCTCGGGACGCCGCAGGCGGCCCCCCAGGTTACGGTGCTCCCAGTCGGCGACGGTGCAGCGGTGGTCGTGAAAAACGGCCCCGATTCCGTCCTCGCCGACGCCGGCCGCTACTCCCGCCAGGCTGCCGTTCTGGCCACTGATTCCGGTCACCGCCGGCTGCGGGCCCTGATGCTCTCGCACACCGATGAGGATCACATCGGCGGGGCCGTCTACATTCTGCGGACCCTCGGCGTCGAACAGCTCATCCTCCCAGTCTGGATGATGTCGGCGGTGGAGACTGTGCCAGTCCTGCGCGCCGCCCGTTCCGCCGGGACCAGAGTGGTCCCGGTGGCCCGGGGTTCGGTCGTGTCGGAGGGAGTTCTCCGGGTCGAGGTGGTGTGGCCGCCTGCACGCCGCCCGCCGCGCGAAGAGAACGAACGGTCGTTGGTGGCCCGCATCGATCTCGGACCGGGTTCCGCGGTGCTCACCGCCGACATTGGCAGGGCCACCGAGCGTCGTCTCGCTTCCTCAACGAGGTTGGGTTGCGACGTGCTCGTCATCCCTCACCACGGCAGCCGCAACGGCAGTTCGTTTTCATTGCTCGACGCCGCGGCGCCGACCATCGCCCTGGTGCCGGCGGCGCCGGGGAACACCCACGGCCACCCCCACGGTGAAGTCCTCGAACGCCTCGCCGCGCGCGGGATCGTGGTCCGGAAGCCGATGCGGGACGAGCCCGCCGGCGCCCGCTGGAACGGCCGCCGGTGGCAGGCGTTCCCGTGACGGCCGTAGGCCGTCAGCTATTAGCTATTAGCTATTAGCTTTTAGCGATGAGCTGAGTGCTAACGGCTATCAGCTAACAGCTTCATCCTACTGGATGTACCCGAGGCTCTTGAGCTGCTTGAGGGTGTCCTCGTCGAGTTCTTCCTCCGCCCGCAGCTGGGGATCGAGGGACGCCACAGCCACCATCTTCTCCCATGCCTGGAGGTGCCTTACCATCACCTCGAGCTTTTCGCTCTCGCTGGAAGCGAGGTCGTCGGTCGCCCCTGGGTCGCTCACGAGGTCGTAGAGCTCCGCGTTTTCGCCCGAGATTCCGCTGACCATGGCGAGACCGCCGAGGGCCACGAATCTCTGACCGCCGCCCTGCGGCGACTCCGCGAACGCCACATAGGGCGGCTGGCCCACGCCATCGAGGATCGGCAGCAGGCTGGCGCCCTGGACGCCGGCCGGCACGGCCTGGCCCGTGATTTCGAGGATGGTGGGCATGAGGTCCACCACCTCGACCACTTTGGTGACGGTCTGGGCGTCGCGGGCGTCAGGCAGCCGGATCATCAACGGGACGTGGGTGACCGCTGGAAAGAGCGATTCGCCGAACAGATCCCCGTGGCCCTGAAGCGCAAACCCGTTGCTCCCGAGCACCACAACGATCGCCCGCCGGTCGAGACCGAGGGCCTTCACTTCGTCCATGAACGCGCCGAAGAGCGAGTCGATCACCTGCACCCGGGCCGTGTACCAAGCGCGCACCCATTCGAGATCGCCGTCGTCGAATCCGACGGCGTTCCCGGCCGCTCTCGACGCCAAGACCTCCTGCACCCTGGCGGTCATCCCTTCAGGCTGGCCGCTGCCCTCGAGAAGGGCGTTGACCTGTTCAAGAGCCACCCGCGACCACCCTCCGACCACCACCAGGAAATCCTCATCGGCGTGCGCCGCCATCCAATCGGCGGCGGCGGCCCCCGGGGTTCCCGAGGTCTGATACGAGTCGAAACCCTGAGCGAGACCATAGTCGCTGTCGCTGGGGCCGCCCTCGACAAAGGCCGCGGTCGCGTACCCGGCAGCGCCGAGCACCTCGGCCAGAGTCGATGCGTCTTCCGCCATGTAGTCTCCCGGAACACGCAGCCCGTTGGTGGTCGGGTACATCCCGCTGACCAGCGTCGCCAGCGAAGGCTGGAGATGCGGCGCCTGGGCAAAGGCCCACTCGAACACCACCGATTCGGCCGCGATTGCATCAAACGTCGGGGTCGCGGCAAGGCCGCCGTAGCACCCGAGGGCGTCGGCCCGCAGACCGTCGATGGCAACGACGATGACTGGCACCTTTTCGCTCTTCACCACCTGGTTTCCACCACCGTCACCGCCGCACGACGTCAAGAGCACCATGGCAATACCGCTCATCGCCGCAACACTGAAGAAAGTCTTTTGTTTCATCTTTGGAACACCCTCCCGGGAGACGCGAGTCTAGCATGGGGCTTGGAGGGAAACGGAGAAAGGGAGAACGGGTGCAGGGGGAAAGGAGGAAAGGGGGTCTGGCGGGGACCGGTTCTTCTCGGCTTGTTCCAAGGGGGGTTCGCCGGGAGGACGCCATGACGAAGAATAAGGGCCCAAGGCTCCGAACAGCAACGTCGGGACGATCGTCGGTTGACAACCACCTGAGATATACTTATGTTCCATTTATGCCACCTTGGGGACACAGGGTTTCTTCCAACGATCGCACGGGGCCAGCGCGCTCGTGATCGGTGGCGGCTCGCCGGCCGATGATCTCGCCGAGCCTTCCCAAGCGACCGCGCCCGGGAACCGTCGATGCGCTCGCTCACATCCGTCAGGTTGGTGAGCGATTCGAGCACTCTATCGAGCCAGACCTCCTCACCCCTGCAGGGATGGATTATGCTGGAACGAGGAGACATGCGACAAATGCAGCCGCTCATCCCCGTTAGTGTTAGGAAGCATGGAGAGCTTTTTCTTGTCCAGAGCTTTCGGCTCCCTAACAGTAGTTAGGCTCCAGACCATGTTCTTCAGGTCCGTAGATCAACGCCCAGACTCATGGGTGCTTCCCTGGCTGGCGGTTCTGGCGGGCGCACTGAGCGCAAGCGCGTGCGGCGCCAACAAACCTGAGCGTTCGATGATCGTCACGGTCGCGGCGTACAACTCAGTGCCATCACAGACCGATTCGCAACCATCGGTGGCCGCATGGGGAGATCACCTTGAGCCTGGGATGAAGGTCGTCGCGGTTTCTCGCGACTTGTTAGCCGAGGGCCTGTCGCGGGGCGCGTCCCTGAGAATCGAGGGGCTTGATGGCGAATTCGTTGTTCTCGATAAGATGGCAGCACGCTTCAAGAGGCGCGTTGACGTATATATGGGCGTGGATGTAGAAAGAGCGAAACAGTTCGGTATCAGACAGTTGCGCATCTACTGGAGCGAATAGTCTGCTCCCATGGTCAAGCCCAACAACTCGCTGAAGTGGACCTAAGCTCGGTGGCGTTAGGCTGGCTTGTAATTCAACAGGGGCATCATGAACGAGGCAGACTTTTTCAGACTCTCACGGCCAATTCAGCCCATGCCCGAATTTGTCATGAAAGAGCTGGTCGATCGCGATCTCCTTGACGCGTATAAGAGTCGCCCCCCATATCAGCAGAACCACTACCTCTCTTGGATTACCCGTGCCAAACGGCCCGAGACAAAGGAAAAGTGCCTTTACCAAATGCTCGATGAACTTGCCCGTGGGGATGTCAACATGGAAATGGCATACAGGTCATCGCAAGAGAGGCCGGGATGACCCCGTACTCACAACCGCCTGACCAGTCATTCCAGCGGACCCTCGCCCGTACCGGGTTGCTGACGGCCTCCCGGCTTCGCCGTGGCAAGCCGGCCGTTGCGACCGATTCGCGCTCAGGCCACCGCTCCCGGTAGCAGGTTGCGGTAACATATCGGCTGCCCGGCGACGGGCATCGGCCCTTCAAACCTCGAGATCGGAGATTGTCATGCGTCGGATCATCACCTCTGTTGTCGTCATCGCACTCGTCCTCATCCTCCCCGGCTGCGCCAAGGCGCCGGCTGTGGACCCCCTGCCAAACGGTCTGCTGCTCGCGCTGGCGGTGCTCGAGAACGGTCCCTCGGGCCCGGTGCCCCAGCCCGCCCAACTCGGGATCCTCACCAACGACGGGACCGCCTGGAGCTACCGCTTCATCGAGGACACCGACAGCAACGTCTTCCACAAGGCGATGGTCTACCAGCCTCTGACCGGCGAGGCCGCCATCCTCACCGCCGGCGGTTCGAAGGCCATGGTCAAGTTGTGGACGCCAGACGGCACCAGCACAACGCTGTGGGAGAAGGACTTCGGCGGCAAGTTCAGTCGCATGCGCGACCTCGAGGTGGCCGACATCAACGGCGACGGCTTCTCCGACATCGCGGTCGCCACCCACGACCAGGGCGTGGTGGCGATCCTCTGGGGTGACGGCGCCGGCGGCTTCACGGTCGAGGAGATCGACGCCGATCCCAACACCTTCGTCCACGAGGTGGAAGTGGGCGATCTCGACGGCGACGGCGTGCTCGAGATCTACGCCACGCCGAGCCTGCCCAACAAGCTCGACGGCACCCCGCAGCCCGGCTTCGTCACCCGCTACGTTCCGGGCGCCGACGAGCCGAGAGTGGTGGTGGCCGATCTCGGCGACCGCCACGCCAAGGAGATCCTGGTCGATGACGTCGACGGCGACGGCACCGACGAACTCTACGTCTCGGTGGAGGCGGTCGCCGGCGGACGGGTCGAGATCCTGCGCTTCGACGCCGGATACCGATCCGACCGCGGGCGTGCTGATCACCAGCCTCGACGACAATCTGACGCGCTTCCTCACCGCCGGTGACGTTGACGGCGACGGCATCAAGGAGATGGTGGCGGCCGCCAACAAGAGCGGTCTGTGGCTGCTGCGGCCGGGCTCCGACCCGCGAGCTGAGTGGTCGATCGAGTCCATCGACCGCAACTCGGGCGGTTTCGAACACGCCGCCATCCTCACCGACCTCGACGGCGACGGCGTCGACGAGCTCTACGTTGCCAACGACGACGAGGGCGAGATCAACCGCTATGTTTGGGTGGACGGTCATCCCCAACGTGAGCTGCTCTACACCCACCCCGAGGGGCTGTCGGGCTTCACCTGGAACATCATGCCGGCTCCTACGGCGCTGATTCCAGCGCCGTAGGAATTTTGAATTCTAAATTTTTAATTTTGAATTACACCCACGCCCACTGCACCGGGAGTCAGGCGAGAATTCAAACTTAAAATTCAAAATTCAAAATTAAGAATTTTCCTCCGAGGGTCACGGTGATGGCGAAGCGTTGTCCTTCCGGGGCCTCGCCGTCGGAAAGCGTCAAACCTCCGTCCACGACGTTGCCGGCGCGGAGGATGTCGGCGATCACCGGTGCGAGCGCCGCGCGCGCCGCTTCGGGGCCCGTGATCTCGAGCGACGCCACCGGCCACCGGAGGCTCTTCTGCGCCACCGTCTTGGCGCCGCGGATCGCGGTCATGATCTCGACCGCGGCTTCAAACCCGCCTTCGGCCTCCGGACTCGGGATGGCATCGAACTCGGCCGCGGTCGGCCACGGCGCGGTGTGGACGCTCTGCATCCGCCCCGTCCCCGCGAACCGCCACGACCACGCTTCGTCGGTGACAAAGGGCAGGAAGGGCGCCAACAGGCGGAGATAGGTGTTGAGGCCGAGGCCGAGGGCGGCGAGGGCGGAACGCCGCCCCGGCGTGTCGTCGTCGGAGTACGAGCGCAGCTTGACCAACTCCAGATAGTGGTCGCAGAAGTGCCAGAAGCTCTCCTCGATCACCTTCAGACTCGAGGTGTAGTCGAAGGCCTCGAAGGCCCTCGTCGCCTGTGCGATGACGACCCGCAACCGCGCGACCAGCGCCAGGTCGAGAGGCTCGGTGATGTTCTCCGCGCCCGGCACCTCCGGCATGCGTCGCGTTCGAGTTGCATGAGCACGAACCGGCTGGCGTTGAAGACCTTCATGGCGAGCCGCTTGCCGACCTTGAACACGCCGGGGTCGAAAGCGGTGTCGGTGCCGAGACGGGCGCGCGCCGCCCAGTAGCGGACCGCGTCCGAGGACCACTCCACCAGCAGATCGTCCGGGGTCACCACGTTGCCCTTGGATTTCGACATCTTCTTGCGGTCCGGATCGAGGATCCACCCGGACAGAATCACGTGGTGCCAGGGGATCTCGCCTTCGTGCATCCACGCCTTGACGATGGTGTAGAAGGCCCAGGTCCGGATGATGTCGTGCGCCTGCGGCCGGATGTCCATCGGGAAGAGGCTGCCGTGGCGCTCCGGGTCGATGTCCCAGTAGGACTGGATCTGCGGGGTCAGGGAGGAGGTCGCCCAGGTGTCCATGACATCGGGCTCGGCTGAGAAGCCGCCCGGCTGATTCCGCTGGTCCTCGGAGTAGCCCGGGGCGGTATCGGTCAGGGGGTCGACGGGGAGAGAGTCCGGGTCGGCGTAGATCGGGCTCGAAGATCGGGCTCGCCGCTTGCGTCGAGGGGATACCACACGAATTCGGGCTCGCCGGCCGCGTCGACCGGGTACCACACCGGGAACGGGACGCCGAAGTACCGCTGCCTGGAGACGCACCAGTCCTGGTTCAGACCCTCGACCCAGTGGGTGTAGCGGGTCTTCATGTGGGCCGGGTGCCACTGGATCTTGTCGCCCTGTTCGAGCAGGGCCTGCCGGTGCTCGAGCACGCGGATGAACCACTGCCGGGTCGGCACGAACTCCAACGGGCGATCGCCCTTTTCGTAGAACTTGACGATCTGATCGGTGGGCCGCGGCTCGCCGACCAGGGCCGCGCCCGGCCATCCCGGGAGGCTCCCCTCCTCCGCGAGCAGTTCGGCCACTCCGCGTTTTGGCTTTGCTGATGTAGAGCCCCGCCAGTTCGTCGTGGGTCTTTTGTGCCAAGGCGGCGTCGACGCTTGAGAAATGGCGCCTCGCCGAACGTCGCCGGAACGATGCGGCCGTCGCGGCCGATGAGCTGCTTCAGGGGCAGACCCGAGGCCTTCCACCACTCCACGTCCATCGCGTCGCCGAAGGTGCAGACCATGAGGATGCCGGTGCCCTTCTCCGGGTCGGCGTGCTCGGCGGCGACAATCGGGACCCGCGCGCCGTAGAGCGGCGTGATGGCGTGTTTGCCGAAAAGACTCCTGGTAGCGTTCGTCATCGGGGTGGGCGACCACCGCGATGCAGGCGCCGAGCAGCTCCGGGCGGGTGGTGGAGATCTTGAGCTCTCCGCCGCCCTCGACCCCGAAACGCAGATCGTAGAACAGACCCTGCCGCGGACGGTCCTCGACCTCGGCCTGGGCGACCGCGGTCTTGAAATCGATGTCCCACATGGTCGGCGACTCGACGTTGTAGACCTGGCCCTTGGCCACCAGGTCGAGAAAGCTCCACTGCGAGATGCGCCGGCAGTGGTCGTCGATCGTGGCGTACTGCTCCGACCAGTCGATGGACAGCCCGAGGTGGCGCCACAGGTGCTCGAAGGCCTTCTCGTCCTCGGCAGTGACCACGCCGCAGGCCTCGATGAAGTTGCGCCGGGAGACCTCCTCGATCTCCTTGCGTTTGCCGCCCGCCGGATCGGCCTTCCAAGCGGGGTCGTAGGCGAGGTGGGGGTTGCAGCGAATGCCCAGGAGGTTCTGCACCCTTCGTTCGGTGGGCAGGCCGTTGTCGTCCCACCCCATCGGGAACGCGATGTTCTTGCCGGTCATCCGCTGAAACCGCACCAACAGATCCTGGTGCGTGTAGCTGAAGACGTGCCCGACGTGCAGAGACCCTGACACCGTCGGCGGCGGCGTATCCACCACGAAGGTCTGATCGCGCGGCACCGTCGGGTCCCAGCGGTAAATGCCCCACTCGTCCCACAGGCTCCGCCATTTATCCTCGATTTCGAGGTGCGCGTATTTTTCGGGTATCTCAGACATTGGCACTTTCAACTTTCTTGACGTTGTCGGCCTCGGCGAACGCGAAGGCCGCGTCCTCCACGCCGAAGCGATCGCTCGTTACCCAGGCGGCGGTCTTGCCGTCGGCGCCGAGCACGACCGCGAGGCACCAGGGGCCGTCACCGAAGAACTCACCCAGGCGATGGGCGTCGAGCACTCCCTGGTTGCGAAACCACACCACCACCCGCCGCCGATCGATCTTGGCGGCATCGAGGGCGTTGGGCAAAAAGACCCTGACCTCGGGCCCGTCGCCGCGCACCAACATCACCGTCGAACCCGCCCTCTCCGGCGGTCCGCCGGAGAGCCACGGTTCAAGCTCAATAGCTGTTCTGACCTCAACCAACCAGGGTCCCACGCGAACTCTCCTTCGCTGAATTCCGCTCCGCCAGGAGCGCAGCGTCGGCAGATCATACCACCCGAGGCGGATGGCGCTTTTCGACCTTTTGCTTGACAAGCGCAGCGCGCTCCGCTCTCCTATGGGCCCTATGGCCGATACCAAGCCGCTCATCATCGTCGAATCGCCAGCCAAGGCGCGGACCATCGCCCGCTTCCTTGGGCCGGACTATGTCGTGGAGTCGTCCATCGGCCACATCCGCGACCTGCCACCCTCCGCCGCCGAGATACCGAAACAGTACAAGGGCAAGCCGTGGGCTCGACTCGGTATCGACGTCGAAAACGACTTCGCGCCCCTCTACATCGTTCCCCTGGAAAAAAGGAAACAGGTCACGACGCTCAAGAAAAAGCTCGCCGACGCCTCCGAACTCTACCTGGCCACTGACGAGGACCGCGAGGGAGAGGCCATCGCCTGGCACCTCGTCGAGGTGCTGAAACCCAAGGTCCCGGTCAAGCGCATGGTGTTCCACGAGATCACCGATTCGGCCATCGCCAACGCTCTCAAGAACCCGCGCGACATCGACAGCCGGCTGGTGGCGGCACAGGAGACCCGCCGCATCCTCGACCGGCTCGTCGGGTACGAGGTTTCGCCGGTGCTCTGGAAGAAGCTCCGCCCGAAGCTGTCGGCGGGGCGCGTGCAGTCGGTGGCGACGCGGCTCATCGTCGCTCGCGAGGAAGCGCGGATGCGGTTTGTCGAGTCTGCCTTCTGCGGCCTCGAGGCGACGCTCAAGAAGATCGACGGAGGATCGGCCTTCACCGCGCGGCTGGCCGAGCTCGATGGCGCCAAGGTGGCGATCGGCAAGGATTTCGACCCGGAGACCGGCGAGCTCAAGACCGGCGCCCTGGTCCTCGACCGCGATCGCGTCCAGGCCCTTGCCGGCGAACTGAGGGGCGCGGACTTCACGATCAGCCGAGGTCAACGAGAAGCCGTTTCACCAACCGTCCCTACCCTCCGTTCATGACCTCGACCCTGCAGCAGGAGGCGGGGCGCAAGCTGCGTTTCAACGCCCGCCGCACCATGCGGATCGCCCAGAGCCTCTACGAAAACGGTTACATCACCTATATGCGAACCGATTCGTTGACCCTCTCGCGAGAGGCGCTCAGCGCCGCCCGCCACCAGGTGCGCGAACTGTACGGCGACGACTACCTGCCCGAGCAGCCCCGCGTCTATCGCTCCAAATCGAAGAGCGCGCAGGAGGCTCACGAGGCCATCCGTCCCGCCGGCGACCGCTTCCGCACTCCTGCCAGCCTGCGGTCGACGCTCGAAGCGACCAGTTCAAGCTCTACGAGCTGATCTGGAAACGCACGATGGCGTCGCAGATGAAGGACGCAGTGGGCGTCCGCACCCAGGTCCGCATCGAGGCCCCGACCGCGGACCAGGGAGTGGCGGCCTTTGCGACCTCGGGCAAGGTCATCACCTTCGCCGGCTTCTTGCGTGCCTACGTCGCCGGTTCCGACGACCCCGAGGCCGAGCTCGCCGACCAGGAGAA
The DNA here is from genome assembly GCA_963714885.1 of Candidatus Sulfomarinibacteraceae bacterium. Classification (GTDB taxonomy): domain Bacteria; phylum Acidobacteriota; class Thermoanaerobaculia; order Thermoanaerobaculales; family Sulfomarinibacteraceae; genus Sulfomarinibacter. The sequence goes on along the minus strand of CAVQQV010000051.1, from coordinate 28,024 downwards.
GATCCTGCCGGCGCTTGTCGCCCGGCGAGGCCCTCGACGTGGAGGGGCTCGAGCCCTCCGACCACACGACCCAACCACCGGCGCGCTACACCGAGGCCAGTCTGGTCAAAGAGCTCGAGGCCCGCGGCATCGGCCGTCCTTCGACCTACGCCTCGATCATTCAGACTATTCAGGACCGCGGCTATGTGTGGAACAAGGCCCAGGCGCTGGTGCCGACCTTTACCGCGTTCGCCGTCACCCGGCTGCTCGAACGCAACCTCCCCGACCTGGTGGACTACGACTTCACCGCCCGGATGGAGGACGAGCTCGACGCCATCGCCCGCGGCGAAAACGAGGCGGCGCCCTGGCTGCACGATTTCTACTTCGGCGTCGCCGACGCCGACAACGGCCGGCGCCAGATCATGCGGATGGGTCTCCACGCGCTGGTGGCGACGGGAGAGAACATCGAGCCCCGCGAAGCGTCGCGTATCACGATCGGCCAGACACCCGAGGGCGAACGGGTGGCGGTGCGGGTCGGTCGCTACGGCCCCTACATCCAGATCGGCGAATCCGAGGTGCGGGCGTCGGTCCCCGACGACATGCCGCCGGATGAACTGACCCTGGAGACGGGCGTTGGAGATGCTGGCCAAGGCCGCCGAGGGCGACAAGGTGCTGGGCAACGACCCGGCGAGCGGCAAGGCCATCTCTGTCAAGAATGGCCGTTTCGGGCCGTACGTCCAGCTTGGCGACCGCGAAGATGGCGCCGACAAGCCCCGGATGGCCAGCCTGTGGAAGAGCATGGACCCCGAGACCGTCACCCTCGAGGACGCGGTCATGCTGCTGTCGTTTCCGCGCGAGGTGGGCGTCCATCCGGAGACCGGCGAGGTCATCACGGTCCAGGACGGCCGCTATGGCCCATACGTCAAGATGGGAGCGGAGACCCGCAGCATCGACTCTCAGGAACAACTCGCCACCATCAACCTCGACGAGGCGGTGGCAAAACTCAAGGAACCGAAACGCGGCCGCGGATCGGGCGCCGCCTCGATGATTGCCGATCTCGGCGCCCACCCAGAGAGCGGTGAGAACATCCAGGTCAAGAACGGCCGTTTCGGTCCTTATGTCACCGACGGCACGGTCAACGCCACCGTCCCCAAGGGCGCCGACCCGGAAAAGGTCGATCTCGCACAGGCGGTGGAACTCCTCGCTCGCCGGGAAGAGAAGCTGCGCTCACAGGGCAAGGACCCGAGGGCGAAGAAGACCAGGAAGCCGACCACCAGGAAACCACCCGCGAAGACCACCAGAAGAAGACGGCCAAGAAGAAATAGCGCGACGGCTCGACGCGGAACGCCGCGTCGATCCTCCTTGTGGCGATCACCCGCTTTTCAGCTTCTCCCGGGCCTCGTCCTCAGACGTGCTGACATGCAGGATCTCCTTCAAGAGGACGATGTCGAAAACGTCGCAGATGTGGTCGTTACAGCCGAACACGGCCAGCGTGCCGCCCTGCCCCCGGAGTCGGATCAAGAGGCGAACCAGCATGCCGATTCCGGCGCTGGTGAGGATGGTGACCCCCGAAAAATCGAACAGGAAGAAGCGGGCGCTCGCGCTTGCTCTCTGAGACGCAAGCTCCCACAAACGATCGGCCGTGATGACGTCGACGGCTCCCTGAAGACGCACGATCAGGGCGTCGTCAATCTCTCGATCAGGCTCGAATACCACCTGCATCTCAAGCCTCCCCCGGGGACCCGACCACGTTATCCACGCGGTTCTGCTATCAGTCAAATTGCTATGGGGAGTTTACCACCGACCTCGAATGACTGGATTGAGAAGGCATCTCCTGTGCTAGAGTGGCGATCAGCAACAGCAATGGACAGCGGGGGAACGGTTCGGCAGCAACGGGGGATCCGGTGGTTGCGCCGCACCGATCGAGGAGTTTGCATGGCGGGCGCGCGAAGGGAATTTCCACGCAGGATCGAGTCGTTGGACGAGATCTTTGCTTTCCTGGAAGCGTTCGCGAACGAGCACGAGTTCGACGCCCGCACCGTCTTTTGCATCAACCTCGTGGTCGAAGAGCTGTTCACCAACATGGTGCGCCACAACCTCGGCGGCGCCGACACCGTGACCCTCGGTCTCGATCACGATGACGAACAGGTCTTTCTCGAACTCATCGACATCGATGTCGAGCCGTTCGACGAAACCGGCGTGGCCGCGGTGGCGGTCGAGGCGGGAATCGAAGCCAGGCGCCCCGGAGGCCTCGGCGTTCATCTCGTTCGGTCCATGGTCGACGACCTGGAATATGAGTACGAGATCGAAGACCGGCGCATGCGGATCTCAGTCAGAAAAGTACTGGAGAAGTGAGATGTTCGAGATCAAATACAGCCCCGACGGGGCCATCTTGTTGCACGGGCGGTTCGATGCGTCGCAGATCGAGACGGCCAAGGCCGTCTTCGAGCGCATCACCGGGTCCTGCACCATGGATTTCCAGGATCTGAGCTACATTTCCAGCGCCGGCCTCGGGCTTCTTTTCGCGACCCAGAAACGCCTGGTCGACCGCGGCGAGGCCATCACGCTGACCAACCTCAACCCTCACATTCGCGAAATTTTCAGCATTGCAGGATTCGACAACATATTTGAAATCAAATAGATGCAATTGACTGTCGACAGTCTTCCAACTTTCGGGCCCGCGGCCGGTACTTATGACTGATGAAAGAGATGTCATGTTGGTTACCGCCTGCCTCCGTGGGGACCGCGAGTCGTTCGACGAGATCGTCGAGCGCTACGAGGGGCCTCTCTACAACGCCGCCTACCGCATCACCGGGTCGGTGGAAGACGCCATGGACGCCACCCAGACGGCGTTCGTCAACGCGTTTGAAAAGCTCCACACCTTCGACCCGAAGTACCGCTTCTTCAGCTGGATCTACCGCATCGTCGTCAACCTGTCGCTCAACATGGTCGACCGGCGGCGTGACGAGTCCGAGCTCGACGGCAACTTTCCGGCGGCAATCGCCAACCCCGAGAACCGCGTACCGCAGAACCGAGGCCGCCGAAAATCTCGAGGCGGCGATGAGGGAGCTCGCCCCGGACCTGCGGACCGTGATCGTGCTCAAGCACATCGAGGGGTTTTCCTACAACGAGATCGGAGAGCTGCTCGGCATCCCCGAGAAGACCGTCAAATCACGGCTCTTCACGGCCCGCCAGCGCCTCCGTTTGATCCTGACATATCGGGGAGCCACCCCATGAAACCAGAACGTCTCGAATCACTGGTGTGGGAGTCCCTCGACGGGACCATCACCGCCGAAGAACGGGCCGACCTCGAACAACACATCGAACGGCACCCGGAAGCGAGAGAGCTCCAACGCGAGATCGAGAAACTCGCCGAACAGCTCGACGGACTGGGCCGTGCCGCGCCGCCTGAGAACCTGCGGCCGCGTATCGCCGCAGCCCTGCAGGAGGTCCCGGCGCCGACCCGCGAGACGCAGCCGGTCTCGTCCTTCGTCTCCCTCGGTGGCGTCGCGGCAGCGGTCGGTTGCCTGGCTTCCGTTGGCGGCAAGCCTCCTGGTGGGAGTCGCCGTCGGTTATCTCTTGCAGCCCGGCGCGGGCGTTTCGGTCGACCGGTCCAGGGCGGTCGGCGCCATGACCTCGACGTCTCCCGAGACCGCGAGCTCGAAAGCTGGAGATCGATCTCGGAGAGCGCGCGGGAACGATGGCCGTCGGCCGCCATCGCCGGCGGCGCCACGATCCGCATCGAGCTCGTATCGGCCACGGACCTCGAGATCGTTCTCGAGGTGGCTGACGGCATGCTTCTGCCGACCGGGATCGACACCCTCGACAGCGCCGGCTTCGAGGTCACGGCCGTCGCCTCGCAGGACCGTGATCCGCACCCACGGCCCGGCGGCCCACGAGCTGAAGTTCACCGCCACCGAAATCACGGTCCCGGTGCATCTGATCGTTCGCTCGAACGGCTCCGTGGTGGCCGACGACTGGTTGCATGCGAGGAGGGAACGGGTCATCAGGGATGAACCCGACCAACTTTTTCCCCAACGCCCTGTACTTGGGGTAGTGACATCGAAATGGAATCGACAACAGGTATCAACTTCAGGAGGTGAATGATGGCAAACAAGAATGGAATCATCGCGGGCATCGCAGCGGTCGCCGTGATCGGCGCCGGAGCGATCATCTATATCTCACAGCAGTCTCCGCCGGTGCTCGGTGAAGACGCGACCGGGGCGATCAGCGCCGCCGATCGCTACCACGCCGAACAGATCACGGCCGAAGACGTTCAGATCGAACAGGTCGAGCTGCAGGAGTTCCTGCAGACCGATGTCTTTGACCAGATCGTCAACGACCCTGCAGCTGCGCGCAGGCTCTGTCCAGTGACGCCATGCGCCAGCTGATGGCTAACGACGCCATCCGAGGCGCACTGAGCGACGCTTCTTCCGCCAGGCCATGAGCGACGCCTCTTTTCGTGCGGCAATGAGCGACGCCTCACTCCGTGCGGCAATGAGCGATGCCTCCGTTCGCGAGGCGCTGACCGATGCGAACGTCCGCCAGGCACTGAGTGACGCAGCATTCCGTGAGGCCATCGCGCAAGATGCCTTTCAGCAGGCCATGGACAACGACTCTTTCGCGCGGGCATTGGACAACGACTCGTTCGTGCGGGCATTGGACAACGACGCGTTCGCGCGGGCATTCGACAACGACGCGTTCGTGCGGGCGTTGGATAACGACGCGTTCGCGCGGGCATTGGACAACGATGCGTTCGCGCGGGCATTGGATAACGGCGCATTTCTCGAAGCGCTCGACGAATGACGCGCTTCTTTCCGCATTGAACAATGACGCCTTCGCCGCTGCCATGGACAACGACGCTTTGAAGTCGGCCCTAGCCAGGATGCCGTTCGCTCCGCCCTTGCCGACGGCGCGCTCGCCCAGGCGCTCGCCCAGGCGCAGACCGACCGCTGAGATCGGCCGCATGCTGACGATCGATGGAAGGAAGGCGCCGCGGGCAACTGCGGCGCCGTTTCCTCGTTCGCGCGGCCTGAACCGGCGATTCGCCGGCGTGGCCGTCGCCCTCGCTCGGGCTCCTGCTGTTCACGGTACCGGCGCCGCCCAGCTTGACGAGATGCAGGTCGAGGACCTCCGGCTCCTCTACTTCGATGCCACCCAGGGCTACCTCGCGCCCTACGTCGCCAGGACCTTTTTCAACTCCCTCGAGTTTCAGGAGGAGTTGTGGGGCTGGGAGCCGTCGCAACCGATCACCGTCATCCTCGTCGATCTGTCCGATCGCGGCAACGCCGCGGCTGGAGCGGTTCCCCGCAACCTCCTGATGCTGCAGATCGCACCGCTCAGTTTCGTCTATGAAATCGTCTCCGCCAACGAACGGATGAACTGGCTCATGAACCACGAGCTGGTCCACATCGCCGCCGCCGACCAGGCGTCGAACGGCGATCGCGCGCTGGCGGAAGTTCTTCCGCGGCAAGGTCCAGCCGATCCCGAGCAGCCCGGGACCATCCTCTACGCCTACCTGACAAACCCGCGGGACGCCGCGCCGCGCTGGTATCACGAGGGCATCGCGGTCTTTGTCGAAACCTGGATGGCGGGTGGGATGGGGCGGGCCCAGGGCGCGTGGGACGAGATGGTCTTCAGATCGATGGTGCGAGACGACAGCCACTTCTACGATCCGCTGGGGCTGGTCGCCGAGGGCACCAAGATCGATTTCCAGGTCGAGGTGAACTCCTACCTCTACGGCACGCGTTTCATGACCTACCTGGCGTACGAATACGGTCCCGAGATGCTGGTGGAGTGGGTATCGCGTCACGACGGCAGCAAGAGGTACTACGAGGCCCAGTTCAAGCACGTCTACGGCAAGACGCTCGACGAGGCGTGGGCCGACTGGATCACATGGGAGCACGATTTTCAGAAGGCAAACCTCGAGGCCGTTCGGCAGTACCCCACCACACCCGTCGAGGACATTTCAGACCACCCGTTCGGCTCGATCTCCCAGGCATTTTTTGACGCCGACCGGGGGAAGATCTACGCCGCCTTCAACTACCCCGGTGTGGTCTCGCACCTGGGCTCGATTGCGGTGGAGAGCGGCGAGGTTCGCAAGATCATCGACATCAAGGACCCGGTCATCTTCACCGTGACCTCGATCGCCTACGACCAGGAGAACAAGAAGATCTTCTACACCACCGACAACCTGGAGTACCGCGATCTCCGGGTCGTCGATCCGGAGACCGGGAAGTCGGAGGTCCTGCTCAAAGACGCCAGGATCGGCGACCTCGCGTTCAACCCCGCCGATCGCTCGATCTGGGGAGTTCGCCACTTCAACGGTTTTGCCACGTTGGTCCGGATCCCCCACCCCTACGCCGAATGGAACCAGATCCACACCTGGGACTACGGCAACGTGATCTACGACCTCGACATCTCACCCGACGGAACCATGTTGTCGGCGTCGATCGGCGAGATCAGCGGCCGGCACACCCTCCAGGTGATGACGACCGAAGATCTGATGGCGGGCGAGGTGACGCCGGTCGAGAAATTCGACTTCGGCACCGCGATCCCCTCCAACTTCGTCTTCTCGCCCGATGGGAGATACCTCTACGGGAGCACCTTCTTCACCGGCGTCTCCAATATCTTCCGTTACGAACTCGCGACTGACGAGATCGAGGCGGTGAGCAACACCGAGACCGGGTTGTTCCGGCCGATTCCCCTCGACGACGGCTCTCTCATCGTCTTCCGCTATACGGGCGACGGCTTCGTGCCCGGCCGCATCCACCCCGAACCTCTCGAGGACGTGGCCGCGATCACCTTTCTCGGGCAAACAGTGATCGAGAAGTATCCGGTGCTCGAGGATTGGATGGTGGGCTCGCCGGCGGAGGTCAAGCTCGACGAAAAGACGATCGAGAAGGGCCCCTACCACGGCTTCCGATCGATCGGCATCGAGTCGATCTATCCCGTCATCGAGGGCTACAAAGACTACGGCGCCGTCGGCTTCCGGCTCAACCTCTCGGACCCGATGCTCCTCAACCGCATCCACTTCGACGCCAGCTACACCCCGAACTCCTCGTTGCCGTCGGACGAGCGCCTGCACCTCGAACTGGGCTTCGAACGATACAACTGGGAAGTCAGCCTCAAGCTCAACAACGCCGATTTCTACGACCTCTTCGGACCCACCAAACGCGGCCTCAAGGGTTATTCGGCGGAGGTCGGGTGGGACAAGACCCTCCTCTATGACAAACCCCGCAAGATGGGGCTCGAGATCGACGGCGCAGCCTATGGCGGTCTTGACCAGGTCCCCGGGTACCAGAACGTCGCCTCGCCCTACTCCACGTTGTTCCACGCGCGCGCCAAACTGCACTACGAAAACGTGCGCTCGTCGTTGGGGCACGTCGACGACGAGAAGGGCAACACCTGGGAAGTCGTGGCCGCCGGCAACTATGTCAACGACGACCTGATTCCACTGGCCCGCGCGGGATTCGACATCGGTTTTGCCGCTTCCGATGCGCCACTCCTCGATCTGGGTGCGAACCGACGCCGGGTACGCGTACGGCGACGCCGACGATCCGTTCGCGAATTTCTACTTCGGCGGTTTCGGCAACAACTGGGTCGACGACGGCGAGATCAAGCGCTACCACGAGTGGTTCAGCTTCCCCGGTGTCGACCTCAACTCGATCGGCGGCCAGACCTTCGCCAAAGCCCTGCTCGAGTGGAACCTGCCGCCGTTGCGATTCGAGAAGGTGGGTTGGCCCAGCTTCTACATCACGTGGGCGCGGGCTTCGGTCTTCACGACCGGTTTGGTGACCAGCCTCGATGACAGCGATCTCCGCAACGAGTACGCCAACGTCGGCGCCCAGATCGATCTGCGGTTCGTGGCGATGTCGAAGCTCAACATGACGATTTCCCTCGGGCTCGCTCGGGCGTTTCTCCCCGGAGGGGGCTCCGCCAACGAGTTCATGTTGTCGCTCAAGATCCTGTAAGTTGTCCCCGATGTTCATCGTCCACGCCGGTCTTCGCATCGCCCTCGGTCTGCTGCCGGTCTTTTCGTTCCTGATCGCCCTGATGCTGCTCGACAGCTTCAAGCTGGTGCGGCTGCGGACGGTGGCCCTGGTGATCGTCGTGGGCGGGCTGACGGCGGTGGCCAGCCTGTTTGTCAACCAGTTCGTCGCCGCCGCCACCGGGGTTGGCGACGTCGCGCTCGCGCGCTACGTCGCCCCTCTGGTGGAAGAACTCCTGAAGGGCTCGCTGATCGTGGTGCTCATCGCGCGGCACCGGATCGCGTTCCTGGTCGATGCGGCGATTCTCGGATTCTCGGTGGGCGCCGGATTCGCGGCGGTCGAGAACCTCCACTACTTTGTCATCCTCGACGATCCGAACATCGCTTTGTGGATCGTCCGCGGTTTCGGTACCGCGCTGATGCACGGAAGCGTCACCGCCATCATGGCCATCATCTCGAAACAGCTCGTGGACACCCGGGACGGATTTCACATCGTCCTGTACGTTCCCGGGCTCGCGCTGGCCGTTGTCCTGCACTCGCTCTTCAACCACTTCTTTCTCGCCCCGACGGTTTCTACTGCCCTCCTCCTGGTGGCCCTGCCCACTTTCTTCGTGGCCGTTTTCCACTTCAGCGAACGCCGGACCCGCGAGTGGCTCGGGACCGGTTTCGACACCGATGCCGAACTGCTCGCCGTGATCGCCTCCGGAGGCGTCTCGGACAGCAGGATCGGCGCCTATCTGCAGGAACTGCGGGAGCGGTTTCCGCCGACGACGGTGGTCGACATGGTCTGCCTCCTCAGGCTCCGGCTCGAACTGTCGATCCGCGCCAAGGGCATCCTGCTGGCCCGCCAATCGGGTTTCGAGGTCCCCGCCGACCCCGACATGGAGGGACGTTTCGACGAGCTTCGCTACCTCGAGGACACCATCGGCAGGACCGGGCTGCTGGCGCTCTCCCCGCTCTTCCACTTCTCCGACCGCGACCTCTGGCAGTACCACATGATCGGCAGGAAGTGACATGAGGTGGTGCTGGCAACGTCTACCCGACCGGGACGGCGGTTCACACAAACCAATCAGAGAATGGGTATGATCATTCAACCATGATGACAATTCATATCGCACCCGCCGAGGGTCAGCCGTTCGAACACGTCATTGACACCGAGTCGGTTGTGATCGGCCGCTCGACCAAATGTGATCTCACGATTTCCGACAGAAGTCTCTCGCGAAAGCACGCCCGTTTGTTTATAGACGGCGACAGGTGGATGTTGGAGGACTTCGGGTCGCGAAACGGGACCCGGGTCAACGGGTTGCAGGTCACGGAGCCACTCGCGGTTCGCCCGGGTGATGTCATTTCCGTTTCGGCGTCGGTCATCACCATCGGCGGCGCCCAGAACATCAACCACAACGCCCCGATGCTCAGCACCCAGGGGACCATCCTCCGCGCCGCCAGCGACCTCATCGCCGAGTCGGAGCGCGAGTTCTCACGGCCGATGGATGTTGCTCAAGGCGAGCTCCAGCATGCCGCCGACCAGCTGCGGGTCTTGTATGACATCCACCATGCACTCGACGCCTCGTCGACCGCCGAGGACCTGATTGACGGCGTGCTCGAACGGCTCTTTGTCCACATGACGCCGCGCCACGGCGCCGTTTTTCTCAAAGACGGCGACAAGCTGGTGCGCGCCGCCAGCAGGTCGCGGGACGCCGGCACCGACGCATTTCCGGAGTCGCAGAGCCTCGCCCGCGAGGTCATCGGCAACGGCCTCGTGGCGGTGGTCCACGACACCGCCACCGACCAGAGATTCGCAGCATCGGAGAGCCTTCACGACGCCGGGGTCAGGACCCTGGTCGCCGCGCCGTTGCTGACGCCGGCCGGCGCCATCGGCATGATCGTCTTGAGCTCCACCCTCGCCAGCCGCCAGTTCACCGAGGCCGACATGGAGCTTCTCGCGGTGGTGTCGTCGGCGACCGGGCTCCGGCTGCGCAACCTCGCGCTCGCCGAGGAGGCCGCCGAGCGGCGACAGTTCGAACAGGAGGTTGCCCTTGCCCGTCGCATCCAGGTGGCTCTGCTCCCCGCGGCGATGCCGAAGGTGCGCGGCTTCGAGATCCACGGCGGCAACACGCCCTCACGGGGCGTGTCAGGCGACTACTACCAGATCGTGGACCGCGCGGATCAAGGCGAGGTCGCAGTCGTCATCGCAGATGTCTCGGGCAAGGGCATTGCGGCATCGCTGCTCACCGGCTACGTCGACGCCCTGGTCAATGCCTTCCTGGGCGAGGACATGGAACCCGCCGACATCTTCAACCGCGTCTCTCCGCAGATGAATGCCAAGACCCCCGTCGAATCATTCGCCACCGCATTTCTGGGCATCCTCTCGTCTGAGACCGGTGCCTTGCGTTTTGCGAGCGCCGGCCACGACCCGAGCATCCTGGTTCGCGCCTGCGGCGAGGTCGAGCTCCTGATGCCCACTGGGATGCCCCTCGGTCTGATGCCCGACGCAACCTACTCTGCAACAGAGACTCGACTGGGGGCCGGAGACACACTTGTCCTCTACACCGACGGCATCACCGAAGCCGCCAACTCGGACGAGGAGATGTTCGAACGAGAACGGCTCATCGAGGTCTGCCGCGAACACCGCAAGGAGCCTCCCGAGGAACTCGCTGCGTCGATCCACTCCGCGACCGATGCCTTCGTCGCCGGCCATCCCTACCACGATGACCGGACCTTGATCATTCTGCGGCGGGTCGTGTAGATCCGGTATCTCTATCGATCCTGAAATCGGTCCCAGATCACTGCCATGCCCTGGTGTTTGGCGGCGAAGATCTCGAGCAGTTTGGGGTCGAGGTGGTCACCCGGAGAAAAACGATCGTCGCCCTCGAGCAGCACCTTGACCGTCTGCTCGTGGGTGAACCCCGGTTTGTAGGGGCGCGGCGATCGGATCGCGTCGTAGATATCGGCGACCGCGACGATTCGGGCGGAGACCGGAATCTCCTCTCCCGCACGGCCCACAGGGTAGCCACCGCCGTTCCACTGCTCGTGGTGATTGAGCGCAATCTCGGCCGCCATCTTGAGCCGGTCGGAGGCCGAGAGGATCTGAAAGCCGTACTCGGGGTGACGCATCATCTCGGCGCGTTCGTCGTCGTCGAGGGGCCCGCGCTTGCGGAGGATGGCGACGTTCACGCTCATCTTGCCGACGTCGTGGAGCTGCGCCGAATAGCGGATCTCGTCGCAGAAGGCACGCGGCATACCGAGTTCTTCAGCGAGGAAGTAGGAGTACTCGTTGACCCGCAACACGTGCCTGGCGGTGTTCTCGTCGTGCAGTTCCGCCGCCCGGGACAGGAGGTTGATGGACAGCTGGAAGGCCTCTTCGGTCTCATCCTGAAGGGCGGCGATCCTCGCCCGCTGTTCGCGCAGCAGGCGGTTTCGGTCGCGCAGGCGAACGTTCTGGGCCGAAATCCGGTCCAGCATGTCGGCGCGTTCGATGGCGCCGCCGACGATGTGGTTGAAGGGAACGATCAGATCCGCCTGTTTGCGCTCGAACGGGACCGGTCCGTTTCCGACCGGATCGAGGCGGTTGATCAGCTGCACCACGCCGATAACGCTGCGGTCGTGGTTGAGCAACGGGAAGCTGAGCATGGAGCGGCTCTTGTACCCGTGTTCACGGTCGAAGCTGGGGTCGAACTTGAACGGCAGACGCTCTGGGATGTTGTAGAGGTCGGCCACAAAGACGGTCTCACCGGTGGCCGCCGTATAGCCCGCGATGGACTCCTTGTTGAGGGGGACGACGAAATTGGTGGGCTCGAGCTCGATGCGATCGTTCTGGGTGTCGGCGGCCTCGAGCCGACGGTTGGTGCGGCTGCCGCGGGCGATAAAGACGCTCCCCGCCTCCGCATCGGTCAGACGCCTGCTCTTGAGCAGGACCCGGCGCAGAAGATCCGCCACCGGTTGCGGTTTCGAATACTCGATGAACTCGAGAAACTCCCTGAGGACGTCCATTGATTCCCCTCGACCACTTCGATGAAACGCCACTCATCATAGCTCAACTGAAGACCAACACTCGGCCGATCGCCCTGTCGATTCGTTCGTTTCAAAAAAGAAAACCCGGCGGCCTGAGTGGGCCTGCCGGGTTGTGTCAGCGCACCTGAACGGGCGCTGGCGCGCCCTCCGCGTTCGTTAACGGGATTCCTTGAAGACGACGTGCTTGCGCACGACCGGATCATACTTTTTGAGTTCGAGCCGCTCGGTCGTGTTCTGCTTGTTCTTCTTGACGCTGTAAATGTAAGGGCTTTCGGTGCTTTTGAGCTTGACGGTCACACGATGTCCTTTGCCTGCCATAAATCCTCCACTGACTCGGGCTGGGGGATGATACTCACAGGACCAAGCCATGTCAAGGGCACACCCGGTTAAACGTCTGAACGTTCATACGTTGCAGGTTTTTTCCGTTCACGGCGATACTGAAGGTGGGCCAAGGCCCACCCTACTTCGGACCCATCTACCGGGTGGTTTCGCAGGGTGGGCTTCAGCCCACCAACAGAGCGTCAGCACCCGTCTCACCGGATTACGGATGAACCGAACGTCTGCACGTTAGGACGTGAGAAACCCCTTGATCATCTCGGCGAGCTCGCCCTCCATGTCGACCCACAGCCCCGCAAAATCGGGGTCGTTGCGGTCGAAGGCGGCTGCGCCGCGCGGGTTGGAGGCGATCTCCAGACCGCCCGCCACCAACTGAACCCGGTACAACAGGCTGGAACCCGCCCCTGCGTCGAGGGCATCAAAGTGCCTCTCCAACCGCTCTCCGACGACCGCCATGCGTTCACAACGCCAGCGCTGAAAGCGGAAGACCTCCATGGCCTCGATGTCGGTGTCCAGCACCACCGGAAGGAGGCTCAAATACCTCGTCAAAACCGGCCGTTCAGCCACGCTGTGAGCGAGAAAGGAGGCCAGGCCGTCTCGGTCTTCTGGCCCGTCCGCCTCCTCGAGCTGCCGCTCCAGCAAGTCGTACCACTCCGCCAGACAGTCCTTGAACACGATCAAGAAGAGTTCTTCCTTCGAGTGGAAGTACATGGACGCGACTCCCCGCTCGACATCGGCACGTTGGCCGATGGTGTCAAGGGTCACCTCCGAGTACGCCATGCGCATGAAGATCGAGCCGGCCTCCTCGAGGATCCGTTGCTTGCGCACCGCGCGTTGGTCCTTGGCCCGCGCGAGCTTGTCGCGGTTGATCAGCCGACCCACGTCAACCTCCCACCCGTGCCGACTCTGCCACGGCATCGGAAACGCGGCGCTTTTCAAGCGCACAATCTCCACGTTCCCGCGAGATGCAAACTGATGCGCGGAGGCGGTCACGCGCCGCCCGCGAAACTGATGTGTTTCTCTTTGGCCAGTTTCCAGAACACCAGCAGAGCATCAAGCTCAGAGAGCGGTGAGATCTTGGCCATGGATCGAATGTCCGACTTTCCGTTGATCCGCGACAGGATAAAACCCTCACCCGGCGAGAACCTCAGAGCCTTCATCTCGTCGAACGTGCTCTCCAGTACCGGCACACAATCTGGCCGCACACCGCCTTCGGCGATGGCCTTGCGAATCGCCGCCTCCTTCTGTTCGATGACGAGGCGGAGGTCCCGGTTGTCGGGTTCGAGGCTCGCGGCGGCGCGCAGGTGACGTACGGCTGATTCGTAGTCCTCGGCCTTGAGCTGGGTCATGGCTTCGCCGATCAAGGCCTCGGCCTTCGGCGCCGCGTTCGTACCGGTGGCCTTTTCGACCGCGATCTGCGGTTCAGACTCGATGATCCGGGGCCGCACCATCTTCAACTTGCCGTCGACGATCTTCCGGTGCAACACCTGGCAGACAAAAAACTCGCTCGAGTGGGTGTGGAAACAGATATCCTCGATGCTGCGATCGTCATCCACCGCTTCGAGCACACCAAGCCAACCCGGATCGAGTTCCTCGTCGTCCACCAGTGAGGCGACCGCTACCGGAACACACTGGGTCGAGGGGATGACTTCCTTCATGGCCTCCGTGTGGTCGATCCGCCGCATGCCTTCCATGATCAGACCGGTGATGTTGACCGACAGGGACACCAACTCGTGGTCCGGCAGCTCACCATCGTGAAACTCGAAGCTTCCTTCCTCCCAGGCGAACAGATCGCAGATATTTTCTTCCGCGTTGAGCCTGAGCATCCGCTCGAGCGTGGGCTCGTCGACCGCCCCTCCCTCGATCAGAATCTCACCGAGGAGCTTGCCTTGCTGTTCCTGGACGGTCATCGCCTGCGCCAGAACCTCCTCAGTTATCACGCCCTTACTGACCAGGAAATGCCCCAGCAAACGCCTCGGGTCCGTGCTCGACGATGAAAGGATGGTCCCTTCTCTCAGGTAGATACGTTTTTCGATGGTGCCGTTGGAGATGTTCAGCGTTCCGGTCTGCCGGTTGTTGGCCAGCCACTGGAGCAGCTCGGCCAGACTCATCGTTTCCAGGTTGCCAGTAATCGACATATGGGTGGTGATTCCTATCAGTTCCGACGCAAAAAATAGCGCTGACCGCGCCCGCGAGCCAGCCTCGGGCGCACCCGGCCATCCGTCACTTCAGAACGTGGGCCTGTTCGCCCGACGCCGTGTATCAGTCGCAAAAGAACTCCATTCGTCTCCATCCTGAAAATAGCCCACCGCCGGTGCGCTGTCTACGATTCCGGGTGGATTGACCCACGAGCACATTTCAGGCGGTGGTCCTGCTGAAGCGCGCCGAACCGGCCTTCAACCTGCCACCGGGACGTCGATAAAAAAGGTCGAGCCCTTGCCAGCGGTGGTTTCGAAGTGAATCGCCCCTCCCAACTCCTCCATGATCGCCTTCGAAATGCTCATGCCGAGCCCGGTCCCGCTGCGGTGGCGCCACGAGCCGTCGTCGGCTCGAGCGAACTTCTCGAACACCCGGTCCCTGAAGTCTTCGGCGATCCCCGGTCCGTGATCTTCGACGGAAATCCTGACCAGGGCGTCGATGCGGCGTGCGACCACCCGTACCAGGTCGCCGGGCGATGAATAGCGCACGGCGTTCGACAAGACATTCGTAATGACCTGGATGAACCGGTCGGGATCGACCCTGATCGTGACGTCGCCGAGATCGCCTGCAACCTCGAAACCCACATCGAACTTCTCGGCGTAGGCGGACGTCGCCTCGATCGCCTGCTTCACCAGGTCACTCGGGGAAATCTCTTCGAGTTGGAAGTCCATGTGGCCCGAATCCAACTTGCGCGAGGCCAGGATGTCGCCCACCAGACGTTCCATCCGCTCACTGTTTCGAAAAGCGATATCGACAAGCTCGCGAGCGCTCTCGCCGAGCTCTCCCGCCACGCCGCCGCTGAGCAAACCGATGGCGCCGCGCACGGCTGTCAACGGCGCCCTGACCTCGTGGTGGACCATGGTGACGAACTCGTCCTTCTGTTCCTCGACCCGCAGTCGTTCGCTGAGATCGGCGGCGAGCACCACGTAGCCCTTCGATTTCGCCGGCGATCCCGCGAGCGGTGCAACCGACACCATAACCGGCACCGAGTCCCCGGACGCGGTCATGAGGTCCGTTTCGAGCCCCTGCACCGACTCTCCCGAGGTCGCGACCTGCAGGAGTGACGGATAACCGCTGGGAGCCCGGAACAGTCGACGGATGTTCTGGCCGATCAGATCCGACTCTGCCGCTCCGGACAAGGCGGCAGGTCGCCCTGTTGACCCGGACGATACTGCCGTCGACGGCGGTCACGACCAGGCTCTCACCCATTTTCTCGAGGATCAGGTCCAGTTCGTCCCGCGAAACCGTGGTCTCGCGAAGTCGTTGCGTCATGATGTTGAACGCCTCGGCGAGCTCGCCCACCTCGTCGGCCGTTCGCACCTCGAGGTGGGGGACGCGTTCTCCCGCCGACAGCGCCCGGGTGGCCGCGATGACCTCCTTCAGCGGCCGGGTCACCGCCCCGGCAAGCAGGGTGGCAAACAGCACACCCGCCAGAGCAAAGACCGTCCCGACCACGGTCGTTCTTCGCGCGAAGAGCAGCCTGATCCTCGGCGAGGGCGGTCAGTGAGTACTGCAGACTCACCCCGCCGACCTCCTGCCGCCGAGCACCACCGGTTTGGTGACGGTCATGACGTCGCCCGAAAAATCCACCAGAAGCGCCTCGGAGGAATCCAGATGGCGGCGGATGGCCTCGGCGGCAAAGGTGTGGCGGCTGCGGGTTCTCCACCGTACCGTCGGTCAGGACCCGCCCTTCGTCATCGAAAACCACCGCGTCAATGACGTTTTCCTGGTTTCGAGCCTCGGCCATCAATTGCCGCAGCTCGCTGACCTCGAGATGGGCGAGGGCATCCGTCGCGTTGGCTGCGACCACCGTTCCCAGCAGTTTTCCCCTTTCCTCCAGTTCGTGGCGCAGCCGGTCGTTCTGGATCCGGACCGTCAGAGCGGTCAGGGCCAGACCGAAGGTGATCATGATCGCCGACATGCCCGCGATGAACCGTCCCCTCAGTCCGAGACGCACGAAACCTCCCACGCCGGCCACACCCGGAGGAAGGGCCTCCCGGTCACTGGCCCAGATCCTCCTCGACGAACGGCAGGAGTTCGATAACCCCGGAGAGAGCCTGCTCTCCCCCTTCCGGAAAGATCTCGAATCCGGACGTCTGTTCGAATGAGCTGAGGACCTCCCGTCCCGTAACATCCTTGTTCATCCCAAGGAGAACGCCGACCACCGCCCGCACGACTTCGGGGTCGAGATCCCCCCGCGCGCACACGATATTGCGCGGCACCGCCTTTGACCGGAAGAGGATCTTCAATTCACCGATGCGGCTGCCCGCGAGGGCCTCGTAATAGTCCTCGTTCACCGCCCCTGCGGTGACCTTGCCCTTGAGAACCCAGACCATGGTGTTTTCCGCGTCGTTCGAAAAGACGTACCCGATCTCGTCGTCGGGAACGGTTGCGGCCGGATCCGCAAAATTCACCAAACTGAATCCATTGGAAATCAGCGCGGCCTTGGGGAGCAGATAGCCCGAGGTCGAAAATGGTTCGCCGAAGGCGATCACCCGGCCGCGGAGATCCGCCAACGACTCGACGCCTCCATCCGCCCGGGCAAACAACACGCTCCGATACACCTCGGCGCCGCGCTTGAATCGATGCAGGAGGACCTTGGTGTCCGAGTGCTGCACGACAAAGCCGACCGGGAACGGACTGTCGATGTAGATATCCACTCTGCCCGCTTCGAGCTCGTTGACCATCGTGCTGAGCGAGTCCACGACCACCACCCGACCGCGGCCGATGCCGACCGAACCGAGCCGCGCCGCGAGGTAATCGGCGAGAGGCCGGAACACTTCATGCTCGGCCGCCGGGTTGAGGGAGACTGACCCGAGGGTAATGACCCCCGGCGGGCGGGTTTGCGGACCGGGCTCTTCCACTGACACGACCGCGTCGCGACCACAGCCCACGAACATGGTCAGGGTGGCGACCAACAGCGCCAAACGCGGCACCCGCCGTCCACCCATCATTCGCTGTCGCCTTCGGCTCGAAACACGCGGTTTCGGCCCGCTCGCTTGGCACGATACAAGGCCCCGTCGGCGGCGGCTATCAGCTGGTGGCTGGTTGCGGCATCGGGAAAATCTGCCACGCCACCGCTCACCGTGACCGTGAAACTGGTGTGACCGGTGTCGTGCTCGACCGCAGCAAAATTGTGCCGGATGTCGTCCATCGCGTGCTGAGCGGCTTCGGCATCGGTTTCGGGAAGGACGACAAGGTACTCGTCGCCGCCAAAGCGGCCGATCGAGTCGCTGAGCCTGAGCCGTTGCCGCAACAAATACCCGAAGGCCTTCAATACCTGATCTCCGACCAGATGCCCGTAGGTGTCGTTGATGGTCTTGAATCCGTCGATATCGAGCATCGCAACGGCGAGCTTGTCGCCGTGGCGGTCGGCCCTGCGAATCGCCGATTCCAGCTGCTCGACGATCCGGCTGTGGGTCGAGAGACCCGTCAGACCGTCTCGTTCCATGAAATGGCGCAGCGTTCGTCCCCTTTGCGCCCGCGCCGTCACCGCGGCCACCAACTGGTCGGGAGGAACCGGTTTGGGGAAGAAATCGTCCCCGCCCTCTCCGAGAGCGGCAATCTGCTTCATACGGTCGGTCTCTTGAGACAGGAATACGATGGGAATCCCGACGAAGGCCTCCTCCTGCCGGATGACCGCCGCCAACTCCATACCGCTGCAACCCGGCATGTACACGTCCACCAGAATAACGTCGGGGTGAAACTCGACCAGCTGAGCCATGACCTCGAGCGGGTCGTTCACCGCTACGGTCAACATCCCCGCCGCTTCAAGACTGGTCGCATGATAGGCGGCGGCCTCTGCTTCGTCATCGACGATCAGGATTCTGTAGGCCTCGGGTTCGCTGCGGGTGATCCGGTCGAGGGTGGTCACGATCTCCGAGAAATCCACCGGTTTGACAAAGTAACCGCTGCACCCGGCCCGAACGGCCTCGAGACGCGATTCGACATCGGACCGGTTGGAGACGATCACGATCGGCACTTCGGGTCTGAAGACCTCCCTGACTCTGGCGGCCGCCTTCGCACCGACCTTTTCCCCGACCGGTGCGGAAAGATCGAGGATGACCGCTGCCGGACGACGGCCTCCCGCAACCGACGCCAACTCCTCCATCCGTTCGTACATCTGCAGTTCGAAACCGAAATGACCGAGCTGCACTGCCAGCTCCCGCGCAAACTCGCCTTCGATCTCGACGATGACGATCAGGTTGCGCGGTTCGAAGACCGTCGTCCGACCGACCCTTTCGAAGTCTCGAATCAGGGCGCCGGGACCACGTTCTTCGTCGGCGACCGACGCGTCTGAGAGCTGGCTGATCAGCAACGACACCTGGGCAGCGTCGTCCCGGGTCGGCGGCGCGTTGTGTTCGAGGATGTCCACAAACCGGCGTTCGAGTTGATGTGCAACTTCGGCGACCGCGGTAAAGCCCAGGCTGCCCGCCGTGCCCATGAGGCCGTGTGCCGACCGACGCAGCGCTCGCAGGTCGTCGTGCGACCACCCGCCTTTCCGCGCCTGCTCCCACCACCCGGTCAGGACCCCGATCCGCTCCGGAAGCCGATCGGCAAAGCCTTCGCGGAGCTTTGCGAGGCCCATCTCGAGCCGCTCGGCAGGCGAACGGGAATCGCCGTCATTCGCCATCGATCGCCTCCCAGATGCGTTCGATTCGCTGCGGCAGCTTCATCGGGTCGAAGGGCTTGGTGATGATGTCGACGGCGCCCGAGGCCCGCAGTTCGCGAAGGTCACGCTCCAGAACGAGCCCGGTGAGAAACACCGCCGGAACGTCATCGAAACCCTCCATGCGTCGCATTTCGGCGAGGACCTCGAGCCCGCTCATATCCGGCATCAGCGCGTCGATGATCACGAGATCGGGTTGGAATCCGGGCAGCAGCTTCAGGAACTCCGAGCCTGACTCACAGACGGCGACCTCATACCCACCCACGGTTTCCAGAGCGATCCGGGAGATCTCGAGGATGTCCGGCTCATCATCAGCGAGCAGGATCCGTTGCAACGAGATCGTTCCCACTATCGCCACCTCCCGACCCACTCTGGGGTCCAACCATCCGGGCCCCGGGGCCCGCGATCACGGTCCGTCAGTCGACCCTGGTCCACATTTCGGTCCGGCCGAGCATCGAAAACCCGATGAAACCCCGCACCTTGAGTTCACCGTTGTCGCCGAAACGGACCTTGCACTTGTAGGTCTTGCCGTTGTCCGGGTCGTAGATGGTGCCCTTTTGCCAGGTGTCTTTGCCGTCAAAGACAAAGCCTTTCATGATCACCAGACCGACGATCGGCCGCGCACGAAGGGCGGGATCCGGATTGTTGTGGTCCTCCTTCGGGACCCCCGCCGTCTCGCCCGCATCCTCGGCGGTGTACAGAGGCTCTTCGAGCCAGATGATCTTACCGTCGTACTGATCTCCGTTGGCGTAGATCTCGACGTGCGCCGGTCCGCCACCACCCTCAGGGTCGGTCGCCCACACACCGGGATGGCCTCCGAATCGGTCGCAAAGGCCGGCGCAGCGCCCAGAATGACAAACAAGCAGAAGAACGAGCCGTGCGTGCCTCATGGACTGACCCCCTTGGTATGTATTCGCCACCGAGATCATAACCTCGGAACGTCGACCGCTGAAGAGATCATTGGCTCCGCCGCCACAGGTGACTCGTTTCCGCACACGCTTCCCGAGAGGAGCCACCCTTGACATTGTTTGCCCGCAGGTATCTCACCGACCCGAAACAACTTGGGTCAAACAATGTCAAAAGTGGCACCTCCGCCGCACGCGGTCCCACCTACCCTGAGCACTCGGGTGTTTCGTGTCGGCGGGAGGGTTGGGTGGAAAATCCGAAATCCGAAATCCGAAATCCGAAATTCCTCATTCCTAATTCCTCATTCCGAATTCATTCTTGCTATCCTACGTCGCCATGATAACGGTGACCGACCTCAGCAAGTCCTACGGCAGCCAGACTCTTTTCGGCCAGGCCAACTTTCAGCTCAACCCCGGGCGGCGGTACGGTCTGGTGGGAGCCAACGGCTGTGGAAAGAGCACGCTCCTGAGGATTCTCACCGGCAAGGAGGAGCCCAGCACCGGCTCGGTATCGGTACCCAAACGTCTCCGATTGGGGACGCTCTCCCAGGATCATTTTCAGTTCGAAGGAATATCGATATTGGATGTCACCATGATGGGCCACCACGAGTTGTGGTCAGCCCTCGCCGAGAAGGACCGGATCCTCGATGCCGCCGCCGATCATTTCGACGGCGAACGCTACGCCGAGGTGGAGGACATCATCGTCAGCCTCGACGGCTACGGCTTCGAGGCCCGCGCCGGCGAGATCCTCGAAGGTCTCGGTATTCCGACCGCCGTCCACCGGCAGCCGTTGTCGACACTGTCCGGCGGGTTCAAGCTCCGCGTCCTCCTCGCCCAGGTCCTGGCCGCGGACCCCGGCTGCCTGCTCCTTGACGAACCGACAAACCACCTCGATATCCTGTCGATCCGATGGATGGAGAGGTTCCTCACCTCCTACTCCGGCTGTGCGGTGGTGATCTCGCACGACCACCGTTTTCTCGACAATGTGTGTACCAACATTCTCGACATCGACTACGAAACGGTGACGCTTTACACCGGCAACTACGGAGCGTTCACCGAGGCCAAAAGGAACGAGCGCGACCGCAAGGAGACCGAGATCGAGCGCCAGGAAAAGAAGATCGCCGAGCACCGGGCATTCGCCGATCGCTTCCGGGCCAAGGCCACCAAGGCGCGTCAGGCGCAGAGCAAGCTCAAACAGATCGACCGGATTCTGATCGAGCCCCTGCCGAGATCCTCCAGACGCTACCCGCTGTTCAGATTCAGCCAGATCCGGCCCAGCGGCAAGGAAGTGCTCAAGATCGAGGGGTTGCGCAAGGCCTACGGCGACAAGGTAGTGCTCGACAACGTTCACATCAACGTGCGGAGAGGCGACCGGGTCGCCATTATCGGTCCCAACGGAATCGGCAAGTCGACGCTGCTCAAGATCGCGATCGGTGAGCTCGAAGCGGACGCCGGCAAGATGCGTTGGGGCCACGAGGCGCGAACCGGCTACTTCGCTCAGGACCACCGCCAGTCCCTCACCAGCCGCGACGCCACGGTCGAGAGTTGGCTGTCCGCGGCCTGCATCGGCGAGAGCACCGGCGCGGTTCGCAATCGCCTCGCTCAGGTGCTGTTCTCGGGCGACCAGGTGGAGAAGAAGCTCGCCAGCCTGTCGGGCGGCGAGGCGGCCCGGTTGATCTTCGCCCGCCTCTCGGTCGAACAGCCGAACGTGCTCGTGCTCGACGAGCCCACCAACCACCTCGATCTCGAGGCCATCGAAGCGCTGGTGGCCGGTCTCAACGCCTACGACGGCACCCTCATTTTCGTGTCCCACGACCGGTGGTTCGTCTCCCAACTCGCGACCCGGGTCTTCGAGATCACCGAGCACGGAATTACCGACTACGCCGGCTCCTATGACGAGTACCTGGAAAGCTGCGGCGACGACCACCTCGACGCAGATGCCGCCGTACTCCGCGCCAAGCGGCAGAAGAAGGCGGCGACCGCTCGACCTCAGGCGGCGCCTCCCTCAAAACCCCCAGGCGACACCCGCCAACGCAAGAGCCTCGAACTCCGCCGCGACGTCGTGACGGCAGCCATCGAAAAAGCAGAGGGCCGGGTGGCGGAGATCGACGCCGCCTTTTGCGAGCCTGGGTTCTACGAGAACACCGAATCTGGCAGGATTCGGACTCTGCAGGCCGAACGCGAGAGACTCAACACCGAGCTCGCAGGCCTGATGGTCGAGTGGGAAGAGATCGAAGCGAAGCTGGAACAGAATTGAAAATTTTCGAATTTTCAATTTTGAATTTTGAGTTTTGAATTTTGAATTTCCACTTGCCGACAACAAACGCACGAGTGCTCAGGTGAGTGGATTCCGGATGTTGTGGGGCAGCCGTCCCGGCGCACGTGCAGGTGGGTGGAACCACGTGCGGCGGAGGTGCCCGCGTGCGGCGGAGGTGCCATTTTCAATATTGTTGGGTGCACGAACATCCACGTCGGCAAGCAGAAACGGGCCAACAATGTTGAAGGTGGCCCTCCCGCGGAAGTGCCGTCTTCCGCATTGTTTGGCCCGCACGCTTTCTCGTCGGCAGACCGCTTCGGGCAATCAATGCGAAAGGTGGCTCCTCCCGGGAATGCCGATCAGAAAGGCGGTCCCGGAAACGACGTTCAGAAGGACGTGCCCGGCAACAACGCTCTCACCTCACCCCACCCTCCGAACGCATGCATCGTAAACCCATCGCCATCCGGGTTCGGCAGGATCCGCGCTCCCCCTGCCGCGGTCGGGCGCCACGGCGCGTTTTCGGGAATCACGGCTCGCCAGATCGACGACCTCGAAACCTCTCGCAAGCTCCGCCACGACGCCCTCGTTCTCCTCCGGCTCCACCGAACAGGTCGCGTACATCAACACCCCACCGGGTGCCACGAGATCGAGGGCCGGCTGGAGGAGCCTGCGTTGCAGCACCGCCATCTCGCTCACCGACGACGGTTGCAGCTTCCACTTGAGCTCGGGGTGGCGGCGAAACGTACCGGTGCCCGTGCAGGGGGCATCCAGCAGCACCAGGTCCCAGGCGCCGGGTTCGAACGGCGGACACGTTGCATCCGCAACGACCACCGACACCTCGTCCGCGTGTCGGAGCAGCCTCCGCACCAGCCGCGCCCGGGTCGGGTGGAGATCGGCAGCGACTGCGCGGCGCCAGGAGCCCAGCTGCATCAGGAGGGCGGTCTTGCCCCCGGGGGCCGCACACAGATCGACAAACGATCCTCCGTCGCCCGCCAATCCAACGGCCGTTCGCGCCACCAGCTGCGAGCTCGGGTCCTGCGCGTAGGCGGTGCCCGCAATGACCTCCTGAACCAATCGCCCCGGGGCATCCGGGGCCGACCAGGCGCCGGGGCACCACGGGTGTTTGGAGAGCACCACGCCTTCAGCCTACGAGCCGTTCCCGAGCAGACTCGTCCAGAAACCACACCCAGGTCGTGGCTCGCTCCTGAGCCGACGCCATGCTCGTCGCGGCCTCATCTTCTCCGAAGTTCCTCAGCCAGCGATCGTAGATCCACCCCGGATGGGAGAATGCGACATCGACGGATGACCGTTCGAGTGTTCCGGGCCACTGCTGGACCGCCTTTCTGAGGACCGCGTTGACCATGCCTGAGGCCGAAGAACACCCGAGCCGCCTGACCAGCCGCACCGAGGCATCGGTTGCCAGGGCCGGCGGCACGCCCAGACGCATGGTCTCGGCCAACCCGAGTCGGAGCACGACCCGCACCTCGGGATCGAGATTGGCCATCGGGCGTCTGCACAGGGGCTGCAGCACGGCGTCGAGGGCGCGCAGCCACCGCAGGACCTCGAGCACCCGGACCCGAGCTGCCGTGGGCGTCTCGCCCGTCAACACACGGGACGAAAATGCGCCCCGCTCGACGCGGAGAAGAAGGTGAGCCGCCGTCAGGCGGTCAGCCGAGAGATTCACCCCGTGACACCCGTTCGCCGATCAGGAAGGCATCCACCGGCATGCGCCGCCGGCCCTCCCGCTGCACCTCGGTGATTCTCACCGCAGTCGCCTTGCCCGCCCGCACGACGATGCCCTCGGGCGTCGCCGTGATCACCGTGCCCGGTGGCTCGTTGCCCGGTGGCGAGGGCCTGACCTCCTCGAGACCGAAGATCTTGAGGCGGCCGCCACGGAATTTGGTGTAGAGGCCCGGCCACGGCGTGAAGCCCCGTAAGCGGTTGATCAGCTGCCGTGCCGGCATCGACCAGTCGACCTTGGCGAAGTTCCGCCGCAGCATGGGTGAGGTGTTGACACCGTCGGCCGGCTGCGGTCGCGCCGTCACGGACCCGTCCTCGAGCCCGTCAAGGGTCTTGATCACCAACCCGGCCCCGATTTCTGCGAGACGTGGCGCTAAAAGTTCCGCGGTTTCCCGGTCGTCG
The DNA here is from genome assembly GCA_963714885.1 of Candidatus Sulfomarinibacteraceae bacterium. Taxonomy (GTDB): domain Bacteria; phylum Acidobacteriota; class Thermoanaerobaculia; order Thermoanaerobaculales; family Sulfomarinibacteraceae; genus Sulfomarinibacter. The sequence continues at coordinate 3,536 of CAVQQV010000051.1, read as the reverse complement.
ATATCGACCCTCTCCTGAAGGAGGATAGGGCCGGTGTCCATGCCCTCGTCCAGCTGCATGGTCGTGACACCGGTCACCCGGTCGCCGCACACCAGGGCCCACTGGATCGGCGACGGCCCGCGATGACGCGGCAGCAAACTCGGGTGGAGGTTGATGAAACCGTGGCTCGGAATCCCAAGGAGGCTTTCGGGGATCAATTTGCCGAAGGCCACAACCACCGCGGCATCGGCGCCGCAACCGGCCAGCGCCTCGGCTATCTCCCCTCCCTTGAGATTGGCAGGTTGAACGACCTCGATGCCTCGATCGAGAGCGACCGTCACGACCGGGGGAGGCATCAGAACCTGGTGCCGGCCCACCTCCTTGTCGGGGCGGGACACCACCAGCACCACTTCATGGGAGCTTTCAAGCAGCCGTTCCAAGGTCGGTACGGCAAAGTCAGGGGTTCCAAAGAAAACGACCTTCATGGCCGAGGAGTGTACATGAAGTCTCTATCTCATTCCGATTCACCACCCAGAGGCGGCGAATCGGAATCAGAGTTGGAAATAACTGAGAACTCGTATACATTCCCCCTTTTGAGTGCTGCAGTTGGAGTGTATTCATGAGCCATCTCTCGCCGGACAGAATTCGCACGGCGCTTGACGATATCCTGCCTCGAGTCCAGAAACCGACGCGGTATCTCGGAATCGAGCGAAATCTCATCAGAAAACCCTGGGTGACAACGGATGTGCGGGTCGCCCTCGCATTTCCCGACGCTTACGAGATCGGCATGTCGCACCAGGGCACGCGCATCCTCTACCACCTCATCAACCGCCGTCCGGATGCGCTCGCTGAACGCACCTTTGCACCCATGCCGGATATGGCACAGGCGCTTCGAGAATCAGGCCTGCCGCTTTTCACTCTCGAAAGCTATCGGTCCGTGGCGGAGTTCGACGCCGTCGGCATCTCCCTGCAGTCCGAGCTCAACTACATCAACATCCCCTATATGCTCGATCTCGCCGGGATTCCGCGCCGGGCCGCGGATCGCACAGACGGTGATCCCATCGTGCTCGGAGGAGGGCCGTGCACGGCCAATCCCGAGCCGGTGGCGGACTTCTTTGACGCCATCCTGATCGGCGACGGTGAAGCCGCCCTCGACCAGATCCTCGATGTCATCCGCGACGGACGCGCCAGCGGCGCCGCCAGGGCCCTGACCCTGGAACGCCTTGCGGCTGTCCCCGGCGTTTACGTACCCCTTTTCTACACCTGGCACGCCGCGTCCGATGACGAGCCCGCTCGGTGGGAGACCACGAACGAGAGCGCAGTATTTCCCGTCAAACGGGTCTGGGTCGACAAACTCGACCCGGCGGATCAACCCGAGTCTGTGATCGTGCCGTTTGCCGATGTCATTCAAGACCGGCTCGGGATGGAGATCATGCGCGGCTGCACCCAGGGCTGCCGGTTCTGCCAGGCCGGATACTGGTACCGGCCGGTGCGCGAACACGACCCCGAGGTCGTCGCCGACCGCATCGAACGTCAGATCGGCGAAACCGGGTTCGGCGAGGTCGGCCTGTTGAGCCTCTCCACCGCCGACTACTCTCAGGTCGAGCCTCTGGTCTACAACCTCGCCGAGAGGCTGCAGAACCAGCGGGTCTCCATCAGTCTGCCGTCGCTGCGCGCCGACTCCTTCTCGGTCGGGTTGGCGGAAGCCGTGTCGCGGGTCCGCAAGTCGGGATTCACCTTTGCCCCGGAGACCGGTTCGGATCGCCTCCGGCGCGTCATCAACAAGACCTTCACCAACGCCGACATGGTGCGAGCCGCCGAGTCCGCATTCTCCAAGGGCTGGCAGCTGATCAAGGTCTACGCCATGATCGGGCTCCCCACCGAGACCGACGACGATCTCGAGGAGCTGGCCCGCCTGGCGGAGGACATCACCGCCGCCGGCCGCCGCGTCACCGGCGGTCGCAAGGTCCAGGTGAAGGTATCGGTAGGGTGTTTCATTCCCAAGGCCTGGACGCCCTTCCAGTGGCAGCCCTTCGCCGGCGTCAACGAGCTCCACCGTCGCATCGATTTGCTCAAACACCGTTTCAAACGCATCCGCGGCGTCAAACTCACCTGGTCGGACCCTGAGGAGTCGGCGCTCGAATCACTGCTGTCCCGCGGCAGCCGCAATCTCGCCGCCGCCATCGAACGGGCGCATGACCTGGGTTCGGTGTTCGACGGGTGGTCCGACCACCTCGATCTGGGGGCCTGGCGGCAGGCTCTCAACGACTGCGGGATCGACGTCCAAGGGGAACTGGACGGTCGCGAGCTTTCAGACACGCTCCCCTGGGACCTGATCGACGCCGGGTTGAGAAAGGGATTTCTCAAGGCCGAGTGGCGCCGCGCACTGCACGAGGCAGAGACCGAAGACTGCAAGTGGGGCCACTGCTACCACTGCGGCATTCCCGGAGACGGCGCCGACACCCAGCTCGCGCCGTCGTCTCTGCCGGTGCTCGGCGAACCACTGCCCGAAGCCGAGCGCCCCAAGGTCGCGGCCTACCGCCTGCGGCCCGAGCCCCGGCTGCCCGCGGCCCGCCGGGAGCGGCCGCAGGCGCCGGTCCATCGACGCTACCGGTTCACTTTTTCAAAGACCGGAGACGCCAGGTTTCTCTCGCACCGACAGATCATGGATGCCTTCGAACGGGTGTTGCGGGCAGCCGCTCTGCCGGTGCACTACACCGAGGGTTTCAACCCTCACATCCGACTCTCCATGGGCCCGGCGCTGGCCCTCGGACATGAGGGCGCGGCCGAGATCTTCGACGTCGACTGTACGGCGCCCATCACCGACGCCCAGCGCGAACGCGTCAACTCGCTGCTGCCGGACGGCGTCGAGATCCTCGACGCACGGCCCCTGCTGCCTGGCGCGCCGTCGCTCGGACGGTTGCTCGACGCGATCTCGTACCGCATCGCACCCCCGGTCAACGGGAATGGTTGGCCTGCTTCTCCCGACCGGCTCGAGGACGAACTTCGCGCAGCCGTGCAGAGCTGGCAGTTGCTCGACGACGGCAGTCTTCGAGTCGAGATCAACGCCCGCCAGGAGGCGGGGCCCACGGCATCGGTGAAAAAACTCCTGGTGGGGCTTGGCCTGGATGAGGCCGAAGCGGCCAGGGCCAGGGCGATCCGCGAAAAGCTGGTGCTGCGGCCCAGGCAAAAACCCGTCGCTGAGCCCGCGGTGGTCGTGAAGGCGATGTCGCCATGAGCCGCTGGGTCATCCACTCCCGAGCAGCATTCGAGGCTCGTCACGCGCTCTCGAGCTACAAGGGGAAACAGGAATCACCCCACCATCACCGCTGGGAGGTGGCGATCAGGGTGGGTGTCGAACACCTCAACTCCGAACACTACGCCATCGACTTTCACGCCGTGCACGAGATTCTGGCCGACGCGGTCAACGCCATCGACGGCACCTCCCTCAACGACCACCCAACCATCGGCACGCCGTCACCCACCGCGGAACGGGTGGCCGAGGTGCTCGCCGACCTGCTCGCGCCGAAGTACCTGGCCCTCGGCGGCACCCTGCT
>CAVQQV010000050.1:0-103697 GCA_963714885.1 Candidatus Sulfomarinibacteraceae bacterium | reverse complement strand
GGGCCAGGGCGGTCACCCGCTCCGACCGCATCGGGTTGGCTTTGTACGGCATGGCCGACGACCCCACCTGGCCTTCGGCCAGCGGTTCGCGGACCTCCTTGAGCCGCGCCAGCAGGCGGATATCGGTCGCGAGCTTGGCGAGGACTGAGCCGACCCCCGACAGGGCGTCGAGCACGAAGGCGTCGACCTTGCGTGGGTAGGTCTGGCCGGTGACCGCATAGGTGGTATCGAAACCCAACTTCTCCGCCACCAGACGGTCGAGTTCGCGAACCTTTGCGTGGTCGCCGTCGAAGAGCTCGAGAAAGGTGGCCTGGGTGCCAGTGGTGCCCTTGGCGCCGCGCAGCTTGAGCCGTTCGCGTTCGAAACGCAGTCTTTCGAGGTCGAGGAGTAAGTCCTGAAGCCACAGGGTCGCTCGCTTGCCCACAGTGGTCGGCTGGGCCGGTTGGAAATGGGTCATCCCCAGCGTCGGTTCATCGGCCCATTTCTCGGCGAATATCGCCAGCGCGTCGATCACCGCCAACACCCGCACAATCACGAGATCCAGTGCGTCGCGAGTAATCACGAGCTCTGCGTTGTCTCCGACGAAGGCCGATGTCGCCCCCAGGTGGAGGATCGGCCGCGCCGCCGGCGCGCGGTCGGCAAAGGCCTCGAGGTGCGCCATCACGTCATGCCGGGTGCGCTTCTCATACCCGGCCACCCGAACCAGATCGTCCTCGGTCATTTCCAGGTTGGTGCGCATCTGCCCGATGGCCTCGGCCGGGATGTCGAGCCCGAGCTCGCACTCCGCCTCGGCCAACGCCAGCCACATCCGCCGCCAGGTCATATAGCGGTGGCCGGTGGAAAACAGCCGCTGCATCTCCGGCGACGCATACCGCCCGGTCAAGGGATGGTCAAAGGTGTCGAGTGGGAACATGGGGCCTCCTGGGGAAGTATACCGGGAGGAGAGAGGGAGGATTTCGAATTTATCTCGGGGGAGGTGGGGTCGATGCCGAGGATGTTGATGATCAGGGGCTCCCATTGGGCGTCGGAGATGTGGAGTTCTGGCGGTCGAATTGAACGTGGCGCAAGTGCGGGTCTCTTACGCGAACTGAGGCCAAGATTGGCCGGATTGGCGTCGCTCGCCACGACCGACAGGAACATGGCGGGGTTGTTGGCTGGCCCGGTAGCGACCACGGCGACCTGCCAGGAATCCCGGTACCGGGGCCCGACGACGCGCTCCCACGCCGCATACATGATCCGTACACCAGGGGGTGAGGACTCCGGCAGCCGCCGTTCCGGGGCGAAGAGGTCGACGACCTGTCCGTGTCGGCGCCAATCGCCTTCGACTGCGATGAACACCGGCTTCGAGGTGTTGCTCTCCGGCGGAGTCAAGAAGTTGCAGGTGCCGCCGATGTAGAGTTCGGGACTGCCGTCGCGGTCGCGATCCGCGGTCTGGGCCGAGGTGAGCTGGCCCGGGTGCCAGAGCCGAAAGAGCGTTTCGTTCTTCCAGTCGAGAACGCGGACCGTGGCGGGGTAATACGCAGTGCTGTGTTCGACGAGTACGATTTCGGCGCGGCCGTCGCCATCGACGTCGGCGCAGTGGACATCGATCGGTTGGAAGTCTTCGAAATCGTGGCCCTCGTATGAAAACCCCGACGTGGGCGGGTAGGTGAGCGCCGCCGCGAGCGATCCGTCGTCGCGGCGCAGGAAGACCTCCAGCGGGTTCGCTTCCTGTTGGTCCTGGCGCGCGATCACCGCATCCTCGAAGCCGTCACCGTTGAGGTCCCCAAAAGCGACCACCCGCCGTGCGGTCCGACCGACAACAACCGGGTCCCACTGGCGGCCCAGGACCATCCGGTGGAGCACGTTGCCGCGGTCGTCGAGGATCTCGATCTCCGAACCGTTTTCGAAGGGCTCGACCCTGAACATCAGCCCCGCCTTCGGATCGAGGGCGGTGGCGGCCAGGCGCTCTCTGACGACCAGTGCAGCGCCAACCACCGCGGCCAGAACCAGTGTCGTCATCACCGTCCTTTTCAGGACGCGCCGGCTCAGGTGTCGGGAGACGCGGCCGCTCGATAACGCCTGCACTACCTGGCCCGCGGTTGGACGATCCCCGGGGTTCGGCTCGAGCATCCAACACAGGAGCCGGTCGAGCCACCGCGGACAATCGGCGATCTGACGTCCGAGACGCGGCGGGCGGGCCTTCTGCCGCAGCATCAGAGTCTCCACCGCCGTGTCGCCTTCGAGAGGCACCACCCCGGTCAGGCTGCGGAAGAGGGTGAGGCCGAGGGCGTAGATATCGGACGCGGCTGTCAGCTCTCCAGCGGTGGCCTGCTCAGGCGCCATGTAGGCCGGGGTGCCCACGACCATCGCCGTCTCGGTGACGGTCGTGCCCCTTGCCATTGGCCGCGCGAGACCCATATCGCAGAGCTTGACGGTGCCGTCGTCGGCAATCAGGAGATTGCCCGGTTTGATGTCACGATGGACCAGTCCGTTGCCATGGAGGTGGACGAGCGCAGCCGCAGTCTGCGTGCCGATCGACACCACCTCCACAACCGCCAGGGTGCCCTTCCGGACCAGCGTTTCACGAAGGCTGCAACCGATGACCAGCTCCATGCTGAGAAAGAAATATCCGTTGTTGGTGTGGAGATCGAAGATGTTGACCACGTTGGGGTGTCCGGGCCGCGCCGCGCGCACCTCGCGCCGCAGCCGTTCGTGGTTGAGATCGCCGGCAAGCTCCGGACGCAGAACCTTGACGGCGACCCGCTGGCCGACCCGGGTGTCGAGAGCGGAGTAAACGGCGCCGGAGCCGCCGAAGCCGAGGTATTCCTTGATCAGAAAGCGACCGCCGAGAGTGTCCCCGGGCCGGAGATTCTGCACCGTGGGCGGCGCGTCACCGTTGTGTCCACGTGCCGGGTTCATCGTCCTGGTGTCCTCATCAAAGCCTGACACGCGTTCAGAGTAGCCAACGGCGAGCTGACCCACAACTTATTTCGTGCTCGCAAGATGACGACGTTCACCGCTATGATGTCGTGCGGCTGGAGGTTGCGATGGTCCACGTGACATCGGAGATCGGGCGGCTGCGGCGGGTGCTGGTGCACGAGCCGGGGCCGGAGGTGGACCGCATGGTGCCGCCGATGATGGAGGAGTTGCTGTTCGACGACATCCTCTTCGGCGACCGCGCGCGCGACGAGCACCGGCGTTTCCGGCGCCTCCTGCAGCTGTTGGGCATCGAGGTGGTCGAGGCCAACGACGTGCTGAACGAGGCGCTGGCCGGCGACGAGGCGCGGGCGTGGTTGTGGGCGATGCTCCGCCCCGAGATGCCATACGAGCTGCGAGCGGCCGGTCCACCGCAGACGGCCGAAGAGTTGGTGGCGGCGGCCGTCGGAGGGGTGCTGGCGCCCGAGGCGCCACGGGGCATCGAGGTGGGAGATCTCTTCCAGTTGGCGCCGCTGCCCAACTGGTGCTTCCAGCGCGACCCCCAGGTTGTTCTCGGCGACGGTGTGGTCTTCAGCGCGATGGCCACCGCCGCGCGCTGGCGCGAGGGCGTGCTGACGCGGTGCACCTTCCGTTTTCACCCCGATCTGGCGGACGCACCGGTGATCCTCGATCCGCTGCGCGAGGCCGGCTCGAGCGACAACCTGCTCGGACCCTATCGTCCGCGGCTGGAGGGGGGCGACGTGCTGGTGCTCTCCCACGATATTGTGGCCGTCGGCGTCTCGGAACGCACCAACGCGGTGGCGGTCGAGATGCTGGCCTCGGCGTTGGCGGCCCTGGACAATGGTCCCCGCTGGCTCGAGGTGGTTCGCGTGCCCTCCCGCCGTGCCTACATGCACCTCGACACCGTCTTCACGCCGCTTGATCGCAACGCGGCGCTGGTCTTCGAACCGGTGATCTGCGGCAGCGGACCGCAGCTCGCCCACACTTCGGAGGTCGACCTCCGGTCGTCGGATCTCCTGCCACATCACCGCGGGGGTCTGCTGGAGGCGCTGGCCGCGCGCGGCCTCGACCTCGAGCCCGTACCGTGCGGCGGCACCGACCCGGTGGCCCAACAGCGCGAACAGTGGACCGACGGCGCCAATGCTTTCGCGCTGGCGCCCGGCGTGGTGGTTCTCTACGACCGCAACGTCGCCACTGCCGAGGAACTCGACCGACGCGGCTTCCGGGTCATCAGCGCCGAGGACGTGCTGCTGGGGCCGTGAGGAGGTCGATCTCGACGACCCCGGCCGGGTCTGCCTGCTGCTCGAAAGCCACGAGATCTCGCGCGCCCGCGGTGGTCCGCACTGTCTGACGCACCCGCTCGAACGGGATTCGACCGAGTAGGAACATGTCAACACGACGATCCCGCAAGTGGATCTTCCGAACCGTGTCCTTCGCCCTTGCGCTGAGCGTGACTACGCTTGTGATAGAGGGCTTTCTGGTGGCCCTGCGGCACGTGCCGGCGATTTCTTCGCCGCCCGCACTCAGAGAAATCGCCCGCGAGCTCTACATGCTGGATCGCAACATGATCCAGTTCGAGGCCGCGGCGGCATCTGGAACCCGGATCTCGGGTACACGTTGCGACCCGGTCGATTTCGGTTTCGAAATACCGAGTTCGAAACCTCCTACGATGTCAACCGGCTCGGGGTTCGCGACGACTCACAGTCTCTCGAAGGCCCGCAAATCGTGGTGATCGGTGACAGCTTCGCCCAGGGTTGGGGAGTCGAGCAAGGCGAGACCTTTGCTTCGGTGCTCGAACACCTGTCGGGTCTCCGGGTTCTCAACACCGCGATCGCCTCCTACGGCACCGCCCGCCAGCTGCGGCTGCTGCGGTCGGTGGACCTCTCCCAGGCCACCCACCTCATCATCCAGTTTTGCAACAACGACTACTTTGAAAACGTCGCCTTCGAACGGGAGGGCCCGGATTTCGCGACCCAGACCGAAACCGGTTACCGCAACGCGGTGGTGAGCTACGAACGGGAAAAGCGGTATCTTCCCGGTCGCTATACGCTCGCCGTTTTCGGCGCACGGCTCGGCCACGGCGACCGCGGAAGCGCTCCGGAATCCACTCCAGATCCTGGCGACCCGGCGGCGTTGAAGCGCCAGGTCGAGTTGTTCGTTCACGTCATGCTGGCTTCGCAGGCCGATCTGACAAACTTGAAGATCATCGTGTTCGAGCTCAACGCGTACAACCGTTATCCCGGGTTATTCACAACCGCGTTGGCCGACTTCGTCGACCACCACGACGAACTTCCGGCGTCTCTCCGCACCATGCAGATTGTCGATCTCGCATCAGAACTCGCTCCGGATCAATGGTTTCGGCTGGATGACCACGTCAACGCGGCGGGCCACCGATTCCTTGCACAACGGCTGTGGAAGATCATGAACGAGTCGCCAAATCCGCGTCCGATCTCTCGTGATCCCGCGGCTGCCCAGCCGGAGGGTGGACACGAGCTGCCGCGAGGAAGGTGACGAGCCACTGTGGCCAGAAGCTATTATAGCGTCCTTGGCCGTTGCAGGTCGCATCACGCGGGCGTCGTTCGCCAGCCGCAGCTGTTTCCAGCGGTCGTGGTACCACAGCCACTGTTCGGGGCGCTCGCGGATCGCGTCCTCGAGGATCTTCATGTAGCGCGTCGTCAGCGGCACATCCCCGCGCTCGTCCTCGGAGAGTGAGTCGACCACCAACGGCTCGTCGTAGCGCAGGCTGTAAAAGCCCGGCCGCTCGCGCAAGGCGAAGGTGGGCACCACCGCGGCGCCGGTTTTGACCGCCATCCGGGCGAGGACGGGGTGGGTCCAGGCGGGGTGGCCGAAGAACGGCACCTCCACGCCCTGGTCGGGGTGGACCCTCTGGTCGATGAGGATGCCTACGCCGCCGCCTTTCTTGAGTTGGGTCAACATCTCGCGCAGCATGTTGCGCTTGCCGAAGACGTGGTTGCCGTAAAGCCTGCGAAGCCGGTCGAGTTCGATTTCCAGGAGCGGGTTGTCGAGCGGTCGGTTGACGACCGCCAACCCGGCATCCAGACGGAGACCGGTGACCAGGGCCGCCACCTCCCACGACCCGATGTGGGCGGTGAGAAAAAAGACCCCGCGCCCACGGGCGAGGGCGCGTTCCACGTTGTCCCAGCCGCTGATTTCGACCGTCGCCAACAACTCATCCGGTTCGAGCCCCTGGATCCTGATGGCGTCGAGGGCCGAACGCGCGAAGTGCCGGGTCACGGCCCGCGCCAGCTGCCGTCGTTCGGGGGCGGTCTTCTCCGGGAACGCCAGGGCAAGATTGAAGTCGATAATTTCGCGCCGCCGTCCGCCGGTCATGGCGTAGAGGTTGCCGAGGAGATCGCCCACCCGCGCCAGACCGGCCGGCGACAGGACCCGGGTGAGACCCCGCGCCACCCGGTAGGCCCCAAACTCCACCTGGTTACGGATGGCCGAGCGATCCTTGCTCACGCCGACACCCCCGGCAACAGCCGCCACAGCCCCTTCCAGCTGCCCTCAACCGGCTCCATCTCGACCTCCAGCACCCACACCGCGGCATCCCCGGGGAGCTTGACCGCGTCCTTGGCGGTGGTCACCGGGATGGCGTCCGCCGCCTGGGCGGCCACCAGCACCTCGGCCAGATCGCGGTCGCTGTAGGCGTGGTGATCCGGGAACCAGCGGGTGCCGACCACCTCGGCGCCAACCTCGCTCAAGCTGTCCGCAAATCCTCCGGGGCGACCCACCCCGGCAAAGGCGAAGACCTTCCGGCCCTGCAGCTCGCCGGGTTCGCGCCACTCGCCATCCGGGCGCCGCACCCGGCTCGGCCGCAGCTTTGAGACGAAGACCTGGAGCGCTGGAGCGACGCGATCCACCTCCGCCTCGATTTGGGCCACCACCGGCCGCCAGTCGGACGGCACCTTGGTGATAATGACGGCATCGGCGCGACCGAGGGCGGCCACCGGCTCGCGCAGCCGGCCCAACGGCGGCAGCCGACCGCCGCCCCAGGGGTCGCCGGCATCGACCACCACCACATCGAGGTCGCGCTCCAGACGCAGGTGTTGGAAACCGTCGTCCAGCACCACCACATCGGCCCCGAGGCGGATGGCCTCCAATCCGCCGCGTTCGCGGTCGGCATCTACCACCACCGGCACCCCGGGCAGACGGCGAGCCAGCTCCAACGGCTCGTCCCCAACTTCATCCGCCCGCTGCCGCGGGTTCGGCCCCGTGACCACCGCCGGCCGGTCGTCGCGCCGCCGATAGCCCCTGGTCAAGACCGCGGGGTGGCGGCCGAGGCGCACCAGATCCCGCACCAGCGCCACCACCGTCGGCGTCTTGCCGGTGCCGCCGAAGGTGAGGTTGCCCACCGAGATCACCGGCACCGGGAGCTCGGCGCGCCGCAGCCAACCGCGACCGTAGGCGGAGCGTCGAGCGGCAACCGCACCGCGATACAGGGGTGCCAGCGGCAGGAAGAGATAGCGCCACGCCATGACTTCAACCGGTATCCACGAGCCCGAGCAGGGCATCGACGGTGCGGGCGGTCGCGCCGCGGTTTCGCTCCACCACATCGCGTCCGGCGGCGCCCGCTGCCCGCGCCAGCCCGACGTCGTCGAGCCAGACGGCGGCGGCGACCCGCAACTCGGCGGTGTCAGCCACCAGACGCGCACCGCCGGCTTCGGTCATCTCGCGGTAGACCTCGCGAAAATTGTGGACATGGGGGCCGCTGAGCACCGGCACGCCCCACACCGCCGGCTCGAGAGGGTTGTGTCCGCCGGTAGGTACCAGCGAGCCGCCGATAAAGGCCAGCCGCGCCAACCGGTAGGCACGGGCCAGCTCACCGATGGTGTCGATGAGGAAGGCATCCGCGGTATCCGGCATCTCGCCGGGCCGGCTACGGCGGCCAAAGGCGATGCCGCGTTCCCGGAGCAGACCGGCGACCGCGTCGAAACGCTCGGGGTGACGGGGCGCGAGAATGAGAAAGGGCGCGCCGCCGTCGGCTTCCACACCCTTCAGAGCATCCAGGACCTGCGCCTCCTCGCCCTCCATGGTGGAACCGATGACCACGATCGGCCGCTCACCCGCGACCCGCAAAACCTCGTCGGCCCACTCCAGGGGGCGCTCGTCGGCCTCGAGGTCATACTTGATGTTGCCGCACACCTCGATGCGGTCGGCCGGCACGCCGAGACCGGCAAAGTTTTCGGCATCGGCATCGGTGCGGGCGAGCACCAGCGTCAGCGGCGCGAGCAGGGAACGCAGGGGCCGCGCCACCCGCCGGTAGGCAGCGAGTGAGCCCTCCGACAGACGCGCGTTGACCACCGCCACGGGCACCGAGAGGGCGCCGGCCCGGTAGAGCATCTCGGGCCACAGCTCGGTTTCGACCAGCACCAGCAGACGAGGGGAGGATGCTTCGAAGACCCGCCGCACCGGGCCCCGCAGATCGAGCGGACACGGAAACACCGGCAGCGTGGCGCCCAGGGTCTGCCGCGCCAGCGCGAGACCGGTAGCCGTGGTCGCGGTCAGAAAGATCGGCAGGTCCGGGGCCCGGTGTCGAATCTCCGCCACCAGCCGCCGCGCCAGCTCGACCTCGCCGACCGAAACGGCCTGGATCCACACGCCGTTCCTTCGGCAGCTCGGGCAGGCCGTTTCCCAGGCGGTCGCGAAACCGCGGCCGGCTCTTGCCCGTCATCCACTGCCGCAGCAGGAGCACTGGGACCGCGATCGGCAGCAAGGCGCTTGCCAGTATCCGGTACATCCACAAAATCGGACCGGCCATCGGCCCTAGGATAAACCACCTCGGCGGACACGACGACGATCAACCGCCACCGACACATTCCGGTCCGCCCTGCCGACTCTGATTTTCGACCTTTTGGCTCTTCGCGCGGCTCAGACGAGGGTGGTGGCGTACTCGACGTCGCCTTCGGCCACCAGAAAGGTCCCGGCCTTGCCTTCGAGGGCCCGCTTGAGACTGCCCTCGTCGGTGATCAGGACCTCCTTGCCGGTCGCCTCCACGAAGTCGATGGATGCCTGGATCTTCGGCGCCATGGATCCCGGCGGGAACTGGTGCGACGCCATCATCTCCTTCGCCTTGGCCACCGGCAGCCGACGCAACCACCGCTGGTTGGGGCGGCCGAAGTGCTCGGCCACCATCGGCACCTGGGTGAGGACGATAAAGAGCTGGGCGGAGAGCTCGCGGGCGAGGATCGAGGCCACATAGTCCTTGTCGATCACCGCCTCGACGCCGCGATAGTACCCGCCAACGTCCTGGTAGACCGGGATCCCGCCGCCGCCGCCCGCCACCAGCACCGCACCGTTTTCCACCAGCCGTTTGAGCAGGTGGGAACCGAGAATCCGCTGTGGCATCGGCGAAGGAACGACCTTGCGCCACCCGCGCCCGGCGTCCTCCACCATCTGCCAGCCGTGCTCCTGCATCAGCAAATTGGCGCGATAGGCGGTGAAATAGGGGCCTACCGGTTTGGTCGGGTTGTCGAAGGCCGGATCATGGCGGTCGACCACGATCTCGGTGAGGACGGCGGCGATCTCCTTCTCCATCTGCTCCTCGTTGAAACGGTTGCGCAGCTGATTGGCCAGCATGTAGCCCATCGAGCCCTGGGTCTGGGCCACCGCCACGTCGAGGGACTGGGGCGGGATCTTGGTGATCGCCTCTTCGACCTGGATCATGATGTTGCCGACCTGCGGACCGTTGCCGTGGACGATGGCGAGCTCATAACCGCGATGGATGATCTCCACCAGCCACCGGGTGGCCTTCCAGCAGAGGGTGAACTGCTCTTCCTGGGTCCCGTGGTCCTGCGGCCGCAGGAGAGCGTTACCGCCGAATGCGATGACCGCGATCTTCTGCTGGCTCGCGTCGAGCTCGATGCGATTGGTGTCCGCCATGTGCGCCTCCACCCCGCGACAACGCGGGAACGGCCATTCTCCGTTTCGCCCTCGCGGGTGTCAACCAGGCGAAATAATTCTCAATTTTGAATTTTGAATTTTGAATTGCCGCCCACCCGCCCCGTTCGCCGTCGGAGCAAGCGCATACGCAGTCTCTTGGGATCGAAAACCGATGCCCGGGGTTCGGTCAGCGAGGTTGCAGGACGATCACCCGCTCGGCGCCGCCCGGGTCGCGTAGGCGACGAGCCACGGCGAGGCCTTCTGCCCTGGCGAGCCGGCTGACGGCGTCCGCCTGATCATCGCCCACCTCGAGGATCGCGCCACCGCAGGGCCGCAGCAGCCGCCCGAGATCAGCGATCAATCGACGGATCAGATCGAGTCCGTCCGCACCTCCATCAAGAGCTGACGGCGGGTCGCGGAGGACCTCCACCGACAGAGAACCGAGATCTTTCGTGGGGATGTAGGGCAGGTTGGCCACTACCAGGTCCCAGGGCGGCTCGACAGCGGAGGAGAGATCGCCGACCCAGGTCCTCAGTTCGACGCCGTTGCGCTTGACGTTGCGCCGGGCCACAGCAAGCGCCGCCAGCGAGCGGTCGACCGCCGAGACCCGCCACTGCGGACGCTCGGCGGCGAGGGTCACGGCGAGACACCCCGACCCGGTGCCGACATCAAGGACCCGTGCGGTCGGGGTCAGCGGCAACGCCAGGGCGACCTCGATCACGATCTCGGTTTCGGGCCGTGGCACCAGGACGGCAGGACTCACCTCGAAATCGCGGCCCCAGAAGCGACAGACGCCCGTGAGGTGGTGGGCCGGTTCGCCGGCTGCCCTCCTTTCGAGCCAGGACCGGTAGCGATCGGCCACGTCGGCCGGGACCTCCCGTTCAGGGTGGACCCGCAGCATCACCTCATCCACGCCCCACGCCGCGGCCAACAACCAGGCCGCCTCCCGCCGGGGATCGGGAATGCCCTCCCGCTGCGGCAGCACCTCGGTTCCGACACGAAGCGCCTGATCGACGGTCACGGGGCGGTCCAATTCGGAGATTTCGGATTTCGGATTTCGGATTTCGGATTTGCCGGCTCGCTCACGCCACCGATTCCTTGTTCCTGAAGTGCGCTGCATCTGACAGCGGGTTGCGCTGGTACGGTACCGCCAGCACATGCTGAGAACGGAAGTTCCCATTCGGACGAGATGGATCGGGTGGGCGGGAGAAAAATCCGAAATCCGAAATCCGAAATCCGAAATCTGCCGTTCACCCCAGCTCTTCCTTCAAACGCTCCGCCTGGAACTCCTCGATCAACGGTTCGAGCAACAGGTCGAGGTTGCCTTCGAGGATCTCGTGCAGGCGATGGACCGTGAGCCCGATGCGGTGGTCGGTCACCCGACCCTGGGGGAAGTTGTAGGTGCGGATCTTCTCCGAGCGGTCTCCGGAGCCGATCTTGGAGCGTCGGTCGGCGGCGCGCTCGGCATCGCGTTCGCGCTCCTCGATCTCCTTGAGGCGCGCCTTGAGCACCCGCAGGGCCTTGGCCTTGTTCTGGATCTGCGACTTTTCGTCCTGACACGAAACGACAAGACCCGTGGGCAGGTGGGTGAGACGCACGGCGGAGTAGGTGGTGTTCACGCTCTGGCCGCCCGGCCCGGACGAGCAGAAACGGTCAACCCGGAGGTCTTTCTCTTCGACCGTGACCTCGACCTCTTCGGCCTCCGGCATCACCGCCACCGTCGCCGCCGAGGTGTGGATCCTGCCCGAGGCCTCGGTCGCAGGAACCCGCTGCACGCGGTGGACGCCGGACTCGTACTTGAGCCGCGAGAACGCCCCCTCGCCCTCGATCATTGCCACCGCCTCCTTGATGCCGCCGAGGCCGGTGTCCGAGGTGTCGGTCATCGACATCTTCCAACGCTTTTCTTCGGCGTACCGGCCGTACATCCGCAACAGCTCGGCGGCAAACAACGCCGCTTCGTCGCCACCGGTTCCGGCACGGATCTCCAGGATGACGTTGCGACGGTCGTTGGGATCGGGGGGCAGGAGGAGGACCTTGAGCTGCTGCTCGACGGCGTCGAGGCGGGAGCTGAGCTCCTCGACCTCGACCTCGGCCATCTGCCGCATCTCGTCGTCGTCCGAATTGGCCACAATCTCGCGGGCGCCGTCGAGTTGATCGCTGACGCTCTTGTACTCGCGATAAACACGAACGATCGGCGCGAGTTCGGCGAGCTTGACGGCCACCTCCCGCGAGCGGACTCGGTCGACCGCAACCTCGGGATCCGCCTGTTTGGCCAACAGCAGCTCGTGCTTTCTTGCGATCTCCTGCAATCGTTCCAGCATTGTTATTCCCCGATCCGACGATCACCGAACTCCAACGTCCGCGTCCAGACAAACGAAAACCCGCGCGAAATATCTTTCGCGCGGGCCCACGTGGCCGCCGTGAGGCGGCCGGAATCAGCTACTTGACGGTCGCGGTTTTGCCGTAGCGGCGCTCGAACTTCTCGACCATGCCGGCCGTGTCCACCAGCTTCTGTTTGCCGGTATAAAACGGATGGCAGGCACCGCAGATCTCCAGCCGCAGCTCGGTCGCCGTCGACCGGGTCGTAAAGGTGTTGCCGCACGCGCACCTCACCTCGACCTCGTTGTACTCGGGATGGATTCCTTCTTTCATCTCACACCTCCGCTCGGCTCTCGCGCCGAGGAATGGGGATTTTACACGCAAGTCCCCCGATTGACAAGCCATTGTCCGTTCCCGGAGGGAAAGGGGGCGGAGGGGAAAGGGAGCAGAGGGGCAGAGGGGCAGAGGGGCAGAAAAGCAAGTGGGGAAAGCTCGGGACACCCCAAGGAGTTCTTCAGCGGATGCACGCCCGAACCCTCTGCGATGAGCTGACCGCTGACTGCTGAACGGCTAATAGCTCGTCGACTGATGGCCGCGAGGCCGTCAGTCGACGCGCCAGACCGTGTCGATCACCGTGCCGTCGACCCACTTGACCACCGCCACCGGCTGGTCGGAGCGTTGCGGTTTTGCTGGAACGCCGCACAACCGGTCGAGCTCCGCCTTGAGGTCGGCAATGGGTCGGACGGGGAGATCGGAGCCCGCCACCGCATCCAGGAGGTCCGCTCGACGCGGGTTGATCGCGATGCCGCGTTCGGTGACCACCACGTCGATCATCTCGCCGGGGCCGCACAGGGTCGTCACCTCATCGACGATGACCGGTATCCGGTCGCGGAAGGAGGGCACCAGGAGCATGGCGCAGCGCGCGGCCAGACAATTCTGCCAGCCGCCGATGCCGTGCAGCATGCGGCCGTCGGAGTGAGTGACCACGTTGCCGTTGAATTGGAGGTCGACCTCGGTAGCGCCGAGCACCGCCACATCGACCATCGAGGCGAAGTTGCCCTTGCCGTGGAAGTTGTAGGACGTGAAGGGTGAGGTGTCCTGGTGGCGGGGGTCGTTGCGCATCGAACGGACGCCGTCGAGGTCGAAGGTCTGGCCGTCGAGGATGACCTCGATGAGGCCTTCCTCGAGCATCTCCACCATGTGCTGGGTCGAGCCGCCGCGGGCGAACCGCGCGGTCACGCCTTCGGCACGCATGAGCTCGGCGAGATACATCGCAAAGGCGAGGGTGGTGCCGCCGGCCCCTGCCTGGAAGGAAAAACCGTCGCGCATGATGCCAGCCTCGGCGCAGAAGCGCGCCGCGAGCTGGGCGATCCGCCTGCGGTCGGGGCTCTGGGTGAGCCGCGTCGTGCCGGAAACGATCTGGGTCGGGTCGCCGATCGAGTCCACCTCGACGACGAGGTCGACGTTGTTGCCCTGGATCTGCCAGGGTAGGCAAGGGAAGGGCACCATGTTGTCGGTGACGACGATGACCTTTTCCGCGTAGATGGAGTCGGCGAGGGCAAATCCGAGCAGACCGCAGGCCGCCGGACCGTTGACGCCGTTGGCGTTGCCGAAGAAATCGGCGGTGGGGGCGGCGATGACCGCCACGTCGACGTGGACCTCGCCGTCCTGGATCGCCTGCCAGCGGCCGCCGTGCGACCGCAGGACACCGAGCCCCCGCATCTTGCCGGCCGAACAGTAGGCGCCCAGGGGCCCGTTCATGGAGCCTTCAACATGGTGGATGACCCCGGAGTCGAGATGGTCGATCTGCTGTGCATGCACCGGAAAGGACGCGGACGGAAACCACATCAGGTCCTTGACGCCCATGTCCGCGGCGGCGGCGAATGTCATATTGCCCACCGCGTCGCCGTTGCGCAGATGGTGGTGGGTCGAGACCACCATACCGTCCGCCAAATCGACCGCCTCGAGCGCCTCACGCAGCGTCCCCACCCTCTTGTCGCCGTCCGCCGGGTAGTCGACACAGCTCGCGATCCGGGGCGCCGCCTTCCGCCCATCTGGCCGAAAGCCACCCACCCCCTGAAACGGCACGCTGTCGCGCCCGTTGACTTCGGTAGGCACCAGCCGCCCCGCCGCGTTCTTTTCTAGCTTGATCGCCATGTGCCAGACTCCCGGCCGTCGCCCTTCAACCTCCGCACCCGGAGAGGTGGGTGGGAATTCCGAAATCCGAAATCCGAATTCCGAAATCACTGACTCACGCCTCACGATCCCACGCAGCATCAAGGACTCCACCGGCCACCGCCAGATCGACCGTTCGAAAGGCCTGCTTGACCACCGGCGGGTCCACCATCTTCGAACCAACGGCCACCGCCCCGAGCCCCCTCTCCTCGGCCTCGCGCGCCGCCCGGACCACCCGTACGGCGCGCTCCACTTGCGAAGGCGACGGCGTCATCTCGAGGTGGACCACCGGGATCTGGCGGGGATGGATACACCCGATGCCGTCGAACCCGAGGCCCCGCTCGCGCCGCACGTACGCAGCCAATCCCTCTTCGTCCTCGATATCGGAAAACACCGAGGCGATCGGTTGGACGCCCGCCGCGCGAGCGGCGTAGACGGTCATCTGGCGGGCGAGGAAGCTCTCCGTGCCTTCAGCCGTCCGGGGTGCTCCGAGTTCGGCCGAAAGATCCTCCAGACCGAGGGTGAGCGCCACCACCGAAGGGTCGGCGGCGGCGATCGCAAAGGCATCGTGAATGCCGCGCGGAGACTCCAGGATCGGCATCAAAAAAGGCGCGTTGTCGCCGGCCAGCCCCAGCAAGACCTCGGCGGCGCGGCCGACCTGGGCCGCGGTCTCCACCTTCGGCAGCAGCAGGGTGTGCGGGTTGTGGCTCGCGATGGCGGCCAGGTCCTCCTCGCCGACGGCCCCCTGGTTGACGCGCACCATGCGTTCGGACCCGCCCCAGTCGAGGGCGACCAGGGCGTTGCGAACCAGGATCCGGGCGCCGTCCTTTTCGGCCGACGGCACCGAGTCTTCGAGATCGAGGATGATGCCGTCGGCACCGTAGAGACCGCCCGAGACCATCAGCTTGGGCTGGTTGCCGGGTATGTAGAGCCGGCTGCGGCGCAGACGCTCGCGGCGGCGCGGTACTGAGGCGGCAGGCGCGGGCTCCGGCAGAACAGCCGGCCCGTCGAGGCCCGCTCGCCGCAGACAGGTCTCCACCCGCGCCAGAATCACCCACTCGAGGGCCCCCGCGTCGACAACGGTCAGGCGGCCGGTCTTCAGAGCGAACGCCGCGGCCACCCTCCGCACCGCCGCCTCGATGGCTTCGCCGTAGAGATAGTCCACCTTGGACGTGATTTCGAGAACCAGAGGCTCCGGACCGGGCTCGAAATGGACGTGGAGGTCAGAACGAACGCCGTCGCCCGCGGGACCTGCAGAAGCCACCCTGATCTCGGCCTCGCCCATGCTCACCTCCTCAGTTCCCAACGTTCAAACGTTGAACGTTCAAACGTCATAACGCCGCGATGATGGCATCGGTCAACTGGCTCGTCGTCGCGGCCCCCTGGGAAATCGCCTGGACTCCGCCGCGCAGCTTGAGCATGTCGTAGGTCCGCACCCGACCATCGGCAACTACGGTCGCCACGGCCTTGCGGACCCGGTTCCCGATTTCGATCTCGCCCAACCAGTCGAGCATCATGACCGCGGACATCACCATGGCGATGGGGTTGACGATGGAGGGCTCGAGCTCGGCGTACTTCGGCGCTGAACCGTGGGTCGGTTCGAAGACGCCGACCTCGCGACCGATGTTGGCCGAGGCTGCAAAACCGAGGCCGCCGACCAGCCCGGCGAACCCATCCGAAATGATGTCGCCGAACATGTTGCCGGCGACGATCACCCCGTAGTCTTCGGGGTTTTTGGTCAACCACATCATCTGCGCGTCGATGTTGGTGTCCCACAGCTGGATGTTCGGGTAGGCCGCCTGCGCCTTGCGCGCCTCGGCAACCATCATCCCGGAGGTCTCGCGGATCACGTTCGGCTTTTCACACACGGTGACGTTCGAATAGCCGTACTGGTCGGCGTAGGCAAATGCCTGCTCGCAGATGCGCCGGCACTTGGCGCGGGTGAAGATCCGCGTCGACACCGCGAGATCCTCGCGCGGCACATCGCGAAAGGCTGCGAAGCGCGGGTGCGTGTTGAGCGCCTCCCACACCTGGTCGGGCGGGTTGGTCCACTCCACTCCCCCGTACAGGCCCTCGGTGTTCTGGCGGAAAATCACCGCGTTCACCCGGGGCTCCTCCGGGTTGCCGTCGGCGCCGCGCCGGATGAAGTTGAGCGGGTTGCCCGGAAAGGTGATGCACGGCCGGATCGACACGTCGAGGTCGAAACGCTGCCGCAGACCGACGATCGGGGAGTAGTAGACATGGCCCTTGTCGCGAAGCTCGGGCTTAAGTTCCGCTGCCGCTTTGTCCTTGGGCTTGGAGGTGATGGCGCCGAAAAGCGCCACCTTGTGTTTGGCGATCAATTCCACCGTCCGCTCGGGCAGCGGGTTGCCTTCCTCGACCCAGTGCTCCCACCCAATCCCGGCCTCGACCCAGTCGGCCTCGAAACCGGCCGCCTCGAGCACTCGCACAGCTTCCGGGAGGACCACCTTGCCGATCCCGTCACCGGGCATCAGAACTACCGAACGTTTTGCCATGTCCGCTTCTCCTTCAATTCAAATTCTCGGCCCTGCGGTTTCAGCCGCGATGCATCAACGATGCACCTGAACACCATAACCAAGGATGCATCCGAACGGAAGGGCCGGGGCCGAGAATTTGAGGGAGCGCCGCGTCAGCGTCGCGACCAGATATTGAAACGGAGGATCGACCACACCGCGGCGACGCCGTCCTTCCAACCGATCTTCTTGCCTTCGGCATAGGTGCGGCCGTGGTAGGAAATCGGCACCTCGTACACCTTCACTCCCAGTCGGGCCACCTTGGCGGTGAACTCGGGCTCGAACCCGAAGCGATCTGACTTCAATTGGATACCGTCGAGGACCTCCCGCTTGAAGGTCTTGTAACAGGTCTCCATGTCGGTGAGGTTGAGGTCCGAGAACATGTTGGAGAGGAGGGTCAGGAAGTTGTTGCCGATGGAGTGCCAGAAAAAGAGCACCCGGTGCGGCCCGCCGAGAAAACGCGATCCGTACACCACGTCGGCGCGACCGCTGATGATCGGTTGCAGGAGGACCGGATAGTCGGTCGGGTCATACTCGAGGTCGGCGTCCTGAATCAGAAGGACATCGCCGCTCGCCGCCGCAAACCCGGTGCGCAGGGCGGCGCCCTTTCCCCGGTTCTTCAGGTGGCGTTCGCGGGCCACCACGACCGGTTTGCCGTCGTCCCGGGGCCGCGGCCGCCAGGCCTCCAACACCGGCCACGTATCATCCTGTGAGTGGTCGTCGACAAGCACCATCTCGAGCTCGTTGAACGGGTCGGGCAGCGGCGCCGTGGCCACCCGATCGAGCAGCTCCTCGATGGTGACTCGCTCGTTGAAGACCGGGGTGATGACGGAGAGCTTCATGTGGCCTGCCAAGAGTACCGCGAACCTACGGATTTCGGATTTCGGCGAATGGTTCGAATTCGGATTTCTCAGTCAACCACCCGCAGGGGGTGCTCGGCGAGAAAGGCGGGTTCGATGACGTCGACCAGGACGCTCCCCTCCATGTACTGGGCGACCGGGAGACCGAGGAGGTAGCACAGGGTGGGGGCGACGTCCGGCGGCGCTGCTCGCGGCCCCCGCATCGCCCCGTCGACACCCCGCCCGAGAACCACCAGCAGACCGTCCGGACAGGACTCCGCGGACGTGTTCCAATCCTCGCCACCGCCGAACAACCGCTTCAGACGCTCAAAGGCGCCGGGCGGGGCAAAACCGTAGGGCGAGACCACGGCCACGACCGAGTCGGGAGTGGTGGCGTCGAAAAGGGACTCCAGCTGCTGGTCGACCTGCTCCATCACCAGCTCCATCAACCGGCGTTCCCGTGTGTGGCGCCGCCGCAGCGGCTCGTGGTACCTGCGAACGAGGGCCAGCGTCTCGAGGTGAATCCAGACGTCGTCGACCCCGGCGGCGAGAGCATCGCGGGCCGAATCCACCCGCGCCTGGTCGCGCACGATCGCCTCCCAGATTTCGGAACGCCGCTGGGGAAACGGTGCCAGGGCAGCCTCCAACGAGGCATTCATGCTGGGTTCGAGGAGGATGCCCCTATCGAGGTCGGAGGCGAGCCGCAACGACGGATCATCGCCCCACGAGCCGGGCCAGCCGAAGACCGCGGTCACGACATCGGATGCCTCGAGTCGCGCCCACAACGGCGCGACCGTCGAGGGCGGCGGCTGAACCCTGATTGCGAGCCCCCACGGCAGGATCAACCTCGAACCTTCCGGCGTCCACGGCAGGAGCCGCAGAGTCTTGGGGAAAATGATCGGCAGATCCCAACCCCAGTGTGCCTTGACCCCGTGCTGCCCGGGGTAGGTGCCGGTGGCCACCGACGTCCACAACGCCCACCGCAGGTAGGGGCGGTGGGGTTCGATGCGGACCCGGCTCCCGTCTTCACGCAACCTCGCCAGCGTCGGCAGGTTGGCGCCGATGGCGTCGGTGAGGAGGAACTTGGAGTCCAGACCTTCGAGCCCGACCACCAGAAGCGGTCTCGCCGGGGTCCCGAGGGGCCGCGCGGCGACCTCGAGAAACTGCCGGGGCGGCGTCGGCACCCCGACCACCCGCAAGACCGGCAGGACGAGCACGAAAACCACAAACGCCAGCCGCAGCTTCTCGCTGCCGCCGGCTCGGCGCACTACCCACCCGCCGGCGACGGCGAGAACGGCCGCCAAAGACCACGCCACCGCATCCTGAACCAGCACGCGGTGGGCCGAGCCCTGCAACAGGTGAATGTGGAAATTCGCGTTCACCGCGCTCAAGATCGACGCCAACACAAAGACGCCGGCTGTGAGCTCGGGCGCCAGCCAACGGTCCTCGCGGCGGCGGATGCGCTGCAACACGGCCAGACAGATCAACAGCGGCACACCGATCATGAGCATTCCCCACGACGCCCACAGCGGCATACCGAGAACCACACCGCGCGTCTCCTGGGTGACCTCGGGATTCATGCGCAGCACCAGCGCTTCGGCCACCAGACCGGCGGCCGCTCCGGCGCTCATCGCATCGATCCACATCCAGCGGCGTGTCACAAAAGCATGGTACCGCGGCACCCCGCCTGAGCCCCCGGTCGCGTCCCTTTTTCCTGCCGCTGATGACGTACACTCAGCCGTGGCGCCCGGGGCTGCGGCCCTCCAGAAACGACGAGGAGGTGGATGTGATGATCAAGGATTCTCTGTGCATCGCGCTCGACGGCAGCGACCGGCAGTGGATCAAAACCACCGCCGCCGCTCTCGCAGACCACGTCGGGTGGCTCAAGATCGGCCTCGAGGCCTTCATCGCGCACGGCCCACGGCTGGTGGCGGAAGTGGCCGAGCTCGGCCCGCGGGTATTTCTCGATCTCAAGCTGCACGACATTCCCGCCACGGTCGAAAGGGCGGCGGCGAACTGCGCGGCTTGCGGCGCAGCGATGTTCACGGTCCACGCCGGGGGCGGCCGCCGGATGCTCGAGGCTGCGGTCGCAGGATCCCGGTCGGGTGCCGCCGCCGACCCTCCAAAAGTCGTCGCCGTCACCGTCCTCACCAGTCTCGACGGGAACGCTCTGGAGGAACTCGGCATCGACCGTTCCCCGCAGGACCTGGTGCTCGCCTGGGCCGACCTCGCGCGCGGCGCAGGGGCCTCCGGTGTGGTCGCATCGGCCCGGGAGGCGTCGGCCGTTCGCGCCTCCTGCGGCGAAGATTTCCTGATCGTGACTCCGGGCATCAGACCGGCCGGTGCGACCGACGACGACCAACGGCGCGTCGTCACGCCTGCCGCGGCCCTGGCGGCCGGCGCCGACGTGCTGGTGGTGGGTCGGCCGGTGACCCTCTCAGCGGACCCGGTGGAGGCCGCCAGGCGCATTCTCGCGGAAATGTCAGCCGGCTAGCACAGGATCAGAATTCGATCAGCTGACGGTCGTGAAAGTGCTCCTTGTGCCACACATACGTGTGGCCGGGAAACTCAATGGGGAGATCGTAGATGACCGTGATCTTGATGCGTTTGGACGACCGTTTGATGGTGACTTCGTCTTGGTGACTGGAAGATTCAGGTCCTCCGCCTTTTGCAGAATGTCGCGGAGGATTCGCGCGTCGTTGTAGTCGTGCCGGCTGGCACGGTCGGCCAGGACCGTGATCTCCTTGTCGAGCTCTCCGACATCGATCATCAACGGCGCCACTTTGATGGCAATCAAAACCACGACAAGAGCAACCACCCCACCGACCAGGCACCCGATGGGGACGTCGCCCCGCTGGAAACGCCACGTTTTCATCGATCAGCCTCCAACTGTGTTCTCGAAGATCGTATCACCGATCACAGGCTCTCGGCGGACCGCGGGTCACCGGATCAAACGGAACTCCCGCTCCCACCGGGTCTTGGTGAAGAAGTTGAAGAAGACCCCGGCCAGTTGTTTGATGCGGTGTCCGAAGCCGCGCCACTGCCAGTCGTTTCGCCCCGCCTCGTACGACCAATAAATGAGCACTGCCCGCCCCTTGACGTAAGAAAGCGGCACCGGCCCCCAGAAACGCGAGTCGAGGGAGTTGTCGCGGTTGTCGCCGAGACAGAAGATTGTCCCCTCGGGAACCGTGAAGGGACCAAAATTGTCGCGGATGCGAGATGACATGGGTTCCCCCGGAGAGTCGTCATACACCCGCGGGTCCTTGTGAACCACCATCGGTTCGTCTATCAGCTCGCCGTTGAGATAGAGCTGTTTTCGCTGCAGCTCAACCGTGTCGCCTGCCACTGCGATACAGCGCTTGATAAAGTCGCGGCGCGGGTCCTCCGGGTACTTGAAGACCACGACGTCGCCCCGTTCGGGCGCGCGGTAGGGAAACAGCCGGTGGAGCACCGTGTCGGCATTGCCGGCGAAGATGTACTTGTTGACCACCAGGTGGTCGCCGATGAGGAGGTTGTCCTCCATCGAACCGGAGGGGATCTTGAAGTTTTCGAAGACGAAGGTCCGCACGAAGAGCGCGAGAATGAAGGCCACCAGGATGGCCTCGTAGTACTCTCGTGCGACTGATTTCTTCATCGATCTCCCACCTCTCCAGTTGATTCTACCGCCGCCCGCATCCCGGGGGGCTGCCAGGCCTTTCGCGGCCGGGCATCGAGCCTGCGCGCATCGTCGCGCCGCCCGCCACAGTACCTGATCTGTCCGGCACGGGCGATCATCGCCGCATTGTCCGTGGTCAAGGTCCGGGCCGGAAGGAGGATCTCCACTCCCCGCTCGAGGCCCCACGCGGTGAGTCGGTCCCGCAACAGGGTGTTGGCGGCAACGCCGCCGGCCGCCGTCACCAACTGCGGTTCATGCCGCGCCGCAAGCTCGTCTAAGGGACCCATCAACTGATCGACCACCGCGGCCTCGAATGAGGCGGCGAAATCCGTCACCGCGGCTCCTCCATCCTCGCCGGCGGCCACCAACCCGTGATCCCGGATCCAGCGAATGGCGGCTGACTTGAGCCCGGAAAAAGAAAAATCGAAGGGGGTGTCCTTCAACCTGGGACGGGGCAGCGGGACGGCGGCGGCATCTCCGCCGCGGGCCAGACGATCGAGGGCTGGACCGCCGGGGTAGCCGACACCGAGCACCTGGGCGACCTTGTCGAAGCTCTCGCCCGCCGCGTCGTCTCGCGTGCGGCCGAGGCGCCGGCGGCCACCACCCTCCATGAGATACCAGCTCGAGTGGCCACCCGAGGCCACCAACGCCAGCACCCGGTCCGGCTCCGGCCGGGCCGGCGCGCCCTCGAGATCGAGAAAGGGAGAAATGAGATGGCCCTCGAGGTGGTCGACGGCCGCCAACGGTAGCGACGAGCCCCACGCAAAGGCGGCGCCAAAGCGGACGCCCACGAGGAGGGCGCCGATCAGCCCCGGACCGGTCGTGACGGCAACCAGTTCCATCGGTGCGGCGGCCGACTCGAGCGCCCTTTCCACCAGGACCGGGAGCGCACGCAGGTGCTCGCGCGAGGCGAGCTCTGGCACGACACCGCCGAACGGGGCGTGGGCCGCGATCTGGCTCGACAGGAGGTTGACCTCGATCCGACCTTCACCGTCCAGCACCGCTACTGCGGTCTCGTCACACGAGGTTTCAATTCCGAGGGTCCTCAGCATATCCTGAACGCATCCGTCCTTTCCTTCGACCTGGGGCCATGAGGAACCGATTCCGAAATCCGAATTCCGAAATCCGAAATCCGAAATTCCGCCAAAGCATATCCCACGAAAAACAACGGCGGGAGGGGTTCAGATCCTCCCGCCGCTGCATGAGCTCAATGGTATTCAGCTGATATTCGCCCGAACCGGCACTTCGACTGTCGGAAAGTCGGGGTCGGAGGTTTTCAGGGTGAGCACCGCGTCGCGCGGGCCCGGGCTGGCGTTGCTCTTGACCGTCACGGTCACCTGATACCGTTTGCCGGCCTCGATGGTCACGACCTCGGCTTCAAACGCGGCATCATTGATGGTGGCGGATTGTCACCGAGACCTTTGCGCCGCCGCTGCGGTTGTTGACCAGAATCAGGTTTCGTCCCGGTTCATTCTTGGCCGAGACCGACCCGAACTGAACCTGCGACGGCGTCACGTGGAGCAGGGCCCGCACAACCCCGAAGACCTTGATCGGTACGACCTTGGCCTTGGGGTGGTTGGTCTCAACCTCGAGCACGGCGTTGACCGGACCGACCGGTGCGTCGTCCTCGAGCGACAGTTCGATTTCGTACTGCTGCGCCGATTTACCGGCGACGAGCTCGTCCTTGGGCAGACGGGCGCACCGCGGTGGCCAGATAGGGCACGCTGGAAGAAACCCCGGTGACCTTGAAGTTGGGGTCGTTCTCAGCGGCGACCACCGTGATCTTCTCGACCATGGGTTCGTGCTGGACGGCGTTGAAACGGATCAGGGCCCGCGGCAAGCACCTCCACGTAGGGGTGGACCGTGGCCTTGATGACCACGGTCACGGTGGGTTCCTGCGGGTCGCTGGTCATGATCAGGATCGACTTCGAGATCGGGCCCGAAAAATCACCGGTGTCGAGCTTGGCTTTGACGAAACCCGATTTCCCGGCGGCTATCTCGCGGTCGAAATCGGCCACCGTGCAGCCGCAGGTCGGGCGGACGGCCCTGATCTCGAGGGTCTGGTCGCCTTCGTTTTGACGAGCTCGAAGTTGATCTCCAGGATCTCACCCTGGGCGACCGTCCCCATGTCCTTGATCTTTTCAGGAACCACCAACTTGGGGCCGTCGGCCGCGGCGACCGTCATCGAGCCGGCGACCAGCATCGCCACCAGGGCGGCGGCGGTCGCGAGCGGGAAGCGTGAATTCTTCATATCGAGTCCTCCTTGTCATCTTTTCATCACCGGGGGACAATCATAGGAGCCGACAGCAACGGCCGACAACCCTCGAGGGCGCTTTTTTGCAGGACTTATACCCTCGGAATGCGGTGAAATTTGAAGGCTCGACCAGAATTCCTCTATTTTCTCCCGATCGGTGGCACCGCGATGGCGCCGCTGGCCGGTCTGCTGCACGAGCTTGGGCCACCGGGTGGAGGGGGTCGATGCCCATCTCTACCCGCCCATGAGCACCCTGCTCGAAGACCTCGGCATCCCGGTGCGGCTCGGTTTCGACGCCGCCGGAATACCGGACGATGTCGACCGTGTGATCATCGGCAACGCCGTGCCTCGCACCAACGTCGAGGTGGTGGCGGTGCTCGCACGAAGGCTTCCCCATCTCGCGCAGGCGGAAGCCGTGGCCCACTACGTGCTCGCCCGCGGGCAGCAGAGCCTGGTGGTCGCCGGGACCCACGGCAAGACCACGACCTCGGCCATGCTGTCGTGGATCCTCGAGACCACCGGCGCCGACCCCTCCTATCTGGTGGGTGGTCTGCCGCAGTGGAACCCTCGCGGCTTCCGGCTCGGAGACGGTCGCTGGCTGGTCATCGAGGGCGACGAGTACAACACCGCGTTCTTCGATCGCGGCCCGAAATTCCTCCACTATCGGCCCCACCTCTTCATCCTCGGGCCCGTCGAATTCGACCACGCCGATCTCTATCCCAATTTCGACGCCGTGCTGACCGCCTTTCGCGCCGGGGCAGCCCAGGTGCCGCGCCACGGCGCGGTGGTCGTCAACGCCTGGAGCGAGGGGGCGCTCGCCGCGTGCCGCGACGCCACCGCCCCCGTCGTCACCGTCGGTGGGGGCGAGGCTGCCGATCTCCGTCTGGTGTCGTGGAACGGCGAGGAGGACGGCAGCCGGGCGGTGCTCTCCTGGCGCGGGCGCGAACTGGCACTGGAGCTCCGCCAACCCGGTCTGCACAACACCCAGAACGCGGCGGTGGCGGTGGCCTCCGCCGCCGTCTGCGGGGTGGATCCCGCCGCCGCCACCCAGGCCATGGCGTCTTTCCCCGGGGTCGCGCGCCGCATGGAGGTGGTTGGGGAAGCCGGCGGCATCGTGGTCGTCGACGACTTCGCCCACCACCCGACTGCGTTGGTGGCGACCATCGCCGCCGCTCGCCAGCAGTGGCCTGAGCGGCGGCTCGTGATCGCCTTCGAGCCGCGTTCTTTGACCGCTGCGAGACGTTCCTTTCATGAGGCGTACTTGGCAGCCCTCAGTGGCGCCGACATGGTTCTGGTGGCGCCGCCCTACCACAGCGACCGTCTGGCGGCTGACGAGGTGCTGGACCGCGCCGCCCTCGCCGAGGACCTCGCGACGCGGGGCGTGGCCTCGCTGATGCCCGAGCGAGGTGACGATCCGGCGACAGCGCTACTTGCCGCCGTCCATCGCGGAGATGTGGTGGTAGGCTGTTCCTCGGGAGATTTCGGCGGCTTCCATCGTAAGCTCGTCGACGCACTGCGGGCGGGGGACACGACATGACCGAGAATTCTTCGCGACTGGCTCGAGTCATCGCCACGGCTGGAGGTCTCGGAGAGATACTGCCGGCCCCGGGCACCACCGCCGGGTCGTTGCCGGCAGCGCTCCTGTGGTGGGCCGGGTGTCTCCTCGTCCCCACCACATCCGCCAGGATTGCGATGACCGCCGTGGCCCTGGTGGCGGCGACGGCCGCCGGGTTGTGGGCTTCGGAGAAAGAGGCTGTGCGCCGGGGCGCGAAGGACCCGGGGCCCATCGTGGTCGACGAGATCGCCGGCCAGTGGCTCACCTATCTGGTGGCGCTGCCCTTCCTACCGGTCCTGACATCGACTCACCTGGTCGTTTTCGCCGCCGCCGGTTTCCTGCTGTTCCGCTTCTTCGACGTCGTCAAACCGTGGCCGATCCGGGCCTGCGAAAAGCTCCCCGGCGGCATCGGAATCGTCGCCGACGACCTCGCGGCGGGCTACTTCGCAGCCTTCTCCCTCCTCATCGGCTGGAAGATCTTTGGATAGGCTTGAGGCCTGGGGCTTGAGGCCTGGAGCTCGTTGACATTCCAGGCGCATCCGGGCGCCTCCGGATACGAACCGCGTGCGGCGGAGGTGCCATTTATCGCATTGTTTGGGGAACGACGATCCCGGTCAACCGACCACCTCCTGGCAAACAATGTGATGAGTGGCTCCTCTCGGGAAGCACGGAGTGAAGGCCGGGCTGACCCGAACGCCCGAAAACGGTTCGATCGGAGCAGCGACAAAATGAACTCAGGATCGGGCGAGAAACTCGTCGGAGAGCTGATCTCGGCCACGATCCGCGCCGGCCCCGTGAGCCGGGTCGCGCACACGGCGGCTCGCCGAGCGCCTCGACACTGAGCAGATCTCCCGATGCCGGTTGCACTACATTTGCGAGTCTGCCCCGCTCAGTCATGACCACCAGCGCCACCGCCACCGATCCCGAGCCGCAGCTGAGGGTTTCAGCCTCCACCCCCCGCTCCCAGGTGCGAATCGCCACACCGTCGTCTTCGATCTGGTAGAGATTGACGTTGGCTCCCTCGGGACCGGCTGCAAAATGGCTGCGGAGCGGCGCCGCGACGACTTCAAGATCAAGCTCGGCGAGCCCGTTGACCCGCGCTACGAGATGCGGGACCCCTACCACGAGCCGTTGAATTTCGCCCACCGCCACGGGACTCCTGATCCCGGTACTCCGCGGTGCGTCTTCGATGGGAGGCAGCACCAGAGAGACCTCCGTCCCCCGAACCTCGGCAGGAATGACCGCCCACCCCGTCACGATTTCCAGCTTCGGATTGCAGCCGAGAAGCTCCACCGCAGCCCGAGCCACGCACCGCGTTCCGTTGCCGCAGAATTGCCCTTCGCTGCCATCGGCATTGACGTACACCAGGGACACGGATTCCGCTGTCTGCGTGGTGACGGAGAGGGTGCCGTCAGCGCCGACGCCACGGCGGCGGTCGCAGAGTCGTCGCACCAACGCGCGATCGTCCGTCCAGCCGATCGGCCCAGTCGCCGATTCCGAGGAGGAAGTCGTTGCCCGCCCCCTCCACCTTGAAAAGCCCGGACCTCATGGTGCGGCCCCCATCACCACCGAACACTCGGCGGAGTCGCTGGTGTTGCCGACTGCGTCTCGAGCCACCACGAGATAGGTGGTATTTCCAAGCGGAGGCTCGAGGTCGGTGAACTCGACCGATGTTTGATCCGAAGCAAGCACCTCCAGACGGCTTGCCTCCGAACCGACGCGCCACCTCGTAATTTGCGGCCCCCGGCACCAGGCGCCATCGGACCCGGACCGTCTCGCCCTCGGGGAGGCACACCACCTCCTCGGGGATCGGCGGGGGATAGGTGTCGGGGTGCTCGATCCTGACCGGCTCGGATGGGTCGCCGATCACCTGACCGCCGCCCTCCAGAGACGCGACCGACCGCAAGCGGTAGCTCCACGCTCGGCCCTGGTCGGCCTGGTCGTCCCGCCATTCGCCGCCGGTCACGGCCTGCTCGGTGACCGATGTCCACAGCGTGCCGTCCGGCGAGCGTTCGACCAGGACCGAGATCCTCGGGACCGGCTCCCACCGC
The DNA here is from genome assembly GCA_963714885.1 of Candidatus Sulfomarinibacteraceae bacterium. Classification (GTDB taxonomy): domain Bacteria; phylum Acidobacteriota; class Thermoanaerobaculia; order Thermoanaerobaculales; family Sulfomarinibacteraceae; genus Sulfomarinibacter. The sequence goes on along the minus strand of CAVQQV010000050.1, from coordinate 76,493 downwards.
ACGTCGATGCCCTGCGCCCCGGCTGCCAGCTCCACACCCGATCGGCGGGTCGGGTGGCCTCGTGGGCAGGAGCCGCACCACGTTCGAGAGTTCGGACTCCCGTTTGCGACAGCAGATCGTCCGCACGCCGTACCACACCACGGCGGTCTCGGGATCGACGACGACTTCCTGCCGCCAGTGTGTCGAGATCGTCGCGGTAGACCAGGAAAGCTCCGCGGGTCGCCGCCTCGATCTCCGGTGGATCGAGCCGCTGCATGATCTCGCCCTGCGCCTCGAGCAGCTGGCGTTGCAGCGCGCGGTCCTGGGGGGTCATGGGCGGCGGCGGCTCCTGGCCCTTGGGCAGGGTTGCCCGCCACACCTCGATGGCCTCGACGCTCGGCGAGAGTCTTACCCGCGGTCGTCATCGAGGGATAGCTCCACCGCAGCACCGCCACCTCACCCTCCTGGTAGGCGGTGAGGTCGCCGGTGCGCTCGGCGATACGGATCTCCGGCGGCAACGGCGGCCCCTCCTTGCCACACGCCGCAGCAAGGTTGCCAAGAGGAGAATGATCAGAAGGAGAATTTCGAATTTTGAATTTTGGATTTCGGATTTATCCAGCCCTTCACCCGCGCGGGTGACGGGCCGTGAAAATCCGAAATCCGAAATCCGAAATCCGAAATCATCTCTAGAGAATGTACCGCGCCAGGTCGCGATCACCAACCAGATCGACGAGCCGGTCGCGGACCATGTCGGCGTCCACCACCACTGCTTCGCCGGCGCGATCGGCGGCCGAAAAGCTGAGATCCTCGAGCAATCGTTCGAGCACGGTGTGGAGACGACGGGCGCCGATGTTCTCGGCCGCGCTGTTGATCTCGGCGGCGAGGGAGGCAATGGTCGTGACTGCCTCATCCGAAAAGCGGAGGTCGAGGTTTTCGGTGGCCATCAGCGCGGTGTACTGGCGGATGAGGGAGTTTTCCGGCTCCTTGAGGATGCGTTCGAACTCCTCCGCCCCGAGCGAGTGGAGCTCGACCCGGATCGGGAAGCGGCCCTGCATTTCCGGGATGAGGTCCGCCGGGCGCGACACGTGAAAGGCGCCGGCGGCGATAAACAACACGTGGTCGGTGCGGACCACTCCGTACCGGGTGTTGACGTGGGTGCCCTCGACGATCGGCAGCAGGTCCCTCTGCACCCCCTCGCGCGACACGTCGGGGCCGCGTCCGCCGGCGTCGTCCCGCGAACAGATCTTGTCGATCTCGTCGAGAAAGACGATGCCCGACTCCTCGACCCGAGAAATCGCCTCGCTCTCGACCTGGGAACGGTCGATGAGCTTTTCTTCCTCCTCTGCCGTGAGCACCCTCCGCGCCTCTTTGACCGTCATCCGTTTCTTCGATTTGCGGCCCATCATGCCGCCGAACATATCCTTGAGGTTGATCCCCATCGACTCCATGCCCTGGGGCGTGAACATCTCGACCGTCGGCATGCGGTCCTCGGCGACGTCCAACTCGACCTCGTTGTCCTCCAGCAGACCGTCGCGAAGCGGTCGCTTGAGGGCGCGCCGCCGTTCCTCCAACGAGGTCTCCAGCGCCGAAGTCGAACTCACGACCAGGAGATCGAGGAGGCGGTCTTCGGCGGCGCGTTCCGCGCGAACCTCGACCTCGGCGATCCGTTCCGACCGCACCAGCTGGATCGCTGCATCCAACAGATCGCGAACGATCGACTCCACGTCGCGGCCCACATAGCCGACCTCGGTGAACTTCGAGGCCTCGACTTTGACAAACGGCGACCCCGTGAGGCGCGCCAGCCGGCGCGCGATCTCGGTCTTGCCGACCCCGGTCGGGCCGATCATGATGATGTTCTTCGGCGCCACCTCTTCACGCAGTTCGGGCGTCAGCTGCAGGCGCCGCCAGCGGTTGCGCAGAGCCACCGCGACGGCTCGCTTGGCGGCGGCCTGACCGATGATGTACCGGTCGAGCTCGCGGACGGTTTCGGCGGGGGTCAGCGTATCCAGCTTCACGACTTCAGCTCCTCGATGGTGATGTGGTCATTGGTGTAGATGTCGATCTCGGAGGCGATCGCCAGGGCCTCCTGAACGATCTCCCGGGACGACAACTCGGTATGTTTGATGAGCGCCCGCGCCGCCGCCAGAGCGTAGGAGCCGCCCGAGCCCACCGCCACCACGTCGTCGTCGGGCACCAGGACCTCACCGGTGCCCGACACCAGCAGGGTCGTCTTGTGATCGGCGGTGATGAGCAAGGCCTCCAGGTGCCGCAGAGCCTTGTCGGTCCGCCAGTCCCGCGCCAGTTCGACCGCGGCGCGCTCCAGATTGTGGCCGTACTCCTCGAGCTTGGCCTCGAACCGCGTGAACAGGGCCAGGGCGTCGGCCACCGAACCGGCAAACCCGGCCAGCACCTTGCCGCCCGCCAACCGGCGAACCTTGGCCGCGCCGTGTTTGATCACTGCCGTGCCGAGAGTCACCTGGCCGTCCGAGCCGACCGCCACCACGCCGTCGCGACGCACCGCCAACACCGTCGTGTGATGCCACTGGGTCTTCACCTTCGCCTCCGATCCAATCATCTACTCAATGCACTACGAAGGATACTCCTCGCGCATTCCTCTCACGTCTTCTCGAGCTTGGCGATGGTCGGCACCAGCGTCTTGCGGCCGGCGCGGTCGAAGTAGACCACCAGCTTGAGCTGCGCGCCGCTGCCCTGGCACGCCAACACCACACCATTCCCGAATCGCTGGTGGCGGACCCTGTCGCCGGGGCGCCACCCGTTGCCGTCGGTATCGGTCGCGGTGGCGGCAATTGCCGGTCCGCGCCCCCCCTGCCCGCCGGCTGCATTCGACTGCCGTCCCTGCGGCCGCGCCGCGGGACGGGGGGACGGCGATCGCGGGAGCGAGCCTACCCGCGTGGGGCTCGTCTGGGAGACATCTTCGACCGTCCCTTCGGGTAGGTCTTCCAGAAAACGCGACGGCCTGGTCGGTTGGCGCTGACCGAAGAGGAACCGCGTCCGCGCCCCGGAAAGCGCCAGTGTGCGGCGCGCCCTCGTCATCCCGACATAGGCGAGGCGGCGCTCCTCCTCGAGGCTCTCGTGGTCGTCTCTCGAGTTGGCGTGCGGCAGCAACCCGTCCTCGAGTCCGGAGAGGAAGACCACGTCGAACTCGAGTCCCTTGGCCGAGTGCAGGGTCATCAGCGACACCGCTTCGGTCGTGGTCTCCTCGTCGTTCTCCTCGAGCAGCGCCACCGAGTCGAGGAAGTCTTCGAGGCCCTGGCCCCGGACCGCGGCCTCGGCCACCGCCGATGCCAGCTGCTGGAGGTTCTCGCGCCGCGCCACGCGGTCCTCGGCGTCCCCGTCGTACATCGCGAACAGACCCGAAGCCTCCAACAGCCAACCCACGAAGTCACCGGGGGTGAGCTCCTCGCGGCGCTCACCCGCCTCCTCGAAGAGCCCGAAGAAGCGCTCCAGTGCGAGCCGCGCGCGCGGGCTGAGACCTTCCGGGAGGCGCCGGGCCGCTTCCGGCAGGGTCAACCCGAGCTCTTCGGATGCGCGGCGCAGGACGTCGAGGGTCGCGGCGCCGATGCCCCGCGTCGGGACGTTGACCACGCGGTCGAACGACAGCAGGTCTTCGGGGCGGAAGCTGAGACGCAGGTAGGCGAGGGCGTCTTTGATCTCCGCACGCTGCCAGAAGCGGAGACCGCCGACCACCCGGTAGGGCATCCGGCGGCGGGTGAGCTCCTCCTCGAAGGGACGGGTCTGGGCGTTGGTACGCATCAGCACGGCGATTTCGCCCAGCGGGTGCGCGGCGGCGGCCGCCGCGATGTGATCGGCCACCCAGCGGGCCTCCGCACGCTCGTCGTCGGCGATAAAGAGCCGCACCGGGTCGCCGCCCCTGCGGCTGGTAAAAAGATTCTTGCCGCGACGACCGACGTTGGCGGCAATCAGCCCTCCCGCGGCCGCGAGGATGGGTGCGGTGGAGCGGTAGTTTTCTTCCAGGGCGACCACCGCGGCGCCGGGGAAGAAGCGCTCGAAGGAGAGAATGTTGTCGAGCTCGGCGCCGCGCCAGCGATAAATCGACTGGTCCTCGTCGCCGACCGCGGTGAGGTTTACGTCGGCGTCGAGAACCTCGCTCAGGAGGTCCATCTGCAGGGAGTTGGTGTCCTGGAACTCGTCCACCAACAGGAAACGAGCGCGACGGCGCATCTCGGTGCGCACGGCCTCGTCCGCCCGGACCGCGGCCAGCGCTCGCACCAGCATGTCGTCGAAGTCGATCACCGCCGCGATCTTCTTCTGGCGCTCGTAGCGGCGCCAGATCTCGACCAGGTTCTCGTCATTGTGGCCGACCGCGCGGCTCTCGAAGTCCTCGAGCCCGGTGCCGTGGTTGACCAGACCGGAGATCCGCGACAACAGGGCGCGCGGCGGATGTCTCGCGCGGGTCGAGCCCGAGCTCCTTGAGGACCCGCCCCACCAGCACGCGCTGGTCGTCGCTGTCGGCGATCGCGAACCGCGGCGGCAGACCAGCGGCCGCGGGGTGTCTCCGCAATAGGTCGAGGGCCCAGCGGTGAAAGGTACCGACAAACCCGCCGCCGAGAGGGCGGCCCACCAGCTTCTCCACCCGTTCACGCATCTCGCGGGCGGCCTTGTTGGTAAAGGTCACCGCGGTGATGCCGTTCGGCTCGACGACCTCTTGTGCGAGCAGGTGGGCGATGCGGCAGGTGAGCACCCGGGTCTTTCCCGACCCCGCGCCCGCGAGCACCAGCAACGGTCCTTCGCCGTAGGTCACGGCCTCACGCTGCCGCGGGTTCAGATCATCGAGAAAGGAGCTCAAGGGAACAACGCCTCCGGAGGAAGGGAGAAAGTAACAGTGCCGTGGGGGAGACTCAACTCGCAATTTCGAATTTCGAATTTCGGATTTCGGATTTTTCGCCGTCATTCAGCTCCTGTCGCCGCGGACGTAAGTGGAAATTCCGAAATCCGAAATCCGAAATCCGAAATCTCATTCGACGGTGACGCTTTTGGCCAGATTGCGCGGCTGGTCGACGTCGAGACCGAGCTCCACGGCCACGTTGTATGCGAGCAGCTGCAACGGCACCACCGACACCACCGGTTGCAGGAGGGGGTGGACCCGCGGCACCGGCAGCACCAGGTCCGCAACGTGCGCCAGATCATCTTGGAAATCGGCCGAGACCGCGAGAACGTTGGCGCCGCGGGCCCTGACTTCCATGAGGTTGCTGATGATCTTGTCCCTGGACGGCCCCTCCGGCACCACCGCCACCACCGGGAACCCATCCTGGAGGAGGGCGATGGGGCCGTGCTTCATCTCACCGGCGGGGTAGCCCTCGGCGTGGAGGTAGGAGATCTCCTTCAACTTGAGGGCGCCTTCGAGGGCGATCGGGTAGAGAATGCCGCGCCCGAGGTACAGCGAGTCGGCGGCATTGCTCAAAAGCTCGGTGCCGAGCCGGTAGAGCTCGTCATCGATGGCGAGGGCGCGCTCGACCGCGATCGGCAGCCGCTGCAGCTCGGCCACCAGGATCCTGTCTGTCTCGTCGGTCAGGCCCCGTGCCGCGCGCAGACCGAGCGCCATCAGGACGAGGGCCACGAGCTGGGTCGTAAAGGCCTTGGTCGAGGCGACGCCGATCTCCGGTCCGGCCTGGGTGAGCATGGTCGATGTCGCCAACCGCCACGCTGACGAACCGCGGCTGTTGCAGACCGTCGCCAAGAGCGCGCCGCCGTCGCGAGCGAGCTCCATCGCGGCCAATGTGTCGGCGGTCTCGCCCGACTGGGTGATCCCCACCACCAGGAGGTCGTCGCCCAAAAGCGGCGAGCGGTAACGATATTCCGAGGCGTAATCCACCTCGGTGGGCAGACCGGTGAGCTCCTCGATGAGAAACTTCCCCACCAGGGCCGCGTGCCATGAGGTCCCACAGGCGACGATGTGGACCCGCCGCAGCCGCGCCAGTTCGTCGTCTCTAAAACCGAGGCCCCCGAGGTTGACCCCGCGCCGGTCCTGGTCGAGGTAGGCACGGACGGTGTTGCGGATGGCGTCCGGCTGCTCGAAGATCTCCTTCAACATAAAGTGCCGGAAGCCGCCCTTTTCCGCCCGCGCGGCGTCCCAATCGAGGGTCTCCACCGAGCGCTCGATCTCGTCGCCGGCGGCGTCGAGTACCGCCACGCCGTTCCGCCGGACCACCGCCACGTCGCCGTTTTCCAGAAAAATCACCCGCCGGGTCCGGTGGAGCAGGGCGGTGACATCGGAGGCGACGATGTTCTCCCCCTCGCCGAGCCCCACCACCAGCGGCGGGCCGTTGCGGAAGGCCACCACCGTGTCGGGCTCGGCCTTGTGGACCGCCACCACCGCGTACTGGCCGACCAGTAGCGGCAGCACCGCGAGCACGCGCTCGGCCAGCGTTCCGTTTTCGCGGCCCAGTAGCTGCGCGATGAGCTCGGTGTCAGTGTCCGATCTGCAGATCGACGCCTTCGTCCAGAAGCTGCGCCCTCAGGCTGCCGTAGTTTTCTAAAATGCCGTTGTGGACCACCGCCACCGAACCCGTGGTGTCGGTCTGCGGGTGGGCGTTGGCTTCAGTGGGGGCGCCGTGGGTCGCCCACCGCGTGTGACCGAGACCGACGGTGCCGTGGAGCGGATGGTGATAGGCCTTTTGTTCGAGGTTGCCGAGCTTGCCGGCGGCACGCAGGATGCCGATCTCACCCTCGCCCATCACCGCCATGCCGGCCGAGTCGTAGCCGCGGTACTCGAGGCGCCGCAACCCGTCGAGCACGACCGGTACCACCTCGTCCCCGCCGACGTAGCCGATAATGCCGCACATTCAGACCTCCACTCCGGGACCGGCCCACTCTCTCAACACGACGCATCCGAAGCGCGCACACTCCGTTGAGATATCCAGATTAACCGCAACCCGTGTCGCGCCGATGATCGGCCGGTGTCAATTTCCTAAATCTGCCCGCCGGCGCACCCGGAGATCAGACCGAACGCGCCCCATCCAGGGCCGCCAGCAGTTGGTCGAACGAAGCGGAGAACGCCGCCACCCCCTCCACCTGCAACTCGGCGGTCACCGCGTCCATATCGATCCCGAGACCCGTGAGGGCGGCCATCGTCGCCGCCGCCCCGTCGACATCCTCGGTGATCGAGGTGCGGGGCTCGCCGTGGTCGCGGAAGGCCTCGAGGGTCGCTACCGGCAGCGTGTTGACGGTGTCCGGTCCGATCAACTCCTCCACATAGACCACGTCGCGGTAGGCGGGGTTCTTGCTGCTGGTGCTCGCCCACAGAGGCCGTTGCGGGCGCGCCCCCCGCACCGTCTGTTCGGAAAACGGCCCGTCGTAGAAGATCTCCTCGAAGCGGCGATAGGCGAGCCTGGCGTTGGCCACCGCGGCCTTGCCACGCATGGCGAACGCCGGTTCGGTTCCGAGGTCCTCGAGGGCGGCATCGACCTTGGTGTCGACCCGGCTGACGAAGAAGGACGCCACCGAGGCCACGCGGTCAGGCGCCGCACACGCCGCGATCCCGCGAACGTAGGCCTGGGCCACCGCTTCGTAGTCGGCGAGCGAGAACATCAGGGTGGCGTTGACGTTGATGCCGGAGGCGATCAGGCTCTCGATGGCGGGGATCCCAGCCGCCGTTGCCGGAACCTTGATCATCAAATTGGGTCGGTCGACCGCCGCCCACAATCGCCGCGCCTCGGCCACCGTGCCGTCGCTGTCGTGGGCGAGGTGGGGCGAGACCTCGAGGCTGACATAGCCGTCCTCGCCGCCGCTTTCAGACCACATTGGGCGCAGGATGTCGGCGGCGCCGCGGATGTCCTCGATCGCCAGCGCCTCGTACAGATCCTTGGTCGCCATCGCGGGATCGGCGTCCAAGAGCGCCGCCACCGCGGCGTCGTACGCGCCCCCGCCCTCGATGGCCTTCTGGAAGATCGAGGGGTTCGAGGTGACGCCGCGCACGCCGTCGTCGGCCACGTACCGGGCAAGACCGCCGCCCGTGAGGAGGTCGCGTTCGATGTAGTCAAGCCACACCGCCTGCCGGTGGTCGGTCCAGAGCTTTTTCAGGGGATTCATCGAGCCTCCGTAGCGGTTTGAGTTGCCGGCGACGCGGGGCCGCTACGGCTGACCGCAGCCTACCACGACGGGGTACAACTCGCGCGGGTATCGCTCGCGCTACGGGTTGTGGGCAGGCGCGCCAGGGGCGAGACCGCTCAGCGGCTCCGCAGCTCGTAGAGTACCTGCTTGGCCACTGCCTTGAGGGTCTCGAAGACACCCATGCCTTTGACCGCAACCGCCTCAAATGTCGGTTCGCCCTTGAAGTTGAGGAGGCGGTACATGTCGTCCACCAGCACGGCGGTCGGGAGGTCGCGTTTATTGAACTGGAGGACGTAGGGGATAGTTTTGAGCTCGAAGCCGTTCTCGCGCAAATTGTCCTCGAGGTTGCGGAGCGACTCCGCATTGGCGTCCATCCTCGCCTCCTGGGAGTCGGCGACAAACACCACTCCGTCGACCCCCTTGAGGATCAGCTTTCGGCTGGCATCGTAAAAGACCTGGCCGGGCACGGTGTAGAGGTGGAACCGGGTCTTGAAACCGCGGACCGCCCCGAGGTCGAGCGGCAGAAAGTCGAAAAAGAGCGTGCGATCCGTCTCGGTGGCGAGAGAGATCAGCTTGCCCTTCTGCTGCGGCGAGGATTTTTCGAAGATGTACTGCAGGTTGGTGGTCTTTCCGCACAGACCGGGCCCGTAGTACACGATCTTGACGTTGATCTCGCGAGCGGCGTAGTTGATGAAGCTCATTCTGAAAACAATGCGTCGATGTCGTCGTCGGTGATTTCAGCAAAGGGCGAAAGCGTTTCCACTATGCCTACCATCTGGGATTTCGTCTCCATTTCGTTGAGCACCCGCTCCATCTCCGCCGACGCCTTGCGCACCCGCAGGCGGACCAGACCGAGAGACGAGCGCTCGTCAAAAATCACAACCAGAATCAGCCGCTGGCCGACGATGGAGATGTGAATGTTGTCCTTGCGGCCCTCGTGAAAAAGAATCGAAAATTCCTTCTCTCCGATGAGCTTGGCGAGACCGTCGGTTGCTGCCACATTGCCGGCGGTCAGGGAGGCGAGAGAGGTCGCATCGACAAGATTCACCTCACCGACTGCCGCGATCTGCTGCCCGTTCTTATCGATCAGGAAGACAATCTTGGCGCTGGCGTCCATGCGCAGAGTATCAAGGAGCAGCTTGATGCGATCGAACTCCTCCTCATACATGACCAAGTTGGTTACCAACTCTTCACACTCCCAATAGCTTCAATTTTTAACATAGACGCCCCCACCAAGCAAGCAAAACAGCCCGGACGGATCTCGTCGACGCACGCAAAAAGTCGCTGTAATCAGGAAGATGGCGCTCAGACCAGGCGACGCAACTGGAGCGCCTGAGCGAGCGTCACCCGGTCCACGGACGCCACCTCACCGCCGACCGGAATGCCGGATGCCGGCCGGCTCACCCTGACCCCGAGAGGCTGGAGTCGGCGGCTGATGTAGAGCGCCGTGGTTTCTCCTTCCACCGTGGGGTCGGTGGCGAGAATCACCTCGTCCACGCCGGAGGCGCGACACCTCTCCTCGAGACGGTCGATCGTGAGATCCTCCGGCCCGACGCCGTGCAGGGGCGAGAGGTGACCGAGGAGGGCGTGATACAGACCGCGAAACTCCCCGGTTGCCTCCACCGCCCACGCCGTGGTGGGCTCTTCGACAACCAGGATCACCGTCTGGTCGCGGCCGGGGTCGGTGCAGACCGCGCAGGGATCGCTTTCGGTGAGCAACGAGCACGAAGAACACAGCCGAACCGACTGGCGCAGTTTGCCGAGAATGTCTGCAAACGCCTGCAGATCTCCCGGGTCGATCGTGAGCAGGTGCTCGGCCAGGCGCTGCGCGGTCCTCGGACCGACACCCGGCAGGCGCTCGAGGTGTTGCAGCAGAGCGCGGACAGTTGGCGGCCGGAGATCCAATTAGGAGCCCTCACCATCCGAACGAACCGCCACCACCTCGCCGCCGAGGATCCGGGTGGCGAGGATCACCCCGGGGTCGGCCTTGGCGATGTCGATGAGATCCTCCGCCGCCACCGGCGGCTCCGGCGCCGTTTCCAGTTCGTTCCCGTACTGATCCTCGTGCTCGCTCTGGTGCTCGTCATCGTGTTCGTGCTCGATCCCCGGCTCGTCACCGTCTGCCAACTGTGCCACCGACCTCTCGGCGGCTGCCGATCGCGAAGCCGACGGTTTGGCCGGAGAAGGGCCCGCTCCCCCACCGGCAACCGGTGTCGAGGTCTTCCCCGGTCCGGGGCCTCCAGCCGGTGGCGGGGCCTCCCCACCGGCAAGCCAGGCCTCGAGTTGGCGGACCGCGGGCCAGCGGGCGAGGCGCATCGCCGCGACCTCGAGGGCCAGTTCGCGGTTGCCGGCCTCCTTGACCAGGTAGATCGTGTTCGACCCACAGACCCAGCATGCGGGTCAGAGTGTCGGCGCCGTACGTCTGGGCAATCGGCTGCAGCCGCTCGATCTGCGCCTGGGTCAACGTCGGCACCAGGGCCGGGTCGAGCGTCAGATAGACCAGGGTCCGCAGGGTGCGCCCCATCTCCTGGTACAGGATGGACGCGTCCTGGCCGGCTGCCAGCCGCTCCCGCAACAGTCCGAGGCCGACGGCGGTCTCGCCCGCGGCGAGGACCTCGATGAGCCGGGTCGTGACCTCCAACGATGGGACTCCGAGCACCGTCGCCACCGCCTCGTCGTCGACGGCATCGGCCGTGAACGCGCGCAACTGGTCGAGCAGGGACAGGGCGTCACGCACCGACCCGTCTGCGGCGCCGGCGATGGCCGCCGCTGCAGACGCCGTGAGTGAAAAGCCCTCGGCGGCGGCGATGTCCTCGAGCCGCGCCCGAATCAGGTCGACCCCAACCGGCCGGAAGTCGAGCTGCTGGCAACGGAGAGAATGGTGTCCGGCACCTTGACCCGTTCGGTGGTGGCAAAAATCCACACGATGTAGGGCGGGGGCTCCTCGAGGCTCTTGAGAAGGGCGTTAAACGCCTCGCGCGTGAGCATGTGGACCTCGTCGATGATGATGACCCGATAGCGATCGCGCGTCGGGTGAAACTTCAAGAGTTCTCGAAGTTCCCGAACATCATCGATCCCCCGATTGGATCGCGCCATCGATCTCGATGACGTCGATGCTCGACCCGTCCGCGATCTCCCGGCACGACTCGCAGTCTCCGCAGGGCTCGGCCGTGGGCCCCTCTGCGCAGTTCACCGCCTTGGCCAGCAACCGCGCGACGGTGGTCTTGCCGACACCGCGGAGACCCGAAAACATGTAGGCCTGACCAAAGGTGCCCGAGGCTGAGCGCATTGCTCAGAGTCTGGACCGCGGCCTCCTGCCCGAGGAGATCGGCAAAGCGTTGCGGGCGCCACGAACGTGCGAGCACCTGATAGGTCATCGCGACATCTTAGCCCGCATTATTCATGAGGGCCAGCCGATCCCGGGCCCGGGCCGGTCCATCCACCGCAGAGTAAAAAACAAAACTGGTCGGCTGCCCGTATGTCCGATACGCGCTATCAGCGACACATTAAGGTCATGGGGCTGGAATCTGCTATCGTAACCAACTGTTGAAACCATTGACTGGACCTGGGAGGTCATCCATGAGCGCACGCAAAATCACCATCTTCTGTTGTGGCCTGCTGATCGCGGCATCCTCGGCACTCGCCATCTCGCCCGGCGCCGACCTGTTGATCGCGGGCGCGGCCCGAACCAACAAGTGGCACTCGGACCTGTACATCAACAACGCCGGCACCACCACGGTTTCGGTCATGGTGTACTGGCTCGAACGGGATCAACCGAACCCCAACCCGACATCTCGCACCTTCAGCATCGGCGCAGACGACACGCTGATCCTCGATGATGTGCTGTTGAAGAACTTCGGGATGAACAACGCCGCCGGCGCCTTCCGCATCACCGTGATCGGCGGTGAGGTGACGGCGAACCTGCTGGTCTTCACCGGCTTCAACGACCCGGTCGGCGGCACCTACGGTTCGGGCTTCGAGGCGATTCCGGCCTCCTCGGCCACCCGGGCCGGCGAATCGACCACCGTCATGGGTCTGGCTTCGAACAGCTCGTTCTACACCAACATCTTCGCCCTGGCCGGCGCCGACGGGGTCACCATGGACCTCGACCTGCTCGCTCCCAACGGCAGCGTGCTCGACACCGCGACGATCACGCTGGGGGCCTACGAGCCGTGGCTGTCGTTCAAGACGGACCTGTGGAACGTGAGCACCTACAACAACGGCACCCTGCTCGCCACCGTGACCTCGGGCTCGGCGGTGATCCTGGGTTCGAAGACGGATAATGCCAGCGGCGACCCCGCGACCCTCGAGTCCTCCTTCGGCGCCGGCGCCGGCTCGGCGGACGGGACCTACCAGTTCGCGGTCTACGACAGCCTCGCCTTTGCATCCGGGGGCAACCTCGTGGTCGCCGACGACGTTGTCGAGGCCATCAACGGCACCTACATCAACTTTGACAAGGTGAATGGCCAGAGTGAATCCGAGTGCACCTTGATCTTCCTCTGGGGCGTCGGTCTCAACCCGACCGACCTCGAGGATTTCGCCTCCGGAGTCACCTTCGTCGACAGCTACCCGGACGGCGGCGAGATGACCTGGACCCTGACCTTCGAGATCGATGACAACCTCGGTTTCTCGGGCACCCTGGCCGCGGTGGGCGCCAACTTCACCGGCGTAGACACCGGCTGCAACGGCACCTTCCCGACCCTGGCCATCGAGGGCGGCAAGAGCAACTGACGCTGACAGAGATCTGACTGACCGGGCCGCCCGTCTGGGCGGCCCGTTCTTATTTTCGAGCCGGCCCCTGTTCTCCCGCGGCCCGAATGGCCCGCTCCCACAAGACCGGCCCGATGAGCTGGTTGATCACCACCGCGGCCACCACCAGGGTCGCCACCGCCGGCCCGATGCCCGGCACCTCCCGCTGAATCCGCGCCGCCAGCCCCAACGACAGACCGGCCTGGGCGATGAAGCCCATCCAACCGTGGCGGACCATCGGCCCGCCCGAGCCAGCCATCGACGCCGGGAAACCGGTCATCAGCCACACCCCAGCCCCGCGCACCACGACGTAGATCAGCGCCGGCAACCACAGTGAGGCAAAGATGCCGATGTCGAGGCCGGCGCCGATCAGGGCGAAGAAGACCACGTAGACCGGGGTCGAGGACTGCTCCAGGGCGTCGAGAAAACGACCGGCCGCTCGGGGGTACAGGTTGCGCGCCGCAAAACCGGCCGCCATGCACACCAGCAGGTGCTCCATCCAGGACTGGTGAGCGAGCTCCGCCGAGGCCAGGGCCAGGGCGAGCACGGTCAAGGGGACCAGACGGCCGACCTTGGCGATGTAGAGCCCGAGCACGGTCCCGAGGACGCCCCCGATCAACAGCGAACCGAGGATCTCCCGGGCGACCTGGAAGAGATCGCCGAAATTCGGCGCCCCTCCCTGGAGATGGGCCAGAACGGTGGTGTTGACCAACGTGAAGAGCAGCAGGATGACCAGGTCCTTGACGATGGTGACCGAAAGGACGGTCTCCACCATCTCTCCGCGCGCCCGCAGGTCGGCGATGACCGCGATCGTCGTCGAGGGTGACACGGCGACAGCGATCACACCCAGGAAGACCACCGCGGCCACGGTCTCGGCCGGCGTGATCGGGCCCAGCATCGGCACCATCTTCAAGACCACCCACAGCGTCCCCGCCACAAAGAGCAGGATGCCGACCGTGTGGGCGGTGGTGATGGCGAGCAAAGGCCTCAGACGCCGGCGCACGGCGTCGAGCCGAAACTCGCCACCGGCGGTGAGGGCGATCAGACCCAGGGCGAGCTCCTCGAAGAGCCGCAAGAGCTGGGCGTCGCGTGCAGTCTCGAGACCCAGGGCGTGCGGTCCGGCCGCCATGCCCAGCAGCAGATAGCCGGTGATGCGCGGCGCCCGGAACCGCACCGCGAGCTCTCCCGCGAGCACACCGCCGATGATCAGGATGCCGAGGCTGAGGAGGGCCGAGCCCGCCGGGTCGTTGACCGTGGCGGTTCCCAACAACCGCGCCGCCCAGCTGAGGGCCGCCAGCACGACAAACAGAAACCACCTCACGGTGTCGCCCCGCCGGGCGGTGCAAACAGGCGACGACGCATCCACCACCCGCCCGCGATGTTGCTGACAAGCACCGCCGCGACCACCGCCTCCAGGACACCCTCGGTCGCCGGGAAGAAGCTGACGACAGCCACCGTGAGTCCGAGAGCCAGCTCGCCCTGGGGCACCAGCCCCCACCCGACCCCGCCGGTGAGCAGGACCTCACCGCGGGTGCGGGCGAAGCGGGTCAGGCCCGCGCCGGCGGCGAGGGCGGCAGCCATCCGCACCACGGTCATGACGGCGAAGACCTCGGTCGAAAACGCGGCCGTGCTCCACGAGGCCCCGACCAGCACCAGCAGCGCCACCAGAATGGGCCGTTCCAACGAGTGGGCGACCCGCAGCATGCGGTGGGGAAACACGCACCGGTTGACCACGACCGCACCGGCGATCGCCGCGGCCGGCAACGGGTTGAGACCGAGCACCGCCGTGGCCCCGGCCGCAAAGCACATGCCGCCCACCGCCAGGGTGAGCAGCTGCATATGGTCGGCAACTCCCCGAATCAGCACCACCACGGCGTAGCCCACGACGGTGCCGATGGCGATGGTGAACACAACCAGCTCGTGGGCCGCCAACCCACCACTGTGTTCGGCGGCAAGGGGGCTCGCGAGCGCGGTCGCCACGGCAAACACCACCACCGCGGGGATGCCGGCGAACGCCATCACCAGCTTGAGCATGCGGATGGTGCCGCGGTCGGTCGCTCGACGGCCTCGGGCCAGACCCTCGAGGGCGCTGGGCGAGCTCGCCATCGCCACCGATCCCAGACCCAGCGCGAGCGCCGGCGACAACCCGAGAACCATGCCCGCCGCCACCACCGGCAGACCCACGGCCACCGGAGTCAGCCCGCCGACCCAACGGTGCCACGGCGCGAGCCGGCGGATGATGCGCCACTCGGCCTGGAGGCCGAAGACCAGACCGATCCAGGCCAGACCGAACAGGACCACCACCCGGAGCGCCGCCACGAGATCGTCCGGAAAGAGCCCCAGCGCGCGGCCGCCGAGCAGGAAGCCGACCGCGAGAAAGGACAACCCCTCCATACCGGGAGCGCGAACGCCGCGCCGGGCGAGGGCGGAGCGCAACTCGGCGCCAAGCACTGCACAAGCCACGAGGGCCAGAAACGCCACTGTGCCGCGAAGCATGCTTCGAGTTTACTGTGTGACGGTGCCAGCCCCGCGCTCACCGGAGCGACCGATCAGAAATGGCGGACGGCGGACACGGGCAACAGCATCACGGTATTGAGGCCGTCGCTCTCGCCCGGCTGAGCCGTCTTCGAGCCTGCTGACGGCTTCAAGGGCCTCGCCGGCCAGCCGGTCGTCCTCGATCACGCACACGACAAGGCTCGAGAAATCAATCCCGGAGGGGATCAAGGATCGCAGACCGGCAAATATCGGCAGGTCGCGCTCCAGGAGCTCGAGACCGCTCCGGCTCTCCACCACCACCGCGTCGGGGGCCTCCAGCTCGACCAGTGTCGACAGCACCTCGTCCAAAAGCTCCTCGCGGTGGAGGATGGCGAGAAAGAGCTGCACTCACGCCCCCTCGAGTTCTTCGAGGGCGGCGACAAAGGCGCGGCCATCGGCCGCGGCGACGAGTGGCTCGAGCGCCGTCCGGCGCCTCGCGAGCCGGGCGAGCCGGGCGAGTCCCGCAAGATGGTCCGCGGTGGTGTTGGCGTCGCCGAGAAGACAGAACACCAACCTGACCGGTTGGTCGTCGAGGGCGGGATATTCGAGACCGTCGGGGTGGCTCGATGCCGCCATCACCAGACGACCGAGGCCCGGCAGCTGGGCATGCGGGACCGCCACGCCGCCACCGATGCCGGTGGAGAGAATCTTCTCCCGTTCCATCAGGCGCTCAAACCACCTGCTGGGCCGACTCGACCAGGCCGGCGCCGGCAACCACGTCGCCGAACAGTCGGAAAAGACCGTCGCGGTCGGCCACCGCCGGGGAGATGAGCACCATCTCGGGATCGAGTTTCTGTGAAAGACGCACACCCCACCTCGCCACGAATCGTTACGGAACGACAGAATCGAATTTGACCACTCGAGCGACGTCAGCGCTTCGCCCGGCCAACTCTCGAATCAGAGCGACGGCTCAGAAACGATCGGCGAACTCGCTGATGCCCGGGACCATGAAACGCTGACCGTTGAGGCCCTTGACGATGCACAGTATATGCACGATCAAAACAGCAATAAAGAAGATCGGCACCAGAAGCCCGAAAATGCAACCGAGCCCGCCGCTGACCGCACCGAGCAACATGATGACGACCTGCAGGCAGACAAAGACCACGACTTCGAAAACGACCAGAACCAATCCATGCTTGGCGTGCCACTGCACTTCGCGATCGTCCTTCTCCACCAGGAGGGGGATCAGGGCGAGCAGACCGAGATAGGAAAGCACGATCATGATGTTGCGGTTGTCGGAAACGACCCCGGCGGGCTTGGCTGCGGGCTTCGACGGTGGCGTCGGGGTGGCCGGCGGTGGCGGCGGCGGCGCTGCGTTGTTCGGCGTTTGCGGAGTCTCGTCCATTTTCGGTCTCCCTTCCTCAGGTCGAAAATAGAAATTCAGCTACTTATCGATGTTGCCATTCTAACCGAGTATCGTTCCAGGGGAACACACTTCGCATCCGGCCGGCACCGGGCGTCAGTCGACACGGGCTCCGGTTGGACCGCTCCAGGCTTGCACCTCGGTGGATCGTGTGGTAACTTTTCGCCTTGCGTGGCCCGTTCGTCTAGGGGTCTAGGACGCTGGCCTCTCACGCCGGTAACACGGGTTCGAATCCCGTACGGGCTACCACGCTTCCCATCCTGCGAAATCCCGATTTCCACGTCAATCTGAACCGGATCTCGCGCGCCCTGGCTGTGGGCCAAATGCTCGACATACCCTGGGTATGTCTGCGCTTTGGCCCGCCGTCACGGACGTCGCGAGATCGGTTCCAGATTGGCGCGTGGAAATCGCGGATTTGCGCGGGATGGGAAGCGTGGTAGACGCCGTACGGGATTCGAACCCGTGTTACCGGCGTGAGAGGCCAGCGTCCTACCCGCTGGACGAATCCGGTGCCGCGGTTGAGATTTCCCAACGGACATCTCGTGCCGTGCAAGCCGGGGTCTCTGCTATACTTTCGGGCCATTCCGATCCCCTGGAGGAGCTCATGACGACCAAGGTTGCGATCAATGGTTTCGGACGCATCGGCCGGCTCATCGCCCGCCACCTCAAGGCCCGTGACGGCTTTGACCTGGTGGCCATCAACGATCTCACCTCGCCGGACATGCTCGGCTATCTATTCGGTCACGACTCGGTCCACGGCCGTTACAAGGGCACGGTCGAGGTCGACGGCTCAGAACCTCATCATCGACGGCGACCGCATGCAGGTCCTCGCCCAGCGCAACCCCGCCGACCTGCCGTGGAAAGACCTCGGCGTCGACTACGTCTTCGAGGCCACCGGGCTGTTCCGCAGCCGTGAAAAGGCCGGCGCCCACCTCACCGCCGGCGCCAAGAGGGTGGTGATCACCGCCCCCGGTCAGGAGGTCGACGAGACCTTTGTCATGGGCGTCAACAACGATCTTTACGACCCCGCCGCGCACCAGGTCGTCTCCAACGCCTCGTGCACCACCAACTGTCTCGCCCCGGTGGTCAAGGTGCTGCACGAGACCGTGGGCATCGAGCACGGCTGGCTCACCACCACCCATGCCTACACCAACGACCAGAGCCTGCTCGACGTCCAGCACCCCAAGGACATGCGCCGCGCCCGCGCCGCCGCCATCAACATCATCCCCTCGTCCACCGGCGCCGCCAAGGCCATCGGCCTGGTCTATCCGGCGCTTGCGGGCAAGCTGCACGGCGCCGCCATGCGGGTGCCGGTACCCGACGGTTCGGTGTGCGATCTGACCTTCGTTGCGAGCCGTGAATCGACCGTGGACGAGCTGCAGCAGGCCTTCAAGACCGCCGCAAACGGCCCCCTCAAGGGCATCCTGCGGGCCACCGACGTCCCCATCGTCTCCTCGGACATCATCGGTGAGACCAACTCCTCGGTCGTCGATCTGCCGCTCATTTCTCAGGTCGCGCCGACCTTCTTCCGGGTCGTCGCCTGGTATGACAACGAGAACGCCTACGCTCTGCGGTGCGTGGACCTCATCGAGTACATGAAGGGCCGGGGCTGACAGTGGGCCTGCCCGCCCTCGAAGACCTGAAGGACCTCGCCGGCGCCCGGGTTCTCGCCCGACTCGACCTCAACGTCCCGGTGGCCGACGGTGAAGTCCTCGACGACACCCGCATCACCGCCGCTCTGCCGACCCTGCGCTGGCTGATGGAACGGGTCGAGGTGGTGGCGGCGTGCTCACACCTCGGCAAGGCCAAGGGGTCGCCCGACCCGGCGTATTCGCTCGAACCGGTAGCGGCCGCCCTGGCGCGGGCCCTCGACCGGCCGGTCCGCTTTGTCCCCGACTGTCTCGACCCGTCGCGCGCCGATGCTGCGCCGGGCGAGCTGTTGCTGCTCGAAAACCTCCGTTTTTACGCCGGGGAAAAGGCCGACGATCCGGAGTTTGCCGCTCGACTGACGGCCCCCTTCAGCCACTATGTCAACGACGCCTTCGGCACCGCCCACCGCGCCCACGCCTCGGTGGTGGCGGCCCCGGCGCTCTACCCCCCCGGCCGCAAAGCCGCCGGCTTTCTGATGGCGGCCGAGGTGGCGGCCCTGTCCCGGGTCGTCAACGACCCCGAGCAGCCGTACGTCGCCGTCGTCGGCGGCGCCAAGGTCTCGACCAAGACCGCGCCGCTCGAGGCGCTGCTGGGACGGGTCCAGACCCTGCTCATCGGCGGTGGCATGGCCAACACCTTCTTTCTCGCCCAGGGTCTCGAGATCGGCCATTCCCTGGTCGAGGAGGGAATGGTCCCGATCGCGCTCCAGGTGATGGATGCTGCGACCCAACGCGGCGTCACAATTGAGCTCCCGGTTGATGTCGTGGTGGCGGACGCGATCGAGGGAGCACAAAGGATCGAAGTTGTCGCGACCGACGCCATCCCGGCGGATCTCATGGTCGTCGACATCGGGCCAGAAACCCGCGTCGAGATACGCAGAGCAGCTCGCATCCGCCAAAGACCATTTTCTGGAACGGGCCGATGGGCGTGTTTGAAATCGACGAGTTCGCAGCCGGGACTCTGGCGGTCGCCGAGGCGATCGCCGACAGTTCGGCTTTCTCGGTGGTCGGCGGCGGCGAGTCGGTGATGGCGATCCGCCGCGCCGGTGTCTTCGACCGGATCGACCACGTCTCCACCGGCGGCGGCGCCTCGCTGGAGTTTCTCTCCGGCGACACATTGCCTGCCATCGCCGCCCTTGAAGTCTGAAGAAGCGGTCGGGGAGGAATATGCGCACACCGTTGATTGCCGGCAACTGGAAGATGCACAAGGGGGTCGCCGAGACCACCGCCTATCTCGAGGAACTGCTCGCCGAGGATGTGCCCACCACCGTCGACGTTCTCTGCTGCCCGCCGTTCACCGCTCTGCCGGCGGCGACCATGATCGCGACCGGCTCCGCGGTCCACATCGGCGCCCAGAACGTCCACTGGGAATCAACCGGGGCGTTCACCGGCGAGATCGCCGCCCCCATGCTGGTCGAAATCGGCATCACTTGGGTCATCGTCGGCCACTCCGAACGGCGGACCTTGTTCGGGGAGACCGACGCCACCGCCCTCGCCCGGGCAAAGGCCGCGCAGGCCGCCGGCCTCGAGGTGATCTACTGCATCGGTGAGTCTCTGGAGGAGAGGGACGCCGGTGCGACATTTGCCGTGCTCGAACGTCAAACGGAGGCTCTAGGCGAACTCGATCCCACCCATCTCGTGCTCGCCTACGAAC
The DNA here is from genome assembly GCA_963714885.1 of Candidatus Sulfomarinibacteraceae bacterium. Lineage (GTDB taxonomy): Bacteria > Acidobacteriota > Thermoanaerobaculia > Thermoanaerobaculales > Sulfomarinibacteraceae > Sulfomarinibacter. The sequence continues at coordinate 56,473 of CAVQQV010000050.1, read as the reverse complement.
CCGTGTGGGCGATCGGCACCGGCCGCACCGCGACCGCAGCCCAGGCCCAGGAGGCCCACGCCTTTCTCCGTCTGCGGCTGGCAGCGCTGTTCGGCGGCGAGGCGGCGGCGGCCATTCGCATTCTTTACGGGGGCAGCCTCAAACCCGACAACGCACACGAATTGCTGCGTCTCGCCGACGTCGATGGCGGCCTCATCGGGGGCGCAAGCCTTGACGTACGGTCATTTTCCGCTATCATCCGCGCTGCGGCGGTCTGCGCCGCGGGAGACACTCTGTGACTGTTTTACTGGTAATACTGTACATTCTGGTCTGCCTTTTCCTGGTCATGGTGGTGCTGTTGCAGCAGGGGAAAGGCGCTGATCTTGCCGGTGCCTTCGGTGGCGGCGGCAGCCAGACCTCGTTCGGTCCCCGGACCACCACCAACATCATGCACCGGATGACGACCGGAGCCTTCGTGCTCTTCGTGGTTCTGTGTCTGGCGTTGGCCATCCTGTCGGGCAAGCAACGCACCTCCGTCATGGAGAGCGTGGTGGTGCCCGCCGATGCCTCGGCTCCGGTTGCACCGGCGCTCGAACCGGCCGAGAACGCCCTCGAGGAAGCGGTCGCCGAGGAGGACGCGGGGGGCGAAATGACGCCGCTGGAGGAGCCGGTCGTGCCCGAAGGCGGTGGGAACTGAAACCCGAGATGACGACATCGTGTGCCGAAGTGGCGGAACTGGTAGACGCGCACGGTTGAGGGCCGTGTGGAGCGATCCGTGCCGGTTCGAGTCCGGCCTTCGGCACCATTTTTCAAAAGCCCGCGGATAACCCCGGGGCTTTTGAAATTTAATGCACGCCAGTGTCGTCGCGTGAGCCGGATCGGGCGCGGGCGCCCAATTCCGAATTCCGAATTCACCAAAGGTCGAACTTACCCCTTCGCTTGCACCTTGGCCCAGGTGTCGCGCAGCGTGATGGTGCGGTTGAAGACCGGTCGGTCCGCGGTGGTTTCACGGTCGACGCAGAAGTAGCCGAGACGCTCGAGCTGGACGGTGGCGCCCACCGGCAACCCGGCGAGACCGGGTTCGAGCTTGGCGTCTGCCACCACTTCGAGCGAGTCCGGGTTGATGTCGTCGAGGAAGTTCCCGCCGGCGCCGGGGTCCGCGCTCTTGAAGAGGCGGTCGTACAACCGCACCTCGGTATCGATGGCGTGGGGTACCGACACCCAGTGCAAGGTGGCCTTGACCTTGCGGCCGTCCGGGGCATCGCCCCCCCGGGTCTCGGGGTCATAGGTGCACCGCAGCTCGGTGATCTCGCCGTCGGCGTCCTTGATGACCTCGCGACAGGTGATGAAGTAGGCATAGCGCAAACGAACCTCGCGGCCCGGCGCGAGCCGGAAGAACTTCTTCGGTGGATCCTCCATGAAGTCGTCGTGCTCGATATAGAGCTCGCGGGAGAACGGGACCTTGCGGCTCCCCGCCGCCGCGTCTTCGGGGTTGTTGACGGCGTCGAGCTCCTCGGACTCGCCCTCGGGGTAGTTCTCGATCACCACCTTGAGCGGGCGCAGGACACCCATCCGGCGCTCGGCCGTGCGGTTGAGCTCGGAACGCACACAGTGTTCGAGAAAGGCCAGGTCGACCACGCTCTCGCGTTTGGCGACGCCGGCGCGGTCGACACACTCGCGAATCGCGGCCGGCGGATAACCGAGCCGTCGCAGCCCGACAGGGTGGGCATGCGCGGATCGTCCCAGCCCGTGACGTGACCGCCCTGCACCAGCTGCAGGAGGCGCCGCTTGGAGAGCACCGTGTAGGTCAGGTTGAACCGCGCGAACTCGATCTGCCGCGGCTTCGACGGTGTCGGCAGGTTCTCGAGGAACCAGTCGTAGAGCGGCCGGTGGGCCTCGAACTCGAGGGTGCACAGGCTGTGGGTGATGTGCTCGATGGCGTCCGACTGGCCGTGGGCGAAATCATAGGTCGGGTAGATGCACCAACTGATCGCCGGTGCGCGGGTGGTGGGCGTGGAGGATCCGGTAGAGGACGGGATCGCGCAGGTTGATGTTGCCCGATGCCATGTCGATCTCTCGCCCGCAGGACCCGGGCGCCGTCGGCGAACTCGCCGGCGCGCATGGCGCGGAAGAGGGCGAGGCTCTCCTCGACCGGGCGGTCGCGCCAGGGGCTCGGCGTCTCCGGGCTCGGTCAGGGTCCCGCGGTGGGCGCGGATCTCCTCCGCCGTCAGATCGTCGACATAGGCCTTGCCGGCCTCGATCAGGGACTCGGCCCACTCATAGAGCTGCTCGAAGTAGTCCGACGCATAGTAGAGGTGCTCGCCCCAGTCATAGCCGAGCCACGACACGTCGCGTCCTTGATCGACTCGATGTACTCGAGCTCTTCCTTGGTCGGGTTGGTGTCGTCGAACCGCAGATGACAGCGCCCGCCAAACTCCGCGGCCACCCCGAAATTCAGACTGATGGCCTTGCTGTGTCCGATGTGGAGGTAGCCGTTGGGCTCCGGCGGAAACCGGGTGACGATGTTCCCATGCTTGGCGCTCGCGAGGTCGGAGCGGATGATCTCGCGGATGAAGTCCTGTCTGTCGTTGACGGCGTCGTCGATTGCCATAAATCTCCCGTCTCCAGACGCGATCAGTTCTTCATGGTCTTGCAGGGTCTCGATCGCCTGTCGCAGCCGCCGCCGGCAGCGTTCCTTGCCCAGGACCTCCATGGTTTCGAACAAGGGCGGGGTGGCGGTGCGGCCGGTCACGGCGATGCGGACCGGCATGAAGAGCTCCTTGGGGCTCCAGTCGTTGGCCTCGCAGAATGCACGCAGGGCCTCCTCGATGGCGGCGGCGTTCCATGCTTCCATGGCGTCGAGGTGGTCTTCGAGCAGCATCCGAAAAGCCTTGGCGGTCTGCGGTGCAGTCCGGCCCTTGGCCGACCATCTTCGGCAGGGCCTGCGGGTCGTAGTCGACGACTCCGGCGAAGAAGAACCCCGCGTAGGGAACGAAGTCGGCGAGGGTGTCGATCCGCTCGGAAACCAGGGGCAGGATCTGCAGCAGATAGTCATCCGACAAGGGCTCCTCGCGCAGCCTCGCCAGCAGATCGGGGGCCGTGAGGTCGCGCAGGTATTTGCCGTTGAGCCAGTTGAGCTTGTCGAGATCGAACACCGGACCGCCGAGACTGATGTCCTCGAGACGAAAGTCGGCGATGAAGTCGGCGAGGGTGAACTGGTCGCGCTCGTCGGGCATCGTCCATCCCATGAGGGCGAGGTAGTTGAGCAGGGCCTCGGGCAGGACGCCCGCCTTCTCGTAGTGTTTGATGCTGACCGGGTTCTTGCGCTTCGAGATCTTCGAGCGGTCGGCGTTTCGCAGCAGCGGGAGGTGGCAGAAGACCGGGAGTTCCCAACCGAAGGCCTCATACAACCGAACGTGTTTGGGCAGCGACGAGATCCACTCCTCGGCGCGAATGACGTGGGTGATCTCCATCAGGTGGTCGTCGACCACGTTGGCGAGGTGGTAGGTCGGGTGGCCGTCGGACTTGAGCAGCACCTGGTCGTCGACCTGGGCGTTGGCGATCGTGATGTCACCCCGTAGCAGATCGTGGGCAACGGTCTCGCCGTCGGTCGGCATGGCGAGCCGGATCACGTACGGCTCGCCGGCCTCGCGGCGACGCGCCGCCTCTGCGGGGTCGAGCGACCGGCACAGACCGTCGTAGCCGAGCTGGCCTTTGGCGGCGCGTTGTTCGGCTCGCAGGGTGTCGAGCCTCTCGCGGGTGCAGAAACATGGGTAGGCGGCGCCCGTGGCCACCAACTGCTCCACGTGCTCGCGGTAGATCGCGGTCCTCTCGCTTTGCCGGTAGGGCCCGTGCGGACCACCGACGTCGGGGCCCTCGTCCCACTCGAGCCCGAGCCATCGCAGAGCTTCGAGGATCATCCCTTCGCTCTGGGCGGTGCTGCGCTCGCGGTCGGTGTCTTCGATCCGCAGCACGAAAGAACCGCCGTTCTGGCGCGCCAGGGCGAGATTGAAGAGCGCCACATAGGCGGTGCCGACGTGCGGGTCACCGGTGGGGCTGGGCGCGATACGGGTCCTCACTGTCTTCGACATGATGCTCCAAAAAGCGCCGGTTCGAGCCCAAAGAAATCTCCGGGAGAGACGCGGGCAGGGATGGCGGTGGTATTCCAAATGGCGGAGAGGGCGGGATTCGAACCCGCGGTCCAGGTTACCCCAGACAACTGCTTAGCAGGCAGTCCTGATCGGCCACTCCAGCACCTCTCCGCACCGGGGGGGTATTGTACGTGGCGGCTCAGTGACTGTAAAGTGTGGGGTCCGGGAGGGATGGCCGAGTGGCCGAAGGCGCCGGTCTTGAAAACCGGTGAGGTTCACGCCTCCGTGGGTTCGAATCCCACTCCCTCCGCCAGCAATTCCGACCTGCGCCGCTCACGCGGCGCAGGTCGGAATTGCAGTTAGTACCCCCCGAGGCTGCCCTTGATCTCGGGCAGGGCGCCGACGCCCTTGAGACCGATGACGATCATGAACTCGCGGGTCGGGAAGACGCCGATCTTGGTGTCGCGGTACTGGGCCGAGATGTTCCAGCAGCTGCCCTGGTAGTTGAGGCCGTAGCGCTGGTCGCCGAGCTCTGCGTTGACGATGTCGTACGCCAGCTGCACGGTCACATCGAGCGGGACGCCGGCCTTGCGGAAGGCAAAGAGACCCCTCATCTGGGATGACAGGCGGTCACCGGTGCGGGCGTTGAAGCCCTGGTACCAGGTGAGGTTGGCCATCCCGATCGCTGCTCTGCAGGGAGGCGGCGAGGGAGGTCGAGCGGAGGTTTTTGAAGAGGTAGTCGTACGACATGCGGGCGTCGAAACCGGTGCCGGCCGTCGGGGTCACCCGGAGGGCAACGCCGAGCGGAGACCACTGGCTCGTCAAAACACCGTCGCCGAAGTTGAGGGGGGCCTCGAAGGAGTAGTCCTGGTAGATCTCGAGCGACCCGAGTTCGCGAGTGCCGACGCCCTCGCGGTCGCGGCCGAGGAGGCGATTGGCGAGCACCATGCGAACCATGTTGGCGTCTTTCGGCGTCGAGTCCACCTCGTCGAAAATCGGGATCAGGGCGACGTCGGTCGGGGTCGTCAGGTAGAGGTATTGGATCCGCGGTTCGACCAGGTGCTTGACCTTGTCGTACTTGCCGAGCCCGCCTTCGAAGACCTTCGAAAAGGACGGCCCGACGATGTCGACGCCGCCGGTGGCGTAGATGCGCTCGATTGGCTCATCGACAAAACCACGGCGGTCGTCGGTGAGCCGCTGGGTGTAGTAGGTGGCGCGGCCGCCGAGCCGCGGCGTCACCGACAGCCACGGCGGTCCGGGCAGAGTGTAGGAGAGGGCCGGAAAGAGGTCTGCGCGGCCGTACGAACCACTGAACCCGCCGCCGCGGTCGGCCCGGAGATAACTCAAAGAAGAGATCAGGTTGAGATAGATCGGCGAGTTGAAGAGTGGCGTCGACCCGGAACGCAGCTCGATCTCGGGAAGCTGGCTGAGCACCACTTCGGTGGTCGTCAGAAAGGTCTGGCGGTAATCTGCGCGCAGGTTGAGGGCGTAGGGCCCGAAGCTCTGCGTGAGATAGGCAAACGAGTAGAGGTCGCGGCGGGTATTGGCGTCGAAGGTGCGGTCGAAGTCCTGCCAGAAGTCCATGTCGGAGAGGGTCTCGACCTGGGCCAGCAGGTTGAAACCGAGAAAATCCTCCTGCTCGTGCTTGCCGAAGACCTTCCACTCGGTCTGTTCTCCCTCCCGGTCCCAGATGGCATACAGTTGACCTCACCGCGGGCGCCCCGAACCGGCGCCCAGCGCCAGATGTTGCCGAAACCGAGCAGGCCGTTGGAGTAGTAGTCGGCAAAGATCGTGGTGTCGTAGGAACGGCCGATCGGCACGTAGAGCGGGAGACCGATGTTGAAGCCGCGCCGGTTGGAGTAGCCGAAACGGGGCATCAACAGACCCATCGACCGCTCCTGTTTCATCGGCCACACCATGTAGGGCAGGTAGAAAACCGGGACTCCCTGAACCCTCATCGCCACACTCTTGAACCGCCCCAACCCCTCCTCTTCGATGATCGCCGAGCTGATATTGAAGCTCCACGGCGGCTTGCCGTCGGTGGAACAGCTGGTAAAGGTCGCGTGATCGATCCGGTAGTGGGTCTCATCGAGCTTTTCGATCTCCCGCCCGGTGAAGCTGTACATGGGATCGATATACGCCGTGGCGTTGAGGAACACGCCGGTCTTGGTAAGCAGGTTGAATCGCATCTCCTCGGCGGTGAATCGGCTCGGGCCACGGTCGACGATCACATTGCCGCGGGCCACCAACTCGCCCGTTGAGCGGACGTAGTCGAGCTCATCACAACGGATCTCGATCTCCTGGTAGAGAACGTGGACGTCGCCGTCACCGTGCCAGGTGGTCTCCGTCGCCCGCTGGTTCTCCGCGGTGAGAACGACGCGCTCCTCGAGTTCCGCGGCCGTCGCGGTCGCCATCAGAAGCACCATGACGGCGCCCGCCGCCAGCATCCACCGCCGGGCGCACTGGATCTGGTTGTGGTGGCGGTTCATGGTCCTCCAGCCGAGCACGCGGTTCCGTGACATTGTAGCCGGTCGAGCCCCCGCGTCGTGACCGGCTGTCCGCCGCCGCCGCGTACAATGGGCCGGTGCGATATCTCGGTGTAGATCCAGGCGGCAAGAAGGTGGGGCTCGCAGTGGGCGACGACCAGACGGGGTTCGTGTCTCCGCTCGAGGTCGTGGCCTCGGAGGGCACGGCGGCGGTGGCCGAACTCATCGTCGACACCGCGGCGCGGGTCGGGGCGGGCCTGGTCGTGATCGGCGTGCCCACCCTGGCCGACGGTTCGTCGGGGCCCGCGGCGCGGCGCAGCGAGCTCCTGGCCGCAGATGCCGTGCGACGAGCTGGGCCTCGAAGTTGTCCTCCAGTCGGAGTATCTGACCACCCACGAGGCGCGGCGGCGGGCACGATCGGCCGGCCGGCCGGCCGGGGGACCGGTAGACGACCTCGCCGCACAGATCATTCTCGAGGACTACCTCGCCGCTCCGGCCGTCTCCCCTCCGGCGGAGGACTGACGCGTGGGGCGAACACGCTGGGTTCTGCTGCTGGCCACTGCCGCGCTTGCATCGGCGGCCGGCTGCGGTCTGTGGTTGCACCACAACTTGTGGGGCACCCGCACCCAGGCAACGCTGTCGCTCGAGATCGCGCCCGGGAGCCCCGCCCGCCGCATCATCGAGCAGTTCCATGACCACGGCCTCGTGCCGTCGCCGTTGGCGGCCCGGCTCTATCTCCGCGCTCGGGCCGACGGTCGCTCGATGCACTTCGGGCGCTACCGGTTCGACGCCGGTCTGCGGCCGGTGGATGTGCTCGAAATGGCCCTCGACGGCAATCTCGAGATGTTCGAGGTGACTCTGTTGGAGGGCGACTCGGCGTCGGAGGTGGGCGATGTCTTCAGCGCGCTCGGGGTCGGAGACCACGAGGCGTGGCTGTCGCTGCTGTCCCGCGTCGAGTGGATCGCCCCCGTGGTACCCGATGCCCCCTCGCTGGAGGGTTTCTTCTTTCCCGACACCTACCGCTTCGCCGTCGGCATCGACGCCGAGGCCGCCGCCCACCACCTGACTGACAGATTTCTTGCGGTGTGGGGGGAGGAACGGCGCGAGGTCGACGCCCTCTGGGGCTCTCCGCTGGAGATCGTGACCCTTGCCTCCCTGGTGGAGGCCGAGACCTCGATCGCCGAAGAAAGACCGCTGGTCGCCGGCGTGTTCGTCAACCGGCTCCGCCGCGGGATGCTCCTGCAGTGCGATCCCACCGTGATCTACGCTCTCGAGCGCCGCAACGAGTGGCGGGGGCGGTTGTTGCGGATTCACCTCGAGGTCGACGACCCCTACAACACCTACCGCTACCCCGGTCTGCCCCCTGGGCCTATCAACTGCTCCGGCCGCGCAGCCATCGCGGCGGCCTTGAATCCCGCGTCAACCCAGTTTTTGTACTTCGTTGCCCGGCCCGGAGGCGGCCACACCTTTTCACGCAGTCTTGCCGAACACAACCAGGCGGTGGCCCGGCTGAGAGCGGCGGGCCGTTGACCGCTCACGCGGCGCGGTGGTAGCTTCAGACTGGAGGCGTACCATGGCCGACAGCTACCGGGTGTTCGCGTCATACCTGCTCTTTGCGCAGGTTCTCGAAGATCCGTTGGGTCACCTCTACCGGGCCGGGGAGTTTGGCAAGAGCGGGGTTCTGCGGACCGTATGGCTGCGCATCTTCGACGGACCATCCGCACCCGCCGCGGACATCCGCTCGGCGTTCGAGCGGGCCCGCCGGGTCGCCGAGGCGGTGCAGTCGGCCAACGTCGCCGGTGGCGTCGCCTTTCTGGAGTCAGACGGTGTGCCGGCCCTGGTGTGCGACCACGTCGCCTCACAGCCCCTTGGCCTCGTGCTCGATCGCGTCGAGACGGAGCGCTTCCCCATCCCGGTCGACAACTCTCTTTTGATCATGGAGAAGATCTCCCTCGCGCTCTCGGCCGCCCTGAGCGTTGAAATCGAAGGCGGGAGAGTGCTGCACGGCTTTCTCCACCCCGGGCTGATCTTTGTCACCTACGACGGCGAATGCGTGGTTTCGGGTTTCGGGCTCGGCGAAGAACTGTTGGCCCTGGCAAACGACGGCGCCGCCGTCGAGGGCGTCCATTCATATCTCGCCCCCGAGGTTCTGGAGTCCAGGACACCGAGCCGGCGCGGCGATGTCTACTCGCTCGGGGCGATCCTCTTCGAACTCCTCACCGGCACCGCCCTGCCGGCGGGGCCGGATGCGCGCGCCGAGGCGATCGCCAACGCCCGCATGGGTTACGACGAGGAGGCCGTCCCCGACGACATCAAGGCCCTGCTCACCCGCTCCCTCGCCGATCGCCCGCAGGACAGGTTCAGCTCGGCCTCGGACTTCAAAAAAGAGCTCGACCGGCTATTGTACGGCGGGGCCTACAGCCCCACCACCTTCAACCTCGCCCTGTTCATGGACCGACTCTTCCGATCCGAAATGGAGGCCGAGGACCTCGCGCTGGCCGCCGAACGGGAGGTCGACGTGGAGCCCTATCTGGCCCCGGTGATCATGCCGGAGGCGGAACCGATTGTTTTCGACGAGGCCGACGCTCCGAAACCGAACCGCAAGGCCGTGATGATCGGCGGCGGCGCCGCCGTGGCTGCCGTGGCCCTCGCCGCGACCCTGTGGTTCGCAGTCGGCCGCGGGCCGTCGACGCCTCCGCCGCCGCCGACCCCGACCGCCGAAGAGATCGCCGCCCAGCGTCAGGCCCAGGAGGACAAGATGCGCGAACTCGCGCAGTCTCTGGTGCAGGAGATGATGGCGGAGAAGGAGACGGAGATCCGCAAGGAGCTGACCGACCGCCAGGCCAAGATCGAAGATCTGCAACAGCGCCTGGTGGAGAGCGAGCGACGCGCCAAACAGGGCGCGCTCACCAACGAGGAAAAGCAGCAGCGCGTGGAACTCCAAAGTCAGATCGCCGCCGAGGAAGAGGCCCAGAAACAACGCGAGGCCGAGCTCGAGGCAGAACGCGTCCGGGCTGCGGAGGAGGCGCGCCAGCAGGCGGCCGTTCAGCAGACCGCCACTGCGGTCGCGATCGAAGAGGAGGCACTGGTCGCCGCAGCCGCCACCCCGCCGCCGCCGACTGTGACCGCGGTGCCGACTGCGACCGCGGTGCCGGTGATCGAGGTCAACACCTTCGTCGAACCATCGGAGACCGACGCCCTGCCGGTCGTCATCAGAAAATACCCGGTCGAATGGCCGCCGACGGCCCTGCGATCGCGGCGGCAGGGTGTGATCATCCTGCAGGCCACGGTCAACGCCGACGGCCTGGTTGACGAGGTCAAGATCTTGCGTGCCGATGACGATGGTTTCGGCATTCCCGAGGCGGCGATGGACGGCCGCCCGGGAATACCGCTTCAAACCCGGCACCAAGGACGGTGTCAGGATCAAGACCTACGCCACCATCACCGAGTCCTATCGCTTCGTGGTCACGCGTTAAAAAGAGGAGGCCGGGCGAACGCCCGGCCTCGAATAATTGATGTCACCGTGAGCGAGATCTCACCCACGATCCGGCAGCGTGGCTCGCTGCCGCGTATGTCGAAAAAAGAGCCTACTTCTCGACGCGCTCGCGGAGGGTCTTGCCCGGCTTGAAGTGCACGTACTTCTTCGCAGGAATGGTGATCGTCGCACCGGTCGCCGGATTGCGGCCCTGACGCGCGTTGCGGCTCTTGGTCGCAAAGGTGCCAAACCCGGGAATGGTGACCTTCTCACCGGCGTCGAGCGCGGAGGCGATCAAGCCCGTGCGCGGGTGAGCGGAAAACATCACATCGATGATCTCTGCAGCCTTTCCCTGGCTGACTCCGGTTTTCTTCGCAAGCTTCATGGCCATTTCGGTCTTGTTCATAGGAACCTCCGGTTTTTCGTTGTACTCACATATTGGCGGGCGGAACGTCTGCTGTCAAGGGCAAACCTGAGGAAAACGCAACATCTATGGTTGTTTTCCGGGTTTGAACCGGGTATTTTGTGACCCCGGAGGAGCAAATGGATCTCAAACTCCGAGGAAAGCGCGCGCTGGTGACCGGGTCATCCCGGGGAATTGGTCGCGCGATCGCCCTCTCGCTGGCAGATTTCGGGGTCGATGTCGCCATCAACTACCTACGGAATCGCTCCCGCGCCGAAGAGACGGCGCAGGAAATCGAGTCCCGCGGGGTACGCGCCCTCGTCGTCAAGGGCAACGTCGCCAACCCCGAACACGTCGAGCGGATCTTCACCTCGATCCGGGACACCTGGGGCGGTCTCGAGATCGTGGTGTCCAACGCAGCATCCGGGGTCCTGCGGCCCGCCCGTGAACTCACGCTGCACCACTTCGACTGGGCGATGCACATCAACGCCGCCGCCCTGCTGCCCATCACCCAGCAGTTTCTGCTGACGCCATCCGAGGGCGAACGAAGCCTGGTCGCGGTGTCCTCTCTCGGTGCGGTTCGGGCCATACCGAACTACACCGCGGTGGGCGCCTCCAAGGCAGCATTGGAGTCCATGGTCCGCCACCTCGCCGCCGAAATGGCGCCCGAGGGGATGCGCATCAACGCGGTGTCGGCGGGGACGGTCGATACCGATGCGCTGCTTCACTTTCCGAACCGCGACGAGCTGCTGGACAGCGCTCGCGAGCGCACCCCGGCCGGCCGGTTGGTTCAACCGCAGGACGTGGCCAACGTGGCGATCTTTCTCTGCACCCAGTACGCCTCCATGATCCACGGTCAGACCCTGATCGTCGACGGCGGGTACTCGATTCTGGCGTAGGCGGACGGAGAAGCAGGGGGCAGAGGAGAAGGGAGCAGGGGGACGGAGCCGGGGAGACCGCCGACCCGACACGCGGGACGCGTGCCCCACAATCGGATCAGGGCTGATTGATGCCTTGTGGGGCAGCCGTCCCGGCTGCAAATCGACGCCCGCGTGCGGCGGAGGTGCCATTTTCAACATTGTTGGACACATGAATATCGCGGTCGGCGGAACGCTTCGGGCAAACAATGTTGAAGGTGGCTCCTCTCGGGAGCGCGTGAGGAAAGTCAAGCCACGTCGGAACAACCGACAGCGACCGAATTCCTCGGATACGGGCCACGTGGACCGGACGTGCCGTCTCTGACGATTTTGCGATTCCCCGGTCTCGACACGAGTGTATGTTTCGGTCGCAAACATCGTCAGAGGGGGCACTCACGGGCAACAACGCCGTGAACATCGGGATGATCACCTCGGGATGTCGCCGTTAGCACCCGTCACTCGCCTCAGAGAATCTTCTTCAGATACTGTCCGGTATACGAGGCCTTACAGCGGGCGACGTCGTCGGGGGTCCCGGCAACCACCAACCGCCCTCCGCCCTCGCCGCCCTCTGGGCCGAGGTCGACGATCCAGTCGGCGGTCTTGATGACATCGAGGTTGTGCTCGATCACGAGCACCGTGTTGCCGCGATCGACCAGGGCGTGGAGCACGGCGAGGAGCTTGTTGACGTCGTCGAAGTGGAGACCGGTCGTCGGTTCGTCGAGGAGATACAGCGTCTGCCCGGTGCCGCGTTTGGCGAGTTCGCGGGAGAGCTTGACCCGCTGGGCCTCGCCGCCGGACAGGGTCGTGGCCGGCTGACCGAGGTGGATGTAGCCGAGGCCGACCGCCACCAAGGTATCGAGCACGCGGATGATCTTCGGGTGGGCCGCAAACACCTCCTGCGCCTGGGCAACCGTCAGGTCGAGGACCTCCGCGATCGACAGACCCTTGAAGTGGACCTCGAGGGTCTCGCGGTTGTAGCGGTGCCCGTTGCACTGGTCGCAGGTGACGAAAACGTCAGGCAGGAAGTGCATCTCGATGCGGATCTGACCGGCGCCCTGACAGGCCTCGCAGCGCCCGCCGCGGACATTGAACGAGAACCGCCCGGGTTTGTAGCCGCGGGCGCGCGCGTCGGTGGTGGCGGCAAAGAGCTCGCGGATGGGATCGAAGACCTTGGTGTAGGTGGCGGGATTGGAACGCGGCGTGCGGCCAATGGGCGACTGATCGATGGCGATCACCTTGTCGAGCGCCTCGACGCCTTCGATTCGATCATACGCGCCCGGTCGCGCCGGGGTCCCATAAAGCTCCTTGGCCACCGCCTTGTGGAGGATCTCGTTGACCAGGGTCGATTTGCCCGACCCGGAAACGCCGGTGACGCACACCAGTCGGCCGAGCGGCAGAACGACATCAATGTTCTTGAGGTTGTGCTCGGCGGCGCCGTGGATGACGATCCGCTCTCCGTTGCCGAGAGACCGCTGGCTTGGAACCGGGATGGTCTTGCGGCCCGACAGGTAGGCGCCGGTCAGCGACTCCTCCTCGGCCTCGAGCGACGCCGCCGGCCCGGCAGCCACGACCCGGCCGCCGTGGCGGCCCGCACCGGGGCCGAGATCGATGACCCAGTCGGCTTCGCGGATGGTCTCCTCATCGTGCTCGACCACCACCACGGTGTTGCCGAGGTCGCGCATCCCCTTCAGCGTCTCGAGCAGTCGCCGATTGTCCCTCTGGTGGAGACCGATCGACGGTTCGTCGAGCACGTACAGAACCCCCATCAGTTTCGACCCGACCTGGGTCGCGAGGCGGATCCGCTGGCTTTCGCCGCCCGATAGGGTGCCCGCCATCCGGTCGAGGCTCAGGTAGTCGAGCCCCACCGACACCAGGAAGCCCAGGCGGTCGCGAACCTCGCGCAGGATCTTGTCGGCGATCGTGCGGTCGCGGTCTCCGAGCTCGAGAGCAGTGAACCAGTCGAGGGTGCGCTGCACCGACAGACCGGAGACCTCGACCAGATCGCAGCCGCCGACCTTCACCGCCAGCGCCTCACGCCGCAGCCGGGCGCCGCCACACTCGCCACACGGCGCCAGGGACATGTAGCGTTCGAGCTCGCGCCGGATGTCCTCCGAGGTGGTTTCGGTGTAGCGCCGTGCGAGCCGTGGCACGGCTCCCTCGAAACGGTCGCGGTAGCGGTAGGCGCCCTTCGAGCCCTCCCACACGAACTCGTGCTCGCCGTCGGTGCCGTACATCAGGATCTCCCGGACTTCGGCCGGCAGCCGGCGCCACGGGGTGTGGAGGTCGAAACCGATCGCTTCCGAAAGCTGCTCCACCTGGTGTCGGAACCACGATCCCGGGCTCTTGCCGACCATCGCGAGGCACCCCGCCGATAACGAGCGTTCGGGGTCGATGATGAGCTTTTCGGGGTCGACCTCGCGCAGGAAGCCGAGCCCCGAACAGGTGGGGCAGGCGCCCTGTGGGGAGTTGAACGAGAACAGCCGCGGCGAAATCTCGGTCAGGGAAAAGCCGCAACCGGGGCAGGCGTGGCGGGCAGAAAGGACCACCTCGTCACCGCCGGCCACGACCGCCAGCGCGAGCCCGTCGCCCACCTTGAGGGCGGTTTCGAGCGAGTCGGCCAGCCGCGCCGCCACCCCGTCGCGGATCGACAGCCGGTCGACCACGACCTCGATGGTGTGCTTTTTCTTCTTGTCGAGCTCGGGGGGGTTCGCGGCCTCCACCACCTTGCCGTCGACCCGCGCGCGGACAAAGCCCTCGCGGACCATCTGCGCAAAGACCTTGCGGTGTTCGCCCTTGCGGCCCTCGACCACCGGCGCGAGCAGCTGGAAGCGGGTGCCCTCGGGGAGTCCGAGGAGTTGATCCACCATCTGCTCCACGCTCTGGGGGCGGATCTCGATCGCACAGTCCGGGCACACCGGCACTCCGATCGAAGCCCACAACAGCCGCAGGTAATCGTGGATCTCGGTGACGGTGCCGACGGTCGAGCGGGGGTTGCGCGAGGTGGTCTTTTGTTCGATGGAGATGGCCGGCGACAACCCGTCAATGGTGTCCACATCCGGTTTCTCCATCTGATCGAGGAACTGGCGGGCATAGGCCGACAGCGACTCGACGTAGCGCCGCTGACCCTCGGCGAACAGGGTGTCGAAGGCGAGCGAGGACTTGCCGGAACCGGAGACCCCGGTGATCACGACCAACCGGTTGCGCGGGATCGTGACATCGATATTGGCGAGATTGTGTTCGCGTGCACCGCGGATAACGATCTCTTCGCGCATGTTGCTCCCGTCAGGGCGCCCGTCTCCGTCGCCGAACCCGGTCTGGAAAACAGTATTTCGACCGCGGTATTCCATCATCGCGCGAGCGATCAATGGCCGACGGCGAGCCCCACCGTCACTTTGAATTTACGCTCGGATTATACCACCCCTCAACGGGGCGCCGAGACCTCGGTCACCTACTGCGTTCCTTGATGTCCTGTTCGGCTTCCCGATCCATCGTTCGCTGGCGGAGGGTGTCGCGTTTGTCGTGGAGCTGTTTGCCGCGGACCAGGGCGATCTCGATCTTGATCCAGTTGCCCTCGAGAAAGACCGCCAACGGTACCACCGTCAGCCCCTTTTCCTGGACCTTGCTCGCGAGACGCTCGATCTGCCTCTTCTGGAGCAGCAGCCGGCGGCGGCGCACGGGGTCGTGACCCGCATACCCGGCATTCTCGTAGGACCCGATGTGGCAGCCGACCAGAAACGCCTGACCGCCGACAAAGGTCACATAGCCTTCCTTGATATTGACCTTGGCGTCGCGGATGGCCTTGACCTCGGTCCCGAGGAGCTCCATCCCGGCAACCTCGGTCTCGAGAATGTGATACGTGTGGCGGGCCTTGCGGTTGGTCGCCAGCACCCTCCGTTCGTCGGTCATGTCACCACCATGACCAGCGCCTCCACCATCTGCGGGTCGAACTGGTGCCCCTTGCTGCGGTTGATGATCTCGAGCGCGCGCTCGGTGCTGACCGTCGGACGGTAGCGACCGGGGACGCTGAGAACGTCGAAGACCTCCGCCACGTGCACCAGCCGCGAGAGAAATGGGATCGCGTCGCCGGCCAACCGGTCCGGATAGCCGGTGCCGTCCCAGCGCTCGTGGTGGTGGCGGATCGCGCTGGAGACCTCGTCGAGACCGGTCCCTTTGAGGATCTCCTCGCCGAGGACCGGGTGCTTCTGGTAGCGCGCTCTCTCGTCCTCGGTGGGCGTGCGGCTGCGATAGGCCCGGTCGTAGTCGAGCTCCCGCATCCCGACATCGTGGAGCAGCCCGGCCAGGACGGCGTCCTCCACCCGCGACGGCGCGAGATCGAGCTTCTGGGCGAGCGCCATGGAAAGGCGCGAGACGGCTTCCGAGTGGGCCACCAGATCGGGATACTTCCGGGCGCCGGGCTGCAGGAGGCGGCGCGCGAGGCAGCGCCGTGAGAACCGCAGGGTGGTCTTCTCCTGTGCATCCTCGGCGCGCGCACGAAACCTCGCCAGGGTGGCCCTCGCAGCGTTGGCGCCGGCGCCGGAGATGACCGAACCGACCAGCGCCCCGGCATCCGGCTCGTGGAGCAGGACAGCGGATGCGATCATGGGCGACGTCACTACGTCGGTGGCCGTCGGCCCCCGGCGGACCTCGACGTGCCAGGAGCTCGGGTCGTGGGTCTGGATCCCCCCCTCGGCCAGGGCCGAAACCTGGTGGCGGCACAGGGCCTCGCGATCGATCTCGGCGCCGCCCGTACGGGTGTTGATAAGGGTCGCTGCGCCGTCGCGAGTCGCCAGGGTGGCGGCAACCGCCACCACCTGGCTGTCGAGCAGGCAGTCGAGGGCCGCATCGTGGAGATTCTCCAGACCCGACCCGTCGAGCAGGGGCGGCCGCGACTCGCCGACCGGGGTCGGCCGGCGTTGTTCAAGACGCGACTCGGGAACGGGCAAAAACTCCTCGTCCGCGATCACGAACCCGCTGCGGCGGGCAAAATCGACCATCGCCGCTGCGATCTTTCCCGCCTTGCTGATGTCGGGGCGTTCAAACGGTTGCCGCCGGCCCTTGTCGCGGGCATCGACAAAACCGATGGTCTCGTCGCTGATGACCAGCGGCACCAGCAGCAGCCTCGAATTACCGGCGGATTTGATGTACTCGGCCAGGGTCCCGAGCTCATTGCGGTGGTTGTAGGCGATCGGCAGGCCACGGAGCTCGCGCACTCTCACGACCATGGGGTCCTTGAGGCGGTGCTCGATGGCGAGGGGATCGCGACGGCCGAAGCCGTATTGGGTGGCGAGAAGAAAAAGATCACTCGGTCCGTAAAGATAGAGGGCCGCTCTCGTGCACTGGATCTCCTCGAGAAACCGAAACAGAATCTCCTTGAATCCCCGTTCAATCTCCGGGGACCACCCGGGTATGGTCGCGCCCATAGCGTCGCCTCCAATGCGCAAATATCGATTCACTTTACCACTCGCGGCCGCCATCCGTCGGCCGCGGCGGACACCCCTCGACGACGCGCGAGATCCCCTGCGGCTCGAACCCGCCCGGTTATCCGGGTTAGAATGCGGCGATGTCGGCAATCCTGAGCACGCTCGTGCTGGTCGCGGCCCTCGCCGTCGAACCGATGGTCCTCGAGACCACCCGCAGTGGGGACACCCTGATCCTCTCCTTTTCGTTGAACCAGGAATTGCCGGAATCGATCGAAGAGACGCTCTCATCAGGCGCCACCGCGGAGCTCGACTACCCGCTGCGGGTGTACGGCCGACGACGGATGTTCCCCGACCGCAAGGTGTGGAGGGGGGTGGCGAGAGTCACCGTCAACTTCGACGCCGTCACCGGCAGATACCTCTGCCAGCTGATCGTCAACGGCGACACCACCGCCAGCCGCGAGGTGCAGTCGGTGGAGGACGCGCGCTCCTGGCTGAAGTCGCCGCCCGCCGTCGAAGTGGCGTTGCCCGAGGCGCGGCGGGACGCCGTTCTGCGGGTCAGGGTGCGTGCGGTGTTCGCCAGTGGGACCACGTGGTTGGTGTTCCCCGCGACGGAGGGAACGGACTGGTTGGAGGTGCAGGTCGACCCGGTGGATGAGACCGGTGAATGATGCGGGCGACCGACCATCAGTGACCGGTCTGCGGTCATTCTGGAACCGCAACTACAAGGAAAACCGCTTTCTCGTCGCCGCCTTCGTGTTCTTGATGGCGCTGTCGGTGGGCGGGTTCTACCTTCTCGAGCGCGCCCGCGAGGCCTCTCCCGAAGAGCTCACCAACCGGATCCTGCTCTTCGTCCTGTGGTACCTCGACATCTCCCTGATCGTCATCCTCAGCTTCATCCTGCTCAGAAACCTCATCCGCCTGGCGGTCGAACGCAGAACCGGCGTCCTCGGCAGCCGCTTCCGCACGAAGTTGGTTCTGACCTACGTCGGTCTGACCTTCGTGCCGGTGATCCTGATCTTCCTCATCGCCACCAACCTCCTCCAGGGGTCCATCGACCGCTGGTTCTCGGCGCCGGTGGAGACCATTCTCCGCGGTGGCGCCGAGGTCACGGTGCAGCTCCGGGAGCTGGTGGAGGAAAACCTAGAACGTCAGGCAATGGTGGCGGCCGAGGAGCTCCAGAACGACCGCGGCCGAATGGACCTAGTCCGCCTCCAGCGTCTGCTCGGGGTCGATCTCGTGGCCGTATACCGGGACGGCGATCTCGAGGAAGCGGTGGCCGATCCGCGCCGGATACCGGCGTCGCTGCCGCCATTGCGCTGGGAGACCCTGCAGCCATCGGATGTCCGCTCCGATCGTTGGCGGGGAGGGCTCCTGATCCGCGCCTGGAGCCCGATCGGAGACGACGCCCACGTGGTGGTCGGAAACATGCTGCCCAGCGAGCTGCTGCTCCACCTCGAAAACGCGATCGCCGCCCACGCTCAGTTCCAGGAGATGAAACAGGCCCAGGGAACCATCACCGCCACCACCGTCCTGGTGCTGCTCGCGGTCACCCTGCTGCTCCTTTTTGCCACCGTGTGGGTCGGCCTCTACCTGTCACGGCGGTTTACGGAGCCTCTGCTGGCGGTGGCCGGCGCTACCCAGCGGGTCGCGGAGGGGGACGCTCTCGAGGAGGTGGAGGTGCCCGGCTCGGACGAGGTGGCGGTCTTGGTGGACTCGTTCAACGCCATGGTGCGGAGGGTCCGCTCGTCCGAGGCCGAGATCCTCGCCTCCAACCAGGAGCTCGCCACCCTGCTCGCAACCGTCCCCACCGGCGTGTTGTCGGTCGATGCCGACGGCGTCCGCTTTCGGCCCAACCCCGCGGCTGCGCGGCTTCTCGGGAACCCTGGGTGGGCCGACGACTGGCGGCCGCTCGACGAGCTCAACCGCGCCGGGCTGGAGGAGCTGTATGGGCGTCTCCAGATCGGGCAGCGGGAAAACTTGCGGTGTGAGCTCGATCTGCAGGCCGGCGGCGAAACGTTTCACGTCGACATCACCTCGCGCCCGTTGCCGGGCGGCGGCAGGGTTGTCGCCATCGACGATTTCACCCAGCTCATGCAGGCGCAACGGCAGGCCGCCTGGAGCGAGGTCGCGCAACGGATCGCGCACGAGATCCGCAACCCCCTGACGCCCATCCGGCTCGCCGCCGAACGGATCCAGAAGCGCGCGGCCACCCTCGATGACGAGATGCGCACCATCGTTACCGAGGGGTGCGAGGCGATCATTGCCCAGGTGTCGGGGCTCAAGGAGTTGGTGGATTCCTTTCAACAGTATGCCCGCATGCCCGCCATCGCGCCCCAGCCGACGAACATCGGTCGGCTCCTGCGCGAGCTGTGCTCCCTGTACAACGGTGTTCGGCCGGGGCTCGAGGTTGCGGCCGACCTTCCCGAGGACCCGATCTCGGCCATGGTCGACCCGGTGCTGCTGCGCCAGGCATTGGTCAACCTGCTCGACAATGCCGCCGCCGCGGTGGTGGGCGATGGCCGGGTGTCGATTTCGGCCCGGGTCGTGGACGATGATGTGATTCTCGAGGTTGAAGACACCGGGGTCGGGTTGCCGACGGAGGACACCGATGTCCTGCTCGAGCCCTTCTATTCCACCAAGGGCCGGGGCTCCGGCATGGGGCTCGCGCTGGTTCACCGGGTGGTCACGGACCACGGCGGCAGCCTCGAGTTGAAGAGCCTCGAACCGACCGGAGCGCGGGTCCGTATCGTGCTCGCCGGGGCGCGACTGCCCGCGCCGGCGTGAGGCGACTCCTCCCATCATTGGTCCGCGGCCGTTGACCCTTTCGCCACCCCCTTGATACCATCGTTGGTATGGCGTACCCCGGCAACCCCGAACTCTCTCCGCAAGCCCAGGACCGCGTGATGACCGCCTTCCGGCAGGTGGTCGGCAAACTCCAGGAAGGCAGCCGGGAGGAGGCGTTGATCGGGTTGGAGTTTGTTCTCCGGCTCGACCCGGCCTACGCGCCGGCGCGCAACCTCCACGAACAGCTGTCATCGGGTGCGGCCGAGATCGACCTCAACGAGGTTGTGTCCCAGCTCCAGGCGCCGACCACTGACGCCATCAACAGCCTGTTGGTGGAAGCGGTCGAGGATTTCAACAATCGTGATTTTGCGGCGGCGCAGCAAAAAGTGGATCAGGTCCTTCTCGACCTCCCGGGACACCAGGAGGCCCGCCAACTGCTCCGCGAGATCGAAGGCGCCACCAAGGGCGACACCCAGGTCCGGAATTTTCTCGACCAGGCGCAAGATGCCCTGCACAAGGGGGACTCTCAAGAGGCCGCCAACTTCGTCATGATGGCCCAAGCCCTCGACCCCCATCACCGGGACATCGCCGCCACCCTCGCTTAAATCGAAGCCGCCGGCCAGGTTTCCCTGTCGCAGGCCGGTTTCACCCCGCACAAGAAGCGGAGGATGGGATCGTTTTCGTCCCCGACCGACCGATGCCGCGCCGGACTTCGGCGCCGCCGAGACCGCCTCGGCGATGTTCGCCGACACTGCAGATTTCCAGGCTGCCGAGACCGTGGGCGATGCGCCCGAGGACGACGGCCAACCGGATTTCTCGTCTCCCGGTGATCTGGCGTCGCCTGTCGTTCGATGCCCCGCCACCGATTGCCGACCCACCCCGGGGCGAGGTGGAGGAGCCCTACTACGAAGAGGCCGCGGCGAGGTGTCGGATCTCTTTCAGGAGACGCCCGCGGCCTTCGAGGCCGCCGACGGGACCGCAGAGATCAGCGGCAAACAACAGAAGATCCGGGATCTGCTGTCGCGCGGCGGTGCGGCAGCGGCGGCGGACGACTTCGCGGCGGCGATCGACGCCTGGTCGCGGGTTTTTCTCATCGACCCCGACCACGAGGAGGCCCACGACCGCATCGAACACATCCGCCACGCCAAGGAGGCACTCGAGCGGCGAATCGATCCCCTGCTCAATGATGCGCGCGACGCTCACGATCACGGTCAAGACGACACGGCGCGCGATTTCGTCGATCGGATTCTCGAGCTCTCTCCCCAGCACGTCGACGCCCGCCGCCTGAGTGATGAACTGGCGAGCCCCGGGGGTCGGCTCCGCCGGCATGCCGGAGCTCGAGGACGACCTGTTCAACGACGACTTCACCGCCACCGCCGATTTCGGTGCGGACGTCAGCCAGCCGTCCACCACACTCGAAGGTGAATGGCGGACACCGAAAAAGCCCAAACGAAAGCTGTCCTGGCAGTGGTGGGCGATTATTGGCGGCGTCGGTGTCGTCGTGATCGCCTTCAGCCTGTGGGTCGCCTCCAGTCTGATGCCCGAAAAGGCGCCGCCCGAGACACGCATCGACGTCGTGAATCGGGTGCTCATCGAGGCCGCCGAGCTCTACAACAAGGGCCAGATTGAAGAGGCGATCGTCCTGCTCGAGCAGAACTCGATGGATGACCCCTTTCAGGTCGCGCCTCGACAAACGGCTCCAAGAGTATCGGGTCAAGGTGGCGACGCCGGTGCCGACCGCGGTGCCGGAAGGCCTGGCGGCGTGCCGGGCATTGCTCGCCGATGGCCGGTGGATGGCGGCATATCAACGCGTCAAGGCCGAGTTGAAAACGTTCCCGAACGACCCCGGGCTGGAGAAAATCCGGCTCGAGATCCTCGAGGTCGAACCCGAGGCGGCGGTCCTTCAGAGCGCCGCGGCCGCCGGCGATTTCCGCGCCGCGATTGCGATCTCCAGGGACATGTTGGAGAAGCGCCCGAGTGATGCCGAACTCATCGATTTCTACGAGCGCACCCTGTTCAACGCCGGCATGGCCGAGTTGCGCGCGTTCAACCTTCCGCAGTCGGAGAATTATCTCGCAGAGCTCGCGAAGAGGCAGCCTGACGACGTCGAGGTGCAGCGGGTGCTCGAGTTCGTCGAGACCTACAAGTCGCGCCCGGTCGACATGCAGCTCGAGATCTTTGTCGGGAGCATCACCTCACGATGAGTCCTCCCGTGGATGAAATTCCTCGCGATTGGGACTCGCTGACGGATCGCGCCGGTGGGCTGCCCGTGAACGGGGACCCGGGGCTCCACGATGACCCAGAACCGCCGGCGTTGATGCTGATGGCGGCGTCGTGGGCAGATCTCGTCGGCATGCTGGCGGTCTGTGCGGGGGGGCTGATCGCGGTCATGGTCCTCGGTCAACGACCCGCGTTGGCGGCGTTCGGGTGGGCGGCGGTTCTCGCCGTCTTGTGGTGGGCCTGCGCTGCGGCGGTGCTGGTGGTCGTTCGCCAGGGCACGCTCGGTATGCTGCTGGCGGGGGTGCGGTTTTTCGAGCCGGTGCTGCCGGGGCGGGTCCCGCGGGTGCTTGCCGCCGCCCTTTTCGGCGTCCTGACCCTGGGGCTCCCTGGGCTCCTCGGCGCCAGGTGGTCGCCGCTGCGGGCCGCGGCCGCGGTCGATATTGTCGCCGACTCCCCGGACTGACTCCCAACAATCAAACCCGCACATTTCATAGGGCTGTTCTCCTGCTGACACTTGCGCTTCGTCGCCCCCGTGACGAAAAGGGTGTGAAGCCCGGGTAATTCTCTGCAGGTGTGGAGCATCGACTTCTCTCTACAGGTGGGCTAAGTTGGTTAGGTGCAAGCTTTCGACACGTCCGCCAAGGAACTCGATTCGCCGGCGCCCCGGCTGAGCGTCGTGATTCCGGCTTTCAACGAAGGCGACAGGTTGTCGCCGACGCTCGATCGCGTCGTGTCTTTTCTCGCCGAGCGCCGCGATTGGCGCCCGGCGGAAATCATCGTCGTCGACGACGGATCTGCAGACGAAACCGCCGATATCGCGCGTTCCCACCCTTGCGCCGAAGGCGTCGACATCACGGTCGCCCGCCACCCTGTCAACCGCGGCAAGGGGGCGGCTGTTCGTACCGGGTTTGCGCGCAGCCGCGGTGACTGGGTGCTGCTCACCGACGCCGACATGTCGGCGCCGATCGAAGATCTCACGTTACTGGCGAAAGCCGCCGAACCCGACGCGGTGGCGGCCGGTTCGCGGGCGGTTGACCGGCGGCTGGTGACCCAGCGGCAGCCGCTGCACCGAGACCTCATGGGCCGCACCTTCAACCTGGCGATCCGCGCCCTCGGTCTGACCCGGCTCGGCGACACCCAGTGCGGGTTCAAGCTGTTTCCGGGAGAGCTCGCCCGCGACCTCGCCGCGGCCCAGCGCCTGGACGGTTTTGCCTTCGATGTCGAACTCCTGGTGCTGGCGAGGCAGTGGGGGGTCGAGATCCGGGAGGTGGGGGTCCACTGGGAGCACGTCGAGGCGTCGCGGGTCCTGGCCATTCGCCACTCGAGCCAGATGCTGCGCGACGCGCTCATGCTGTGCTGGTGGCGTGCGACCGGCGCGCTGCCCGCTCGCCCGGGAAACCCCTCGTGACCACCGACAACGGAACCGTGGAGCTCTCGCCCTGGATGGTGGACCGCTTTCTCGAGCACCTCGAGTGGGAGCGCAACCTGTCGCCCTCGACTCTGCGCGCATACCGCCGCGAAGTCCTGGCCTTTGTCGATTTCGCCGTCTCGGCGGTGTCAGCCCCTTCACCCCAAGAGGTGACTCCGCGGACGTCGCGTTCCTACCTGGCCCACCTCCACTCCCGCGGTCTCGCCCCGCGCTCGGTGGCGCGCGCCCTGGCCTGTCTGCGCACCTACTTCTTCTTCCTGGTCTCCGAGGGGGTGGTGGCATCCAACCCGGCCGCGGCGGTGCCCCACCCGCGCGGGGCGAACCCCACCCCCGTGGTTGCCGATCGGTATGCGATCGAGGAGCTTCTCGACGGTTTTGCAGACACTCCGGCGGGGCGCCGCGACCGCGCGGCGATCGAGCTTCTGTACGCGGCCGGGCTGCGGGTCGGCGAACTTGTCGGTCTCGATCTCGGCGACGTCCGCCTCTCCCAACGCACCCTCAGGGTGCGCGGCAAGGGGCGCAAGGAGCGCCTGGTGCCGTTCGGGCGCCCTGCGGCGTCGGCTCTCGAGGCCTACCTTCCGATTCGCGCGGGGTGGCGGCGCGAACGCCGCGACGAGGACGAGCCCCTGTTTGTCAACCAGCGCGGCGGGCGCCTCACCGACCGGTCGGTGCGGCGGCTCCTCGACGCGGCCGTGCGCCGCTCCGCCGACCTCGCCCACCTCCACCCCCACGCCCTGCGCCACGCCTTTGCAACGCATCTCCTGGAGGCTGGGATGGACCTTCGAGCCATTCAGGAGCTCCTCGGTCACAGCTCGCTCGCCACCACCCAGATCTACACGCGGGTCGACCTCGCCCATCTCATGGAGGTCCACCGCCGGAGCCACCCCAGGGCAAGAGACCCCGAGTAAACCTCAAGCTTTGCGTCCTCTGGGCTATGGGGCGGGGGTCGCCGGTCAGTGCGAGATCGGCTCGGCAACCATGATGCGGCTGTCGCGCTGACAACCCGTGATCACCCAGATGGTCCCCCGGTACTGGAACTGGGCTCCCCGGCCGACCGGCTCGGCGGCGGGAAAGACCAGGAGTTCGGCCGTCGGTCCCCAATCCGCGATGACGAGGTCGGCGCGTCGCGTCCGTGGTGCACCGCTGTCGGCTTCGACCGGAGAGAGGGGGCGAGCCCCGCTGATGATTCGTCGCACCATAAAAAGGCCCTCACCACCACTAACGTATCTCGAGAGCAAAGGTTCCACCCGGTCGGCCTGTTTCTCCCTAGCCCGCACTTCTCACCAGGTTTCGTCACGAGGGCGACGATGCATCGTCGGCCGCAGTCGAAAGATGGTGAGAAGTGCGGGCTAGTGGCGGGGTCACCGGCTCCCGCGTTCGTCCCACTGCCGGATGAGGGCGAGCGAGCGCTCGGCGTGGGCCAGGCGGCGCGGACGACGGCCGCGCAACCGGGCCAGGTCCGGTGGTGTCGCCATCAACCCCCATGTGATGTTCGACGGTTGGAAGGCCGCCGGGTCGCTGTCTGCGAGGTGGCGCAGGAGACCGCCGTGGGCGGTCTCGGGGGGCGGTGGCGCACCTTCTCTGCCCTGCAGCTCGTCTGCCAGCGCCCTGCCCGCCAGAAGGCCGGTCGCGGCCGACTCGACGTAGCCCTCGACGCCCGTCATCTGACCGGCGAGACGGATCGACGGCCGCGCGAGCAGCCGCAGCGAGCGGTCGAGAAAGCGGGGCGCGTTGATGAAGGTGTTGCGGTGGATCATCCCCAGACGAACGAACCTGGCGTCGGCAAAGCCCGGGAGGGTGCGGAAGATGCGTTTTTGTTCGGCGTGCGTCAGCTTGGTCTGAAAACCGACCATGTTCCAGTGTTCGGCCGCGAGGTCGTCCTGTCGGAGCTGCACCACCGCCCACGGCCGCCGGCCGGTGGCGGGGTCTTCCAGACCAACCGGTTTCATGGGGCCGAAGCGCAGCGTCTCGCGACCGCGCTCGGCCATGACCTCGATCGGCAGACAGCCCTCGAAGTACTTGAAGTCGCCGGTCTCGAAGTCCTTGAATGGGACCTTTTCCGCGGCCAGGAGCAGATCGACGAACTCTTCATACGCTGCGTGGTCGAGAGCCGAGTTCAGATAGTCCGCGCCGTCGCCCTTGCCATAACGCGACGCCGCGTACAAGCGCCCCATATCGAGGCTGTCGGCGGCCACGATCGGGGCGATGGCGTCAAAAAAAGAGAGCGCCGACTGACCGAGCAGCTCGTCGAGTGCGCGGTGGAGGGCGGGTGAGGTCAGGGGTCCGGTGGCGAGGATGGCGGGGCCCTCCGGCAGTTCGACGACCTCGCGCCGCTCGAGAAGGATTCGCGGGTGGCCCGCGATCGCCTCGGTGACGGTGCGCGAAAAGACGTCGCGGTCGACAGCCAGGGCGCCGCCCGCGGGCACCGCAGCAGCCCGCGCGGATCGTATGATCAGCGAATGGAGAACCTCCATCTCGGCCTTGAGGACGCCCACCGCGTTGGTCGGGCCATCACCGCGAAGCGAGTTTGAGCACACCAGTTCCGCGAGCTCCCCGGTGCGGTGGACCGGGGTCGGTTGATGCGGGCGCATCTCCACAAGCGTCACGTCGATGCCCGCCTCGGCCAGCTGCCACGCGGCTTCGCAACCCGCCAGTCCACCGCCCACCACATGCGCCTTCCCATCGCCGGCGATCATGAACCCCCCGGCAGTGTGGCGGAGGTTTGCATATACCTGCCGTCCTCGAGGCGCGTGAGGTCCCCGGAGAGCTCGAGGTCGAGGAGACGGGCAACGACCTCTGCGACCGGGACCCCGGCGCGGGCCGCGATCTCGTCGACCGTCAGGGCCTCGCCCTCGGCGACCCATGATCCGGCTGCCGACCGGTTCCCTGCGGCGGCGGCGGGCGGCGGAACACCGATGGCGTCAAACAGATCGCGGGGCGTGAGGAGCGGCCGCGCACCGACCCGAAGCAGGGTGTTCGGCCCCACAGAGAGCTCGGAAAAGATATTGCCCGGTACGGCCAGCACCTCGCGGCCCTCCTCCATCGCTAGCCGGGCGGTGATCAGCGCGCCGGACCGCGCCGCAGCTTCCACCACCACCGTGGCTCGGGTCAGACCCGCGAGGATACGGTTGCGCTCCGGAAAGTGATGTTTCCGGGGGGGCGTCCCCGGCGGGTACTCGGTGAGCAATGCGCCATCAACGGCGAGTTCCGCCGCCAGCTCGGCATGTTCGGCTGGGTACACGGTGTCGGGACCGGTCCCCCACACCGCCCAGCTGACGCCGCCGGCCTCGAGCGCTCCGCGGTGGGCCTCGGCGTCGACGCCGCGAGCCATTCCGGAAACCACGACCACTCCAGCATGGGCCAGCTCCTCGCCCAAAAGCCGCGCGACCTGGCGCCCGTAGGGGGTCGCCTTTCTGGAGCCAACGATCGCCACCGCGGGTGCGTCGGTGAGCCGGCCGCACACGAAGAGCCCGAGCGGTGGATCAACCATGGCGGACAGCGATTTCGGATATTCGGCATCAATGGGGACCAGCCACCGCCACCCCGCAGCAGCCGCACGATCACGTACCGTCCGCGCCTCGGTCCGCGCGAGACTCCGCCCGGCCTCGACCACGGCAGACCCCACACCCCCCGCCGACAGACTCGCCTCGAGTGAGCTCTCGGGCGCCACGGCCGCCACCGTCCGCCGCACGGCGGCCCCGCCGCCGGCAAGGAGAAGACCGAGGCGAAACAAATGCGGGTCTTCGTGATGCATCGCACTCATGGTAACCGGTTCGGTGCGGGTATACTCGGTGCATGAAATTTCGGGTTCTCGGCAGCTTCGGCGGCGACAGCCCCGAGTGCAGGATGACTTCCTTCCTGATCGACGGCACGGTGGCGATTGACGCCGGGGCGATTACCCGAGCCCTGTCCATCGCGGAACAACGGGCGCTCCACCACGTCGTCATCACCCACACCCACCTGGACCACACCAGCACGTTGCCGTTTCTGATCGAAAACTCATTTGGGGCAAGCGATCAACCGGTGTCTGTCTACTGTTCGAAGCGCGGTCTCGCCGGTGTCCGCAGACACCTTTTCAACAATGACACCTGGCCAGACTTCACTCGAATCCCCAATCACATGTCCCCGTCCGTGCGGTTTCAGGAGATCGAGATCGAGAGGCCCTTCACCATTTCGGGGTTGCCGTCAGGCGATCTCGAGATCACTGCGATCGAGGTCAACCACATCGTGCCGACCACGGGCCTGTTGATGCGTCAGGGATCGTCGAGCGTCATCTTCACGTCGGACACCGGTTCCACCGAGAGAATCTGGCAGGTTGCGAACGACACCGACGATCTCGCCGCGATCATCACCGAGTGTTCCTTTCCAAATGAACTCCAGGCCGTCGCCGATGTCAGCCTCCACCTCACACCGGCATCCCTCGGTGTGGAACTGGCAAAACTTCGCCGCGACGTCCCGGTCTTTCTCTACCACTTCAAGCCCCCCTACCTGGAAGTGCTCCGCAACGAGATCGCCACGATGGATCTCCCGCACCCCGTCGTCGAGCTCGTCCAGGACCACGTGTACGAGTTCTAACCCGTACCTTCTCACCAGGTGTTCGAGTGCGGCCGACGATGCATCCTACCCAGCCGTGTTTTCTCAACCTTGGGTGCTCTCCCCGCCGACAGCAGCGCAATGTGACCGAAGGCTCGCCCCAGGGCGAGCCCATCGGACACGCGCTGATGGCGGTGAGACACAAGCGCCAAAGGCGCGCCGTAACGTACTGCAAAGTACAAGGCGCGCCCCCTGGTGAGAAAGCCCGCCTGGCCACGGCGCCTCATTGCCCTCGTGACGAAACCTGGTGAGAAGTACGGGCTAACCTCAACCGAGACTGACAAGATCTGATCTGAGGTCAAACGCCAGGCGCCCGCGCATCCCGGGAGCGAGGGGATCCACGTCCGGGTTGAGATCCGCGGACAACGACAGCGTGGTACCGCGCCGGCACATCTCGAGACCGGTCAGCGGGTAGTCGCCCGCGTCCAGGATCAAGGCCCACCCACCGTCCCGGTCCTCGCGGCGGAAGACCAGTGATGCCCCCCTGGCGGTGT
Source organism: Candidatus Sulfomarinibacteraceae bacterium (assembly GCA_963714885.1). Taxonomy (GTDB): domain Bacteria; phylum Acidobacteriota; class Thermoanaerobaculia; order Thermoanaerobaculales; family Sulfomarinibacteraceae; genus Sulfomarinibacter. The sequence continues at coordinate 28,182 of CAVQQV010000050.1, read as the reverse complement.
GAGCAACGATCTGATCACCGCGGCGGTTGGTCCGGTCGACATCGGCGCGCGCTCGAAGAAACCGCTCGGGGTCCCGCCAATCTTCGCCCCGATTGAGCTCGACCGAGCGGTTGACCGTGATCGTTGCCGGCCCGCCGGCAGGAGCAAAGACCAGACCATCAAGGACCGCGGGGTCCACCCTCCGGCCGCGGACCAGGAGCCGTTCGAGGGTGCCGCGGTCGGTCGGGAGCTCTACCACGGCGAACAGGTCCTCAACCGCCAGGGTCCCGTGGCGCAGGATGTACCGTTCGCAGTCGCCGAACCACAGAAGGTCGAACGCCGTGCCGGGGACCGGGCCCGCGGCCGAGGTCGTCAGAAAGAGCTCTTCGACGCCCGCCGCCTCCCGCCACACCGCGTGGTCCCGCCACACATAGGCGGCGTCGACACCGGCGCCACCAGCCCGAGGGAGGGCGAGCGGTAGGGCCGGCGCCAACAGCCAGCTGTCGCCGCGAACCACGGGCCAGTCACCGCCGAAGGCGCGGGCGCTGGAGACCACACATCCGGTTGCGCGGGCAAGATCGAAGGCACACTCTGCTGCGCCCCGATACCAGCCGCGCCCGGACGGCGAGCCCGGTTCGCCGCGGCCGCCGCCCTCGTGCCACCGAAGCACCTTTTGAACGACCTCTCCGGCTGCCCGCCGCGCGTCTTCTTCAGGGGCCGCGCCGTTCAAGAGCGGAGACGACTCGACACCCCGGCAATTCTCTCGTGGGTCTCGGCCTCGAACCAACAGTCGAGAAAGGCCTGGTCCTCAGTCGGCGAGGGCTCGCCCATCGCCTGCCATACGGAGGACAACAACAATCGCTTGGTCTCCACGAAGGCCCGCCGCGGACGTCCTGCAAGACGGGCCATTTCGTGAGCCGTCGCCCCGACCAGCTCCTCCGGCGGCGCCGTGCGGTGGACCAGCCCGAGCTCGCGGGCTCGTCCGGCGGTACAGCCTTCGCCGCGGAACACCAGGTCGTCGACGGCCGGGGAGCTCAGACGCGACCGCAACATGCGCAGGCTCGCGCCCGGCACGGGCACTCCGAGAGTGAGCTCGGAAAGACCGAGCCGTGGTCGACCCGCGGCCATGACCCGCACATCACACGCGATGGTCAACTGACACCCTGCGGCCACCGCGTGGCCTCCGACCTCGGCGCCCGTGGGCCCCGGGTAGGAAAAGAGGTCGAGGAGGAGGGTGTTGAAATCCTCGAGAAAAGTCGCGACATCCTCCCGTGGAGCATTCGCCAACAGCTTGAGGTCCCACCCGGGACAGAACAGCGTCGGGTGGGCGGAGGCGAGAATGACGGCGGGGGCCCCGCTCCCGGCGAGGCGGCGCAGCTCGGATCGCAGCGCGTCCATCAGCGGGCGGTCGAGAGCGTTGGGTCCGTGCTTCATGGTCAGCCGGTGGACCCCCTTGTTTTCTTCGTGCCGCAACAGCGCGTCAGCCATCTCGATCCTCCCCTGTCCGGAGAAAGAGCTCGTGGACCCGCGGGTCTCTGGTGAGCTCGGGGTGAAAGGTCGCTCCGAGAATGTGGCCCTGGCGGATGATCACGGGGTCGTCGCGCCATCGCCCCAACACCTCGACTCCCGGCCCCGCCCCGACGATTCGCGGCGCGCGAATGAACACGGCCTCCATCGATGACGGCGGGCCGAGAGGCGGTGTCACCTCCACCTGTTCCACCGAGGAGCAGACCTGGCGGCCGTATGCGTTTCTCACCACGCTGATGGCGAGCGCGCCGAGGCTGGCCTGGTTGGGTTCGACCTTTTCGGCGAGGAGAATGACGCCGGCACAGGTTGCGAGGACCGCCATGCCGGCGGCGATGCGCTCACCGATCCGGCGCACGAGGTCCTCGGGTTCCATCAGGCGCAACATGGCCGAGCTTTCACCACCGGGCAGGACCAGGCTCTCGACCCGGTCGAGGTCGGCCGCGGTCCTCACCGGGCGGCACTCGGCGCCGAGGGCGTTGAGCACCTGGGCGTGGGCATGCCAGTCTCCCTGCAGCGCCAGAACCCCGCTCGCGGTCACCCTCTACCACCCCCTGCGCGACAGCATCTCCTCGGGGGTCAGCTTGCCGGCTTCGATGCCGGACATCGCCTCGCCCAGACCACGTGAGATCTCGACCAGTCGGGCCGGATCCTGCCAGTGGGTGACAGCCTCGACAATGGCGCGGCCTCGCCGCTCGGGATCACCGGACTTGAAGATCCCGGAACCCACAAAGACGGATTCGGCGCCGAGCATCATGCAGAGGGCCGCATCGGCCGGGGTCGCGATCCCGCCGGCGGCGAAGTTCGGCACCGGGAGCCGGCCGTTCTCCGCCACCCACCGAATGAGCTCGTACGGCGCGCCGTTCTCCTTGGCCGCGGTCATGAGCTCGTCCTCGGTGAGGATTCCCAGGGTCTTGATCCCGCGGCGGACCGCCCGCAGGTGGCGGACACCTTCCACGATATCGCCCGAGCCGGCTTCGCCCTTGGTGCGGATCATGGCCGCGCCTTCGCCGATCCGCCGCAGGGCCTCGCCGAGATTGCGGCAACCGCAGACGAAGGGGACCTTGAAGGAATGTTTCGAGATGTGGTTCTCTTCATCGGCCGGGGTGAGGACCTCGCTCTCGTCGATAAAATCGACCTCGAGCGCCTCGAGAATCCGGGCCTCCGCGATGTGGCCGATCCGCACCTTGGCCATCACCGGGATCGAGACGGTCCGCTGGATCTCCTGGATCATGTCGATCGACGACATCCGCGCCACGCCGCCCTGGACGCGAATGTCGGCCGGCACCCGCTCGAGGGCCATGACCGCCGCACGCGCCCGAATCTTCCGCGATCTTTGCCTGCTCCGCAGTGGTGACGTCCATGATGACGCCGCCCTTGAGCATCTCCGCCAGCCCCACCTTGACCCGGAACTGGTCATTCAAAAACTGCATTGTCTTCCTCCCACTGCTCGGGCTCATTGTACAACCTGTTGAATCTGTCGTTTGCTTCCATTCACGATCGCGCCATGGTGCGGAAACGCAGCCAGGGAAAGACCGTTGATGACGACGTGGGCGGCGGCCGCCGCAGGATAACCCCACCGCCCGAACAACCACCCGATCGCCACGCCGAGCAGCAGGGCGACCAGCGGCCACATCCACAACCGGCGGTCCGGCACAAGATGGAGCACGGCGAAGACCGCCGCCGCCGGCACGAGACCGATGAGCGGCTGCAGGAGAGCGCGAATCAACGCCTCTTCCGCAAGACCGGAAAAAACCGCCACGGCCACTGCGTCGCCGGTCGACCAGCCTGCGACCATCTGGCGCTGCCAGGTCTCGAGATCGCGCAGCGGTCCAACCCCGCGGACGAGCCACAGGAGACCGAAACAGACCAGCCCCGCTGCGACGCCGACCAGGATCGACTCCGCCAGACCGAGGAGCGGGCGGCAAAAGCCGTCGCAAAGCCGTCGTCGCGCAACCACACCCCGACCAGCGCGATCAGCGCGATCACGCCCTCCTGGTGGATGAGCAGCGCGGCCGGAATCATCCGCGGCGTGGTGTCTTCCGGCCCGGTCATCGGCGGCGACGTGGCGAGATCGGATCAGTCGCCGTCGACGGAGGGCTCGACCGCATCATCCGGTTGCTCCCCGTGGTCGGTGTCGTCGGTGTCGCCGGCGTCCGACCTCGACGGCATCGTCCTCCTCCGCTTCGTCGATCTCGCTCTCGTCAACCGCCTCGGCGCGTGCCACCGATACGACGCGGTCGTCCTCGTCGAGACGAATCACCCGCACCCCAAGCGTGGCCCGCCCGATGCGGCGGATCTCCCCGGCGTTCATCCGGATCATCATGCCCTGTTCGGTGATCACCAGGATCTCGTCGTCTTCCGTGATGTGGCGGATGGCCGCAACCGCGCCGTTCTTGTCCGTGAGCCGGATCAGGGTGATGCCGTACCCGCCGCGGTTCTGGACGCGGAACTCGGAGATCGCGGTCCGCTTGCCAAAGCCCTGATCGGTGACCACCAGGATGTCGTTGTCATCCTCCGGGGCAAAGATCGCGACCTCCTCCACGGTGTCGCCTTCGCGGAGGTTGATGCCGCGAACGCCGGCGGACACCCGCCCCATCGGCCTGACGTCGGTTTCATCGAAACGTATCGCCTTGCCCTGGCTGGTCCCCATGAAGACCTGGCTGTTGCCGTCAGTGAGCCGCACCGACAGCAGGTTGTCCTCTGGGTTGATCACGACCGCCCGCAGCCCGTTGGCGCGGATGTTGGCGTAGGCCGCGAGCGGGGTCCTTTTCACCCGGCCCTGACGGGTCGCAAAAAACAGATAGGCATCCTCGTGCTCTTCGAAATCCCGCACCGCCAGCAGCGTTCTGATCTGTTCGTCCGGCGCCAGTTGCAGGAGGTTGACCAGCGCCCGGCCGCGGGCGGCGGGGCCGACGTCGGGCAGTTCGTGAACCTTGCGGGCAAAGACCCGGCCGGTCGAAGTAAAGAACAGCATGGTGGCGTGGGTCGAGGCGACAAAGAGCTGCCAGACCTCGTCCTCGTTCTTGGTGGCCATGCCCCGGCGGCCGCGACCGCCGCGCCGCTGCGCACGATAGGTCGAGGCGGCGGATCGTTTGACATAGCCCTCGCGGGAGACCGTGATCACCATCTCCTCCTCGGCGATGAGGTCTTCGATGGAGATCTCGCTGGGGTCGTCGATGAGTTCGGTGCGCCGCTTGTCTCCGATAGCGCTCTTTGATCTCGGCGAGCTCTTCGACGATGATCTCGGACACCATTTCGTCAGAGTCGAGAACCTTTTCGAGGTGGGCGATGAGCTTCATTGACCTCGGTGTACTCGGCCACGATCTTGTCGCGCTCGAGACCGGTGAGGCGCTGCAGCCGCATGTCGAGAATGGCCTGGGCCTGGATCTGCGAAAGACCGAAGTCGTTCATGAGGCCGTCGCGGGCCGTTGTCGGGTCGGCCGCGCCGCGAATCAGCTTGATGACCGCATCGAGGTTGTCCAGCGCGATAACCAGGCCCTCGAGGATGTGGGCGCGATCGCGGGCGCGGGCGAGATCGTACTCGGTCCTCCGCACCACCACCTCGCGCCGGTGGTCGAGGAAGTGCTGGAGAAGCTCCTTGAGGTTGAAGACCTTCGGTTGATTGTTGATCACCCCGAGCAGAATGATGCCGAACGTGGTGCGGAGCTGGGTGAGTTTGAAGAGGTTGTTCTGAACCACCTCTGGCACGGCGTCGCGCTTGAGCTCGATGACGACCCGGATGCCCTCGCGGTCGGACTCGTCCCGCAGATCCGCGATGCCCTCGAGCCGTTTGCTATGCACGAGGTTGGCGATCTGCTCAACCAGCCGCGCCTTATTGACCTGGTAAGGGAGCTCGTTGACGATGATCCGCGCTCGCTTGCCTTTCTCGGCCTCCTCGATGCGGGTGCGCGCCTGGAGTCGGATGATCCCGCGCCCGGTGGTGTGGGCGTCGTAGATACCCTTTCGCCCGAGGATGAACCCGGCGGTTGGAAAATCGGGACCGGGGATGAAATCCATGAGATCGGTGACCGCGAGTTCAGGGTCGCTGATAAGAGCGATGGCGGCGTCCACTCACCTCGCCGAGGTTGTGGGGCGGGATATTGGTGGCCATCCCCACCGCGATACCCGAGGAGCCGTTGACTAAAAGATTGGGATAGCGCGCCGGGAGAACGGTGGGCTCGGACATCGACCCGTCGTAGTTGGGTGCCCAATCGACGGTTTCCTTGGTGATGTCATCGCCGAGCATCTCTTCGGACAAGCCGGGTCAAGCCGGACCTCGGTGTAGCGCATCGCCGCCGCGGAGTCGCCGTCGACCGATCCGAAGTTGCCCTGGCCGTCCACCAGTGGATACCGCATCGAGAAATCCTGCGCCAACCGGACCGCGGTGTCGTAGATCGCCTGGTCGCCGTGGGGGTGGTACTTGCCCATCACGTCGCCGACGATGCGCGCCGACTTCTTGTACGCCCGCCCGGCCGTGTTTCCGCTCTCCCACATCCCGTAGAGGATGCGGCGGTGGACGGGTTTGAGACCGTCGCGCACATCGGGCAGCGCGCGGCCGATGATGACGGACATCGCGTAGGCGAGGTAGGAGTTCTTGAGCTCCTCTTCGATCGTGATCGGCACGCGGTCTGCGCGCAGTGGTGTGTCGTTTTCGCTCATTTAGATATCCAGATTTCGGGCTTCGAGGGCGATACGTCTCGATGAACTGTCGGCGCGGTTCCACCGCGTCGCCCATCAAGATGGTAAACAGCTCGTCCGCATGCGCCGCGTCTTCTATGTTCACCTGCAGGAGGCGGCGCCCCTCGGGATTCATCGTGGTCTCCCAGAGTTGGCGAGGGTTCATCTCGCCGAGGCCCTTGTAACGTGAAATGTTGAGGCCCTTTTTGGCGATCTCATAGACCCGGCTGACGAGTTCGCGCAGGCTGGCCAGGGTCTCTCGCTCTCCGTTGCGCTCGAGATGGAAGGGCCCGACCCGGATGGCTTCCACCTGGGCGAGCTGTTGCCTGGCGCGGCGGAAATGTCCGCTCGAGCCCAGGAGCTGTCCCAGACGAACGTCCCGGCCGCGGCCGTTGACGCCCACGCGGCACACGACTTCGCGAACGCCGTGCTCCTCGTCAAGCTCGACCCGGGTGTCGTCGTACCCGAGCTCGCGCAAGTTCGGTGGCGAGCGCCTCCGCGAATTCCGGGCCGTCGGGGGTCTCCTGCCATGCAGCTTCGGTGTCGAGCGCCGCCAGGACCAGGTCCTGCGGCCAGCCGCGGTGTTCGAGTTGGTCGAGGCTCTGGCTCCAATCCTGGGCGGCGAGCAGGGCGCGGCGCAGGTCGCGGCCCTCGAGCTTGTGGCCGGTCGCGCCGATCACGAGTTGGTACTCGTCCTCCACCCGATCGAGCAGGAAGTTCGAGAGATCGGCGTCGTCGCTGAGATAGGTCTCCTTCTTTTTTCGACTCACCTTGTAGAGGGGCGGCTGTGCGATGTAGAGATTGCCGCGCTCCACGAGCTCCTGCATCTGGCGATAGAAGAAGGTCAGCAACAGGGTGCGGATGTGGGACCCGTCGACGTCCGCGTCGGTCATGATGATGATTTTGTGGTAGCGCACCTTGAGGGGGTCGAACTCATCCTTGCCGATACCGGTGCCGAGGCACTGGATGAGCGCCCGGATCTCCTCGGAGGCCAACATGCGATCGAAGCGTGCCTTTTCCACGTTGAGGATCTTTCCGCGCAAGCGGGAGGATGGCCTGGAACTGCCGGTCGCGGCCCTGTTTGGCCGACCCGCCGGCGGAGTCTCCCTCGACGATGAAGATCTCGGAAAGCTCCGGGTCGCGCTCCGAACAGTCGGCCAGCTTGCCCGGAAGGGCGGACGATTCGAGCGCGCTCTTGCGCCGCGTCAGCTCGCGCGCCTTGCGTGCCGCGTCGCGGGCGCGCGCCGCATCCAGGCATTTCGAGACGATCGCCCTGCGCCTCGGCGGGATGTTCCTCGAAATAGGTCGAGAGCCGGTCGTTGATCACCGACTCCACCCACCCCTTGATGTCGGACGAGACCAGTTTGTCCTTGGTCTGGCTGGAGAACCGGGCTCTCGAATCCGCACCGCGACGATCGCGGTCAGACCCTCGCGGACGTCTTCGCCGGAGAAGTTCTCCTTCATGTTCTTGAGGAGGTTCTGCGACTGCGCATAGGCGTTGATGGTGCGCGTCAGCGCGGCGCGAAAACCGGAGAGGTGGGTGCCGCCGTCGCGGTTGAAAACGGTGTTGGTGAAGGCGAGAACATTTTCGTTATAGCCGTCGTGCCACTGCAGCGCGACCTCCACCTCTTCGCCCTCTTCGTTGCCGTCGATCAGGTAGACCGGTTCTTCGTGAAGCGGCGCCTTGGAGCGGTTGAGGTAGCGCGCAAACTCCTTGAGGCCGCCCTCAAAATGGAAGAACTCCTCGCGATCGCTGGTTTCGTCGGCAAACCGGATTTCGATTCCCGAGTTGAGGAAGGACAGCTCCCGCAGATGGCGGACGAGGAGATCGGGGTGGTACTCGAGTACAGAGAAGATTTCCGGATCCGGTTTGAAAGTGACGATGGTGCCGGTGCGGCGGGTGGTGCCGACCGCCTTGAGCGGTTCCTGCGGCACCCCCCGGTGGTACATCTGCTCCCAGACCCTGCCCTCCCGATGGATCTCGAGACGCAGCCACTCCGAAAGAAAGTTGACGACACTCACCCCGACGCCGTGGAGCCCGCCGGAGACCTTGTACGAGTTGCTGTCGAATTTTCCACCCGCGTGGAGCTCGGTCATGATGACCTCGGCCGCCGACCGACCGCTCTCCTTGTGAGTGTCAACCGGGATGCCGCGGCCGTCGTCGGTGACGGTCACCGTCTGGTCGGCGTGGACGGTGACGCTGATCTCCTTGCAATGGCCGGCCTGCGCCTCATCGATCGCGTTATCCACGACCTCCCACACCATGTGGTTGAGGCCGCCGATATCGTCCACATCACCGATATACATGCCCGGGCGTTTGCGGACCGCGTCGCGTCCCTTGAGGACCTTGATGCTTTCCGCGTTGTAGGTGTCACTCATCGATCTCGGCCTCCTGACGCACACAGGCTCCGTTTTCGAGCCACAGGCGATGGGCCCGCCAGCCTCTCGCGGTGGTCGTCCTATCGCTCGTGCTGGAGAGAAAAAGTTGTCGTTTATCCCCGAGGTGGTTGACCAGGCGGATCAGTGCTTCATGATCCAGCTCGGCGTCCACATCGTCCACAATCACCGGAAACCGATCCTGCCGCTCCTTTTCAATTTCGGCGAGTGTCGCCAGTCTCAGCGCCGCGGCAACGACCTTGGCTTGACCCGTACTGAGAATGTATCGGACGCCCCGCCCGTCGGTTCGCAGGCTCAGATCGTGGCGGTGCGGACCGTCCACGGTGAACCCCGCTTGGCGGTCCCGCGTCCGCGTCTCATTATACCGCCGTTGGTAGGTTTCTTCCACCTTTTTCGGCGGGTCTTCGGCATCGCACCAGGGATCGCCCCGGTACTCCACCGCGACTGCCGGGGATGTCTCGCCGGCGAGGGCCTCGTACACCACCAGGAAGTTGTCTGCGAGCACCCTCGCCCCGCTCGCCCGGGCCGTGACAAGACGCGCGGCGGCGGCGGCCAACTGTCCTTCCCAGGCCGCAAGTTCTCCATCCGCGGCCCCGGCGCTCAGCGCCGCGTTGCGTTGCCGCAGGCACCGCCGGTAGGTCCGCAGGTCATCGATATGGGTCGGCCGCAGGAGAAAGACAAACCGATCCAGCAGCGCCCGCCGTTCGTCGGGCCCGCCATGCACCAGTTCGCGATCCGGTCCGGTTACGGCAAACACTGGAAACAGCTGGAGATACCGGCCGACCGTCAGTTCCCGCCGTCCAGGCTGAGGGTCCGTCTCGGCGGCGGCCCGGGCTCGAAAACCAGCTGCAGTCTGAGTTCGCGGTCTTGGCTGCGAACCCTGCCTTCGATGCGAAAGGAACTCTCCCCGTGGCGAAGGACGCGGCGCAGGCTCGGTTCGCGAAACGAGCGCAAGTTGCCGAGCACCACGGCCGCTTCGAGGAGGCTGGTCTTGCCGACGCCGTTCGCGCCGAGCACGAGGTTGATGGATCTGCCGAATTCCAGACCGTTGATGGAGAGGTTTCGAACCCCCTCGACGGAGATCTCCATCAACTCCACAAAGCCACCCGCGCCGGTCTTTCAGCAGTTATCGCGTGACTATGAGGGTCTGCCGGTCCCGGCCACCCCCGTCGAAAGGGCATCCACCTCACAGCCGCATGGGCATCAGGACGTAGATGTACTCCTCGAGTCGCGTGTCGTCATCCACCGGCACCACCACACACTGTGTGTTGCTGTCGCGAAGCTGGAGTTCCACGGTGTCGCATTCCAAGACCTGCAACACGTCGATCAGGTAGGCGGCATTGAGCGCAATCTCGAGACCGTCGCCTTGATACGTAACGTTGAGGATCTCCTCTGCACTGCCACGTTCATAGCCGATCGAGGCCAGGGTCAACTCTCCGCTTCCGCCAAAGCGGAACCGGACCCCGCGCGCCTTTTCATGAGCCATCAGGCTGACCCGCCGCAACGAAGCCAGCAATTCCTTGCGATCGACTCGCGCTCGGCTCGGGTTGTCGCGAACGATCACCCGCTCGTATTGGGGAAAGCGCAGTTCGACGATGCGCGACACCAGCGTTCTCTCACCCATCAGAAAGCCGAGGTGATTGTCGCCCGCCGTCATCCGCACCTGGTCATCGGCAAACCGGGAAAACTCGGCCAGGAGCTTGCGTGGAAAGAGCTGCTGTTCAAACGGCAGTGAGCCCGTCGGCGCCTTGGCGCGAACCATCGCCAGGCGATGGCCGTCGGTGGCTGCGATCTCGATCTCGCCCGGGATCAACTTGACCAGCGCACCGTTCAGCTGAAATTTTGGGTCGTCCTTGGTGATGGCGAAGGCCACGCGGTCGAGCATGAGCTGAAAAAGGTCGAGAGGCAGAGCGTAGTCGCCCGATTCGGGGACGTCGGGCACGGTGGGATACTCCGACGGATCGGTCACCGCGACGCGGGAGTGAAAACGGCCGCAGGAAATCTCGACCGACTCTCCGTCCTGCCGCAGCGAAAACTCCTCCTCCGGCAGGCTGCGCACGAGGTTTTGAAAGACCTTGCTCTCGATAGTCACCCGGCCGCCACCGTGTACGACGGCGGCGCATTCGGTGACGATGGTCATGTCGAGATCGGTGGCCACCATCCGCAGGCGGTTTTCCTCGGCCTCCGCAAGGATGTTCGAGAGGATCGGTATCGTCGTCCGGTGCTCCACCACGCCCTGGAGAATCGACAACTCCTGGAGGACCAAGTTGCGCTGCAGCTTGAGTTCCATCAAACACCCTTTCTTACGACGACGCACTGTTTCCAGCCGAGAATATAACATGAATAGTCATCGTCGTCGAGGCTGTGGAATCTGCGGAAGTTGTCTATAAACTCATGAAAATAGTTGAATTATCTGATCGTCCGGAGTGTGAATTCAACTCCGGGACGGTTGTGGAAAGATGTGGAAAAAGACGCCGGTCCACAGTTGTTCACACGTCCAACACGCTTTTTCCACAGGCGGCTGTGGAAAATCACACGAAATGTTCACGAAATGAAGTCAGGGTGGCGTCAAAATCGGGGTTTGACTGGCGCATCTTCTGGACGTTGTCGACGGCGTACATGACGGTCGAGTGGTGCTTCGAAAAGATCTTTCCGATTTCCGGAAAACTCAGTTCGAGGAGGTGGCGGATCAGATACATCGCGACCTGGCGAGGGAGGGCGATCGACCGGCGGTTGGATCGACCTTTGAGGTCGGCCACGCGAATGCCGTAGTGCTGGGCCACGAACCGGATGATGTCCGACGGCGAGGTGGCGCGCTCGTCCGGCAACAGCTCGTACATCGCCATGCGGACGACGTCGATGGAGATCTTGGCGTTTTTGAGTTGGGCGTAGGCTATGGTGCGGTTGAGACACCCCTCGAGTTCGCGGACGTTGTTCTGGATGCGACGAGAGATAAACAGGACGACATCCTCAGGAAGCTCCCGCCCCACGGCCCGGGCCTTTTCCCGGAGGATGGCGCAACGGGTCTCGAGGTCGGGCGGTTGGATGTCGGCGATCAGGCCCTGAAGGAATCGCGACCGCAATCGTTCCTCGAGCCCCGGGATGTCGGCGGGTCTGGCGTCGGATGTGAAGACCACCTGGCGGCCGGTCGACTGCAGGGTGTTGAAGGTGTGGAAGAACTCCTCCTGGGTGCGTTCCTTACCGGCGATGAACTGGATATCGTCGAGCAGCAGCATGTCGACACCGCGAAAGGTCTGGCGAAAGGCATCCATCTGTTTGCGGCGGATACAGTTGATGAGCTCGTTGACGAATTGTTCGGTGGTCATATAGACCACCTTGAGCCGCGGCGACGAGGTGTGGAGACGATTGGCGATGGCGTGGAGGAGGTGGGTCTTGCCGAGACCGGAACCGCCGTAGATATAGAGGGGGTTGTAGGCCGCCCCGGGGCGTTCCGCGACCGCTTCTGCGGCCGCGGCGGCGAACTGGTTCGACGAACCGACGACAAAACGGTCGAAGGAAAAGGTCGGGTTGAAGGGGTGGGCGCCGAGACCCGCCGCCGGGGGGGCGGCCGAGCCGTCCGCGGGTCCGCCGGGCTCGGCGAGGGTGACCCGAAAATCGGGCCCGAAGTGACTGCGGGCCACCGTCTCGATGTCTCGCAAAAGGTGATCGCGCACCCAATCACCGACAATGAGATTGTCGGTGGTCAGCGTGACCGTGTTGTCGGCGGTGTCGCGGACCGCGAGCGGAGCGATCCAGGTGGTGAATTCGTCATCACCCATCATTTGCCGGAGGTGTGGGAGCAGCTGCTGCCAATGGTCCATCCGAGTAGGCTAGCACATTGCACGCTGTTGGTTGCTTGACACGCCGGGGTGCCTACGATATCGTTGCGCGCCCGGAATTTTGGAGAGAGAGTAATCATGAAAAGAACCTTTCAGCCCAATAATCGCAAGCGCAAAAAGACCCACGGCTTTCGGGTTCGCATGCGCACCAAGGGCGGCCGCAAGGTCCTGAATGACCGCCGCCGTAAGGGTCGCAAGCGGATTGCCGTCTGAACGGCGCCTGATCTTTCCAGGAACGTATCGGCTCAAGAAACGAGCTGATTTTCAAAGGTTGTACACGCACGGCCAACAGATCAAAGGTCGCTTCGTGGTTTTATTCGTGGCGCGAGCGGAAAACGACCGCGGCCGCTACGGCGTGACGGCCTCGCGAAAGGTCGGGGGCGCGGTGACCCGGGCGCGTTGTAAACGGAGGCTGCGGGAGTTGTATCGTCTCCATCGACGCCAAGGTGATGTTGAAAGTCTCGATATCGTAGCCAACGCGCGGCACGGGTGTGCTGCGGCGCCCTGGGCGGATCTCGAAGAGGATTTTCTGCGGTGCTTGAGGCGGAGCCGCCGGGGCGGGGCCGCGGCCGGACCCGTCGCCGAGCGACGCCCCTGACGACCGAGGAAGAAGAAGGCATATGGAGAAGAGGCTACTGCTGGCATTTGTTCTGTCAGCGGCGATCCTGTTCGCGTGGTCGGTGATTTTCCCGCCCCCGCAGAGAACCCAGCCCGCACCGGTGCCGACTGCGGCCGGCGAAACCGCGACTCCGGAGCAGGAGACCGAGCCCGGCGCCAGCGAAACCGCCGAAGAAGAAGCCACCGCTCCGGCACCCGAGGCGACCGACGAGGTCTTCAGCGCCGACATCGAAGAAGAGGTCACGCTGGTCAACGACGACGTGACCGTGGTCTTGACCAACCGCGGGGCGGCGGTCTCGTCCTATCTCCTGGCCAACTACGACAATGATGACGGGGGCCGGGTCAACCTCGTCCAGAATGTCCCCCTGCCGCAACGGTCGTTGCCGCTGCAGCTGGTGACCCCGGCCGGCCCCGACGTTGAGCTGTATGCGGTCGAGAGGGCGGACAGAGGCGTCATCTTTCGTTGGTCCGACGGCCAGGGGAACGCAGTGACCAAGCGGCTGGTCCTGGCCGACGACGGTTTCGGGCTCGACCTGGAGATCGAAACTGCCGGGACCCGGGTGTCCGACACGCTGAGCATCGGCACCGGCATGCGGAATCTCAGCGAAAAGGAGAGCGACAGCCGGTTGGCGCTGTGGGGCGAGGGCATCGTCATGAAAGACGGCGAGGTCGAGCGGTTCAAGCGCGGGAAGATCAAGGAAACGCGGGCCCTGACCGCCGGGCGCTTCACCTACGCGGGCTTCGAGGACGCGTACTTTTTGTCGATTCTGCGGCCCGAGACCGGGGTCGAGGATGTCAGTATCCGGCCGCTCGAGTTCGGCGGCGTTGACGAGAAACCGAACCGGGTGCTGGAGATCACGGCGGCTCTCTCCCGCGGGATCCTGCGCGGGGAGCTGCTCGGGGCACCCAAAGAGTACGATCTTCTGCAATCGATCGGGGATGGGGTTGAGAAGACCCTGAATTTTGGGATCTTCGGGCCGATCTCGGTCTTCTTTCTCAAGGCGCTACGGTGGATCTACGGCCACGTCGGGAACTACGGCGTGGCGATCATCCTTCTGACCCTGGGGATCCGGATCCTGCTCTTTCCGCTGATGCACACCTCGACGGTGTCGATGCGCAAGATGGCCAAGGTTCAGCCCAAGGTCAAGGAGATCCAGGCCAAGTACAAGAAGAAGAAGACCGACCCCCAGGCGCGCGCCAAGATGAACCAGGAGATGATGGCGCTTTACAAAGAGGAGGGCGTCAACCCGATGGCGGGTTGTCTGCCGCTGTTGGTGCAAATGCCGTTGTTGTGGGCCCTGTACCAGCTGTTTCTCAAGGCCATCGAGCTGCGCCACGAGCCCTTTATCTTGTGGATCACCGACCTCTCGGCCAAGGATCCCCTCTATGTCACACCGATCTTGATGACCGCCACGATGTGGCTCCAGCAACGGCTGGCGCCGCAGGCAGGCGATCCCCAACAACAAAAGCTGATGCGCATGATGCCGCTGATCTTCGGCATCATGTTTCTCCAGTTCCCCGCGGGATTGGTGCTGTACTGGTTGACCAACAACGTGATCACGATTATCCAGCAGGAGATCACCCTGCACATAGTGGGCGAGCGGAAGATCGGCGGCCGCAGGGGCTCACCGGGGAAGGACCTGAAGAAATGACGGGGCGGAAGAGCTTTCATGGGGCGAACCTGGACGAAGCGCTGAGTTCCGCGTGCACCGGCCTCGCGGCGCGGATGGAGGAGATTCAATACGACGTCCTCGAGACCGCATCCGGCGAGCCGGTGTCGATCGAGGCGGAGATCGATCCGGTGGCGGTTCTCGGTCTCTTCATGTCGGAGACGAGCCGCGCCGGCGGGCTCGAAATTACGGCGCGGCTCGAGGTTTCGGACGAGGCCCTCGAGGGAGAGCTGGTCGGCGCCGACGTGGGGTTGCTGACTGCCTCCGGCGGGCGCGGGCTTGACGCCTTCCAATACCTCTGCAACCGCGTCCTCAACAAACGCCTGGCGGACCACCTCCCGGTCCACCTCGATTCCGATGGCTTCAAAGACCGCCGCGCCATCAAGCTCCAGGAGCAGGCGGAAGGCGGCCGCGGATGAGGCGATTCGGACCGGCACGCCGGTGACGCTGGGTCCGTTGACGCCGGCCGCGCGGCGCGAGATCCACCTCGCGCTTGCGGACGACCCGGGCGTCGAAACCGAATCTGATGGCGATGGGTTCCTCAAGAGAATTGTCATCCGCCCTCGCCGGCGGCGCTGACACCATCGTCGCGCGTGCCACGGCGGCCGGCCGCGGCGCGTTGGCGGTGGTCAGGGTCAGTGGGCCGGGGACGGCGAGAGTCCTGGCTGCGGTCTGCCCGGCGGTTGACGGTGCTCGCGGTTGGACGGCGTCGCTGACCGAACTCCACGATGCGGCGGGGCAGGTCCTGGATCGCGGCGTGGTCGTTGTCTTTCCCTCCCCGCGGTCGTTCACCGGCGAGGACATGGTGGAAGCCACGGTCCACGGGTCGCCATATCTGGTGGAGCGCCTCATCGAGGCCTGCGTTGCGGCCGGTGCACGACATGCCGAACCGGGGGAATTCACCCGCCGCGCGGTGGCCAACGGCAAGCTCGATCTGGTTCAGGCCGAGGCCGTGCGCGATCTGGTGGAGGCTGAAACGGCCTGGCAGCTCCGCAACGCCCGCGAACAGCTGAGCGGAGCCCTCTCTCAGAGATTCCGCGATCTGCGCGGCGAGTTGGTCGGGTTGGCGGCGACGGTCGACGCGGCGCTCGAGTTCGAGGCGCAGGCGGTGGTGGTGGCGGAGACCGAGATCCGGGTACGGGCGGAGAGCTGTCTGCGGCTGCTGGTCGACCTCGAGGGCACCGCAACCGCTGGAGCGCGGATTCGCGACGGTCTCGGGGTCGTGATCCTGGGTCCGCCAAATGCCGGCAAGTCCACTCTTTTCAATTACTTATGCGGAAGCGAGCGAGCCATCGTCTCGCCCGACCCGGGCACCACCCGGGATGTGGTCGAGGCCGAACTCGATGTCGGCGGCGTACGCGTGGTGGTTCGGGACACCGCGGGGCTGAGAGAGTCCGGAGATGCGGTGGAAGAGGAGGGGCGGCGGCGGGCCCTGCAAGCCGCGGCGTCCGCCGACCTCGTGATCGTTCTGTGGGCCGCGGATGGACCGCCGCCGACCGCCGTCCCGACCGGCGTTCCGGTCCTTCAGCTGCGGTCAAAGGCCGATCTCGGGTGTGAGCCCCAGGATGGGTGGTTTCCGGTCTCGTGCCGAACCGGACGGGGGCTCGAGGACTTCCGTCGCCGATTGACCGAAATCGTCCTCGGCGATGTTCCCGATCTCGGCGGGGCGGTGGCGGTGGCTTCACGGCACCGGGCGTCGCTCGAGAGGGCGCGGGTGGCGATCGAGGGCGCCGACTGGTCCTGCCCGGAACTCGCCGCGGAGGATGTCCGGTGGGCGTTGCGGGCGGCGGAAGAGCTCTTCGGCGAGGTCGATGACGAGGCCCTCCTCGACGAGGTCTTTGCCGCATTCTGCGTCGGGAAGTGACCGTGCGGGCCTACGACCTGGTGGTTGTTGGCGCCGGCCACGCGGGCTGCGAGGCGGCAGCGGCGGCCGCCAGGATGGGGGCCACGGTGGCGGTGGTGACGCTGCACCGGTCGACGGTCGCCCAGATGCCGTGCAACCCGGCCATCGGCGGCATCGGCAAGGGACACCTGGTGGCTGAGCTTGATGCCCTTGGCGGGTTGCAGGGCTGGGCGGCGGACCGTGCAGGCATCCAGTTCAAGGCTCTCAACCGGTCGCGGGGGCCGGCGGTGTGGGGCCCGCGGGCGCAGTGCGACAAAACGGCGTATTCGCGGCACGTGCGGCGGGTGGTCGAGGGTATCCGGGGCGTTAGCCTGATCGAGGCGGAGGTCGAGGGGGTCGTCGTCAACGACCATCGGGTGGGCGGGGTCCGTCTGTCCGACGGTAGCGAACTGAGGGCCCGTGCAGTCATCCTGACCACCGGCACCTTTCTCGGCGGGGTGCTGCACACGGGGGAGGACCGGCGCCCGGGCGGTCGTCTCGGCGAACGGCCGAGCACGGGTCTGGGGCAGGACCTGGCCGCACTCGGGCTGGAGCTGCGCCGTTTCAAAACCGGGACCCCGCCGCGGCTGGCGAGGTCCTCGCTCGATCTGGAGCGGCTCGAAGTGCAGACCGGGGACGACGACCCGCAACCCTTTTCGTGGCGCACGCGAATGGTGCGGAACCGCTGTGTGTGTTGGGTGACCCGGACGACTTCCGCCGCTCAGGAGATCATCCGCGCCAATCTTCATCGTTCACCGTTGTTCGCGGGCGCCATCGAGGGCGTGGGTCCCAGATACTGTCCCTCCATCGAAGACAAAGTGGTGAGGTTTCCGCACCACGAGACCCACACCGTCTTTTTGGAACCCGAAGAGCTGATTGGAGAGAGCATCTACGTCAACGGTCTTTCCACCAGCCTGCCCGCCGACGTTCAGGAGCGGGTCGTGCGCTCGGTCCCCGGGCTCGAACGAGCGGTGTTGCTGCGCCACGGTTATGCGGTGGAGTACGACGTGGTGGCGCCCCGGCAGGTGGCGGCCAACCTCGAGTGCGACGGTGTTCCGGGGCTCTATCTCGCCGGCCAGCTTCTCGGCACCTCGGGCTACGAAGAGGCGGCTGCCCTGGGTCTGATGGCCGGCGTCAACGCCGTCCTCGCCCTTCGCGGCGAGGAGCCTTTCATTCCGCGGCGCGAGGACGCCTATATCGGGGTGCTGGTCGACGACATCTGGGGGCGGGAGCACCGCGAGCCGTACCGCATGTTCACCTCGCGAGCGGAGCACCGGCTGCTCCTGGGGGTGGACTCGGCACGCGAGCGGTTGATGGAGGACGGGCTGCGGCTCGGGTTGGTCCCCCAGAAGATGTTTCACGTGGAACGCGAGCGATGGGATCGTCGCCGCCGGGCCGGGACGGCCCTCGCCGAGGCGCGGCTGAACCCCGACGCCGAGACCCGCCGCGAGGTGCGGGAGGTGGCCGAGATCGATATCACCAGCCCCACCACGTGGGCGCAGATCCTCAAGCGCCAGGACGTGGCCGTCGACCGGGTGGCTTCGCGCCTGCCTCAGTTCGAGGGGCTGACACCGGCCGATCGGCGGGTGGTGATCGGGTTGCTGCGGTACGACGGGTATCTGGCGCGGCAGGAGAGAGAGCGGGAACGGGTGCGGCGGCTGCGGCACGTTCCGATTCCGTCCCGGCTCGACCCGCTCACGGTGCCCGGGTTGTCGCGCGAGGTGGCGGAGTCGTTGGCCCGGGCGCGCCCGCGGACGCTGGCCGAGGCCGAGCGCTTGCCAGGCATGACGCCGGCCGCCGTGGCCATTATCGCCGGATGGTTGGCGGTGGCTGGAAAACAACAGTGAGCGCCACGGCAGACTTTGCCGACCTGTTGGCGCCGCATGCGACCGGCGACGCCCTCGCGCGGCTGGTTCTCTATGCCGAGCTCCTGGAGCGGTGGTCCAACCGCCACAACCTGGTGAGCTTCGCGACTCGAGAAGAGCTGGTTCGCCGCCACATCGTCGATGCCCTTGCCGCGGTACAGTTCTTGCCGGTTTCGGGCGTTCTTCTCGACGTCGGGAGCGGTGCGGGGCTTCCCGGGATCCCGTTGCTGGTGGCCAGCCCGGGTTGGCGCGGCACCCTGCTGGAGCCGAGACAAAAACGGTGGGCCTTTTTGAAGCTCGTGATCCGCGAACTCGGGCTCGACGCTGAGGCCGAACGCAACCGCTACGAGGCGCTCGAACCCGGGCGCCGCTGGGACCGCATCACCGCCCGCGCAGTTGGTGGCGACCAGGCGCTCCTGGAGTGGGCCTGCAACCGGCTGCGGCCGGAGGGAGAGGTGCTGTTGTGGACCACCCAAGACGCCGAAAAAAGTGCTGGCGCAGCGCCCGGGGTGGCGTGTGTTAAGCTCGGCAATGCCCGGCCTCGATCGCGGCCGGCTCTGTCGGCTGCAACCATGTTTCACGTGAAACCCTGCGCGACGCGGACCCCCAACCGCGCCCCACGGCGGGGCCCGGAGCGGGCGCCGCGCCGGGAAGACTGCGTCCGGAGGATCTCTGTGGTGCGACATGTCTGAAACGCGGATCATCGCGGTGGCGAACCAGAAGGGCGGCGTCGGCAAGACCACGACCGCCATCAGCCTCGGGGCAGCCCTGGCTGCGTATGAACACAAGACCCTGGTGGTGGATCTCGATCCTCAGTCCAACTGCAGTTCGGGCCTGGGGTGGCGGGGAGAGGCCGGCGCCTTGACCTCTTACGACCTCCTGTTCGGCGCCAGCACGGTTCGCGAGGTCGCCTACCGCACGGAGTTTCCCCACCTCACCCTGATTCCCGCGACCCCCGATCTGGCGGGGGCCGAGGTGGAGCTGGTGGGGATGGTGGGGCGCGAGTTTCGCCTTCGGGACGCCCTTGCGGCCGAGCACACGGCGGATCACGAGTTTGTTTTCGTCGATTGTCCGCCGTCGCTCGGTCTGTTGACCCTCAACGCCCTCGCCGCCGCCGACGGTCTTCTGGTGCCGATCCAGGCCGAGTATTTCGCCATGGAAGGCGTGTCCAACCTCATGACCACCATCGATGAGGTGCGGCGGTTCCTCAACCCCGGGTTGCGGATCGACGGTATTCTTCTGACCATGTACGACGAACGGACCAACCTCGCACAACAGGTGGCGGACGAGGTTCGCGGAGTGTTCGGGGACCTGGTCTACAACACCGTGGTGCCTCGCAATATCCGCCTGGCCGAGGCGCCGTCCTTTGGCCGCCCGATCCACGCCTACGACCTGAGGAGCCGCGGCTCCCAGGCCTACCTCGAACTCGGGCGCGAATACCTGGAACGCATGGAGGTGTCGGGTGACAGCTAAACAGGCGCTGGGCCGCGGGCTCAAGGCCCTCATCCCCGATACGCCGAGGGCGAGGACGGGGATGGCCGAGATCCCGGTCGACCGGCTGCAACCGAACCCCCATCAGCCACGCCAGATTTTCGACGAGACGGCGATCGAAGAGTTGACGGCCTCGATCCTCCGCCACGGTGTGCTCCAACCCCTGCTGGTGAGCGAAGACGGCCCAGATCGTTACCGGATCATCACCGGAGAACGGCGCTGGCGCGCCGCCCGGAAGGCCGGCCTGCGGGCGGTGCCGGCGGTGATCCGGGAACGACTCGAAACGGCCGACCAGCTGGAGCTGGCGCTGGTTGAAAACCTGCAACGGCGCGACCTGACGCCGCTCGAGGAAGCGCGGGCGTTCGACTCAATGCGATCGAGCCTTGGTCTCACCCAGGCCGAGATCGCTGAACGGGTGGCCATGGACCGCAGCACGGTGGCCAATGCGCTCCGCCTGCTCAAGCTGGCGCCGGAAATCCAGACCCTGGTGGAAGAGGGTCAGTTGTCGGCGGGGCACGCGCGGACGCTGCTCGCATTTGCCGACGAGGCGTCCCGGCTGAGTTGGGCGAGGCGAGTCGTCGAAACCGGTCTCAGCGTTCGTGATCTGGAGCGGGCGGCAGCGCAGGAGAGGGAGGCGGCGCCAGCCAGCGCCGCCCCGGGCAAGCCCTCCGGTGACACGCCGCGCGACCCCAACCTGGTGGCCGCCGAAGAGAAGCTGGCCCTCCGCATCGGGGCACCGGTTCGCTTGCGTTCTCGACGACGCGGCGGCACCATCACCATCACGTGTGCAGACCACGATGAAATGATGCGGGTTTTTGATCTCTTGATGGGGGGTGAGTGATGGCTCGAGGCGGAGACGCTCTGAACGGCTTTGTGGATTCCGGGTGCACGATTCGCGGTGAGCTCGAGTTCGCCACCTATTTCAGGGTCGATGGGCGGATCGAGGGCAAGGTGCGCTCGCAGGCCGAGCTCGTCGTCGGCGAGGGTGGTGTGATTGAAGGGGAGCTCGAGGTCGCCCGTTGCGTCATCGGCGGCGAGGTCCGGGGCACCATTCGTTCCACCGAACAGGTGACGCTCCACGCCACCGCCAAGGTGTGGGCGGATATCCAGACGCCGGCCCTGGTGATGGAGGATGGGGCCTTCCTCGAGGGCGCCGTCACGATGGACGCAAAGGGTGTGAAAAAAACCACAACAAAGGCAGACGTTGCATCTTGACCGTGCCTGGTGGATCTGTTAGCTTGAGCCGCCTCGTGTTGAACACGGGAGCGGATCGAGCCGGGAGCGGCCGATGACCCCACCAAATGTATCGCTGGTCCTCATCATGGTGTGCTTCTGGATGACGTTGTGGCTCGTCCAGCGTTTCCTCATCCGCCCGGTGTCCGCCGTCCTCGATGACCGCCGCCGACGGATTGACGGCGCGAAACAGGAATGGTCGGCGCGAAACGAGGAATACCTCGCCGCCGTGGCCCGCATCGAGGACGAGGTTCAAAACGCTGCGCGAGATGCGTCGAAGAGCCGCGCCGATGCCCGCCAGCGCGCCATGGATGCCCGCCAAGTGGCGATGGAAACGGCTCGCGCCCGCGCCGACGAAAGGCTCACCAGCGTCGTCGATGACCTCGACAAGGACGCTGAAGCGGCCCGAGGAGACCTCCGCCACCGAGCCGAGGAGCTCGCCCGGTTGCTCGCCGGACGTTTGATCGGGAGGGAGATGAGCTCATGAGGGTGGTGGTGGGTTGGGCGCTGGTCTTTATCTGTGCGCTGATTTTTGCCCTTCTGGTCAACAACGGCGCCTCGCACCTCGGGATCCCGGATTACATCTGGCTGCCGGTGAACCTGACGCTTTTCCTCTACATTCTGCAACGCTATGTCGGACGTCCCATGGGGGCGTTCCTGGATGCCCGCCGCGAGGGCATCGCCGAAGAGCTCGCCAACGCGCGCACCCAGCTCGAAGAGGCCGACCGGCTCCAGTCCGACATGACGAAGCGACTCGCGGACATCGAAGGAGAGATCGCCGAGGTCAAGGTGCGGGCCGAAACCGATGGCGCCGCCGAGGCCGAGCGGATCGCGCAACAGACAGCCCTCGACGAGGAGCGCTTTCTCAAGCGGGTGGACGACGAGATCAGCCGACGCGAGGCGGAGACCAGGGCCCGTCTCGCCCAGGACACCGCCGACCTCACCGCCCAAATGGCTCGCGATCTCCTGAGCCGGGATATGACCGATGCCGACCGTCGCCGGGTCTTCGACAGGAGCCTCGATGCCATGCGGCATCTCGAAGGTGAGGACTAGAAATGGGCCGTTTCCGAGCCCTCCCGTATGCCAAGGCCCTCTTCATGGTCGTCCAGAAGGACGGCCCACAACGGCTGGAACAGGTGGCCGTCGAGCTCGAGGCGGTTGCGACGGCCCTGGTGGCGGTGCCGGAGTTCGAGCGGGTGCTGGTGGCGCCGACCGTCGCCGCAGAAAAAAAGACCCAGATCCTCGATGCCGTCCTCGACGCCCTCGACATGGGACAGCCGACCCGCCGCTTCCTGCAAGTTGTACAACAGCACTACCGGATGCAGCACCTGCCGGATATCGCGAGCGGTCTTCAGGGAGCTGGTCGACAGGAGCCTCGGTCGCACCCGCGCCTCGATCGAAACCGCCGCCGGTCTCGACGAATCCGAGCGTGGGCTGCTGGTGGACGTCGTCTCCGCCATCGAGGGCGCCGAGGTGGTCGCCAAATTTTCAGAACGACCGGAGCTCCTCGGGGGTTTCCGGTTGCAGGTTGGGTCGCGGGTCTTTGACGGCTCGCTCGCCGGTGAACTCAAACGTCTGAGTAAAGAGATCCAGGTCGAACAGGGGTAACACATGCAGATCAAAGCCGCCGAGATAGCGGACATCATCCGCCGCCAAATCGAAGGATTCGAAACCTCCATCGACATGTCCGAGGTCGGGACCGTGATCTCGGTCGGTGATGGCATCGCCCGCATCTATGGCCTCGACGGCGCGATGGCGGGCGAGCTCATCGAGCTGCCGCACGACGTTTTCGGCCTTGCCATGAACCTCGAGGATGACAACGTCGGCTGCGTGCTCATGGGCGAGGTCCACCTCGTCCAAGAGGGCGACGAAGCCAAGCGCACCAAGCGCATTCTCAACATTCCGGTCGGCCCGGGACTGGTCGGACGAGTTGTCGATCCCCTCGGCCGACCGCTCGATGGCAAGGGCCCCGTAGACTCGGTGGAGAACTACCCGCTCGAGCGCACGGCGCCCGGCGTGGTGGCCCGCCAGGGGGTGAGAGAACCGATGCAGACGGGCATCATGGCGATTGATGCCATGATTCCCATCGGCCGCGGCCAGCGCGAGCTCATCATCGGCGATCGTCAGACCGGAAAGACGGCCGTGATCCTCGACTCGATCATCAATCAGAAGGGCACCGGCAACATCTGCATCTACGTAGCCATCGGCCAGAAGAATTCAACCGTCGCCCAGGTGATTGCGACGCTCGAGAAACACGGCGCCATGGAACACACCATCATCGTGTCGGCGACCGCGTCCGAGCCGGCACCGATGCAATATCTGGCGCCCTATGCCGGCGCGGCGCTCGGCGAATACTTCATGTACAACGGCGGCCACGCCATCTGTTTTTATGATGACCTCACCAAGCATGCCCAGGCCTATCGTGAAATTTCACTCCTGCTGCGGCGCCCACCCGGTCGTGAAGCGTACCCCGGCGACGTCTTCTATCTTCACTCGCGGCTCCTCGAACGCGCGGCAAAACTCAACGATGAGCTCGGCGGCGGCAGCCTGACCGCATTGCCGGTGATCGAAACCCAGATGGGCGACCTCTCGGCCTACATTCCCACCAACGTCATCTCGATCACCGACGGTCAGATCTTCCTCGAGTCCGATCTCTTCTTTGCCGGTCAGCGGCCGGCGGTGAACGTTGGTCTGTCGGTCAGCCGGGTCGGCGGCAACGCCCAGATCAAGGCCATGAAATCGATTGCCGGCTCCCTCCGACTCAACCTCGCCCAATATCGTGAGCTCGCCGCATTCGCCCAGTTCGGTTCCGATCTCGACCGGGCCACTCAGCGGCAACTGGCCCGCGGCGAGCGCTTGATGGAGCTCCTCAAACAAGGACAATACCGACCGGTCCCGGTGGTTCAGCAGATCGTTTCCATCTACGGTGGTACCAAAGGTCTCTTCGACAACCTCAAGGTCTCGGCCGTCGGAGCCATTCAACCCTTCCTCCGTCGTTACGCGTTGGACAACGGCGCCGAGACATTAGAGCGAATCACCAGCACCGGAGTCCTCGATGAAAAGACCGGGGAGGAATTGTCGGCGTTGATCACGGCGGCGGTGGATCTCTTCCTCAAGGAACACCCGGAGGCCGCCCTTGCCTAATACCAAGGAGCTCGTCCGGCGGATCCAGTCCGTCAAGGGCACGCAGCAGATCACGAAGGCCATGAAGATGGTGGCCGCGGCCAAACTGCGCAGGGCGCAGGAGGCGATCACGCACGCGCGCCCGTGGGCCAACACCCTGGCGCACGTCCTCGCCAACGTGGCCGCGCGAACCGAGTTCAGCCATCCTCTTCTCGAAGAGCATGAGGGCGACAAGTCGTGGGTCGTCATCATCTCCTCGGACAAAGGGCTGTGCGGTTCATTCAACTCCAATCTGGTGCGGACCCTGGAGAAGAAACTCATAAGCGGTCAGTGGCCGGCAAACGCCGAGCTCGCGGTGGTTGGTCGGAAGGCGTCGGACTTTTTCCGGTCGCGGAAATGGAATCTGGTGATCGACGAGCGCACTGTGATGACGAGTCCTTCGCCGGACGACGGACCGCGTCTCGGGCGACAGTTTATGGAGGCCTTCACCTCGGGGGCCGTGGATGAGGTGTGGCTGGTTTACAACAGCTTTGTCAACATGATCCGCCAGGATGTCAAGATCGAACGGCTGCTGCCGATCGAACCGCCCAAGGTGGAGAGCGAAGAGGACGACTCTCAGGTCGACTATCTCTACGAGCCCGACGTGCGCACGCTCCTCGCCGAGCTGTTGCCGCGGCACGTAGAGACCCAGGTCCAGAAGGCGCTCTACGACTCAGCGGCAGCTGAACAGGCGGCACGCATGACCTCGATGGATATAGCGACCCGCAACGCGGATGACATGATCGATGCTTTGACGATGCTGTACAACCGCACCCGCCAGGCAGCGATCACCAAGGAACTGATTGAAATCGTCTCCGGCGCCCAGGCGCTCGAGGGATAGGGAGTCGTGAATTCATGAGCCAGCAAGTCAACGGACACGTGGTATCGATCATCGGCCCGGTGGTGGACGTGGAGTTTCCCGAAAAGCACCTCCCCGCGATTTTGAACGCCGTCAAGATCGTCGATCACGGCGACCTGGGTATCATGCCCATCGACGTCACCTGCGAGGTTGCTCAGCACCTCGGTGAAAACCGCGCCCGGTGCATCGCCATGCAGCCCACCGAGGGGATGGTCCGGGGGATGACGGCCACCGACCTCGGTGGGCCGATCACCGTGCCGGTCGGCAAGCAGACCCTTGGCCGGGTCCTCGGCGTGCTCGGCGAGCCAGTGGATGGCAAGGGACCCGTGGAGACCGACAAGAGAATGCCGATCCACCGTACTGCGCCGCCGCTTACTGAACAATCCACCGAAAGCGAGATGTTCGAAACCGGCATCAAGGTGGTGGATCTGCTCGAGCCATACACCAAGGGCGGCAAGACGGGCCTCTTTGGCGGCGCCGGTGTCGGCAAGACCGTTATCATCATGGAGCTGATCAACAACGTGGCGCTCCAGCACGGCGGCTACTCGGTTTTTGCCGGAGTCGGCGAACGGACCCGCGAAGGCAACGACCTGTGGGTCGAGATGACCGAAGCCGGAGTCATCGACCCCGATAACTGGGAGAACTCGAAGGCCGCCCTCATCTACGGCCAGATGACCGAGCCCCCGGGCGCACGTCTCCGGGTCGGCCTCACCGGGCTCACGGTGGCTGAACACTTCCGCGACTCCGAAGGTCAGGACGTGTTGCTCTTTATCGACAACATCTTCCGTTTCACCCAGGCCGGCTCCGAGGTCTCGGCGCTGCTGGGTCGGATGCCCTCCGCGGTCGGCTATCAACCCAACCTTGCCACCGAGATGGGTGAGCTCCAGGAGCGCATCACCTCGACCAAGAAGGGTTCGGTGACCTCGGTGCAGGCGATCTACGTTCCCGCCGATGACCTTTCCGACCCGGCTCCGGCTGCGGCCTTTGCGCACCTCGACGCCACCTCGGTGTTGTCGCGGCAGATCGCCGAACTCGGTATCTATCCCGCGGTCGACCCCCTCGCCTCGACCTCGCGCATTCTCGACCCCGAAATCGTCGGCGAGGAGCACTACATGGTGGCCCGCGAGGTCCAGCGGATTCTCCAGCGACTCAAAGACCTCCAGGACATCATCGCTATTTTGGGAATCGACGAACTCTCAGAAGAGGACAGGCTGAGCGTGGCCCGGGCACGCAAGATCCAGCGGTTCCTTTCACAGCCGTTCTTTGTTGCAGAACAGTTCACGGGCATGAAGGGCCGTTACGTCAAAGTCGAAGACACGATCGCCGGTTTCAAGGCACTCTGCGCAGGCGAGTACGACCATCTTCCGGAGCAGGCGTTCCTCTACGTCGGCGGTATCGAAGAAGCAGTCGAGAAAGCCGAGAAAATGGCGGCGGAGTCCTGATGACCGACACGCTGCGCCTCGAGGTGGTCACACCATCGCGTCGAGTGCTCGAAGCACGCGCCAGCGAGGTCCGGATTCCCGGGGCGCTCGGCGAGCTCGGTGTCCTGCCGGGCCACACCCCACTGCTGACCTCGCTGGGGACCGGCGAGCTGAAATGGACCGCAGGTTCCGAGCACGGCCGGCTGGTGGTTCAGGGCGGGTTTGCAGAGGTCCGGCCCGACGCGGTGACGGTGCTCGCGATGGTGGCCGAAACCGCCGACCAGGTCGATCTCGAGGCCGCGGTGCAGGCACACGCCGAGGCGACGGAAAAGCTCAAGACTGCAACCGCCGAAGAATTCGACGAGCTTGACGCCACCGTCCGCCTTGCCGAAGTGCGAAAACTCGTCGCGTCCGGCGGCGGCTCCTGATCTCTACTGGTACTCGGCGCCGAGGATCACGCTGACGATGATGGCGCCGACTGCGAGCGGCGCGGCGATCCGGATGAGAAAGCGCCACAACGCGAACGACCAACCCAGCGGACCGGTGCCCTCCTCGAGTTCCTCCCTGGCCGCGTCACGGCCGAGAACCCAACCGGTGAAGAGTGCGATCAGGAGACCTCCGACCGGCAGGAACCAGTTGCTGGCGAGATAGTCGAGAGTCCCGAAGACGCCCGCGGTTGAGGATCGGCCGATGAAGTTGATGTTGGACAGCGTGGCGTTGCCCCCGAGGCTGACCGCGCTGAGCACACCGAAAACGAGAATGGCTGCACCCATCGTCAACGTCGCTCGTTGACGGCGCCAACCGAGCTCGTCGATCGCGTAACTCGCGACCACCTCGAGCAGGCTGATGGTGCTGGTCAGTGCGGCAAAGGCCACCAACACGTAAAAGAGTGCGCTGACCGCCGCCCCGCCGGGCAACTGGAAGAACACCACCGGGAGGGTCGTGAACAGAATGGTCGAACTCTTTGTCACCTCGAAGTCAAAGCTGAAAATGATCGAGAACATCACGATGCACGCCATGATGGCGATCAGCGTGTCCATCGCGCAGATCGTCAGGGCGGCGCGCGGGATCGAGTAACGCTTCTTCATGTAGCTGCCATAGGTGAGCATGGCGCCCATCCCGAGACTGAGGGTGAAAAAGCTGTGGCCGAGGGCCTCGAGGACCCCTCCCGCGGTCAGTTCTTTGAAGTTCGGACGGAAGAGGAAGCGCATCGCTTCGCCGAACCCGGGTGTCCAGAACGAGTAGATCACAAGCATCACGAGAATCGACACCAGCACCGGCATGAGGAGTCTGGCGGCCCTCTCGATGCCCCGGCCAACGCCGAAATAGACAATTCCAATCGTCGCTCCCATGAAGAGACAGTGATAGAAGATCTGTTGCGATGGGCTGCTGAGGAAATCACCAAAGAACGACTGCAGAGCCGCGGGGTGGTGTGCGAGGGCGCCAAGTTTGCCCGACACGGCCATCAAGATGTATCGGATGGTCCAACCGGCGACGACGCTGTAGTACGAAAGGATGACGAAGCCCGTCATGACGCCCAAAAACCCGACGGCTTGCCACCA
>CAVQQV010000049.1:0-67343 GCA_963714885.1 Candidatus Sulfomarinibacteraceae bacterium | reverse complement strand
CGGCCCCCACGACCAGGAGGAGCCGCGGGCCGTCACTCGGGTTTGCCAACGCCCAATCAGCAACTCTCGTCATCGACTGCCGGAGGACTGCATCCTCCTCGAATACCGAGCCGCGGGCAGCCGTCAGGACCTGCGATCGCTCGAACTGCGTAACCTCCTGACCCTGCGCAAGAAGCTCCACCGCACTCTCTCCGGCGTCGTCTCCTTCCTGATTGAGATTCAACCTGTTGGGGGTTTTGCGGATGTCCCGAATAAAACGACTTCGAATGGTCGCGATGGCGTGCTGCCCGGAAGAGTGCGACGCGAGGTCCGCCAACGCCTGCTCGATATCATCCGCGCTGGTCGCTGCCTCGAGAGTCGTCGTGACGTCCCGGTCGGCGACGACAATGTCGACCGGGCCGAGAGATGCCAGCCACGGGGACCGTTCCGCGAGGGCCTCGAGAGCGGTCTGGAGTTCGGTCGAGGCCGCGAGGTTGTGGTCGACATAAACCGCCACCGGCATCTGAACCGACCATTCGGGGGGACTGTCGACAGGCCGGGTCACGGCTTCGGGCGCAGGCTCCACAGTTGTGAGGGCAGCGGTCGGCACCCGTTGCAGCCCGAGAACCCGAACCGGTTGCCCGTCTTCCGATATCTCGATCTCAGAACCGTCGAGGTCGCTGATTGGCCGGCCCGCGGCGTCGCGAGCGGAGAACAGAACGGTCACCGCCGTCACCTCGATGCGCGATCCACCCACCGGCGTTTCGGAGGCCGGGCCAGTGTCGCCGCCGATCGCCGCCTCTCCCACAGCCGGTTCCAGGTCGGCACGGCGCCAGGTCGACCTGACGTCCTGGAACTGTTGGCCGGCACGACCCGAGAGAGCGATTCCGGCCGGAAGCGACGCCTTGATTTCACGCAGGTGCAGATCCCCCGGAAACCAGGCGACGCACTGTCGGTTGATGTCGGCTTTCACGGCCTCGAGAGC
Organism: Candidatus Sulfomarinibacteraceae bacterium; assembly: GCA_963714885.1. Taxonomy (GTDB): domain Bacteria; phylum Acidobacteriota; class Thermoanaerobaculia; order Thermoanaerobaculales; family Sulfomarinibacteraceae; genus Sulfomarinibacter. Next base: position 66,379 of record CAVQQV010000049.1, on the reverse strand, counting down.
ATCTGCGACGGCTTCCATGGTCTTGACCGGGACGCCCTCCGGCCAGCCGTCGTCGCGCAGTTTGCCGTTGCGCAGGACAAACAGCGGGACGCCGACTTCGGCAAGATAATTCTGCGCCTGTTCGGCCGTGAATCCGCTGCCGTCTTTTTCGGGGTGGTTGCCGAGGATCACCACCACCGCGCGCCGCCGCGGGCCAGCCGCCGCCACCAGCCCGGACGTCGCCACAGCGTCGGCAATCCGCGGATTCCCCTCGATATTGGCCGAGCCGTAGTTGAACATCAGCAACAGCCAGTTCATCTTGCCCTGACTGAAACCGTTGGCCCGCTGGAGATTTTCGTTCGACAGCACGAACCACATCTTCTCGGCGTCGATGAGACTGCTCTCGGCGCGCTTCCACGAATTCCTGGCCATCGCCTCCGAACCCTTCGAACCCTGTTGGACCAGCGAATCGAACTGCTTGGTCGTGCTCGTCGTCGTCGGCATCATGCCCTTCGACCAACCGCTGGCCATGAGGGTCCGGTAGCCGGCGGTCGGGTCGAGCACGAAGACCACTTCGAAGCCCGCGCTGTCAACGACATTCACTGCGTCGCCGAGCCCCGCCGTCACCGCTGCGCAGGGATCGTCACCGCCACCCTCGGCGGTCAGGGCGACCGCCGACAATCCGGCCTCGGTCACGCCGCCAAAACCACCCGAGAGGGCCACCGCCTCGGCGCGCCTGCCGTCCGGAAAGATGGCCGATGCGGCCAGCACGTGCGGTTCGTCCGCGTCGGGGCACGGATAGGCAAAAGATCGCCCGTCCTCGCGGATGAGCAGGGGCTGACCGTTTTCGGTCACTTCCAGCAGGACCGGGTTCCTCTTTGAAGGGTGCGACCACAGGGCCTTGCCGCCGCACACGCCCTTCGTCGTCCGGGGAGTGAGCTGGATCACGAGCTCCGCCTCCTGGCCGGGACGATTCACCCAACGACTGGCGTGTGCGATGGCCTCCCCGGCATCGTCTGTCCGCACCAGCTCGAGCAGGTGAACATGGGGAGCCTCCCCGAAATCGACCTCACACTTGGTGGCGGCTGCGGACATGGAGCACACCTGCTGACCATCGAGATAGAGCATCGCCGGTTGACCCCCAGACCCGAGTTCGACATCGACTGGGTGCTCTGCCCGTCACCAGCCCGACCGGATAGGTCAGGATCGCCAGATTGGTTGACTCGGCGGCAGCGCCGACAACGGTGCAAGTCACGATGAGAAAAAACATCAGCGTTCCAATGACTCGCGTCCTTGTCATGATCCACCTTCGGAAACTCAGATCCGCCCATGTCGCCCAGGCAATCGCGACATGCGTCGGGGGGGGTTTCGAGGTCAGCCTATCCAAACGCCCACGAAGGCGCAATCCCCGGCATCACCCCGCGCTCTCGTCGAGAGTTGCGGAACCGCAACACCTGTGGCAGACTTCGATGACGTTTTTCAACGAGCCGAAAACCGATGAAAACGGAACCGGGGAACCGAGGCGAGTCGTTTCGCAGCGGGCAACGGATTCGGCCACCACATACGACCATGAGGAGGAATGATGAAGAAAACAATGATGTCCGCGCTGATGATCGTCGTAGCCGTCGCACTGCTTCAGGGCTGCGCGTCGTCGCACCAATCAATGACTTTTGAACCAGGCTCTCTCAACGCCGAGAAGTTCGTGCCCAAGGTGGACCAGTTTGTGGTCATCACCGACGGTTCGCTGTCGATGGCCGATCGCAGCAACGGTGAACGCAAGTTGACGATAGCAGAGGATCTGCTGTCGAGCCTCAACCAGACGATTCCGAGCCTCAGCTACGAAGGTGGACTGAGGTCCTTCGGCCGCGGTCTGTGCAAATCGAAGGGCAAGACCGTCTCCATCGTCGAAGTGGCCGACTATCTTTCAAGTGCCTTCGGCGATGGCGTGGCTCGCGTCCAGTGCGCCAACGGCAACAGCCCCCTCAACCTCGCTTTGGACGCCGCCGGCACCGACCTCAGCAACAAAAAGCTGCCGACAGCGATCGTAATCGTCAGCGACGGCCTGCACATGGGCAAGAAGGAAATCGCGGCCGTCGAGTCCCTCAAGGCCGCATTCGGTGACGCCATCACCATCTATGCCGTTCAGATCGGCGATGCCGCGAAGGGCCGCCACCTCCTCGAGCAGGTCGTGGCCGCCGGCGGAAAAGGCTTTGTCAAGTCCGATTTCGACCTGCTGTCGTCAGCGGACATGGAAGCCTTCGTGATCGACGTCTTTCTCTACCCCGATGACGACAGCGACGGTGTCCCGAACTACCTCGACAAATGCCCCGACACACCGAAGGGTGTGAAGGTCGACAGCGACGGGTGTCCGCTCGACAGCGACGGCGACGGCGTGCCGGACTACCTCGACAAGTGCCCCGGCACCCCCAAGGGCACCAAGGTCGACGCCAACGGCTGTCCTCTCGACTCCGACGGCGACGGCGTGCCCGACACTCTCGATCTTTGCCCCGGCACCCCCAAGGGCATGGCGGTGGACGCCAACGGGTGCCCCGACACCGACGGTGACGGCGTGCCCGACAATCTCGACAAGTGCCCCGGCACTCCCAGAGGCGTCCCGGTCGACGACACCGGCTGCCAGTTGGCGGGGATCGAGGTCGCCGGCAACGAGTGGTTCGTGCGGGGCAAGATCCTGTTCGCCGTCAACAAGGCGGTACTCACCCCGGAAGCTCAGGAACTGCTGATCAAGGTCGCCACGTTCCTCAACAAGAACCAGCAATACGCGGTTGAGGTCCAGGGCAACACCGACAGCACGGGGCCGATGGCCTGGAACATGGAGCTCTCCAAGATGCGGGCGGACTCCGTCAGGGACTTCCTTGTCACCAATGGCGTCGCCGCCGACCGGTTGACGACCAAGGGCTTCGGGCCTAACGAGCCCATCGCGCCCAACAATACGGCCGAAGGCCGCGCCATGAACCGGCGCGTGGATTTCGCTCCGACCGAACGCTGATCTTTCATTCAGCTCTCTGCAACGACCCGGCCCGCGCCGGGTCGTTTTTTGTCTTTCGTATACTTCCGGAGTGACGACCTCGCGAAGGATCTTGCCATCTTCGGATAAGGCAGCGTTGGGGGTCCTGGTAACCGTCGTCTTGCTGGCCCTCCCGGTGCTTGCGGACGCCCAGACCGGCACGCCGCCGGCCGCGCCCTTGCTCTTCGCTCTCGGAATGAGTGATTCAACCGTTTCGAACGGCACCGTCAATGATGTCCGCATCCCCATCGGCTACACCATCATCCAACCCGATGAACGGGGTTGGGGCCTCCGCTTGCGGCTCATCGTCTACGCCGGAATTTACGACCTCAACTTTGCCAACGCGGCCGATCTCAATCTTCGATTCCAATCGCTGGCAGCCACACCGGGAGTCGAATTTCTGGTGCCGGTCGGAAAGGGCTGGACACTCAAGCCCTTCACCGAGATCGGCTATGCCAGGGACTTCGACCAGGATGTCGATTTCGGTGTCTGGTCGGTCGGGATGCGCACCCTGACCGAATGGCAACAACGCGAGGTCCGGTTCCGCCTCGGGACCATGGTGCAATATCTGTCCACCTTTCAGGCGGATCTCGAGCTTTCGGACGACTTCTTCGAACTTCTCGTCGGGCTCGACGTCGGTTTTCCCCTCGGTTTTGAAATCTCCGGCAACCAGGCGTATCTGAGCCCCTATGCGATCCGTCGCCAGTACATCGACGCCCTGCTCGCGAGGCCCGATGCAGAACCGATCCGGATCCAGTACGACAACGAAATCGGTCTCGCATTCGGCACGCGTCCGAGGATCAAGCTATGGTTCATCACTCTGCCGCGGATCGGCATCGCCTATCGGTGGGGGCCGAACATCGACGGCTGGCGCCTGAGCTTCGGATTCCCTATTTAGGGCTTGAGGCTTGGGGCCCGAAACACCGCACCGGTTTTCATGCCCCGCCCAACTTTAGAAACGTGTAGAGGAGGCGCAACGTCCAACCTTCGTACGAAAAATCGCCGCCAAGACTGTTGAAGAGGAGCTCGATCTTGAGCTTGCCGAAGAGTTCCACACCGCCCCCCAACCCCCACGCGCCGCCGTCGGAAGTGCCGTCAACCGCTTCTGAAAAGGAGACGTCTGAGTAGCCGAAACGCCCCGCGATGTAGGCCGGACCAATAAAGAACCGGCCGATGGCGTAGAGCTGGTAATAGGATCCATCGACATCGACCGCCTCGGCACCGCGTGAAAAGCCGTACTCGAGCCCGACGCCGGCCTCGATCAAAGGAATCTTGAATGCCAACTCGAGGCCCAATGTGTAGCCGGTGTCCGAGCTGAAACTGATGTTGCCGGCGTCGAAATCACCCGCGAAATCAGCGCCGATCGCGAGATTCAGATCGAACGCCGCCGCCGGAGAAACAACCAGGACGACGAGACAGACCATAGGGACCAGGCGCTGGAACATCAAAAACTCCCCGCTGCATGAAATGAAACTAACACGATCCTCGAGTGTGAGAAACCTCACTTCCAACCGCGAAAGGCTGGTTGGGTCGCAGTCAATCCTCGTGTTTTGTGATGCACATCACACGCCTGAAACCTGCGAAAAATCGGCGGTGAAGGACAGTTATTTCGACCAACTGTCCAGCTTCCTCACCCGTAAGCGGCATCGATGGAACGACTTTGGAGGCCACCTCCGTCACCTCCAGTCCCTCCTTGGCCCTGATGCAAATGAGCTCCGAAATCGAGAATATCCCTTGACAGCAAGGCAACCTCGTCGATAAGTTGTCCCTAACTCATGATGGAGGGTGGAACATGTCAAAGAGGAAGATCGGGTTCATAGTCGTCACATTAATGATTGTCGGCGCGATCGTGCCGGCGCTACTGGCACCCGGGCTGGCCGAAGCGGCGGATGTCTACCAGATGGGGTGGATGGTCTATACGCCGAATCATCCCAATGGATGTGCACCTCTGCCGTACGACTGCTATGTGATCTGGGTGTATCCGTCTCGCCCGTAAGGGGGCAAGACGTCGGTACCCACAGGTAGTCTGGTCAGGCTGAGGTCATGCAGCACACCCTGAGGGTGGCTGTGCAAGGACTATTCGGGACCCTGCTGTGTGCTTGGGTTCTGGCTTCGCCGGTTGAACCTGTCCGTGGCGCGTGTTCGGCGCGCGCGGTGGATCTCGAAAAACCGGCGTACATGGTCGTGGACGCAGTGGTCCGCGGCGACCGGCTCTTTCTCCCCGACTACACCAGCGGGCTCCGAGAGGTCGATCTCCGGACAGGGAAGGATCTGCGCTCAGTTCTCCCGATAGGCACCGAAAAAGGTCAGGTCACCGGTCCGCAGCATCTGGGCTGCGGACCGGAGCGCTGCCTGATCTTCGGCGACCGTTATTTCTGGGTCTACTACGACACCAGCTGGCGTTTCCTGCTCGAGTATCCGGGAATGCGGAGCTCGCCCAGCGGACAGCCCCTGGTGTTTGGCGACCGGACGGTGCTCTACGGTATTGCCCGTCCGGACGCGTCTGTCGGCGGTACGCCCTACCTCTTCATCCAGTACGATGACGGGGAGATCGTCCCGCTGCAGGAGTACCCGGCATCGATGCCGATGTCGGACACGATCAAACGCATCCATTTTCAGGGCATCACCAGCGGCGGTCTGGCCGCGCTGCCCGATGGCGGTTGGGTCTTTGTCGACCCGCGGAGTTACTCGGTGTTCGTCTTCGACGAACACGACCGTCTGAAAAAGGTCTGGCGCGGCACGAACCCGAAGTTCCGCCCGCCGAACTGGGACGCCTACACGCCGGTCCACGACCCCTCGGGGCTCAGGGAATACGCGCGTTGGGAACTTGCGCAATCACTGGTCAAGCGACCCGTGATTCTGGGAGACGATCTCGTGGGCGTTGTCATCGGGTTGCCCGATGGGCCGCTTCGGCAGCGTCACGAGCTCGATCTGTACCACCTGAGCGGCGAACCTGTGGCGGTCGGGCTTCCGTTGCCCGGCGTCGTCGCCGGTCGCCTGATCGCGGCTGATGCTGACAATGACCGCCTGATTCTGGTCGGTCAAGAAACATGGGAACCTTCGTCCAAAACCATCGTGTGGCAGGTGGATGTGTCGAATGCGGAGGTTCCGCGGTAACGAGAGCACTGGAGAACATGATGAAACACACGACGTTCGTCATCGTTGCAGGGTTGGCGATGGTTGTAGCCGTGGCCGGAGCGGGTCAGAACGTGGTCCTTTCCGACGGTACTACGGCTGCTGACGTTCTCACGGTGCAGACGAATGCCGGTGTGTGGGTCCGAACGGGCCCGGGCGAACCCCTTCTGGTGAAACCGGACGAGGCCGGAAACCTGCAACTGCCGGCCCTTTCGACCGCGCAACACGTGGTGCTCGATGCGGCAACCAACAAACCCATCGCGGCCGGGAACCTTTTGTGGGAGATCGCTGACGCCCCTCGGGAGCTGACCGAGGCCTCGTGGACCGCGTCCAACGGAAACCTCGATCTGATCTGCAGCGGCGCGGAACGGCTGACCGTTTCGGCGCCGGGGTATGGGCCGAAGACATTCAATCCGCAAACCGACGGCCGGCGGCACCCGGTGCTCCTGACGCCACGCGGGGACCTCAGAATCGAGCTGCAACCGGCGACCGAGGCCCGAATGTGGCTCGCCCGCGAGGACCAGATCAACGTCACCAGCCTCTTTGTCAACGTCGCCGAGAAGTACCAGATCGACGCCCCCGGCATCATCGAGGTCCAGGACCTCGATCGCGAGGCGGGATATGTAGGCATCATCGTCGCCCAGGGCAAAGTGCCGCTCGTGGGCGCGTTTCAGGGTCTGCCTTTGGTTCAGAAACTCCCGCTCGAGGACGGGATGACTGTCGGTGGAACTGTCCGCGACGCCGAGGGCAACCCCCTCGCCGGCGCATCCATCGAGGCGATGGGAGAGATTTCCGAGCTCGACAGCTTCCGCTATCGCCAGTTCGCGACGACGGATGGCGAGGGGTCTTTCACCGTCGGCGGTCTGCTGCCGGGGGCCATCAGGGTCCGCGCCTGTGCGCCAGGTCGGGCCTGCAACGAGGCGGCGATCGAGATCGCAGCCGACAAGGAGACAACACCGGTGAGCCTCGAACTGGCGCCGGGGCGGGACATCGTGCTGGTGGTGAAGAACGAGGTCAACACCCCCGCCGCCGACGCGATGCTGTACTTCAACGAGCGCCTGCACGTGGCCGACCACCGCGGTCAACTGGCGGTTCAGGGAGTGGCCCTGGGCGAGACGATCCCGGTCAAGATCTTCGGTGAAGGCTTCGGGATGTGGGAGGGCAGCTTTACGGTCGACCGCGCTCAAGTGGTGATCATCGTTCCCGGAGGCGCGGTGATCGAACAACAGGTACTGTCGGCCCGCCGCTTTGCCGCAGACGAGGTCAAGGTGCGGTGGCAGGCCTACGACCCGCTGGGCCGCGAAACGAGATCGGGCAAGGGCACGTGGGATGCTGAGATCGGAATCGCCCGGGTCACCGGTCTCGAGGCCGGCACCTATTCGTTGTCGGTCCGCCTGCCCGGAGCGGCCACCATCGTCAGCGAGCGGGTCGAGGTCTCGGTGACCGAGCAAATCGTCCTGCCCGCCGCCGTGCCGGAGCGCGGTCTCGCCATTGCCGGTCGAATCCTCGACGCCGACACGGTGCAACCTGTCACCGGGGCCGAGGTGAGCTGCGAACCGGGGTCGCCCTCGGTCTTTCGCGCCCCCGACTCCGTCCAGGACGTGCCCTCGGTGTTGACCGATACTGATGGGCTCTTTCTGCTCGAGGGTCTCGACGCCGGACCGTGCAGGGCTCAGGTTCGTGCGGCCGGCTATGCCACCTGGCGGCTGGACGATGTCGAGCCCGACGACGTCGGTTTCGACATCGGTGATGTGGAAATGGACGCCGGGATGACGATCGTCGGCAGGGTCTACGATCGCGCCGAGCGCCCGATCACCGGCGCCGTGGTGGAAATCACCGAGGCCGCGACCTATGCCTACTTCTCCGAGACCACCGTACGCACCGACCACGACGGGTATTTCCGCGCCGAAAGACTGCCGGTTGGACGGTGGAACGTGACCGCGAGTCACGGCGAGCAGAAGGCGCGGGAAACCGTGGAAGGCGATGCCCGCGAAACGGTCGAGGCCGACCTCATGCTCGGCGGCATCCAGATCGAGGGTGAGATCTGGCTCGGCAACAATCGCGCCCAGGGCGGCACGCTTGTCCTCACGACCGATGACTCACAGGCTGCCGGCGTGGTGGTCATGATGCAGCGCCTCACCGCCGATCGCCAGATTTTCGGCATCGACAGCCAGCCGGTCCAGTTCGCGGTCAGCGGCGACGGTCGGTTCACCGGCAAGGGTCTGGATGCGGGCCGGTACTACGCCGCCTACACGCCACCGGACGCGGGAGCGGCGCCGGTAACACGGATCCTCGACGTACCGCGGGTGGAGTCGTTCCAGTGCGCCATCCAGTACTCCGACGCATCGGTCGAGGGCCTGGTCATCGATACCGGGGGCCGGCCGGTGGCGGGAGCGTCGGTCGTCGCTCGTGCCGGCGACGGTGCCCAGGAGGTGTCGGCATTCACCGACGGTGAAGGTCGCTTCGCGGTGCGCGGGCTCGAGCCCGGACGGCTGGTCCTGACTGCCGACCACACTGAGTTCTCTCCCTCGGAACCTTCCGAGCTGGATCTCCGCGACGGCTCCGTCGAGGGCCCGCTGGTCCTCGAACTGCAGCCGCCTGACGGGGCCAATATCATGTTGGCGGTCCACGCGGCCGCCGGGTCCGCGGGTGGCGCACCGGTCTATCTGGTGGGCCCCGAAACCTCGACCGGTTTCACCGACGGCGGCGGGCTCGCCACCTTTTCCGGCATCTCCGCCGGTTCCTATCGCGCCTGTGGTTTTGCCTACGGCGGAGCCACCGGGTGCGGTGAGAATCTTGTTTGTCGACGACGGTGACCGGCTTCAGGCCCAACTCGACCTCGGTCGAGGTGGTTATGTGGATGTCTGGGTCGGTTCCTCCGTCGGTGCCAAGGCGGGCTCGACAGCCGGTGTCAGCAAACGCGGACCGTCGGTGCGGGTCATGACCTCCGACGGCGTCGACATCACCAGTCTGTTGACCATGGCCAGCCCGCCACGACCCATCGGTGGCGGCGTCCGTATCGGTCCGTTGCAGGCCGACGACTACATCATCTCGGTGGGGACCGAAAACGGGCCGCGGCAGGGCCAGGTCCGTATCCGGGAAGGCGAACCCACCGAACTCGATCTCAACTGAAGACCGGCCACGCGATCCAGTCAAATGCCCCTCCCGGTCAGGGAGGGGCGTTTCTGTGACTGTCGCGGTGAAAAAAGCGGGTTAGAATAGCCTGACCGCGAAGGTCACGGGGAGAGAAAATGAAAACGAAAACCGCTGTGTTCGCCCTCACACTGATCCTGTTCACACTCGGCAACGCTCAAGCCCAGATCCGGGACGAGACGATTCTCACCTACCAGGTTCTGACCGAGGAGTGGGACGACCTCATCGCCGGCGTCCTCGATCTCAGCGAAGAGGAAGCGGCCGGTTTCTGGCCTCTTTACGAAGAGTATTCCAAACTCAAGGGCGTCTTGTGGGCGGAACGGATCGACGTCATCGCCATGTTTCTTACGGGCTACGACACCATGGGGCCCGAGATCGCACGCGGTCTGTTGAGCGCCAGCTTCGAGATCGAGGGCAAGATGCTCGCTCTCGAGCGCGAGTACGCGGACCTCTTTGACGACGTGATTCCACTCAACAAGGTCGTTCGACTGTTCCAGGCCGAGAACAAGCTCGAGACCACGATGATGATGGAGATCGCCAAGGACATTCCGCTCGCCAAGTAGAGTGTCGTTCCCGACATCGCCGGCAAGCAATCGGGCAGGGAGTCACCCCTGCCCGTTTTTCGTGCGTCAAGTTCTAACCCGCACTTCTCACCAGGTTTCGTCACGAGGGCCACAAGGCGCGTTTGCCAGGTGGGTCTTCTCACCTTAGGGCGTGGCTTGTGCTTTGCAGTACGTTACGGCGTGCCTTCGGCGCTTGTGTCTCACCGCCATCAGCGCGTGTCCGATGGGCTCGCCCCAAGGCGAGCCTTCAGTCACATTGCGCAGCTGTCGGCGGGGAGAGCACCCAAGGTTGAGAAAACACGGCTGGGTAGGATGCATCGTCGGCCGCAGTCGACGCTTGGTGAGAAGTGCGGGCTACATACGACCGGGTCTTCGAGGATCAGGCGCCAAAAGACTCCACCGCCAAGGCCTCGTCGTCGAACATCTCGAAGACGCCGACCAACTGGGCCATGGTCAGGAGCTTTCGCGCCTTGATGTTGACGTGCAACAGCTTGATCGCGGCCTCGCTCGAGGCTGCCGTCACCCTGCAACGGATGAGCTCACCAAGACCCGACGAATCAATCGTGGTGACCTTGTCGAGGTTGATGACCACTTTCTTTCCGCCCTTGTTGAGTTCCTCGACCAGCGCATCCCGCAGGACCACATCACCTTTGCCAATGGTGAGTTTGCCGTCGAGATCGAGGATGGTCACGTCACCAAACGAACGTTTTTTGATTTCCATGTCGTTCTCCCCGAGAGCTCGAGCCGCGGGTGAGCCGCGCCGAGCGTGTCAAAAGTCGAGACATTATCGCACAATCAGATCGTGATTTCCAGCGTTGGGAGAATTTGTCTTCTTTGGGTTTTTCCGGTCTGACAGCGCGTCGTGTCCACCTCGGGTTCCGGTCGGCCGGGTGCGGTTCGAGTCGCTGCCGCCGTGCGACGCAGAGTCCACCGAGCGGAGGTGGAGATCACGCTGCGGAAAGGGTATTTCGATACCCGGCCTCGACCAAGGCGGTGTTGACGGCGACGCGCAGGTCGCTCGCCACCTGTACGAAATCGCTGCCGGTCCAGGCGCGAAGCTCGAAGTCGAGCGAGCTCTCGCCGAAGCCGAGGAAGAGCGCCACCGGCGCGGGATCGCGAAAGCACCTCCGGATGCTTCACCGCGACGGATTCCAAGAGATCGATGACCGTCTGCGGATCGGTCCCATAGGCGACCCCGACAGATCTCCATCCGGTGGCTGTCGTCGTGAAGCGTCCAGTTGATCACTTCGGACGAGATCAGGTTGGCGTTCGGGACGATCACGTCGGCGCCCTGCCAGGTGCGGACGATGCTCGCTCGCATCCCGATGTCGGTGACGACGCCCGAGAGCTGATTGAGCTGGACGCGGTCGCCGACCCGGATCGGTCGCTCGAAAAGCAGGATCAGACCCGACACAAAGTTGTTGACTACGTTCTGCAGACCAAAACCGATACCGACACCGAGGGCGCCGACAATAAGGTTGACGCGGCTGAAATCTAAACCTGCCGCGGTCGCGGCGACCATGACGCCGACCACGATCACCGCGTAGTGGGTGAGCCTCGTGATGGCGCCGGGCACCCCCCGGGGCAGGTCCATCCGCGGCAGGACATCGGTTTCGAGCCCGAACTGAATCACCTGTGACAGCTTGAAGGTCAACCAGATCAGCAGAACGAAAAGGAGGACGGTGCCGGGCACGACGGAGAACTCGCCGAACGAGATTGCGGCGTCAAGCTTCGCGCCGACCCAGGCCCTCAGGCCGTCGTAGAGAGTGAACTTCTTGAGCGTCCAGATCACCCACACTGCCACCGCGACCCACGTGATGACCTTGAAGACGGTCGTGCGAACCTCGTCGGCATGGAGTCGGACGATGCCGAACGTCTTCGCGGCCCCGGTGAGCAGGACGACCCGCACCACAGCTCTCGTCAGCACCGCGACCACCCACACCAGGATCGCCGAGAAAGCACTGTTCAGATTCCCTTCGATCACGAGCGCGGCGAAACCGACGGCGCCGATGATGTTGGCCAGCGACCCGATCACGAAGGTCACGAGCGCGATCCTGACACCGAATTCGACGACCCGGGACCAGTTCTCCGAGGGGATGAGATGCTCCCGATTCAGCCTGCGGTCGACCCACCAACAGGCTATGGTCGCTGACACCGACAGCGTCAGGAGCAGCAGCCGATCGACCAGGTTGCCGTCCGGCGCCAAATGAGTCGCCCCCTCCAGGAAGTAGAGAAGAGCCGGCGACGTAGGCCATCGGCTGCAGAGACGTCGGGGACCATCAGCGGAAGGATCCGCAGCATGGAGAGGAGCAGCACCAGACCGAGGACCTCGAACCACGCCGCCGGCGCAGCCGGGTAGAGCACATCCGCGAGCAGGATGGTGATCACCAGCGAAGCCGAGATCGGGCGATCGAGCACCCGGACGGTGCGCTCCAGGGAAGCATCCTGCCCAGTCCAGAGATCGGCCCGTCGGCGAAGCACCGTCAACAGCGTCACGAGGCCGATCAGCAGCGCGACGTGGCGGGCAAGGAGCCTGCCGTGCCCGGAGATATAGCTTCGCACGGTCTGCGAGTTGCCGGTCCAGATCGCCGCGATCTGCTCCGACGGCAGACCGTCGACGCCGGGCAGGCCAAAGGCGTTCCACAAGGCCGGGCTGTCGATGCCCAGGATCCCGCGCCGCCGGCGCTGGATCTCGTCGCCAAGCTCGGCCTGGACCTCGGCCACTCTCGCTCCAGACGTGGCGAGCCGGGATTGGAGCGTCAGCACCAGGTCGCGGTTGGTCAGCGATACACGTTCCGCCTCAGCCAGGTCCTGCAGGACGTCCTCGACCTCCTGGCGCACCATCGGCGGCAACTCGACCTCGTCCGCCGTCGACAGGGTCAGCTCCCAGACGGCCCTCGATTCTTTGATGGTTTCGATCACCGCGTCGATGGCCTCTGCACTGTTCGTCAGCGTCTGCTGCCATCCGTCGATCCGGCTCGCGATTCGTCTCCAGGCCCTCTCGGTATCCTCGAGGACTGACGCTGGGCCGCTCGATCTCGAGGCGGCGCGAGGTCTCGGCTGCAAGCGCGTCGACGTTGTGCCGTTCCTCGTCGAACTCGCTCTTGATTTTCTCGAAATCATCGCCAATTCGCGTGGTCCGAGCGACCCGATGGAGCATGGTCGCGACCGCCATCGACTGATCGGAAATCTCCGCCGCTGCGATCGGCGTCGGAGCTGGGGTCGGGGTCGGGGATAGGGCAACAGCCTGTGGCTCCTGCGCGGCGAGGTGTCCAGTCCAGACAAGCGCACCGACCAGGGCGAGCGCGAGCACCACTCCACCGGTCAAGCGGACAACGGTTTGGTCTGCCACTGGTTTCACGCCGGCTTCACCCTCATTTCATCTCGCGATGTCGGCGCTCTCCCGGAGCCCGGTGCGCGCCAGCCTCATTCTACGCGAGGTGAAACGTCGCCTCCCTGTTGCGTACGGTTTCGGTTCACCGGTCTATCGCAGGGTCGACTCACCTTGGCAACGATCTCGAAAGAAGTACAAACCCGATGAAGCCGGACGCGAGCGACGCCGCCAGAATACCCACCTTGGCGGTGGCTATCAGGAGCTCATCGTTGAAGGCCAGATCGGTCACGAAGAGCGACATCGTAAAGCCGATGCCCGCCAGACACCCGGCGCCGGTGACCTGCGCCCAGGTCACGCCTGCCGGCAGCGCACCTCGGCCACTCTTGACGGCGACCCAACTCAAAAGAGTGATACCGGCCGGTTTGCCCACCACCAGCCCGATGATGACGCCGAGGGCGAGCGGATCGGCCAATACAGACATCAGGTCGCCGCCGATGGCAACACCCGCATTGGCCAGTGCGAACAGCGGCAGGATCAACCATACCTGGATCGGGTGCAGGAAGTGCTCGAGGACCAGACCCGTCGGCAACGCCTCCCCCGCCCGAGTGTGAATATGGTCGACGATCTCGAGCTGCTCGCGGTCGCCGAGCAGGCTATCCGCCGACAGCTCCATCCGTTTGATGCGTTCCAGCCGCTCTTCGGTCTCGTCGATGAAACTGTGAGGATCGACCCTCGGACGGACAGGGACAACCATCGCCACCAGAATTCCCGCCACCGTGGCGTGCACGCCCGACGAGAAGACGGCGAGCCACACGCCGACGATCATCAGGTAGAGAATGCCGCGCCGTCGAACACCCGCCCGAATCGCAGCAAACAGCAGCACGAGAAGAACCGCAGCCACCACCAACGACCCGACGTTGATCTGTTCGGTGTAGAAAATCGCAATCACCGCCACCGCACCGAGGTCGTCGGCGATAGCGAGGGCGGTGAGAAAGACCTTGAGACCGAGCGGCGCCCGGGTCCCGAACATCGCCAACACTCCAAGCGCGAACGCGATGTCGGTGGCCATGGGGATGCCCCATCCCCGCAAACCGGCTCCGCCCAGGTTGATGGCGGCGAACAGCATAGCTGGAACCACCATGCCGCCGACCGCGGCGGCAACCGGCAGCGCCGCCTTGTGAAACGATGACAGCTCGCCGACCACCAGCTCGCGTTTGATCTCGAGACCGACGACAAAGAAGAAGACCACCATCAGGCCATCGTTGATCCAGTGGTGGAGCGAAAGCTTGAAGTATGCGTCGCCCCAGGACACACCAACGTAGGTGTGGAGGATCTCAAAGTACGAATCAGCCCACGGTGAGTTGGCCCACACCAGGGCAAGGACAGTGCACGCCAGAAGGAGGATGCTGCCCGTCACTTCCGAGTGAACGAACCACTCGAAGTAGCCGCGAACGCCGCTCTTCGGGTTTTCTGAACTCATCCCTTCGCCTCCTGATATCGTCCGGGAATCATAGCCCAACAAAAACGGTGACGCCAAGGCGCCACCGTCTTTGAGCTCTCAGGAATGTGTTGGTGGCGTTCCGCCACGACACATTGCTACGGAAGCTGAATCAGCCACCCGCCGTCTTCAAACCACTTCTTCTCGAGCGCGTCGAGCAGGCCGATGCCCTCGAGAGCGCTGAGGTAGTTGGTGACCATGTTCAGGAACAGCGAGTCGCCGGGGGCGAGGGCGATACCGATGGGCTCGATGGTCAGGGGCTCGGAGAGCGTGGCCAGACCCGCGTCCGGAAAACGCATCTGCGTCAGGGCGCAGATCGGGAAATCGGCGACCAGGGCGTCGGCCGGCATCATGGAATTCAGACATTTCCCCGGCGAACGGGATTCCCTATGATCGCGGCCCGTAGGATAGCGCAGATGGAGATGACGTCAATGAAACAACTGGTCCTGCTCGTGCTGACGGTGCTGGTGGCGGCCACACCCGCAGTCGGGGACGAGGAGTTCGCGGGAACGCGCCCGGGGGCCGGCGAGCAACCGCTGAGATTGACGGGGACGCTCGTTCTCCTCGACGTATCGAAGATCGACGGGGCCGAGCAGAGCTTCACCGCTGACGTCTTTTTGATGCTGCAGTGGCGCGATGAACGACTCGTCATGGAGGGCGACGGCGTGCGCCGACTGCCGCTCGACAGCGTCTGGAACCCGCAAATCCAGCTCGTCAACCAGCGCCGCGTGGTCAAGACCTTTGACGACATCGTGGACGTGGAGCCGGACGGCACGGTGACCTACCGGCAGCGGTATAACGGGGACTTCACTTCGCGGCTCGACTTCCACGACTTTCCACTTGACCAACACCGTTTCAGACTGCAGCTGGCGGTCCTCGGTTACGGCCCCGACGAGATCGATTTCGTCCCCGCAACGGAAGGGGAAGGCATCGGTCATTCGCCCGAAATGACGGTCTCCGATTGGACGATCGGAAGATTTGATCTGCGCACCAAGCCTTACCAGGTGGTGCCTGGCGGGCGGCAAGTCGCCGGGCTGGAGGGGGATTTCCAGGCGAAACGCCATCTCGGCTTCTTTCTCGGCAAGGCCGTCATCTCGGTGGCGATCATCATCTTCATGTCGTGGATCGTGTTCTGGATCAACACCGTCCACGTCGGGCCGCGGATCAGCGTCGCCGTCACCTCAATGCTGACTCTGGTCGCCTACCGCTTCCTGCTCGACCAGTCGCTGCCGCCGGTTTCCTACCTCACCCGGCTCGATCATTTTCTTCTCGGCGCGACCCTGCTGGTGTTCGTGGCCCTGGTGCAGGTGACGCTGACCAGCGCCATGAACGACGGACACCACCTCGAAAAGGCGGCACGGGTCAATCGTGTTTCGAGGTGGCTGTTCCCGGCGGCTTTCGTCCTCCTCTTCGTGGCGTCGTTTTCGCTCTGATGGGTGGCCCCGGGGGACGGTGAAGACCGTCGTCCCAGCGCAAGAGGCACGAACCGGTCCTGCGACCGGCGCAGGCGTTTCGCCGCCTGGGCTGCGAAAACCGGTAAGATATGCGGGCTGTGTGTCTCCGGGGGAGCATTTCACTGTGGGGGGGAATCTCATGAAGAAACTGGCCATCCTGATCATCCTGTGTGCAATGGCCTACCCGTGTCCGGCTGCTGAGGAGGAGACCAACTACGCCCGATGTCAGCCAAGGCTTTCAAGGGTCTCGAGTTCCGCAGCATCGGCCCGGCCCTGATGTCGGGGCGGATCGCCGACATCGCCATCCACCCCACCGATTTCAGCACCTGGTACGTGGCGGTGGGCTCCGGCGGGGTGTGGAAGACCACCAACTCCGGCACCACCTGGAAACCGATCTTCGACAAAGAAGAGTCGTACTCCATCGGCTGCGTCACCCTCGACCCCTCGAATCCCGAGGTGGTCTGGGTGGGAAGCGGGGAAAACGTCGGCGGCCGTCACGTCGGCTTTGGCGACGGTGTGTATAAGAGCCTCGACGGCGGCGCGAGCTGGAAGAACATGGGGCTCGCCGAATCGCAGCACATCTCCAAGATCATCGTCGACCCGACCGACTCCAACACGGTCTATGTGGCCTCGCAGGGCCCGCTGTGGTCAGCGGGCGGCGATCGCGGTCTCTACAAGACCACCGACGGCGGCGCCACATGGTCGAATATCTTGTCATCTGGCGAGTGGACCGGCGTCACCGACCTGGTGATAGACCCTCGCGATCCCGCAGTCCTGTACGCCGCCACCTGGCAGCACCACCGGACGATAGCGGCGGTCATCGACGGCGGGCCGGAGTCGGGGATCCACAAGACCACCGACGGCGGCGCCACCTGGACCCGGCTCGAGAGCGGTCTGCCCGAGGGCAACATGGGCAAGATCGGTCTCGCCGTCTCGCCGCAACAGCCCGACGTCGTATACGCGGTCATCGAACTCGACAACCGCAAGGGCGGAGTGTGGCGATCGTCAAACCGCGGCGCGAGCTGGGAAAAACGCTCCGACGCGGTGTCCGGGGGCACCGGACCCCACTATTACCAGGAGCTCGAGGCCAGTCCGCACGCCTTTGATCGCCTCTACATCATCGATGTCCGGATGCAGGTTTCGGACGACGGCGGCACCACCTTCCGGCGACTCAACGAGACGGCCAAACACTCCGACAACCACGCCCTCGCCTTCCGCCCCGACGACGCCGACTGGTTGCTCGCCGGCACCGACGGCGGTCTCTACGAGTCGTTCGACCTCGCCGAGAGCTGGCGCTTCGTGGCCAATCTGCCGGTGACCCAGTTCTACAAGCTCGCGCTCGACGACTCCGCGCCCTTTTACAACGTCTACGGCGGCACCCAGGACAACAACACCCAGGGCGGTCCCACCCGCACCGACAACGTCAATGGGATTCGCAACGCCGACTGGTTCATCACCCTGTATGCCGACGGCCACCAGCCCGCGGTCGAGCCCGGCAACCCCGACATCGTCTACTCGGAGTGGCAGCAGGGCAACCTCGTCCGCACCGACCGCACCACCGGCGGCATCGTCTACATCCAGCCCCAGCCCGAACCGGGCGACCCGCCCGAGCGCTTCAACTGGGACGCGCCGATCCTCATCAGCCCCCACTCGCCGACCCGGCTCTACTACGCTTCGCAGCGGGTGTGGCGGTCGGATGACCGTGGCGACAGCTGGACTCCGGTGAGCCCCGACCTGACCAAGAACGAGGACCGCATCCTACTGCCGGTGATGGGCCGCCAGTGGAGCTCCACCGCACCGTGGGACCTCACCGCGATGTCGAACTACAACACCATCACCTCGCTCGCCGAGTCGCCCATCGAGGAAGGCGTGCTGTGGGCCGGCACCGACGACGGGCTGCTGCAGGTGAGCATCAACGGAGGGCGGACCTGGAAGGCAATCCCGGTGGGCCAACTTCCCGGAGTCCCGGCCACCGCCTTCGTCAACGACATCAAGGCGGATCTCTACGACGCCACCACCGCCTACGTCTGTCTCGACAACCACAAGTACGGCGATTTCAAACCCTATCTCGTGAAGACGACCGACGGCGGGCGGACCTGGGTCTCCATCGCCGGCGACCTCCCGGACCGCCACCTGGTGTGGCGGCTGGTGCAGGACCACGTCAAAAGAGACCTTCTTTTTGTGGCCACCGAGTTCGGGATCTTCTTCACCGTCGACGGCGGGAGCGCCTGGATCGAACTCGAGGGCGGCGTGCCGACCATCTCCTTCCGCGACCTCGCCATCCAGCGCCGCGACAACGACCTCGTGGGCGCTTCGTTCGGACGCGGGTTCTACGTCCTTGACGACTATTCCCCGCTGCGCCAGATCACCACCGAGGTGATGGAACGCGAAATCGTGCAGTTCCCGATCCGCACGGCGCCGTGGTACATCCAACGCCGCCCCCTCGGCGACGACGGGCAGGCCTCACAGGGAGGCGCCTATTTCATCGCCGACAACCCTCCCTTCGGCGCGGTCTTCACCTACCACCTCGCTGACGATCTCAAGACCCTCAAAGAGGCTCGGCGTGAGCAACAGAAGAAGCTCGAAAAGGACGGAAAGGACACTCCGTACGTCGGGTATGAGGCGCTGGAGAAGGAACGCCGCCAGCCCGAACCGGCGGTGGTGCTGACGGTTCGCGATGCCGACGACAACGTGGTCCGGAGCCTGACCGGGCCGGCGGCCAAGGGTTTCCACCGGGTCGCCTGGGACCTCACCTATCCGACGACCTCGGCCGTCAGCAGCGCATCAGCGGATGAGGGCGGCGACCGGCGCAACCGGGGCGACAGCGGTTTCATGGCGCCGCCAGGAGTCTACTCGGTGACGCTCGCTACCAGGATCGACGGTGTGGTGAGTGCGGTCGGCGGCCCGTTGAATTTCACTGTGGAGCGGGTGTTCGAGGGCGTGCTCGAGGGCGCGGCACCGGAGAGCACTGCAGCCTTCATGCGCCAGGTGGCCGCGCTCAACCGCGCGGTCAGCGCCGCGTCGCAGGCGGTCAGTCTGGGTTTTGACCGGATCGCGACTCTGGAGAAGGCACTGGCCCGCTCACCCGGCGCCCCGGGCACCCTGGACACCACGCTCGAGACCCTCAAACAGCGGCTTTATGTTCTCGACGAGGCGCTCGAGGGCAATCGATCCATACGCTCCCTCGGCGAACCGCGGGTGCCAACCGTGGCCGGCCGCCTGCGGGTGGCCTCGATGACCGACGGCCAGTCGGACTACGGTCCCACCGCGACCCACCGCCGCGCATTCGAAATCGCCACCGCGGAGTTCGCGACCCTCGAGCCCCGGCTGCGGCAGCTGCTCGACGTCGATCTCCCCGCGCTCGAGGCCGCGATGGACGCGGAGGGCGTGCCGTGGACCCCGGGCAGGCCGTTGCCGGTCGTGAGCGTCAACATGGAAGACTGAATCATCGTTTGAAGTTGCAGGTTCCTCACATTCACAGCGACTCTGAAGGTGGGCCAAGGCCCACCCTACTTCGGACCCACATACCGGAAGGGTTCGTAGGGTGGGCTTCAGCCCACCTTCTGAGATGAAACCCCCGGCCCAGAAATTCGGGATGAACCGAACGTTCTAACGTTTCAACGTTCCAACGTTTTAACGTCTAGCGGAGCGCGTCCACCTGCGCCGTCATTTCGCCGACGCGTTCCGACAGGGCGGCGAGGGTGTTTCGTTCTCCCTCGAGCCGGTCGGATTCCGAACGCACGAAACGGGTGTAGGGCGCGATGGTCTCCTCGAGACGACGGCGGCCGCGCTCGGCCTCTTTTTCGAAGTGCCCTGTCAAGCCCGTCATCAGCTCGGTGCGAAGGGTGGAGATCTTCTGTTTGAGATCGGCCTTGGCGCGGCGGCGGCGGTGCGGCAGGATGAACAGACCGAGTACCGCCATCAACCCGGCCGCGGTCAGACCGGTGATGTCAGCGGCGGTGGAACTGGCGGCCAGGGCCACCGCGGCGCCGAGACCCACCGCACCGACCTCGAGGAGGGCGGTGGAGGTGACCGCCTTCTGGAGGTCCTCAGCCATCCGGCGCGCCTCCGCCACCCGGTCATAGGACGCCATTCCATCGCGGGCCGCGCGACCGACCGTTTCGAGCAATCGGGCGCGATCGGTCTCAAAGCGTCCGCCGACCTCGCCCACCATACGATCGGCGTGCGCCGAGGTCCGCCGGTTGACGTGGTTGACCACGTTCTGCCAGTGAGCGAGCTCCGAGTCCACTAGCCAATCGATCAGTGAGTCGACCTTTTCCTCGACCTGTTCAGGTGCGTCGGCGACGACCTCGGACTCGAATGTCTGTTTGAGCCCGGAGGTGTCGAAGAGCTTCGGCAATTTCGCAATGCGCACGGTATCGTCGAAGAACTCCATACCCCGCTGTTCCATGCCATAGAGGCTGTTGTCGATGTCCGACAGGCGAAGGTCGAACTCCCGCCGGACGTCGGCCGTCCAGGTTTCGGTTTGCTGACCGATATCGCCGATTGTACGGCGGTCCTCAGTCAGCAGGCCGAGCCTGGCCTCAACCGTTTCGAGCGACCCTTTCAAGAGGTGTCGAGCCACGCCGAGAGGGTTGACCAGCTTGAGCCGTAGCAGTTCTCCGCTGTCCAGGGTCCCGTGCAGAAAGGCCTCGACCGCGGGCAGCCCGCTCGCCACTCGTTCATCGTCGGTTTCGGCCTCGGCGGCGCGCAGGGCAGAAACCGCGAACACCTCGGGTGCCACGCCCAACAGGCGAGTGGCATTGGTCACCACGTAGGCCACGACCTCCGCCCGTTCGTCATCGCTCTTGAGGATGTCGACCTTATTGACGACCATTGCCACCTTCTTGCCCCAGCGGCGGATAGTCTCGAGGAAGATGCGCTCGCTCTCCGACATCGGGCGATCGGCGGAGGTGATGAAGAGCACCAGATCGGCCCGCGGTACGTAGTCGGTAGTCAGGGCCTCGTGGGCGCGGTCGAGGGCGTTGGTGCCGGGGGTGTCGACGACAGCGAGTTGGCGGAGGCTCTCGATCGGGGCCGTGATCCGTTCGCCGACGGCGCCCATGGGTTGGCGGGTGAGCTCCTCGCCCCAGGTGATGTGGTGGATCTTCGAGGTGGTCGGTGTGACGCCTTCGGCGAGCACCCGCTCACCGAGGAGGGCGTTGATCAGCGCCGACTTGCCGGCGTTGAACTCACCGACCACCACCAACAAAAAGAGCTCGTCAAGCTGCCGCACCGAGTCGTTGAGCGCCCGCAGATCGTCAGCCGCGGCGTCCGAACGCTCGAGGCCGGTCTTGACCTCGGCCAACAGCTCGCGCTCGCCGGTCAGCAGTTGTCGCTGTTCATCACTGAGGATCGGGTCCAACATGGGGGCATCTTAGCGGAATGCCTCGGCGTTCCCATTTCGGATTTCGGAATTGCGGAATTTCGGATTTGCCCAACTCCCCTGTTTATTGAGCACGGGGTGGGCCGAGGGAAAATCCGAAATCCGAAATCCGAAATCCGAAATCAATAGCCGGCTGCCATCCCGTCCTTGCGCGACTCGGTAGCGCCGGCGAGGACCCCGGTCTTGGGGTCGCGGTGGATGATCTGGTAGCCGCCGAAGGTGCCCGGGCTGGTCTCGACGATGGTGTGGCCGCGTTGGTTGAGATCGCGGTAGACCTCCATCGGGAGACCCGATTCGAGGTTGAGCTCGCCGCCCGAGGTCATCACCGTCCCGGTGGGCTCCGACGACCCGCCGTGGTGGAAGCGCGGCGCGTCGCCCGCCTCCTGGAGGTTCATCCCGAAGTCGACGAGGTTGACGACGATCTGGACGTGGCCCTGGGGCTGCATGTCGCCGCCCATGAGACCGAAGGCGGTGTCGGGCACTCCGTTCCACCCCATGAACGCGGGAATGATGGTGTGGAAAGGACGCTTGCCGGGTTCGAGCGCATTGGGGTGGTCGGGGTCCAGGGAAAACAGCGCTCCCCGGTCCTGGATGCCGATACCGACGGACGGCACCACGTATCCCGACCCGAAACCCGTGTAATTGGACTGGATCAGCGACACCAGCATGCCGCTGGAGTCGGCGGCGACCAGGAATGTGGTATCGCCGTGGTTGAGAGCCGGGTTGCCGGGCTCATAGCTCCTGGCAGCGTGTTGCATGTCGATGAGCTTCGCCCGTTCGGCTGCGTAGCCCTTGTCGAGAAGGGCCTCGACCGGCACCTCGGAGAACTGCATGTCGGCGTAGTACCGCGCACGGTCTTCGTAGGCGAGCTTCTTGGCCTCCACCATCACGTGCCAGAAGTCGGTGCTCGAACGCCCCATGGCGGTGAGGTCGAAGCCTTCGAGGATGTTGAGCATCTGCAGCGCCGCCAGGCCCTGTGGGTTGGGCGGGAGCTCCCACACCGTCAGCCCGCGGTAAGTGGTCGAGATCGGCTCCACCCACTCACTGGTGTGGTTGGCGAAGTCCTCCATCGTGAAGAACCCGCCGTTCTCGTTTGAAAAGGCGACGATCTCGCGGGCGATCTCGCCTTCGTAAAAGGCATCGCGCCCTCCCGCGGCCAGCACCTCGAGGGTATTGGCGAGCGCCGGGTTGGCAAAGACATCACCTTCGGCCGGAACCACGCCCCCGGGCATGAAAACCTCGGCGAATCCCGGCGAGTCGGCGAAGCGCTCGGCGCCGCGGGCCCACGATCCTGCGATCACCTGAGGGACCGGTGCGCCCTCGCGCGCCATCTGAGCCACCGGTTCGAGGAGGTCTTTCATCGGCAATCGACCGAACTTTTCATGGAGGGCGAACCACCCGTCGGCGCACCCCGGGACCGTCCACGAGTAGGGCGAGTACACCGGGATGGTTCCGCGTTCGGTCGCCGGAACCTTGTCGATCGTCAACGATGCCGGTGCGCGGCCTGACGCGTTGAGACCGTAGAGTTTTTCACTTGCCGGGTCCCACACCATGGCAAAGAGGTCGCCGCCGAGACCGCACGACACGGGCTCCAGAAAACCGAGAGCCGCGTTGGTGGCGATCGCCGCATCCACCGCAGAGCCGCCGGCCTTGAGCACGTCAAGACCGATCTGCACTGCCAGCGGGTGGGCCGCGCCCACCATCCCGTGGCGGGCGTAGGTCACCGACCTGGTGGCAAAGGCGCGGCCCTCGGGGCGGTCGGCGGCACACGTCATGGAAGCGGCGACGAGGATCAGAGACAGGACGACAAACCGATGCATGGCGACCTCCGGCCCATATGGTACGCGAACTGCGGTTTCGGATTTCGGATTTCGGATTTCGGATTTCGGATTTCGGATTTCGGATTTCGGATTTCGGATTTCGGATTTCGGCAAACTGCTACTCTCTGTCACTGGGGGCGGTTGCAGTGAACCTGGTAGAAATTGCACGAGACCTCTCGTCCGAGGTTGATCACCTGAAGTTCGCGCCGCCGGTGACTCATGTTTACAACCCGCTCGACTACGCGTGGCCGGCGCACCGCCAGTACCTGGAGTTGTACGGCCGAGGCCCCAAGGAGATCCTCTTCCTCGGTATGAACCCCGGGCCCTGGGGGATGGCGCAGACCGGGGTGCCCTTCGGCGAGGTGGCTGCCGTCCGCGATTGGCTGAGGATTTCCGCCGAGATCGGGCGCCCCATCGTCGAGCACCCGAAGCGGCCGATAGTCGGCCTCGCCTGCACGCGCTCCGAGGTCAGCGGAGCACGATTGTGGGGTTGGGCACGAGAGCTCTTCCACACCCCCGAACGGTTTTTCGAGGACTTCTTTATCGGCAACTACTGTCCGTTGACCTTCATGGAATCAACCGGCCGCAATCGAACCCCGGACAAGTTACCCGCAGCCGAACGTGAACTGCTGTTCGCGGCCTGCGATCTCGCCCTGCGGCGAACGGTGGAGCACCTGCGGCCGCAGCTCGTGGTCGGAATCGGCGCCTTTGCCGAAGGGCGGGCCACGACTGCCCTCGAGGGCAGCGGCATCGCGATCGGCCGCATTCTCCACCCGAGCCCGGCAAGCCCCGCCGCCAACCGGGGGTGGGCGGACGTGGCCACCCGCCAACTGCGAGAGCTGGGCGTGGCGCTGCTCTGAGATCGAGACCTCCTTTCCCCGACCGGGGGGGTTTTTCGCTATCCTGAAGCCTGGGAGAGTGAGACATGCACTGGACCTATTCCTGCCCCCACTGCGCATCCCTGCTCAACCCCGGGGAACGGGTCGTGCTCTGCGCCGAACGAGACGATCACCGTTTCCTGGCCGGTTTCCACCCACAACCAGGAAACTACGAAGTCGATCTGCCACCGGGTGAGGAAATGCCGCCGGGGACCACCTGGAATTTCTTCTGTCCGGTGTGCGACCAGAGCCTGGTGTCCGAACTCTCTGATGGCCTGTGCGCCCTCGATGTGCACATGTCCGGCGAGACCCACCGCGTCTACTTCTCCCGCACGGCCGGCGAGGAGGCGACCTTCGTGGTCTCGGCCGAGGGTCTGCTCAAGGACTACGGCATCCACACCGACCGGTACGTGGAACACATGGTGCATAACAAATATATGCGCTGATTTGACCGTATTGCCGGTGGGCTTCAATTTCGGATTTGCGGATTTCGAATTTCGGATTTCCGCCCATCGATCCAGCGAAGACGGAAAGATAAATCCGAAATCCGCATTCCGAAATCCGAAATCTTCTATCCTGATCCCATGAGCAGGGTTGCCGTTCTCGCGTCGGGTGGTGTGGATTCGTCGGTGGCGTTGCTGCGTCTCGCCGAGGAGGGGCGGCACGACCTGACGGCGTTCTACCTCAAGATCTGGCTCGAGGACGACATGGCCTTCCTCGGCAGCTGCCCGTGGGAGGAGGACCTCGAATACGTCCGCCAGGCCTGCGACACCGCCGGCATCCCGCTCGAGGTGGTTTCGCTCCAGAGGGAGTACCTCGACACCGTCGTCGCCTACGCCCTCGACGAGCTCAAGTCCGGCCACACGCCGAGCCCCGATGTCATGTGCAACCGGATGATCAAGTTCGGCGCCTTTGTCGATCGCATCGGCGAGAAGTTCGACTTCGTCGCCTCGGGACACCACGCACGGGTCGGCGCCCGGGACGGCCTCGCCAGGCTGTTGCGCGCCGCGGACGCCCACAAGGACCAGACCTACTTTCTGTGCCAGCTGCGCCAGGACCAGCTGACACGAGCGCTCTTCCCCATCGGCGATCTGACCAAGGCCCAGGTGCGCGACGAGGCCCGCCGCCTCGGGCTCGCCAACGCCGACCGGCCCGACAGCCAGGGCATCTGTTTTCTCGGCCGGGTGCCGTTTGACGATTTCGTCCACCACCACCTCGGCGAGAGGCCGGGCGAGATCCGCGAGGCCGTGACGGGCGAGTTGCTCGGCACCCACCGCGGCACATGGTTTCACACCATCGGCCAACGGCGGGGCCTCGGTCTCGGTTCGGGCCCGTGGTACGTCGTCGACAAGGACCACCCGAACAACATCGTCACGGTCGTCCACGCCGACCGGCTCGCCCAGTTCCAGCGCCGCCACTTCCGCATACCCCTACCGCACTGGATCGCGGGCCCGCCCTCCGCGAGTCGACTCGAGGTCAAGATCCGGCACGGCCAGCACATGGACCTATGCGCGGCGGTCTTCGACGATGACGGAGGGCTCTCAGTGGAGTTGGTGGAGACCCAGGACCCCGGCATCGCGCCCGGACAGTTCGCCGCCCTCTACGATGGCGAGGAGTGTCTGGGGGGCGGGGTGATGGAGTGATTTCGGAATTCGGAATTCGGATTTCGGAATTCCGGCCCAACCTCCCCCACATCATTGCAGAATGGGGAGCTCACGAGCAGCGACAAAGCGTTGCCACGGGGAACACAGCTCTTTTGTGAACCCGACCGACGTGGAATGAAACCTTTTTGCGGGTGATTCGTAGAATCAATCGCATCACAACCTCCTCGAGTCGGCGGCCCCGTTCCCCCCACGGGGCCGTCGGCATATCTACCGATCAATGTGCGGCGGAGGTGCCGTCCTTTGCATTGTTTGATTCGGGACCCTACCGGCAGGCAGGACGGTGCGGGCAAACAATGCATAGGGGGGCTCCTCCCGGGAATGCCGGTCGGAAAGGCGGGCTATGTCTCAGATGCTGCGGACGCGCCTGGCAGCCTCTCGGGAAGCGCGTCCTGATACGAGTCAGTCGTCTCCGGAGACATCCACCCCGAGCCGGTGGATCATCTCGTTGAGGGTCGTGGGGCTCAGTTTGAGGAGCTTGGCGGCGCGGCGCTGGACGCCACCGCTGCGGTGGAGGGCCTCGCGGATGAGCTTCGTCTGATACTCGTTCACGGCCTCGCGGAGATCGACCCCGGCGGCCGGAAAATCGATCCCGGGGGCCGCGGTCAGCCCCTCGCCGCGCACCGCCAGCGGCAGCTCGTCGACGTCGATGGTGTCCGCCTGACACAGAACCACGGCGCGCTCGACCGCGTTTTCGAGCTCACGGACATTGCCCGGCCAGTGGTACTCGGCGAGAGCGTCCATCGCCGAGGACGACAACCCCTGCACGTTGCGTTTGTTCTCCTCGGCGTAGATGCGTAGAAAATGGGTCGCGAGCAGAGGGATGTCGTCGCGCCGTTCGCGCAGCGGCGGCAACTCGATGGAGATCACGTTGAGGCGATAGTAGAGGTCCTCGCGGAAGCGGCCCGACTGGACCTCCTGCCACAGATCGCTGTTGGTGGCGACCACCAGCCGGGTGTCGACCTTTCTCGCCTCGACGCTGCCGACCCGGCGGATCTCACGTTCCTGGATCACCCGCAACAGCTTGGTCTGGGTCTCCGGCGAGATGGTGCCCACCTCGTCGAGAAACAGGGTGCCCTCGTGGGCAGCCTCGAAGAGGCCCTTGCGATTGTTGATCGCGCCCGTGAACGCGCCCTTGACATGACCGAACAGGGTCGATTCCAGAAGATCGGCCGGGATGGCGCTGGTGTGGACGGGCACGAAGGGGCCGTCGCTGCGGGGGCTGAGCCGGTGGATCGCCCGCGCCGCCAGTTCCTTGCCCGTTCCGGATTCTCCTACCAGCAGGATGTTGGAACGGGCGGGCGCCGCCCTGCGGATCAGCTCGAAGACCTCTTCGAGGCGGCGGCTCTTGCCGACGATCTCGCCCATCCCCTCGAGCCGGCTCCGGAGTTGCACGTTTTCGACCTGCAGCGCCCGCTGCTCGGCGGCGCGCCGCACCAGGTGCAGGACCTCTTCGTTTTTGAAGGGCTTCGGCACGTAGTGGAAGGCGCCGCGCCGCATCGCCTCGATCGCTGACTCCACCGACGAGTAGGCGGTGATGACGACCACCGGCAGGTGCGGGTCGAGGATCTTGATCTCCGGCAACAGGTCGAGGCCGCTGCGATCTGGAAGCATGAGATCGAGGAGCACGACATCGATCTCTTCTTCGCGGAGCACGCGCATTCCGTCGGCGGCCGTCATGGCCTGGTGACAATCGAAGCCATTGCCCTTGAGGAGGGACCCGAGCACATCCTGGAGGACGGGCTCGTCGTCAATTACGAGGATTGATTTGGATCCTGCCATCTCTGTAGCCTGATCGTGGCACGGGCCCCGCCATCCGCCCTGTTCTCGAGTCTGACCCTGCCGCCGAGTTGGGCGATCATATCACGCGTGATGGCGAGACCGAGACCGCTGCCGCCGCGGTCGGTCTTGGTCGAGTAGAACGGTTCGAACACGCGTTCCTCGGTGTTGCCCGCCAGCCCGGGGCCCGAATCGTCGACCCGAATCTCCGCCCACTCGCCCTCGCAGCTGATAGACAGGCGCACGGTCCCTCCGGAGTGTGACGCCTCGATGGCGTTGCGCACGATATTGCCGACCGACAGTTCGAGCGGCGCCACCGATGCCCAGACCATGACCGGTTCGCCGCTCACCTCGATTTCGAGGGCGGCGTCCCTGCCCAGCGATCTGGCTGCCTCGCGAGCGGCCCGTTCGACCACCCCGTTGATGTCGAGCACCATCCGGCTGTCGCTCGAGCCCCTGACCATCGAGCGCAGGTTGGAGACGATGCTCGACACCCGAAAGCTCTGGTCGACCAGCTTGGTGATGAGCCCTGCGCGCGGGTCGCTGTCCGGGGTCATCTCACCCAACATCTGGGCGTAGGATGAAATCCCCGTCAGCGGCGTGTTGATCTCGTGGGCCAGCCCCGACGCCAGCCGCCCCAAACCGGCCAACCGTTCTTGTTCCAGGATCCTGTCCTGAAGCTCACGCAGCTCGGTGACGTCCTGAAGCACCACCACGCGGCCGTTGAAGCTCCCGCTGTCGAGCTCGAGCACCGACACCGCGAGGATGACCCGCCGCGGCGGGGCGGAATGGGTGCGCGCCTCGGTGTTGACCGCGTGCATGGGGAGCTCGATGTGCCAAGCCTCGGGCAGCTCGACCAGCTCATCCAAGGGCAGGCCGACCAGGGCCTGCGCCTCGCGCCCGAAGATGTTCGCCGCGTGCCGATTCGCGGTGAGGATGTGGGCCGAAGCGTCACACACCAGGATGGCCGCCGCCGAGGACTCGATGATGCGTTGGGTGTTGGCGTGGAGGATGCGGTACTCCTCCGCCTGACGGCGCAGGTCATCGAGGTAGCGCGCGCTTTCCAATGCCAGCGCTGCCTGCGCGGCAAACGCGCCCACCACCGCCTCGCCCTCGCTGCCGAGCGGGAAGACGCCGCGCCGGAGGCCCAGGTAGAGCAGACCGTGGACAGTGCCGACGCGCTCCAATGGGATCCTCACCGCAAACCCGGCGAGTTGGAGGGGGTTCTCGTGTCGACCCGGGAAAGGAGTTTCCGCCGCCATCGCCGGCAGAAAATCCGGCAGGGTTTCGGGGTTCCCCGTGATCCGCTCGAAGATCTCCCCCGCGACCCGGAGATAGGTGGCAACGAGATCGAACTCCAACCCCTGATGGAGGGTCTCGGAGAGTCGTTCGAGCAGCTCTCGGGGGTTGGTCACCGTGGCCAGGTCGCGGCTTGCGCCGGTGAGCAGGGAGCGCGGCGCCTGCCTCCCGTGGTGAAGAAAAGCATCGAGGAACCGCTCGACCCGCACCCGAACCGGTTGCAGCAGAACCACCAGCAGCACGCCCGTTGCAAAGGCGAAGAGGTTGCGGAGCGAGCCGAGCCCGCCGGTGTAGCGAAGCAGGAGGTGGTTGGTGACGGCAAAGATAAAGGCGCCCGTCACCACCACGAGAGTCGCCGACAAAAGGTCCCGGGCGATGGGCTCGAGGTCCCACAGACGGTACTCGCGAAGGGCGGCCACCAGCGTCAGCGGCATCGCCACCATCGGGAAGACCGCCAGCCACGAAAAGGGCTCGAAGCTGATCCCGATCCAGCGCGGCACCATGACCAGGGAGACAAAAGGCGCCAGACCCACGAAGAGACCGAGGGCCGCCCATTCGATCTGGCGCCGAATCCTGGCCTCACGCGCGGATTCCCGCCACCGCCACACCTGAACGATGAAGCCGACGATCAGCGACAGCACGAACAACACCCGGACCAGCGACGCCACCGCGGGCCACCACGCCTCCGCGCCGCGGAGAAAGGCGGTGGCGCCCGAACCCGCCACCGCCACCAGCGTCAACAGATCGAGGTTCCGCATCGACCGTGTCCGCTCGGGAAAGATGGCAAAAAACCGTGCGATCAGAAACGGCAGGGCGGCGCCCGCCGCGCGACGAACCACCTGCAGGGTGAGCTCCGCGGCCGCGATCCGGTTCGGGACCGCTCCCATCAGGAGGGCGGCGGCCGCCAGGAGGAGGAAGGTCGCGGCCTCACGCCGCGGCGTTGACCACACGGTATAGAGCGCGAGGGCGAGACCGATCAGCCCGACCGCGGTCCGCGCCAGATAAACCGAGTTGATCGCCGGCGGCGGCGAACGAAACCGCAGTTCCTCGACGCCGCCGTCGCTCTGCAGCACCGTGATGCCGTGCTCGTCGCCGCCCGCCAGCACGAAGGCCGGGTCCTCGAACTGCTCGATGGCGACGCCATCCACCTTGATGATCATGTCGCCTTTGGCGAGCCCGGCGACGGCCGCGCTGGAACCCTCGGGCACGCCGTCCACGAGCAGCCCGGCCTCCACCCACGACACCCGAAAATCCAGCCGGTAAAAGCTGCGAACGGTGCGCGCGATGGACGACCCCGACACGACCACGGCAACGATCGCGATCAGGGTCAGCAGAACACGGCGGGAACGCATCGTTCAAGTATAGAGAAGATCCGCTGCGTTCATTTGTTCACGGTTCGAACTTCGATCATCCGCAGGGGTTCATCACTGCTTCGATTCAAATGCCGCGAAGGCGGACCCCGCCCGGCGGCGCCTCGTAGCTGCGGTCGACGTTGACGACCCCGGCCAGCAGCATGTCCCGAACCGCGAGACCGACCTGGCCATGGCTGAAGGGCAGGATCTCCGCCAGCTCCCCCCACCCGCACGGTTCGACGGAAAGCTGATGCCAGATCTGTTCGACGAGTTGGGAGTCGTTGCCGCCACCCCATACCAGCTGCCGCGACGACGGCTGGAGGATCGCGTCCGCGGGCACTGTCACGGCGAAATGTGCGAACTCGTCCTGGATGCGCGCGGCCTCCATCAGCAACGGTTGGAGCGGTTGAAAACCGGTGTCGTCCTGGGGCGCGGCGAGACTCGAGAACCGGAAGGTCCCGCGTTTGGGGGGCGCCGCCATGATCTGGAGAAACGCCTCGCGGCCCTTCAGTCGGCCGCAGTGCATGCGACCGATGTTGTTTTTCTGGGTGTGGATCGCGCCGAAGTTGAGCCCGTCGGCGTCGAGGATCTCGAGCACCCCGGCCCCCCCCGAGTCGACGACCGTCTGCAGGATCGCCGGCAGGTCGAAATGCTCGAGGCGGCCGCCCAAATTGCTGCCTTCGTTGGCGCCGAGGTTGACGATGGTCCCCTCGAGACGGCGGGCGAGGCTCTGCAGGTAGTGCAGGGCGAGATCCTGCGAGGAATAGAGCTGGCGCAGGAGGACAGGGCGCGGCCAGGTGAGGGTGACGCCACCCTCGGGAAACTGTGCCAGCGATGTCAAGACCGAACCGGTAATGACCTTGCTCTCCAAAATCGTGGATCCGGCGCCCATGTAGGCCACTGGGCGCATTCCGAGTTCGATGCTCTCCTCGCGCGAGATCTCCACCACGCCGTCGAGAACCAGGTAAAGCGCCGCCGGCACTTCACCCGGGCGGAACAGCACCGTTCCCGGAGCGTGCACATCCACCGCGCCGAGACGCGCCAGCGTCACCTGTTCATGGGAGGGCATCCCGTGAAAAAACGGACTCTCCCTGATCGCCTTCACCATATCGTCAAACAGCATGAGCCTCGATTATCCCACCATCTCGACTACCGTTCAATGGTCGCAACCCAGCGGTCGGCGCCCGTCCGGAGGGTGTGCCGGCTGTGGTCGGATCGGCTCGCGGATACAATGGAGTGATGATGCGCGACGAGAAGAGCCTCGATGCCTTTCGACATGTGCTCAAGGAGGACCTCCAGCACCCGCTGTATCTGACGCCGGAAGAGGTGAGCGGCGGGTGGTGCGAGATCTTCCCCGCTCTCGCCACCTCCCTGCCCGCGCCGTTCCCGATTTTCGGCCGCGACGAGGAGCATGTGGTCACCTGGGGCTACCCGATCCTTCTGTCCGACGGCGTCCGCAAGCTGCGCCGCGACCTCGACAATCTCATCCGCTCCGAGATTCAGATGCGGTTCCAGCAGCAGCCGGCAAACAGCGAACTCAAGCGGACCGTTCTCGCCCACCGCGAGAAGTACCACAACAGCATCGCGACCACCCTTGAAAACGTCTTCATGAACGACTACCACCGCGGGTTGGTGGACCTCTTTCTGTTGTTCCACTCGGGTGAGGTCATCCGTTCTCTGGCCCAGGTCTCGAAGATCGAGGGCCTTCCGACCGGCTCACCCGGCGCCGCCGCCGAGAAGCGTGAGCACGTCGCGTCGGTGGTCGCGGACCTCCTGAGGCGGGCTGCAATGACCGCCGTCGACAAGCTTCGCCAGCTCGCGCAAGTGCAGGTCATCCCGGCCCTGACGCCGTTGTTGGGGATCATCTGCCAGGATCAGCTGTTGCTGGTCGAAAACCGCCCGCCCAGCGATCTGATGCAGCTCAGCGGCTACCTCCAGACGCGCTTCCGGCAGAATGCAGAAGCCCTTCAAGCTGCCAACCGGATGGTGCTCGAACGGCTCAACGACCTCGTCGCCCGGCGACCCGAGGTCGCCAGCCTGCTGCGTATGGCGGTGGGCTCGAACCTCAGATTCGACCGTCCAGAGGCCCTGCTGCAACCCCGCCTGCTCGACGCCATCCGCAGCTCCGGTCTCGCGGAGACCCTCCACCTGTCGGCGGTCCAGCTCGATCTGCTGCGCGAGCTCGGTCTGCGCCTCAAGACCTTCGAGCTCCTGTCCGCGCTGAGGCGACGGATCCTCCCCATGCAGCGCCAGGGCACGACCCTGGTGTTCGCCGGGCCCTCCTCGGCGACTCCCATCGCCAAGACCACCCGCCCCTACGACTTCACGGCGCCCGGTGTCGTCGATTCGGCGGTCCGCCGTTTCGGTCTCATCTACGACCTCTCCAACTTCACCACCGTCCTCGAGGAGATGCGGAAGGAAGGCCGGATGGCAGAGGAGCGGGCGCTCCAGTTCATGTACGTGTTCCAGAACCGGCTCGAGGCGATCAGGTTGCGGCGGCGGCTGACCTTCGAAAAATTCCTCGGCGACGGCGCCTTCTACACCTCGCGCCGCGCTCTGCGGGTGATCGCGGCAGCGTGCGAGATCCAGCACGTGTACGAGCAACTGCGCAACATTGGCTTTCCGTTCAACCACGGCATCCGCATCGCCCTCAACTATGGGGTCTACCGCCTGCTGCCGATGCTCCACCCCGGCCCCGAAGCCAAGAGGTTCGAGTTCTTCGGTCACGGCATCGTTGAGCTCGCGCGTCTGACCACCGGCAAGAGCACTCGCGAGATCTCGGACCTCGCCGAGATCCTTATCCGTTCCGGCTACGATCTGGGTGAGGTCGACGCCTTCCTGGCGCCGCTGTCCGAGGTTCGCAGCAGCCGGCAACGGCAATCCTCCCGCCGCTACGCCGCCACCCTCGACGCCCACGGCGAACTGGTCAACGAGGGCATCGTCGTCGCCCTGCCCTTTCTCGAGGAACTGGATCTCGAACTCGACCTCGAAAGCCTGGCGGTGGCCGAGATCGACGACCTCCAGTGTCTGCTGTTTCCGATCGACCCCGGGATGCCCGACACCCTCTATGTCGGCCTCCGGTATCTGGGCGTCGCGCGGCTCAAGGGTCTGCCTTCCCAGGAACTGGCCGAGGCGGCGGTGTGGACAGAGCTGCCACCCGATGCCCGATCCATCCCCTTCGAACGCCCGTTGATCGACTGCCTCCGCCGTCTCGTTGTCATCGACGGAGACCACGACGCCGGTCTCGACCCCAGGCAGAACCCAGGAGATCGAAGACAGTCTGCTCGTCATCACCTATGTGCTCGAGGACGGCACCCGGAAGTGGCTCTTCGGCGAGTACCGGGACACCGATGACGTCCTGCTCCACTGCCTGCAGGTGCCGATTCAGACCCCAGAGCTCGACCCCGTTGAACCGATGGAGATGTGGTTGTTCCGGAACCGTTTTGATCTCTCGCAGATGTACGAGGGCTTGAGACGGGAGTCGCAGGGCATCCTGATTCCGCTCTCGACCCTGCGCAGCCGTCCCGGCTATCTCGCCTGTTTCCTCGCCGCCCCCCACCGCGCGCTCGGATAGACCGATTCGAGATATTCCGACGTTGCGACGACGTTTCACACGTCTCCGGAGGACCCAGGTCAGCATTGCGCGAATTCCGAATTCTAATCCCTTCCACTAGGCTTCCTCGAGGATCTTCCGGTAGCTGGCGTAACGGACCGCGTCGATCTCTCCGTTCTCGACCGCGTCCGTGACCGCACAGTCCGGTTCGATCTGGTGGCTGCAGTCCGGAAAGCGGCAGGCGGCGGCGTGGGAGGCGATATCGGGAAAGGCCTGAGCGAGTTCGTCGCCGGTTGCCTCCCAGACACCGAACTCCCTGAGCCCGGGCGTGTCGACCACAAACCCGCCGTAGGGCAGAGGCATGAGCTCCGCGAGAGAGGTCGTGTGGCGGCCCTTGCCGGTGCTCTCCGAAAGCTCGCCGACCTTGAGTCGAAAGCCCGGATAGACCGCGTTCAAGAGTGACGACTTGCCGGCGCCAGATGGTCCGCAGAAGAGCGTGGTGCGGTCGACCAGCAGCCGCTTGATGGTGCCCAATCCCCACCCGCTGCGTGCCGACACCCGGATGACATCGAAACCCAGTGCCTCATACACCGGCAACCACTGCTCGACCTCGGCAAGGCCCTGGTCGAGCTTGTTGATCGTGATGACAGCGTGGATGCCAGCGAGCTCGCAGGCCACCAGAAAACGATCGACAAGCCCCTGTTTCGGAACCGGTTCGCGCGCCGCGAACACCACAAGCGCCTGGTCGACATTGGCGGCCAGGATCTGTGCGCGGTTCTTCGACGGCGCCTTCCGCAGGAGGCTGTTGCGGCGAACGTGCACCGCGATGATGACGCCGTCCTCGCCCCGCATCTCGACCGACACCCGGTCGCCGACCACCAGACGGGCCGCCGCGGGCGTCCCACCCTCCCAGTTCAGACGCCGGCGCGAGGCCACCACGAGGGTGTTGACACCCACCTGCACCCGCACCAGCGGGCCATGCATCGCGATGACGGTCCCTTCGACGATCTCCATGCCAGCGCCGAGTATAACCACGAACCCCTGTGATTCATGGGGGTCCCGGTCAAACCGCCCTATTGGGGTAGGGGCTCGAGCCGCGGCGGACGGGTGGTGAGCTCGTCAAGCGCCTGGCAGAAGCGGGCGAAGGCCGCGTAGTCCGCGGGCTCGACTCTCTGCGGCGGAATCAGGATGTGGAGCATGGACGTTTGCGCCCCGTCAGCCGTCGAGAGCGTCTCCTCGACCGACCCCCAGTCCGCGCTGAGCCGACGCGGAGGCCGCGCAACCACCGACCACCCGTCGGGTGCCACCAGATCGAGCTCCAGCCGGCGCTCGATCGGGAGCCTGAGAACCAGCGGGTACCGGCGTTCGGGCAGCGACGCCAACACCGGCACCACCGGGTTCGCGAGCACCAGGCTGCGGCACACCAACTGACCGGCCTCCCCTTCGCAGGCGCGCGGCGCGGTCAGCTCGAGGAGGATCACCGCACCGCCGTCGCCGCGCTCGATCTCACCCGAGATCTCGTCGGCGCCGGGGAAGAGGGACACCGCCATCTGACGGTAGATCATGGCGATCTGGTCCGACGGCACGCTGTCCACCCGCTCGAGGAGCTGCTCCGCCTGGCCCCCGCGCAGCGGCAACCGGAAGGTGATGCGGGCATCGCCCGATGGCGACACCACCGCCTTGACCGTCACCTCCTCGACCAGATCGGGGTTGGCGAAGGTCGGGAGACGGTCGATCAGCGTCACCGGTATCTGCGGTTCGCTCAGCGGCAGGACGAGCCCGTCGGCGCCCTGGAAGAGGGGGTTGATGTGGTTGACGCCGCGGCGCTCCTCGCGCATGTCGATCCAGATCTCGTCGTCGCCGCGGCTGACCCGCAACACGGCCACCGGGAACGCGTCGAGGGTGGGGACCGTCAACCGGTTGCCGCGTTCGTTCCACGCCCGCGTCAGCACCAGGTCCACCTGCCACCCCGCCTCCGCCAGCACCGCTGCGAGAATGCCGAGCCGGTTGCCGCGGCGGTTTGCAAAACTCTCACCCGCAGCAGTGCCGATGGCGAAGTCGCCGTCACCTGATTCGACGGTGTCGATGAGGGCGTCGACCAGCGACCGCACCTGCTCCTCCGCGTCCTCCCCGGTGAGCGCAGTGAGACTCCACGCACGCAGTTCGGCGGAGGTCCGCAGAACCGGCAGGACCCGGTCGCGCACGATGTCGCCGACATCCTGCCAGGTCACGCCGAAACCGTAGTTGAGCCACGGCATGAGATCCTGTGCGGGCGGGGCGAAGGGCTCTGTGGCCATCGGCGGGACGCGCTCGGCGCGCCAGTTGAGCATCCGCAACCCCTGCCACTCCTGTTCGCTGCGCTCCAGACCTTCGAAGTTTCCGTCCACCAGAAGGTCGATCTCCGGCGGCACCAGAAGCACGTACTCCGACAGACCGAAGGTGCGGTTTTCATCGGCAAAGCGATAGAGATAGGGAGGGAGATGGCCGTCGCGGGACGCCCCGGTCGCCGCCACCTGCGCCACGTACTCCTCCTCGACCAGATCGCCCGGCTCCACCTGGTTGAGCGAGATGAACCCCTCGCCTTCACGCACATCGCTGGGAATCACCACCGAGCCGTCGGGTTTGAGGATCCGGATCTTGATGAAGTAGGCGTCGGGCAACGGCTGCAGAATGGAGGCGCGACGGACCCCCACCGGTGTGTTGGCGCGGGTCAGACCGTGGTAGTAGTACAGGCTCGAACCATCGGCGAAGATCCGCTCGACCGCCTGATCGAGGAGCAGCACCACATCCCCATCGTTGCCGAGGTCGCGGTGGGCGGCCGCGAAGTCGCGGGCCTCGACCACGAACGAGGCGTAGAACGGCACTGCGCCGCCCCGCCAGGCGAGGGTCAGGAGTTCGAGGTCCGATGGATTCCTCTCGAGCGCCCCGGCCAGGGCCCGATCCATCGCCGCCTCATCGCCCGCGGCGAGCACCAGCGCCAGTTGATCGAAGACCCCGAGGTCCCCCCACCGCTCCCGCGCACGACCGAGGGCCGCCAGCGCTCCCTCGAGGTCGCCGTTTTCGAGCATCAGCCGCACCAGCTGCACGTCGAAGTCCGGATCGTCGACCGATCGCATGGAGCCCTTCCGTCAGACCGACGGCCTCTCCCACCAGGCAGCCCGATGCGAGCTGCCCGATCCATCGGGTGTCGACCGGGGTGATCGCCGCCAGCGCCCTCAGCAGCTCTTCCCGTTCATCCCACCGTTCGAGGGCCGCCAGGACCTCGAGCCGCAGACCGGTGACATCGTGAGATCCCGGCAACGCGGTTTCGAGGAGTTCGAGCTCTTCCTCTCCCTCTCTCGCCCACCCACGCCGCACCGCCTCCCGGACCCGGACCCGCAGCACCCGGACATCGGTGGGGTATTCGTCGGCGAGGGCGTCGAGGATCCTCTCGGCGTCCTCACCGCGCCCTTCGCGCAGAGCGAGGGCGCGCTCGACAAAGCGCGAACTGGGGATCGATGCGGCCTCGCGCAGGAGCTTGCCGATCCGGCGCGCGGGTTCACCGGCAACGGCGGCGCCGCTTTCCAAGTACAGGCTCTGCGCCAGGGCAAAGGCGGCCCAGGGGTCGTCCGGGCTCGCCGCGAGGGCCCGTTCGTCAAGCAGGACCTCGAGCATCCGATTTGCAGCGCCCCCCGGCCAGGCGGGCGGCCAGCAACAGATCCGCCGGCGACGCCCCGGCGGCCTGTACGCGGTCTTGAAGTGCGTGCGATGCCGGCGGCAACGAGGGCTCGACCACGGACCGTCCCAGGAGCGACGGCAGGCCCTCGACCACCGTCACGCCGTCGAGACGGGCGCCCCGGTCGTCGATCAGGCTGACCCTCACCTCGGGTGATTCGGGGGCGGCCGTTTCCAACCGGATCCGGTGGGTGCCGCTGCCGAGTTCGAGCGAGTACCAGTTGGTGGCGGGGTCGATGACGCCGCACTCGCGGCGCGCATCCACATTCTTGCCGTCGACCTCGAGGTTGTAGCCGCCGCGAGCCTCCACCACCAACCAACCCGTCGTGTCCTCGGCCACCTCGATGGTCCACCCCACCAGAAATACGCCGTCGGCCGCCATGCTCATCGGCGGGCCGAAAAATCCGTCGCGGGTCCTGAGCGTCAGGCGGAACGGCTGCGTCGGGTCGAGCCACACCGTGCCGGCCGCCGGCAGTTGATCGTCAGGCGGCACCACCGAGCGCTCGAGATCGAGGCTGCTGAAGACCCCGTACGGACCCGACAGTTCGGCCGGAACCAGGGCGCCATCCGGGGGCTCGAAACCCAAGCCGGCCTCGATTCGCGCGAGCACGAAACCGAGCTCGGCATCGCGGCCGGTCCGGTTCAGGGTCAAGGGCTCCTCGGGATCCGACAGGTTCTCGAGGTTGGCCAGCCACCACATGGCCGCAGCCACGGCGTCGGCGCCGGCAGGATCGTCCGCCATGGTGGCAAGGGCGAGCTCGCGGGCAGCCGGGAGATCCATGTTCTCGTCGGCCTGCCAGACTTCGAACCAACCCGCCGCGGCCGGAAGGGCCGCGAAGAGGGCCGCCGCCAACACCGCCGTCAGTCGCCGATGCATCTTCATGGCGACTCCAGATTTCGACTCAGACGGCGCTCGATCGTGACCAGAAAATCACGCAGCCCGCCCAC
Source organism: Candidatus Sulfomarinibacteraceae bacterium (assembly GCA_963714885.1). Lineage (GTDB taxonomy): Bacteria > Acidobacteriota > Thermoanaerobaculia > Thermoanaerobaculales > Sulfomarinibacteraceae > Sulfomarinibacter. The sequence continues at coordinate 27,848 of CAVQQV010000049.1, read as the reverse complement.
ATCCTCGGCCGCCACCAGTCCCGGCGCCAGGTGCAGGAAACCCTCGATCCGATAACCCGAAGTCGCCCGCCTCCACCTCGAGGCGGAGCACGCCGAAGGGGGTCTCGAGGGCGGACGACTCCGGGAGGGTTCCCGGCGGCCGGCCGAGCTCCACCTCCAGCGTCCACTCGAGGTCCGGTTTGACCACCACCATCAGGGGCCCGTGCCGGGTTCCGCCGGGCACCGAGCTTGCCTTCCACTCGAGCTCGCCGGGGTAGACGCGCACGCCCCCGCTGCTCTGCAGCCCGCTGCGGGCGATCGAGCCCTTGACCTCGATGAGGGTCGGGTCGCGACTGGGAAAGACCTGGGCAATGGGCTCGCCCACCACCTGGACCCCGGGGAACTGGCCGCGCAGCCAGCGCGCGAATCTCTGCGGTTCGCGGCTGCCGGCAAACTGCGCGCGACGCATGTCCGCAGCATCGCCGGAATCCTCACTCCGCACCTCGATGTCGACCCTGTCGTCGCCCGCCGCAGTGACCCGGTAACGACGCGAAGACAGACCCGCGCCGACCACGGGCGTTGTCCGGAGCACGCTCGACGGACCGTCGACCACCAGGGCCACCGCGTCCTGATCCATACTCGGCGGCGGGAACATGGCGTGCCCTGCCGCCGTGCCGTCGAGCCACAGATCGTCCTCGGGCAGGTAGGCGATCGCGTGGTTGAAGATCTCGAGCACCGCCAGCTCATTGCCGACCGGCCCCAGATCCGCGGTCCGGATCATGACCATGTTCGCCGGCACGCCGACCACGTCGAGAAGCGCCACCAGCAGGGCCGCCTTGTCCTTGCAGTCGCCGATCCGGTGGTGGAGGACCCAATCGGCCGAAAAGGGCCGGAACCGGTGCTCGCCGAACTCGAGACCGACATAGCGGATCTCGTTGGTCACAAAGCGGTAGATGCGGTTGATCCGGTCGAGGCGGTCCTGCGTGGCCGTCGACGAGACGGTGTGCGGTCTCCTCCACCTGTTCCGACACCCGCACCCGCGGCGCCACGTGACGGCCGTACCAGTCCGCGAGATCGCCCCACTCGGGGTGGTTCGAGTACACCAGATACGGGCTCACCAGGAGGGGCGGGGCGGCGGGAACGTCTTTGGGGACGGCCGGAAGGTCGCGCCACTGCCAGCGCAGGGAGATTTCGCCGTCGGCCCCCTCCTCGACGACCGGCACGCCCTCCAGGTCCACCAGCTCCCACGCCGGAATCGAAGCCTGCGGACCGACCAGCTCGACTTCCATCAACGCCACCGGGATCGACCGGCCCAGGGGCACCAGCCCACCGTTGTAGGGACCGGTCTCGTTGGCCTCCTCGGTCTCCGAGAGCACGTAGGCGATCTCGATGAGGTCGCCGTCCTCGACTTCGGAGAACCGGAGCACCCGCAACCGGGTGTCGTAGTAGAGGCTGAACTCGGGCTCCGAAAGGCGGGGCGTGTCGCCCTGGCGGGCGGCCACCTCGGACCCGTCGCGACGGAGGATCCGGGCGTGCAGGACGCGCAGTCGTTCGGACTCCGCCACGAACGGCAGGGTGTGGACAAGAAAATCGCGGGCGCGGTCCGCCGCCGTGATCAAGAACGCCTGCTGAACCCTTTCCTCGGTCAGATTGGAGGGCAGGAAGCGGATCTCGCGGTGGTCGAGCAGGGCGACGGCGGGTTCTCCAGCCGGGGCGCCTGCCGTCATTTCCCACAGCTCGCTCTCCGATCGCAGCCAGTCGAGGCTTTCAGACCCCTCCCCGAGAAGCTGGAGCAACCGCTGCGCGCGCCGGTCCTGGGGGCGGAGAGCGAGCACCGAGCGGGCAAGTTCGACCGCTCGTTGGTGGTCACCGCCCTCGTTCTCGAGACGCGCGAGCTCCATCATCAGATCGATGTTCGTCGGTGAGCGCTCAAGCCCCACATCGAGAATCAAGCGCGCCGCTTCGAGATCGTCATCCGCGGCAAACAGACGGGCGAGTCGGAGCTTCTGATCCGGTTGGTTGGGGTCCTGCTCCACGAAATCGCTGACGATCGCGCGCAACAACCCACCGTCGCCACAGTTTTCGGCCAACCTCTGCCGGAGATCAGACACCTGCGGGACATCCGGGGTCAGGGCCGCCAGCCGCAGCGCCGCCTCTCCGGCAAGGTCCCACCGGCGGCCCTGTTCGGCGGTCTCGCCGAGGATCAGGTTGACCTTCAGACACTTCGGATAGGCCCGCGCCAGCTCGGCAAGCTCCGGCAGAATGAGGGGGCCCCACAGAAAGCCGTCCAATTCGAGGCTGGTGCCGGCCACCGCCGGATCGTCGTCAATCCAGTCGGCAAGCACCCCGTGGGCCTCGTCATAGAGGCCGCGTTCCCCGAGCCAGCCTGCCAGCTCGAGGCGCGCCCACACCAGATCCGGCTCCGCAGCGATGGCGTCGACCAACAGCTCGCGGGCCAGACCCGGCTCGGTCGTGCCGATCCACTCAAGGAGCCGCGCTTCACCGGGGGCTTCGGCACGCGCCGCCGTGCACGCCGCCTGGATGCCGCCGCCGCCGATAGGTTGCGGCTGGCGGGCCACCAGGTACGCCGCCATGGCGACTCTGGCGCCCGGCACACCCCCTGCCACCGCGGTCCGGATCTCGGTCTCGAGATCGCGAACGGAGGGTGTCTTGCGGCCGACCCCATCCAGCACCACCGGTGATTCCCGGACTTCCCGGACCCCTGCGATCGGCTCCCCGTCGGGCCGGGTGAGGCGCGCGCGGAGCCACCACTGGCGGTCCTCGGAGGCAACCGCCACCACCACCGTGTTGCGGCCCTTGCGCAGCCAGCCCCCGCCCGACGCCTGGTCCTCGCCGAGGCGCAGCGGTTGTTGGGTGGTCAGGACTTCGTCGCCGTTGAGCCACGCCCGCGCGACCTGGGCAGTCCCCACCCTGAGGGCCACCTGTTGTTCGCGATCGCTCATGACCGTGGTTGCGAGATAGGCCATCTGACGCTGCGGCGGCCACGCCAGACCGGAGAGCTGCACCCAGCCGAGGGGATCTGTACCGGGCACCGCCCGCCACGAAAACTCAGCCGAGGGAGGGATCGCAGCGGCATCGAAGTCAGCCAGTTCCTCGAGGGGCCGCGGCCCCGCGATCCACCACGCCTCGAGACCGCCCATGGTGCGGAAGAGCTCGGTCGCCGCCGCCCAGCGGCCGCGTTCGACCAGGGTGCGGGCGCGGATCAACCGCAGCTCGTCAACCATCAAAGGATCGACGTGGCGAACCCCGGCCAGCCGATCCAGGTTCCTCTCGACCTCGGTCCAGTCGCTCAGGGTGGCGCGCCAACTGAACGCCATGAAGAGGTGGTGGAAATCCGCGGGCGCCACCCCGCCCTCGATCGCCTGGTCGATGTGTCGGTTCACCCGGTCTTCGATGGACCCCGCACTCGCCAGCCCCGCCCACAGGGCGAGGATGACCGCAGCGCACGTCAACAGGCCCCGGCGGATCACCATCACTGGTGGTATGCCCGGCCGGGATGAAAAGACACCGACAAAAAACTCCGGTCGCACCGAGGGAGTATGGCAGATCCAGTCGCAATCCCGTTATGCTCGCGCGATGAATTCCAGCGGCTACGCAGCAGTCACGTTCGACATCGGGGGCACGCTGCTCTACAGCGACCCGACCCCCGCCGAGATCTATGCCACCCACCTCAGCCGCCTGGGCCGCGCGGTGCGTCCCGACGAGGTTGGCCCGGTCTTCGCCTCCGCCTGGGCCGAGATGCAGGGCCGGACCGCCCCCGGGCGCGACCGCTACAACTCGGTAGCGGGTGGCGAGCGCGCGTGGTGGGGAGAGTTTGTGCGCGAGGTCCTGGACCGCCTCGATCATGAAGCTCCCTGGGAGACCCTCCTCGACGATCTGTACCGGGCCTTCGCCGAGGACAGCGTCTGGCGCACCTACCCCCATGCCATCCAGACCCTGGACGGGCTTACCGACCGCGGCCTCGAGCTCGCAGTCATCTCCAACTGGGATCGTCGTCTGCCGGAGATCCTGGGGGGCCTCGATCTGATGAAATATTTCAAGGTCGTCACGGTGTCCGCCATCGCCGGGATCGAGAAACCGGCGCCGGGGATCTTCTCAAGGACCCTGGACGAGCTCGGGGTCGCCCCCCACGAAACCCTGCACGTGGGTGACTCTCCCCTCGAGGACTACACGGGGGCCGAGAGCGCCGGCCTCGGCGCCGCGCTGATCGACCGCCGCAATCTCTTTGCCGGTCAGCCCTACCGGCGAGTGGCGAGCCTGGCGGAGGTTCTCGAGCTGGTCGGCTGACCAGGGGAAAGGGAGCAGAGGAGCAGAGGAGCAGAGGGGCAGAGGAATCGAAGCGTCGTTCATGCGAGGTCGTGCGATAAGATAGCCACATGCTGCACGCTGTGATCATGGCCGGTGGGTCGGGGACGAGGTTCTGGCCCGCGTCGCGCCGGGACCGCCCCAAACAACTCTTGGATCTGGTCAGCGGGGCGCCGCTCTTGCGGTTGACCTACGAACGTCTGGTGGGGCTGGTGCCTCCCGAACGGGTGTGGGTCATCACCAACCAGACCACCGCAATAGCGTGCCGGAAGGTGTTGCCGGAGGTGCCCGACGGGAACATCCTCGCCGAACCCGTCGGCCGCAACACTGCCGCCTGCGTCGGGCTCGCCGCCCACGCGGTCGGCGCCGGCGACGACGACGCCGTGTGCCTGGTTCTCCCAGCCGACCACCTCATCGGCGATGAAGAGCTCTTCCGGTCCGCCATGTCGGCAGGAGCGGAAGCGGTCGCTCGTGACGGCGGGCTGCTCACCTTCGGCATCCAACCCGACCGGCCGGAGACCGGCTACGGCTATCTCGAGATCGGCGACGTGGGAACTCGGATCGGGCGGTGGCCGATCCGCCGGCTCGAGGCCTTCGTCGAGAAACCGGATCTGGAGCGCGCGCAGGAGTATCTCGAAAACGGCCGCTACTTGTGGAACGCCGGCATCTTCGCCTGGCGCGCGCGCGATCTGCTGGCGGAGATGGAGCGGCAACTCCCCGACCTCGCGGCCGGTCTCTCCCGCATCGGCAAGGCCCTTTCAGGCCCCGACGCCGCTGCGGTCCTGGCCGAGGTCTATCCGTCCCTGCTGTCCACCTCGGTGGACTTCGGCATCATGGAAGGTGCCGAGCGCTGTTGGGTGGTGCCGGTGGATTTTCCGTGGTCGGACGTGGGTTCGTGGCAGGCTCTCGCCGACAAGCTGCCGACCGACGACCAAGGCAACGCGACCCGCGGCCGGACCGCGGCCGTCGATGCGGCCGGCAACGTCCTTGTCACGACCGGTCCGGTGGTGGCGGTCGCGGGGGTGAACAATCTGGTGGTGGTGGCCACCCCCGACGCGGTGCTGGTGGTCCCGAAGGACCAGGCGCAGCGGGTCAAGGATGTCGTCGATCGGCTTAGCGAGCTGGGCTGGGATGACGTTCTTTAAAATTTTGAATTCTCAATTTTGAATTTTGAATTGCGCGCCCGACCGTCAGCGGCTCCTCTGAAAGCGTGCCACCACAAAGGCTTCATTCAGCCTCACGCGGGCGGGCCGTAAACGACCCGCCTACGCCGTTCCGACGCCTCACGCGATGCCACCCACCCTGAACGCTATGGGCGTTCAAGCACAGTGGCGTGCAGGGGGTGGGAATTCAAAATTCAAAATTGAGAATTAAGAATTACTTCTTGTCGCGCAGCCCGTACTGTTCGAGCTTGCGGTAGAGAGTCGACCGGCCGATCCCGAGTTGGCGCGCCACATCCGAGAGGTTGCCGCGGTTCGTTTCCATGGCGGAGACGATGGCATCGCGTTCGAGATCCTCGAGGCTCTTGGGGCCGCCCGCGGTCGCTGTCGACACCGGGGTCTGCGGCGACGGTGACGGCCCTCCGGCGGCGATGATGTTCGCGGGCAGGTCGTCCAATTTCAACTCGAGCCCCGCCACCACCAGCAGCGTCCGGTGGACCACGTTTTCGAGCTCGCGCACGTTGCCCGGCCAACCGTGGGAGGCCAGCGCCTCCATCGCCATGGGCTCCACCCGGGTCACCTTCTTGCCGGCGTCGCGGGCGTGCTTTTCGAGGAAGTGCTCCACCAGCAGGGGAATGTCCTCGCGCCGGTCGCGGAGCGGTGGCAGGGTGATCGGGAAGACCACCAGCCGGTAGAAGAGGTCCTGGCGGAACGACCCCTCCTCCACCATCTGGGCCAGGTCGCGGTTGGAGGCGGAGATCACCCTGACATTCAGCGCAATGGTCTCGGTTCCACCGACCCGCTGCAGCACCCTCTCCTGGAGCACCCGCAACAGCCGCGCCTGCGCGGACGGCGACATCTCGCCGATCTCGTCGAGAAAGATGGTGCCGCCGGCGGCCTGTTCGAACTTGCCGGGGTGGGTCGCCAGGGCCCCGGTGAAGGCGCCCTTTTCGTGGCCGAAGAGCTCGCTCTCCTGCAGGCCTTCGGGGATGGCGGCGCAGTTGACGTCGATGAACGGACCATCCGATCGCAGCGACGCGCAGTGGATGGCCTTGGCCACCAGCTCCTTGCCGGTGCCGCTCTCGCCGGCGATAAAGACCGTGATCTCGGACTCGAGGACTTTTTCGACCTGATCGTAGACCTTCCGCATCGCCGCCGAGGAGCCGACGATGTTGCGCAGCTGGTATCGGTCCGAGAGCTCTCCCTTGAGCCGCGCCACTTCCTTTTCGAGCGTGCCGTGCGAAAGGGCGCGGTCGAGGGTGGTCAGGAGCCGCTCCTTGTCCACCGGTTTGACCAGATAGTCGTAGGCGCCGAGCTTCGTGACCTCCACCGCCCGTTGGATGTCGTTGTCGGCGGTGATCATGAGAACCGGCAGCTTGGGGAACCTACGCCGGAGCTCTTTGAGGACGGCCACTCCGTCGACTCCCGGCATCATCAGATCGAGGAGGACGGCATCGGGCGCACGACGGGAGTGGGCGAGAACCTCGGCCCCCGATGAGAACGAGTCGATTTCATAACCGGCCTCGGTCACGATGAACGAGAGCAGTTCCCGGATCGCTGCATCGTCATCCACAATCCAGATCAGTGTGTTGTCGGCCATCTCTCTTGAGTGTACTGGAAAAGGAGAATGCGGGCTATCGAGCCCCTCCCAGGGCCCGCGTCAACCACACCGAAAGCCCCTGGGTGGACATCGTGCCCCGCAATCCAGCCTCCGTCTCGCCGAACTCGGCGAGGGCGTCGACGAGCTCGTCGTCGGTCCAGCGGCTCGCGCCCTTGAAGACCTGCCCGAGGATGAAGAGCGAGGGCGGTTTTCTGCCCGACCCGAACATCGGCGATGGAGCGTCGGTCTTGAGATGCTCCAGAAGATCCGGCCCCATTCCGTTCTTGAATCGGTAGGGATACCATTTCGGCTCGGCCGTCCGTTCCGGCGCCAGTTCGCGCTCCATCCCGATACGCACCGCCAACCGGCGGAGATAGAGCATCTGCTGGCACAATGAACCGACCTGGGCTGCGATCATGAACGGCACGTTGTCCTCGGTTAAAAGCTGCCCCCGCCAGTCGCGCACCGGGACCCCGGTCTCGACCGCGGCGAGGAGATCGAGAATCGGGGCCACCTTTCGGTCGAACACGGCGTCCCTGACCGCCTCCAAAGAGCGCTCCCTGGGAAAACAGAGGGCCCGCACCAGGTCTTCGTCCACTCTGTTGTCGACGTGGGCGGCAACCAGCTTCTTCGCCTCCTGAATCAACAGCCGCGGCGCATAGCCGAGGCGGTGCAGCAACAACTTCTTGGCGCCCTCGGAGAACTTCACGTCGCCCGCCGTCCGCGCCAGGACTCCGCGCAGGACCTTTTCCTGTTCTGCGGACAGTTCGAGGTCTTCCCACGGTTTGACCTCGTCCGGGCCGGGCAGCCACTCGAAGGTGCCCGCTTGGCTGACGGCCTTGACGAGGGGCCCTTTCGGGTTGCTCTTGCACCACGCGCCCATGACCAGGGCAATGTCCTGCGAAAGACCCTCTTCGAGCACCCCCACCACCGGCGTGACATCCACCGGTTCGGGCTCGGCTGACTTCTTCGCCTTGCCCTTCGCGGGCGCTCCCACCCACGTGCGCAGGTCGGGGATCACGAACACCCGTTGCGGCGCAAACAACGATGGGGAACAGAGCTCGGTCGCGAGGTCTGAGGGGGTGATCTCCGACGGCAAGACCTCGGGCTCGACGCCGCCAAAGCTTTCGCTCGCGGCACGCGTGATCTCCCTAACCTGTTCTTCAAGAAGAAAGTCGTCCGACGAGGCGATGAGGTGGACCGGCGCCACGGGTCAGACGCTGCGGTCGTGCGCGAAATTCCGGTCAGATCTCTCCACGGTCCTGCAGCTCCTGACACTGAATACAGTGGCGGGCCCAGGGCACGGCATCAAGACGACCGATCTGCATCTTTTTCTCACATTCGACGCAAACACCATACTCGTTGCGATCCATACGATCGAGTGCCTCGTCGATGCGGCGCATGATCTCCCGTTCAGCGGCGCTCAGCTGATAGCTCAAGTCCCTGATGACGGTCGAAAGCGCACGGTCCCCGAGATCGGGGGCTTGCTTCTCGCCACCTTCCTGCTCGCTTGCTCGTGCAGACCGGACCAGTTCCAGCAGCTCGTCCCGCTTCGCCTCGAGCTCCTTGCGATAGCGTGCCAGCTGTCTTTTGTTCATTCGTGGCTCCTCTGTAATGCGGCTGAAGGCCGCTCACAAATAGTGACCACCCACTCCAATGGGCGACCGTTCCTCATTGTATTACGTCCCGGTGATAGGCACCACCTCCGAGAATCTGGGTGGCGCGAAAGAGCTGTTCCCACAACACGAGTCGTGCCAGAAGGTGTGGCAGCGTCATCGCACTCAGTGACAACCGCTCGTCCGCACGGTCGACAATGGCCCTGTGGAGACCGAGGTCGCTGCCGACGGCGAACACCACACCCGGCGTCCCACCGTCCTCGAGGCCCGCCAACCAGTTTGCCAGGTCTTGACTGTCGCGGCCGCGGCCCCGCTCATCGAGGGCCACCAATCGCCAACCCGACTCACACTGGCGCTCGAGCGCCTCGGCCTCGAGGCGGATCGCGCGGTCGGGATCTTGGCTGCGCCCGCCGCTGGTCGGTCGCGACGGGCGATCTTCGGCAGGCCACCGGCGCGTCACCCGCTTGCGATAAGTCTCCACCTGTTCTTCATATGGGCTCGCCGACGGACGGCCGAGCCACGCCACCCGAACCCTCACGAAGCGTCGCCGTTGCCGACCGCGAGCGCTTCGGCGTCGAGCCGCGGAGCATCGCCCCACAGGCTCTCGAGACCGTAGTAGGCGCGGCGCTCTTCGGTAAAGACGTGAATCACCACATCGCCGTAGTCCATCAAGACCCACTCGGCGCGGCGCTCGCCTTCCACGTGCAGCGGTTTGCGGCCGTGGTCCCGAAGTTGGCTCTGTACCTCGCCCGCGATCGCGGCAACCTGGCGGTCGCTGCCGCCGGAACAGATGAGAAGGCCGTCAGCGTACGAGGAGAGCGCGGATACCTGGAGAGCGACGATCTGAAAGGCCTTCTTGTCGGCGGCGGCGCGGGCTGCGGTGCGAAGCGTCGAGATGGTGTCAAGGTTGGTCATGTGGCAACGCCCTCTCCAGTGGGCCCGTAGAGGCCGTACTTTTCGATATAGGAGTGGACCTCGTGGGGCACCAGTTCGCGGATCGGCAGACCCCGGCTCTGGCGGGCGCGGATCGAGGTCCCGGAGATGGGAAAGGGCTCGTGGTTGAGGAGGTAGACGGTCAGTTCCTTCGGGTCCGGGACCTCAGCAAACACCTCGACCTCCTGCATTCGACTGAGCAGGCGTTCCGGCACCTTGCTGGCGAGCTCGTCGTCCCACATGTGGGCGCGGTGCAGCACCACCAGGTGAACCGAGTCCACCAGCTCCTCCCACCGGTCCCATGTGGCGATCTGCGAAAAGGAGTCGGACCCCAGGACGAAAAAGAGGGTGGCATCCGGAAAACGATCACGAAACCGATGGACGGTCTCCACCGAATAGGTCGGTTGGGGGGCAAAAACCTCGTCGTCGGAGGTAAAAAAATTGTCGTAGGGCAGGGTGGCCATGGCCACCATCGCCAACCGGTGGGTGACCGCAGTCAGCGGACCGGAGTTCTTGTGGGGCGGCGATCCCGCAGGCACGAAATACACGGCCTCGAAGTGAAAGGTCTCCTGCGCCCTCACGGTCGGCACCAGGTGGCCGAGATGGAATGGATCGAAGCTTCCTCCGTAGATCGCGATGCGCCGTGTCATGGCGTTTTCCTGGCCTCCTCTACATTTTCGAGCAGCAAACGCACGAGTGGGTCGACGCCTTCGCCGGTCACCGCCGAAATGGCGGTCCAGCGAACACCGTAGCCCTCTGCCACTGCCTCGAGGTCGGCGAGCGCGCGCTCGCGATCCGCCACCGCGTCGAGCTTTGTGCCCACCAGAACCCACGGTCGATTCTCGAGCGGCGCCTCGTGGGCCTCGAGCTCTCCCCGAATGGTATCAACACCCGCCTCCACCGGTTCATCGGCGGAGAGGTCCACCAGCTGCAGAAGCACCGGGCAGCGTTCCACGTGTCGGAGAAACTGCGTGCCGAGCCCCGCGCCATGGTGGGCGCCTTCGATGATCCCGGGGATGTCGGCCATCACCAGGGTCCGATGCACGTCGTCCGGGCTTGCGACCACGCCGAGATACGGCTCGAGGGTGGTAAAGGGATAATCCGCCACCTTGGGCCGAGCCGCCGACAGCCGCGACAACAGGGTCGACTTGCCCGCGTTGGGGAGACCCACCAGCCCAACGTCGGCCAGAAGCTTGAGCTCGAACTCGAGCTCGAGTTCTTCACCGGGTAGGCCGTCCTCGGCGGTCCGGGGCACGCGGTTGGTGGCGCTCGAGAAGCGGACGTTGCCGCGCCCGCCGCGGCCGCCCCGCGCCACGACGAGCCGTTGCCCGGGTTCGACGAGGTCGCCCAACACCTCACCGGTCTCGGCATTTCGCACCACGGTTCCGGGCGGCACCAGGAGAACAGCATCGGGGCTGCCGGCGCCGGTCTTGTTCGAGCCGAGACCGTTATGGCCGCTCTCGGCCTTGACCAGCCGCCGGTGGTGGAGGTGGAGCAGCGTGTTGTGCCCCTCGTCGACCTCGAGGACCACGCTGCCGCCGCTGCCGCCGTCGCCGCCGTTGGGGCCGCCGCGAGGGACGAACTTCTCACGCCTGAAGGAAACGCAGCCGTTGCCGCCGGCACCCGCTCGCACCTTGACCCGGGCTGAGTCGATCAGCATCTGGCCCACCCCGAAGGGACGTAACTACGCCGCCACGCAGGTGCGCGCGTTCGCTCGGATCTGGCTGTCATGGTGGATGTCTTTGAGATCAGTTGGCCACGATGTTGATGAACCGGCCGAGGCGGCCGCGATTCTGGAACTTGACCAGCCCGGTTGCGGTGGCGAACAGCGTGTCGTCTCCCCCGCGCATGACGTTGAGGCCAGGCTTGAAACGGGTGCCACGCTGGCGAACCAGAATGGTCCCGGCCGGGACCGTCTGGCCATCACCGACCTTGGTGCCGAGACGCTGAGCGTTCGAGTCACGACCGTTACGGCTCGATCCCTGTCCTTTTTTATGCGCCATGACTCCCCCTAAGCCGTGATGGACTCGACGCGGACCCGATAGTAGTCCTGTCGGTGACCCTGCGTCTTTTTGTAGCCCTTGCGGCGTTTCTTCTTGAAGACAATGATTTTATCGCCACGCACCGGCGCCACGACCTGGCTCTTCACCGACGCGCCGTCAACCACCGGCTGGCCCACGCGAACGGCCTCGCCCTGGCTCACCAGCATCACCCGATCGAAGACCAGGTCATCGCCCTTTTTGAGATCGGGTTGCGTGCGCTCGACAACCAGCTCATCGCCCGGACTCACCCGGTACTGTTTGCCGCCATGTTCAACGATTGCGTAATCAGTCATTCCACACCTCTCCCCAACACAAAGGGGCGTTACTTGTACCAGACAGGTCGTTTGCTGTCAATAGAACCACCCGCCCAGAGGAATCGCAGTGAGGCAGGGAGGCAGTGACGGCACGGTCGAACTGGCATCAGCGGCTTTGGTCGGCGCGAGGACCCTGTGCGGCGGAGGTGCCATTTTTGACATTGTTTGATTCGAGAATGCTGGACCACCCACCAATGTACGGGCAAACAATGTCAGGGATGGCTCCTCTCGGGAAGGGAGTGATGAAAGTCATCCTGCGCAGGAGGTTCTGACCTCCCCTACAGCCCGCCTTGCGGCTGCTGCCCTCCCTGCGGTCGTTCGCCGGGGCGCCGTTGCTGCCGCATCTGCTGCATGCGACGTTTCAGCTCCTGGAGCTTCTGCCACTGCTCGGTGGTCAACACCTGTCGCACATCGAGCAGCATTTCGAAGCGCTCGTTCTCCAGTTTCTTACGGGCGGTCTGAAATACGGCGTAAGCTTCCCTCACCACCTGGGGATCAAAGTCACTGCTGTTGACCACTTCGGCGAGGTCAAGGCCGGCGAGATCGACGGCTGCCTTGAGATCGATCATCCGGCGGGCTCCCTCGTAGACGAGGTCGCGGATCTGTTGCTGTTGCTCGGCACTGAGCCCAACCCGCTCGGCAAGACGCTGGTCCTCCCACCACTTGCCCGGTGGAAGCTCGAACTCTTGCGCCGCCAGCGGCAGGACCGCAGCCAGGAGTGCACAGGTGATCAGCCACTTCTTCATGATCATCTCCAGTTCCGCCCGTTCATGATGCCCCGTTTTCGAAAATGCTCGCAGGATCGTCGACCCCGGGGTCGATGGATTCGAAGCCAGGCAGCGAGTCATCGGCCAGAACCGCGTCCACCTCGGCCAGAATCTGTTCGATCGCCAGGTCGTCGGTTGCAGGCGGAGTCACTGCCCCAGGCGGCATCAACAATCCCAGGCCCACCGCCACCACCAGCACCGCAGCTGCAGCCAGGAGAGGGCGTAGCCACCGTCCCGCTGGGGCCAATTGGGGCGACGGTTGATCCGCCAGACGCGCCATGACCTCGCGCCGCTGCTGCTGCCAGTCAGGGGTCTCCGCCTCCATGCCCTGGCGGCGTTCGGAGATTGACCGCTGCAACTCGCTCACCTCCTGCCGGCAACTCACGCAGGAAGCCAGGTGCTCCGCCGCCTGCGAAGTTACCTCGTGGCCCGCGACCACAGCCGTAAAATCATCATCCGTCAGATGCGTGTTCATCGATAAGCTCCCAACTCCTGGCGCAGCCGGTGCACCGCCCGGTGCAGCTGCGTCTTGACCGTTCCCACGTGCACGCCAAGGGCCTCGGCGATCTCCTCGAGCTCCATCTCCGCATAAAAGCGCAGGCGAAAAATCTCCCGTTGCCGCGGCGGCAGATCTCGTTCCCGGGCGTCGAGCGATGCCATCGCCTGTCTCTGCATGCTGCGATCTTCCGGCCCCGCCCGGTCGTCGGCCACCTGGAGGGCGGGACCGCTCTTTTGATCGTCGTCCACCGCTTCGTCGACCACATGCTCGCGGCGCCGGCGGCGAAGCTGATCGAGACAGGTGTTGATGGCGATGCGGGTCAACCAGGTGGAGAAGGCCGCCCGGCCGTCGAAATTCGCAATCCCTGTGAAGGCCTTGACCAGGCTGTCCTGGGCGAGGGCGTCGGCCTCGTCGACCCCGACATATTGGCGGCACACCATCCACACCCGCCGTTGGTGGCGCTCAACGAGCTCGCCGAAGGCGTCGCGATCGCCGTTGCGCGCCCGCATGACGAGCGCGTCGTCCTCGACGCCGTGATCGATTCGAGAGGGGTTCATGGCTCCAGCCCGCAACATGGTAGTACGACGATGAAGGGGGCGCCTCCGTTGACATGCCTTTCCCCGCGGCATACCTGGGAGGAGTCACCTTCAACATTGTCTGCCCGAGAGGCGTTCCCGGCGTGCGGGTGCGAGAGCCAGACAATGTTGAAAATGGCACCTCCGCTGCACGCTGACTTTCCGCACTCACTTCCCGAGAGGAGCCAAGCACGCCACAATGATGTTGAGGACAACATCATTGTGGGAGCCAGGCACCTCCACCGCACGCGCCTCGTTTCCGCAGGTTCGATCCAACCCGGCCTGTCCGGAGGTAGGGTGGGCCTCGGCCCACCTTCAGAGCAGCTTCGGGTTTCTCGAGTTCGTCACGTACGCCAACGCCTCTGATGGTGGGCTGAAGCCCACCCTACGAAACCACTCGGCGCGGCGCCTTTGCGTTGCATTCCGAGGCCGTGGCCTTTGTGACGGCTTTGTGGCTTTGTGTCTTCGTGGTTGCGACGGTGGGATGGATCTGCGTTCATCTGCGTGATCTGCGGTTTCTCCTGGATCACTCCGCCGGGACGACGACTTTCAGGGCGCCGGGCAGGACCTCGAAGCGCACCATCGGCGGCTCCAGCGTCACCGAGTTGCCGTCGAGGTGGGCGGGCAAGGGGCGCTCGAAGTGGAGCTCGAGCCACGGCGCCTGCAGCTCGAGGGTGCCGCTCTTGCCGCCAAGGGTGCCTTTCATGGCTGCAACAAGGCGTGCCAGCCTTCCGGCAACACCCACATCGGGCACCAGGCAGGCGTCCACCAGACCGTCGTCGATCACCGCCGCCGGGGTGAGGGCAAAGCCACCACCGGTGGTGGGGCCGCCGTGGACCGCCAGAATCACCATCGAACCCTGATACTCCTGGCAGTCGGTGACCATCCGCACCACCTGCATGCGATAGCGGAAGAGCGCCCAAACTGCGGCAACGAGGTACACCGCGATCCCGCGCACCCACTTGATCGAGGCGGCGCGGTCGTTGATGTCGCCCGTCAATCCGATGCCGATGGCGTTCAACACCACCCGGTCGCCGACGCGGATGAGATCGACCGCCCGGGTCCGACCGTTGGCTGCGGCGCGAACAGCATCTTCGAGGTCCAGCGGTACCCCGAGCGTGCGCGCGCCGTCGTTTCCGGTTCCCAACGGGAGGATCCCGAGCTCACCACCTCCCGCCCGATGCAGCCCCTCCGCCGCCTCGCACACGGTGCCGTCCCCGCCGGCGACGACGATCCGCTCCACACCGTCGCTCGCAGCCGCAAACGCCAATTCGGTAGCGTGCCCGGGCGCGTCGGTGAAAACCGTGTCCGCCTCCAAGCCCCATCCGGCCAGCTTCTTCTCCAGCTGCGGCCACTCACGACCCAGGCGGCCGCCCGCCGCTGCCGGATTGACGATGATCCTCACTTCGCGAGCCTAGCCCGCATCGTTGGGAAAGTCACTCTTGGGGGCGACAGGGCGTCCCCGCACCCTGTAGAATCTGGGCGTCGGACACCGACAATCTGGGGTCGTACCACTTTATCGATCGAGGTGACCATGTTCGAGTTCGCAATCGTCGTCCTGTTCGCTCTTGCCATCTCCGATCTCGTCGTCGGCGTCTCCAACGACGCGGTCAACTTCCTCAACTCGTCGATCGGTTCGAAGGTGGCCCCCCGCCAGGTCATCATGATCATCGCCAGCCTCGGCATGATGGCCGGCGTGACCTTTTCGAGCGGCATGATGGAGGTGGCGCGCAAGGGCATCTTCAACCCCCAGTTCTTCACCATGCCCGAGTTGATGACGATATTTCTCGCCGTCATGCTCACCGATATCATCCTGCTCGACCTCTACAACACGTTCGGGCTGCCGACGTCGACCACGGTTTCCATCGTCTTCGAACTGCTCGGCGCAGCGGTCGCCGTTTCGCTCCTCAAGATCGTCCAGGCCGGGGCCAGCATCGCCGACGTGGTCACCTACATCAACACCAGCAAGGCTCTGGCCATCATTTCCGGGATCCTGTTGTCGGTGGTGATCGCGTTCGCGGTCGGCGCCATCGTCCAGATCGCCACCCGTCTGCTCTTCACCTTCGATTTCGAAAAGCGGCTCAAGAAGTACGGCGCCCTGTGGGGCGGCGCAGCCCTGGCGGCCATCACCTACTTCATCATCATCAAGGGCGCGAAAGGGGCCTCCTTCATCACTCCAGAGACCCTGGCGTGGATCAAGACCCACACCGGGACCATCCTGATGGGCTCGTTCGTGGCGTCTGCCATCCTCCTCCAGCTGCTGGCGATGGTGGCGCGGGTCAACGCCCTCAAGGTGGTGGTTCTGGTCGGCACATTCGCTCTCGCCATGGCCTTTGCCGCCAACGACCTCGTCAACTTCATCGGGGTACCCCTCGCCGGTCTCAGCGCCTACGTCGTGGCCAACGCTACCGCCGATCCGCTGACGGCGACCATGGAGGCGCTGACCAAGCCGGTTCACTCCAACACCCTCTTTCTCCTGTTGGCCGGCGTCATCATGGTCATCACCCTGTGGGTCTCCCGCAAGGCTCAGACCGTGACCCGAACCGAGGTTCGGCTCGGGCGCCAGGAGGAAGGATACGAACGGTTCGAGTCGACGGCTCTGTCCCGCTCCATCGTGCGGCTGGTGTCCTCGATCTTCGAGATCGCCTCGCGCGTCGCCCCGCGCCCGATCCGCAAGTGGGCGAATCACCGTCTCGACCGGTCGCGGTATCGACCCGCGCCGGCGGCCGACGGCACCGTGCCCTCGTTCGACATGGTGCGCGCCGCGGTCAATTTGATGGTTGCCAGCGCACTGATCTCGCTGGCAACATCCCTGAAACTGCCCTTGTCGACAACCTACGTGACCTTCATGGTGGCTATGGGCACCTCGTTTTCGGACCAGGCGTGGGGCCGCGAGAGCGCCGTTTATCGGGTCAGCGGGGTGCTGGCGGTGATCGGCGGCTGGTTCTTCACCGCCATGATGGCCTTTACGGTGGCGGCGGTCTTCGCGGTCGCCATCCACTTCGGCGGCGTGCTGGCGGTGATTGCCATCGGGATCCTCGCAGTCGCCCTGCTGATGGGTACCCACCGCCTCCACAAGGTTCGCGAGAAGGAGGAGAAGGCCCTCGACGTCTTCAACCTGCGTAAGATCACCGACGCCCAGGCGGCGGCCCGCACCACCTTCGAACACACGTCGATCTTCTTGCGCGAGGTCCGCGGAATTCTGGACGCGGCGTTCAGGGGTCTCTTCACCCTCGACCGTCCGACCATCAAGGTCGCCCGCGAGCGGCAGCGCGAGCTTCAGCGGTGGTCCAACATCATCGCCGCCAACATCTTCAAGGTCCTCCGTCTGCTCAGCCGCCAGAACACGACCGCCGAGACCGCGAGGTTCGCCAAGACCATCAGCTCGCTCCAGGAGATGAGCGAGAGCGTCCGCGACGTCGTCATGCGGGCCTACGTTCACGTCGTCAACCAGCACTCGGGATTGCTGCCAAGTCAGATCGAGGAACTCGACCGCATGACGCACATCGTTTTCGAGATTCTCGATCGCACCTCGGAGGCGATGTCGCAGAAGGCCAAACCGAATGTTGAATCGATCTCTGACCTGACCGCGGAGCTCCGCCGGCTGGTGGAGGAGTTCGACCACAACCAGATCCGTCGCATCCAGGACAACTCGTCAAAGACCCGGTTGAGCATCCTTTCCTACTCCCTGGCGTGGGACTGCCTCAAGATCGCCGAACAGACGCAGAGTCTGCTGTCGGTCTTTGACGACCCGTTCAGACCGGGCCAGGAGAACGGGGGCGGCGCCGCTGTTGACTCCGCCCTCTCGGCCTGAGGGGCCCGCCTTCACGGGGAAGAGGCTGCTACCATACGGTGACCGAACCTGGCCATCAACGACCGGTGGTCTGGAGATAGTTCAGGCAATGACGGCCACCGACTCAATGCGAGACTCGACTGAATCAACGACCAGAAGGTGGGGCGCGCTGGCCCCACGGGTCTTCACGCTTCTCCTCCTCCTTTACGGTTTTTTGGTCAGCATCGGGATGCTTGGCAGAGCGTTCAAGATGTTTTCCGGGGGCATGGTCGGCAACCTCATCGAGAGCGCGTCCGCCCCCCTGCTGGGCCTCTTCGTCGGCATTCTGGCCACCACCCTCGTCCAATCGTCATCAACGACCACCTCGTTGGTCGTGGCCATGGTCGGCGGCGGCAGCATGCCCATCGAGACCGCGATCCCGATCGTCATGGGCGCCAACATCGGCACCTCGGTCACCAACACCCTCGTCAGCCTCGGTCACATCGGCCGTGGTCGAGAATTCGAACGCGCCTTTTCCGCTTCGACCATCCACGACTTCTTCAACATCTTCGCGGTCGTCATGCTCTTCCCGTTGCAGGTGACGACGAATTTTCTGGGGGTCTTGTCGTCACGTATGGCCGAACTCTTCGCCGAGGTCGGCGGTCTGACCTTCGCAAGCCCCTTGAAAATGCTCACCGGTCCGGCCGTGAAGGCCGCAGCCGATGCCCTCGAGGGCCACCCCTGGCTGATGTTGATCTTCGCCCTCGTCATCATGTTCTCCTCGCTTCGCTACCTGGTGG
Source organism: Candidatus Sulfomarinibacteraceae bacterium (assembly GCA_963714885.1). GTDB lineage: Bacteria > Acidobacteriota > Thermoanaerobaculia > Thermoanaerobaculales > Sulfomarinibacteraceae > Sulfomarinibacter. The sequence goes on along the minus strand of CAVQQV010000049.1, from coordinate 9,465 downwards.
TTTTCCTCAAGGCCCTGGTCATCGGGCGCGTCGAGTCGTTCTTCGACAGCACGTTGTTCGCCAACGCCGGCCGCGCCATGATCTTCGGACTGTTGATTACCGTTCTCGTGCAGTCTTCGAGCATCACGACCTCGCTCGCCGTTCCGCTCGCCGGCGCCGGGATCCTCAGCCTGATTCAGATCTTCCCCTATACCCTCGGCGCCAACATCGGCACCACCATCACGGCCATGCTTGCGGCGCTCGCCGTCGGCGAGGTCAGCGCGGTCACGGTTGCCTTCGCCCACCTGCTCTTCAATATCTGCGGAATCGCGTTGATCTGGCCGATTCCGGCCATTCGGCGGATACCCCTGAATCTCGCACGGCGTTTCGCGGTCGTCGCGGCCTCCCACCGGTGGTTGGCCATCGCCTATGTCCTGGTGTGCTTTTACGCCGTGCCCCTGGGTGCGATCCTGATTTTGAGGTGAATGATGTTCAAACAATTTTTTGAATTGTTCCGCAAGGAAAACATGCTTCAGCAGGCGTACGACCGATCGCTCGAGATGCTCAAGGAGGACCGTGAGATGTTTCTCGCGGCCGCGAGCTCGTTGCGCGAACACAACGACGCGAGGATCGAGCTCGACATCTACGCCAAGGACCAGATGATCAACGCCTACGAGCGTGAGGTGCGGCGCAAGGTTCTGACCCATCTCGCGCTGTCCGAGAGCCGCAGCATCGCCGCCGGGTTGGCCCTGGTCAGCATCGTCATCGACATCGAACGCATCGGCGATCTCACCAAAAACATCGTCGATCTCGCCCTGCGCCACCCCGGCAAGCTCGACTGCGGCACCCTCGAGCCCGATGTCCGCAAGATCGAGACCACGGTCAAGACCATGTTCACCCTGCTCATCGAGGCGCTGCCGAAGGCCGACGAGGCCAAGGCCAAGGAGGTCATGTCGGAGCACTGGTGGATCGCCCGCCGCGCCGACGCGATCCTCAACGCCCTCATCGTGCGCGCCAACCCCGATCTGGTGTGCAGCGAGGCGGTGAGCACCGCGCTTTACGTGCGCTTTCTCAAACGGATCTCGGCCCACCTCATGAACATCGCATCGAGCGTCGTCAACCCCTTCGACCGCATCGGTTTTCGCGAGGACGACCTGGGGAACATGACCGACGACGAGTGATTCCGAAAATTCGACATCACACGCGGGCGGCATGTTTGCCGCCCCTGCCAGGATGTCACTATTCGGCTGTAGGGGCGGGACCTGTCCCGCCCGAAAAACTGGGGAGACTGGCCCTACACGTTTCCGTCCGGCGGCGGCAGGAGGCGCACGGTCACGGTGGTGCCGACGCCTTCTCTTGAATCGAGATCGAGGCTCCCGCCGAGGGCCTGCACCATGTGCTTGACGATGGCGAGACCGAGACCGAGACCGCCGTCTCCCGGCGTCCGCGCGCGATCGACGCGGTAGAAACGCTGCAACACCGCCTTGAGCTCGGCCGCCGGGATACCCTCGCCGTTGTCCTCGACCTCGAACACGGGAACACCTGCATCGCCATACGCTCTGATCTCGACCCACCCGCCGCGGTGGTTGTACTTGATGGCGTTGTCGACCAGGTTGCGCAGGACCCGGTAGAGCCCGCGCCGGTCGCACCAACACCTGAGACTTTCGTCGGCGTCGATCCGCACCCCGACCTCCGCCCGCTCGGCCTCCGGCCGCAGGTCCCTCACCACCTCCTCCACCGTGCTCGCAACCGGCAGGTCTTCGAGTTGCAGCTCCATCTGCCCGGCCTCGATGGTCGCGAGGTCATACAGTTCCACGGTGAGGCGGTCGAGCCGTTCCACCTGGTGAACCAGCATCGCGGCGAGACGCGGATCGAGTTCGTCCTCGAGCGCCTCGACCGTCGTCCGCAGCACGGTCAGCGGCGACCGCAGCTCGTGCGAGAGGTCCTGGACGAAGCGCTGGCGAAGCTCGGCCGCGCGGCGGACCAGCCCGACGTCGGTGAGCAGCACGACCGCCCCGCCGCCGCGAACCGGAAAGGCGTGGACCTCCCACAGGCCGCGGCGGTTTTCGATGATCACGGCGTCCGTGGCATCGCCCGCAACCGCACCCTCCACCGCCCGGACCGCGCCCGGGTTGCGGAGGATTTCCAACAGGTGGGTTCCAAGCGCCACCGTTTCGACGCCGCAGAAGCGCCGCGCCACCCGGTTGATCAAGCGGATTTCGAGCGCAGATGAGACCACCAACAGGCCATCGCCGAGGCTCGAGGTGAGGTCTTCGAGCAGCGACTTCATCTCCGCTCGCTCGGATTCGCAGCTGGCGGCGCCGGACCGCAGCCTCTGCAGCACCCCGCGAGCCTCGCGCACGGTGTCGACGCCGAGGTCGCGCATGATCTCGCGCACCGGCGCCGCCAGCAACCGCCAGGTCAAGGTCTCGAGGATCAGCACCGCACCCGCCCACAGCGCCACCGCCAACCCGATTGAAACACCACCCCGGCCCCCGGCCTCGAACAGAACCAGCACCAACAGCGGCAGCCCTGCGAAAAAGGCGGTCAGGAGGTGCCGGCGGCGTTTCATGGGTAGCCGCGAAAACGATAGCCCGCGCCGATGACGGTCTCGACGACTACGGACCCGAGCTTTTTGCGGAGGGCCCGCACGTGGACATCCACGGTTCGCGTCTCGATGTCGCTCGACAGCCCCCACACCCGTTCGAGAATGCTCTCGCGCGAGGCGACGCGCGGCCGCGTCACTACCAGGTACCACAAGAGCTCGAACTCGCGCATGGTGAGGCGGACGGGCTGACCGTCGAGCAGGATCTCCATCGCGCCGCGGGAGATGTGGAGCCGCGCGTCCCCGTACTCGTCCTCGGGCACCCCGCCGTCGAGACTCCGCCGCCGCAGCAGGGCCCGGATGCGGCTCTTGAGCTCGCGCAGCGAAAAGGGCTTGGTGATGTAGTCATCGGCCCCGAGGTCGAGCCCGAGAACGCGGTCGCTCTCGGTCACCCGCGCGGTGAGGATGATGATCGGCAGATCGGACACCGCCGTGGTGCCCCGGATCTCCCGGCACACCCCGAGCCCGTCGAGGTCGGGGAGGTTGAGGTCAAGCAACACCAGGTCGGGGGGACTCTCGAGGATGCCCTCGAGGCCTGCGCGGCCGGTGGCGTACCGCGAGACCTCGAAGCCGTCGCGTTCGAGCGCCAGGGTCAAGGACGTCGCGAGATCGGGGTCGTCTTCGACGAGGGTGAGGCGTTCGCGAACCATCTCACAGGCTCTCGGGGATGGGGTAGACGTGGCGGATGGGCTTCGCCTCGACCAGGTAGACCACTTCCTCGGCGATATTGGTGGCCTGGTCGGCGACCCGTTCCACAAAACGCGCGATGAAGATGAGATCGATGGCCCGGGAGATGGTCTTGGGGTCCTCGATCATATAACTCAGGAGCTCACGGAAGATCTGCAGATACAGCGCATCCACCTCGTCATCGCGGCGGATGACGTCGCGCGCCGCCTTGCCGTCGCGCGCCACGTACGCGGCGATGGCGTCGGTGACCATGGCGTGGGCGAGACCGAGCATCCGCGGCAGATCGATCAGGGGCTTGACCAGGGGGTACTTCGAGAGGTGGAGGATCCGCTCCGCCATGTTGACCGCGTTGTCGGCGATGCGTTCGAGTTCGGGGCCGAGCTTGATGGCGACAATGACGAATCGGAGGTCGGTGGCGGTGGGCTGGTAGCGGGCGATGAACTCGGTCGCCAGCCGGTCGATTTCGACTTCGCGCTGGTCGATCTCCTCGTCCATGGCGATGACCGCCTCGGCCAGTTCATTGTCCTGGTTGGCGAGCGCCGCGGAGACATCGTCCAGACATTTTTCGACCAGACCCGCCATCGACAGGATGGTGCGTTTGATTTCGTCGAGCTCTACTTCGAATTGCCGGTGCATCTGTGGTCTCCTAGGAGCTTATCTCAAAGTACATCCTCATCAACCGAATCGTCCGGTGATGTACTCCTCGGTGATTCGCTGTTTCGGGTTGGTGAACATGGTGGTGGTGTCGTCGACCTCGACCAACTCGCCGAGCATGAAGAAGGCCGTGAGGTCGGCGATCCGCGCGGCCTGCTGCAGATTGTGGGTGACGATGACGATGGTGTAGTTCTTCTTGAGTTGGAGGAGGGTCTCCTCGATCTTGGCGGTGGAGATCGGGTCGAGGGCCGACGCGGGTTCATCGAGGAGCAGGATATCCGGCTCGTTGGCGAGGGCGCGGGCGATGCACAACCGCTGTTGCTGGCCGCCGGAGAGGTCGAGAGCGGAGTTGTCGAGCCGGTCCCGAACCTCCTCCCAGAGGTCGGCCTGACGGAGAGACTTTTCCACCAGGTCATCGAGGTGACCGCGTCCGCGCACGCCGGTCATGCGGGGGCCGTAGCTGGTGTTCTCGCGGATCGACATGGGAAAGGGGTTGGACTTCTGGAAGACCATCCCCACCCGCTTGCGAAGACTCTCGAGGTCGATGTCCGGGCTGAAAATGTCGACCCCCTCCACCGTGACCCGGCCCTCGACCCGCACGCCATCGATCATGTCGTTCATCCGGTTGAAGCACCGGAGGTAGGTCGATTTGCCGCACCCCGAGGGACCGATCAGGGCGGTGATCCGGCGCGCCGGCATGGCGAGGTCGATGCCCTTGAGGGCGTGGGTCTCGCCGTAGTAGAGGTGCAGATCCCGGCTTGTGAGCGCGTTGTCAGAGCTCGAATACTCTTCCGCCCTGGCGTTGGATGGCACTACGGAGACGGTCGTCCCCACGCCTGGCCCGCCGTCGTGGCTATCGGTCGAATGCTGTGGACTTTCCATTACACAACCTGTCCTCTGTACGCTCGCCGCAGACGACGACGCACGATAATTGCCGTCAGGTTCAAGAGCACCACCAGGGCGAGCAACACCAGAGTGGTCGCAAAGGCCATGGGTTTGGCGGCCTCGACGTTGGGCGACTGCATGGAGACATCGTAGATGTGGAAGCCGAGGTGCATGAATTTTCGCTGCAGGTGGAGAAACGGCGGCACGCCGTCAACCGGCAGGCTCGGCGCCAGTTTGACCGCGCCGGTGAGCATCAGCGGCGCCACCTCGCCGGCGGCGCGGCTCACCGCCAGAATCAACCCGGTCAGGATGCCCGGCATCGCCGCCGGCAGGATGATCTTCTTGAGGGTCTGCCAGCGGGTGGCGCCGAGGGCCAGCGAGCCGTCGCGCCAGCTCTGGGGCACCGCCATCAAGCCCTCGCGGGTCGCCACCACCACCACCGGGACCGTCATGATGGCGAGCGTCAGCGCCGCCCACAACAACCCGCCCGTACCAAAGGTCGGTGTCGGCAACCGGTCGGCGAAGAACGCGGTGTCGATGGCGCCGCCCACCTCGTAGACGAAGAAGGCGAGGCCGAACATCCCGAAGACGATGGAGGGCACCCCCGCGAGGTTGTTGACGGCCTGGTTGGCGAGACGCAGGAGGATCCCGGGGCGCGCGTACTCGGTCATGTAGACCGCCGTCACCACCCCCAGCGGAACCACCGCCACGCTCATCAAGAGGACCAGCAGCACGGTTCCGAACAGAGCCGGAAAGACGCCGCCCTCGGTATTGGCCTCTCGCGGCTCAGTGAACAGGAAGAGCACGCCTTCACGCACCGCCTGGACGGCGCGGCCGGCGAAACCCAATCGATTGGGCCACAGAACCTCGAGGACGTTGCCCATGGGCACCTCGATATCCTCCGACCCCGACCGCAGGACCAGCCGTGCACTGCGCATCAACCCGTCGAGGCCGTCGATCTCGAGCTGCAGCGCATCGAGCTGGGCGGAGAGCCGCTCCGCCGCACCATCCACGGCGGCCTCGAGTTCGGCCAGATCAGCGACGCCTTCCGGTGTCGCCGCCCGCGCCGAACGCTCCGCCGTATCGAGCCGCTCCTCGAGTTCGGAGAGCGGCCTGCGGAGGTGCTCGCGTTCCTTCTCCAGACGCTGCCGCTCGCGCCGCCACTGCTCTCCCCGATCCAGAAGTTCGCCGATCTCAACCTCGGAGGCCACATTCAGCGAGCGTCCGTCCGCCGCCAGGGCCGCTGCGATGCGCCCGAAGGCGTCGCCGTACTCCGTGCGCACCACCCGCACCAGATCGCGGGGGGTGGATCGGCTGACGATCTCGCTCTCGTCGACCCACACGAAATCCGCCCCGGTGAGCTCGCGGTTGCCGGTCTTGAGCTGGATGCGGTGCTTTACCACAAGCTGATCACCGGTTTCGACCGGGCGCTCCTCCCGCGCCACGACGCTGCCGACCAGCGTCGAACCGTCGGCCAAAATGAGCTCGGTGACCCGGGCCGGCCAGAACCAGCCAAAGGCGTTGACCGCCACGATCCACACGAGGGCCGCCAACATCGCGAGCACGGCGAGGGTCGCGAGCGCCGTCGTCCATACTCCGGCGAGCCCGGAGGGGAGACCGCTTCGAGTGCCGGTCATGGCGGGCTTGGCGGCGTCAGAACCGTGCATAGCGTTTTCTCAAGATAACTGCCGACCAGATCGGCGGCGGTCGTGAGGACCATGGTGAAGGCGAAGAGCAGGATGCCGGTGAGAAAGAGCACCCGGAACAGGGTGCCGCCGACCGGCGCCTCCGGGATCTCGACTGCGATCGCTGCCGCCATGGTCCGCATGCCGTTGAAGAGCGACAGATCGAGGACCGGGGTGTTTCCCGCCGCCATGAGGACGATCATGGTCTCGCCGACGGCGCGGCCGAGACCCAACATCACCGCCGCGAAAAGACCCGGGCTGGCGGCCGGCACCACCAGTTTCAATGCCGTCTGCCAGCGGGTGGCGCCGAGGGCACGGCTCGCGTTGACCAGGGCCCGCGGTACCGCCGAGCAGGCGTCCTCGGCGATGGTGAAGATCACCGGGATGACCGCAAAACCGAGACCGAGACCGACGACGATGGCGTTTCTCTGGTCGTAGCGCAGCCCCCACTCGGTGAAGAGGTGGCGTTGGAAGTCCCCGCCGAAGAGGCGGACCTCGATCGGTCCGGCGAGCGCGGCTGCCGCGGCCAGTACCGCCGCGCCGGCGGCCAGCAGCACCAGCAACTCGGCGCCGTCGGGCATCCGGCGCCGCAGCGGTGCGGGGACCAGCCGCCAGGCGGTGAGCGAGAGAATCACCACCAACGGAAGACCGATCGCACCCAGCAACACCGCCAGCAGCGCGGCCTCCAGACGCGGCGCCAACCACAGCGCTGCAAGAAAACCGACGACCACCGACGGCACCGCGGCCATCAGCTCGATGGTCGGTTTGACCATCGTTTGCAACCACGTCGGTGCCAGTTGTGAAACGTAGACCGCAGCCATCAAGGCCAGTGGCACCGAGAACAGCATCGCGTACAGGGTGGCCTTGAGCGTCCCGAAGATCAGCGGCCACAGGCTGAGCTTGGGCTCGAAGGCGTCGGAGCCGCCGGTGGACTGCCACACGAACCGCGGCGCCGCGTAACCCTCGTACCACACCGGCAGGAAGAGGGTTCGCAGGCTGATTTCTGGGTGGGGGTTGTCGATCGAACGACGCAGGACCTCGCCGCCCGCCACCACCACCGCTCCGTCACCCTTGGGATCGACCGTGAGGGCATGCACCGCCTGGTTCGTCCAGCGATCCTCGAGCAGTCGCCGCGCGGAGGTCGAGTAGTAGAGGGCCACCGATCCGTCGCTGGTCCCGACCGCAAATCCGCGGCGCCGGTCCTCCGGCGCGATCACGGTCGGCACGCCGGTGACGCCTGCGAGATCCCGAACCCGCCGCCACCGCGGCGGCGCCGACTCCAGCACGAGGTCACTGCGCGAAGCCAGCTTCGATCCGACCTCGTTGTCGGCGACCAGCGCCGCCTCGCCGGGGCCGATATCCAGCCCTTCCACCCGCAGCGCCCGGCTCCCGTTGTTCACGACCTTGACGCGCGGAATCTCGAGCAGCACACCGACCGACCCGTCGCGGCCGGCGACCGCCAACGATCCGCCGCCGATGAGGAAGCGGACGGCCGCCACCGGTCCCTCGACCCCGATCACATCGACCGTCTCCAGACCCGGCAGGCGGTAGAGATGAAGTCCTCCTGTGGTGTCGATCACCGCCAACGCCTCGAGGCCTTCGGCGACCGCTGCCAGGGACACGTTCGTGATGATGTCCGATGCTGGCACCGGCTGCCACACCTCGTCGTCGGCGTCCCACGACCACAGGTCCAGACGGCCGCTGCGTTCCCAGGCGGCCAGCACGACGTTGCCGTCGTCATCGCCGTTGGCCGTCACTCCAACCCAGTCGCCCCCGGTCAGGACCAGTACGTCGGTCGAGGCTCGCCACCTCGCTGCCGTGGTGCGGTGGTCGCCCGCCCAGCTGTCGGTGAAGCGCAGACGACCCACCTCCGCGGTGCCGGCCTCCCCGAGGACCGAGATCAGACCGTGGATCTCCTGATCCGCCGCGACCAGTGCGCCGTCGCTGATGACCAGGTCCCCGGTGTCCGGGTCGTCGAACACGACCCGTCCGTCCGCGCTCAGGGCCCATACCAGCTCGCGCCGCGCGTCACTGCCCGCGAGCATCGCTCCCGGCGCCCCGGCGAGGCGTTCCACCGGGCCTGCCGTCGCCCGGGCAAACAGCGGCAAGGCCTCGGAGCCGATGTTGACCACGATGGCGATGACCACGAGGATCACGAGCAGGCCACCGGTCCGGATCAGGACGGTGGCCAACCGGTCCTTGGAGCGTTCGCTGAGGAAGGACCGCAAGGTCAGTTCCCGATCTTCGCCAGTTGTTCAGCCGCGGTCTGCGCGTCGAGGGGGTCGAAACCCGCCTTGATGATGACCCGCTGGCCGTCGGACGAGAGGATGAACCGCAGATACTCGGACGTGAGTTTGTCGAGTTCCTTGTTCGGCGCCTTGTTGACATAGATGTGGAGGAAACGCGCCAGCGGGTAGCTGCCGTTGGCCGCGTGCTCGGACGAGGCCATCACCGCAGGTTGGCCCTCGGCGGGGGACAACGGAACGGCGCGGACACCCGATGTGGCGTAGCCGATGCCCGAGTAGCCGATACCGTAGCGGTCCTTCTCGATGCCCTGGACGACCGACGCCGATCCGGGCTGCTCCTTGACAGTGTCCTTGTAGTCGCCCTTGCACATGGCGTGGTCCTTGAAGTAGCCGTAGGTGCCCGAGGCGGCGTTACGGCCATACAGCGAGATCGGCGCAGTCGCCCAGTTGCCGGTCGCACCGAGCTGGCCCCAGGTGCTGATGTCTGCCGCCGCCCCGCACTGGCGGGTTTTGGAAAAGACCGCATCCACCTGCTCGATGGTCAGCGACTGGATGGGGTTGTCCTTGTTGACGAAGACGGCCAGGGTGTCGAGCGCGACGTCGAACCGGGTCGGATCGTAGCCGAAGGCCTCCTCGAAGGCGTCGATCTCCTTGTTCTTCATCGTGCGCGACATATTGCCGAGCTGGACGGTGCCCTCGATCAGCGCCGGCGGTGCGGTCGACG
>CAVQQV010000048.1:0-21154 GCA_963714885.1 Candidatus Sulfomarinibacteraceae bacterium | reverse complement strand
TGGCGATAGGCTTCGACGTTGGCGACCTTTTCAGCGTGACGGAACCGTTTGCACACCTGAGTCAAGGCGGGACGTCACCGCCTCGACGACGCCGGCCGCGATCTCGTCCTGGATGGCGAAGACGTCCGCCGCCTCGCCGGTCGTAGCGCTCGGACCACAGCTGGTAGCCGCTCGCGATCTCGGTCAGCTGCGCGGTGACCCGGAGGCGGTTGCCCGCCATGCGAACGCTGCCCTCGAGGACCTGCCCGACCGACAGCACGCGCCGATCGCCTTGAGGTCGTTGCCCTCCTCGACCGCGCGGAAGGCCGAGGTCCGGGAGGCCACCCGGATGCCGTCGACGTGGACCAGGGCATTCATGATCTCTTCGGCCATGCCCTCGCAGAAGTAGTCCTGGTCCTTGTCGGGGCTCATGTCGGTGAAGGGCAGGACCGCGATCGCGACCGGACCGCGCTCCGGTTCGCTTCCCGTCTCTCCCTCCCCTGACTCAATCTGCGGCCGCACAGCCCCCAGTACCTTCAGGCCGGCCTTGGCGAGTCCCTCGACGATCCGCGCCTCGAGCTCCGGCAAGGCGTAGACCCAGGGATCGAGACCGACCCGCTTGTAGTCCTTCTCAAAGCTGGGCCACACCCGCAGCAGGTCGCGGGCCGCCTCCTCCGCCGCCTTCCGGTTGCCGAGCTGGGCGTGGGCCACGGTCCGCGCCAGCGGGTCGCCCCAGTACTCCGGCATGTTGATCTGCTGCGCGATCTCGAGTGCCTCGGCATCACGTCCCCGGAGGTAGGCGTTCATGAACGGCGAGAACCGGTACCAGCCGGGATGGAGGGGGTTGAGCTCCATCGCCTTGCTGGCCAGATCGACACCCTTCGCGAAGTCACCTGCGTATCCGAAGAGGATTCCGAGCATCGCCATGGTGTCGGTCGAGCGGCGGTTCAGCTCGAGCGCTCGATTGGCGGCGGCGCGGAACCCGCTGGGGTTGTGACTGTGAAAGTACGCTTGCGCGAGGTAGAAGTGCGCCAGCTGGCTGGACGGGTCGGCCTCCACCGCGCGCCGCGCGATGGCCAGAGCGCGATCGAGGGGATCGGGACGCGGGTTGAAGTCGTGGTTCGCCTCTTCGATACAGAGACCCGCCAGGGCGGCCAGAACCTCGGCATTGTTGGGGTCCCGTTCGGCGGCATGCTCGAGCGCCGTGCGCGTGACGAGGTGGTCCTCAGCACTGATCCGCTGCCGATAGAGGAAGAGTCGCAGCACCGCTTCGTGCGATGTCAATGATTCGGGGGGTTTCGAATCGGCTTCGATCGCCATCGAGCGCGTCAGCGCGCCGTGTGGGTCGGCGACCGTCGCCACCACCCGATCGGTGAGTCTCGTCCTGTAGGTCGAAGACGTCGGCCGCCTCGAGGTCGCGATCGTAGGTCTCGGACCAGAGATGGGTTCCGGTCTCAGTGTCGATGAGATTCATGCCGATGCGGATCTTCGAACCCGACCTGCGGATGCCTCCCTCCATGACGTAGCGAGCGCCCAACTCTTCGCCCAACTGGCGGACATCGGTCGCCTCGCCGCGATAACGGCGGGTCGACTTGCGGGCGACCACGAACAGGTACGAGAACCGCGACAGCCCGGTCGCGATGTCCTCCTCCAGGCCGTCGGCGAAGGCTCTCGATCTCCGAGTCGCCGGCCGGGCAGCCGAACGGCAGCACCGCGATCCACGGCACGTCGCTGCGCCTGATCTGTGAACTGCTCGTGCTGGCCTGAAGCGCGCTCCGCGACTGCGGGACGACCGACGGGCGCGAGTGGCCGGTCGCGGTTGACTCCCGCCGCAGTGCCTTGAGCTCGTTGAAGACGTCGCGCGCGGTCTGGTAGCGGTCGCGGCGGTCTTTTTCGAGACAGCGGCCGATGACCCGAGCCAGGTGGCGCGGCAGGTCGTCGCGAATCTCGACGACCGACGACGGCACGTCCTTGAGGATCGACGACATCAGGGCCGGTCGAGCTCGAGCCCTGGAACGGCCGCTCCCCGATCGCCATCTCGTAGAGCAGGACGCCGAGCGAGAAGATGTCGGTGCGGTGGTCGACGACCTTGGCCTCGATCTGCTCGGGCGACATGTAGGGCACCGTGCCGACGATCGTGCCGACCCCGGTCAGGGCCTCGGTGGGGAGCTCCCTCGAGTCCGAGACGCCCTCCGCCTGCTGCAGCTTGGCGAGCCCGAAGTCGAGCACCTTGACCCGGCCCTCGCCGTCGACCATCACGTTCGAGGGCTTGAGGTCGCGGTGGATCACGCTCTTGTCGTGCGCTGCCGAGATCGCTTCCGCGAGCGGGGTCGCGAGATCGAAGAAGGCCGCGAGATCGAACCCGCCCTCCGGGATCATCCCGTCGAGGGTCTTCCCCTCCACCAGCTCCATGGTCAGGAAGCGGATGCCGTCGGCATCCTCGACCGAGTAGATGGTCACGATGTGGGGGTGGTTGAGCGAGGCCACCGCGCGCGCCTCGCGTTCGAAGCGATCGAGGCGCCCGGCGTCTTCCGCAAACTCCGACGGCAACACCTTGAGCGCGACATCGCGCCCCAGCTTCTCGTCGGTCGCGCGCCACACCTCCCCCATCCCGCCGGCGCCGAGCGCCGCGGTGATGCGGTAGTGAGCGAGGGTGGTGCCGATCACGACGCGGGTCCTCGAATTCCCCATGCGTTCAACTGTGCCAGCACCTCGTCTGAGATCGATGCATTGAGTCTCTCGAGAACGACTTTGATGGCCACGAACAACCCGTCGTGGGCGTCGTGCGCCTTCGCCAGCCACTGGAGTCCCCGCTCGTTGTCGCCGCACAGGAGGTGGGTGAACGCGAAGGAGAATGCCGCGGTCGCGAACTCACCCTTCGGCTCTTCGAGCACCTTGAAGATCTCGGCCGCCCGATCCCTGCTCCCGAACCGGTAGTGGGCGGCATGGAGGATCGCGATCAGCAGGTCGCTCATCCAACCAGTCTGCTCGACGGCCTCCTCGAGGCGGGCAATGGCCTCGTCGCCCTCACCCCGCACCCAGGCGATCAGACCCCGGCTGTAGGTATTGAACCAATATCCAGGGTGGAGGCGCTCGATGCGTTGCAGCTCGTCCTCCGCCTCCTCGAGCCTTCCTGCCCAGACCAGTTCGTGCGCCACGTGTGCGTTGATGTTGGCGCTCAGGGGGTCGAGCTGCTGCGCCTTCCGGATTTCGGAAATGGCATCGTCGAACTTGCCGCCGAAGAGGAGGCACAGCGATTGGTAGAAGGGAATCAACGACGTCGTGTGGCGACACGCCTCGGCGCGGGCGAACGAGGCCGCGGAGGCGTCCCAGTCGACATCGTAGAAGGCGCTCAGGAAACCGAGAATCGCGTGAGCGTCGCCGAAGGAGTCTTGCAGCTCCAACGCCCGTTCTGCAGCGCAGCGGGCCTTTGGAAAGGTGACACCGGCGGACTGGGTGCCCCAGAAGCCCCGTGAGACGCTGGCCTCGGCGATGCCGACGTACGGCTGCGCGAACCGCGGATCGAGCTCGATCGCCTTTTCATAGGCCTCGATCGCATCACGGAAGGCGGCCTCACCCATCTGTCCGTAATACAGCGACCGGCCCTTCAGATAGAGCTGATACGCCTCGAGACTGGTGGTTGGACGGACGACGAGCGGTGTCCTGGCTTCGTCGCGGGCGGATTGATCCGACGCGGGGGCGGGCGTACCCGCCGGGACGGAGCGCAGGCGATCGACAATGGACTGTGCGATCTCGTCCTGGATGGCGAAGATGTCGTCCATCGTCCGGTCGTAGCGCTCGGACCAGAGCTGATACCCGTCAGAAACGTTGATCAGCTGCGCGGTGATCCGTACGCGATTCCCGACCGTTCGGACGCTCCCCTCGAGCACTCGCGCCACGTTCAACTTGCGCCCGATGCTCTGGAGGTCGTCGTCCTTGCCCTTGAACGAAAAGGACGAGGTGCGCGCCGCCACCTGAAGCTGCGGCACCTGGGCCAGGGCGTTCAGAATCTCATCCGCCATGCCGTCCGCGAAAAACTCCTGTTCGGGATCGGCGCTCAGGTTCGAAAAGGGCAGCACTGCAATGGCATCGCTGGACTCATCGGCTCCCCTCTCCTCAACGGGTGCGACGATGAACGACTCCTCGGGCCAGAGCCGATGCAGCACCCGTTGGACCTCCGGATGATTCCGAGGGAGAGGCTTGAAAACCTCCGGTGCGTAGTCTCCGGGTGGATCGCCCACCGATTCCCAGACGACCCGCACAAACCACGGCGCCATGACGGAGCGGCGATCGAGGGCTTTCTCGAGCTCGGCCAGCCAGACTCTGGCGTCGCCGCTGCGCGCAACCGCCGTCATCATCTCGACGTCGTCGTTGTTCCGGAGGTGATCCGGACTCGAGTCGATCTTGGCGAGCAGCCGCTTCATGCCATCCGGATCGCCGGCCAACCGCAAACACAGCGCTTCACTGGCCGCGAGCCACGGGTGCGAGCCGAAGAGGCTTCCCGCGATGCGGAACTGTTCGGCCGCTTCCTCGAACCGACCCGATCTCCGAAGGAGCAGGCCGAGGACGTTGTGAAGGTTGAAATCGCCGGGATGCCTCTCGATCGCCGACACCAAGATCCGTTCGGCTTCTTCGTCGCGACCGAGCAACCACGTGCAGTAACCGACCTGGGTGTACAGGACCGCCGAGTGGGGGTCGAGTCTGACACCGGTTTCCGCCGCCGCCAACCCTTCGTCGAGCCTCTCGCACTGGAAGTACATGATGCTGAGGAGGAAGTGGGTCAGGGCCTCGTTGGGGTCGAGTTCGAGAGATCTTTTGAAGTCGTCCTCGGCGCCTTTCCAGTCCCATTCGAGATGACTCCGGATGGCGCCACGAGCCGACCAGGCAACAGCACACGCTTCGTCCAGTGCGAGCGCTCGTTCCGCCGCCTCCAGCCCTCGCGGCAGTTCCTCCGCGCCGATACCGCCGGCCCAGTAGCAGATGAGAAGCCGCTCGAGAGCCATCATGGCGTGGGCGTCCGCAAAGGCCGGATCGAGGTCGATCGCCTTCTCGATCTGCTCCTTACCCTGTTCGATCTTCGCCGCCTCCATGGTCCAGATGTTCTGGCGGCCCCTGAGGAAAAGGTCGTAGGCTTTCATGTTCTCGGTCGGCCGCCGCCGCATCCGCTCCACGACCTCGGGTGCGAGCTGCGCTTCGAGCGCCGCTGCGATGTTTTCGGCCACGTCGCTCTGAATGGCAAAGATGTCCTCGAGGTCGCGGTCGTACTGCTCGCTCCACAAATGCCGGTCGGTGGCGGCCTCGATGAGCTGCGCCGTTACCCGGACCCGGTCGCCCGCTCGCCGAACCGACCCCTCGAGCACCGTTCCGACCTGGAGCTCGGAAGCGATCTCGCGGAGCGACTTCGACGTGCCTTTGTAGGTCATGGCCGAGGTGCGCGAGATCACGTGCAGCCCGGCGATCTTCGACAGGTTGGTGAGAATCTCTTCCGTCACCCCGTCGCTGAAAAACTCGTTGGCAGAGTTCTCACTCATGTTGACGAAGGGCAGCACCGCGATCGATTTCACGTCCGACGCGCCGTCCTTTACCGTTTCCGCCCCGAGCTGCGAGAAGGGCATAACCCCGGACGAGGGCGGAGGGCTCGCATCACCTTCGAACCCGGCCTTCATGAGTCCGTCCACGATGTGATCGATCAGGTTCTCCGAGTGCCCCCACCTTCGATACTCGTCACGCACTGTCGCCGCATCGAAGCCGAAGGTCTCGCGCAGCACCTCGATCGACGCCCTGGCCTGATCCGGCCGGCCGCGCTGACCGCACACGGCAACGAGATTGACGTGCGAGTAGGGAATCTGCGGCCAGTTGATCCGCTTCGACACCGCGAACGCTTCCTCATACTCACCGCGTTCGTAGTGGAGGTAAAAGGTGGCGAAGAGGTACCACTCCGGGTGATGGGGGTTGAGGGCACACGCCTGGAGTCCGAGCTGAGACCCGCGCTCCCATTGCCCGGTATGCCCGATCAACATCCCCAGGAAAGCGGTGGTGAAGGAGTTCCTCGGGTTGAGGGCGATGGCTCGCGGAACCGCGGCCTCGAACGCCGGCAGGTCGCCGAGAAAGAAGTGGGCAGCGGCGAGGGCGTCCCATCCCGCCTGAGAGGTCGGATCGAGGTCAACGGCGCGTTGGGCAGCGCGCAACGAACGCCCCATGGGATCGTCCAGTACGTTGTACTGGAATTTGTGCTCTGCCCTGTAGAAGGCCGCCAGCCAAGCGTGCGCCTCGGCGTGATTCGGCTCCCGCTCGATGACGGCCTCGAGTCCGTCGCGGATTGCGGCGTGCTCCTCGGGCGGGTAGACGATCTGGTTGAAACACACCGCGCGCATGATCCAGTCGTCGGAGGTCATCTCGTCGTGGTCCGTGGCGCGAAGCTCATTCACCACCAACCGTGGAATGACGCCCGAGTAGTCGCCAACCGTGGCTACGATCCGATCCGTCAAACCGTCCTGCAGCTCGAAGAGGCTCTCACCCTCGAGGAGACGGTCGTAGTTCTCGGACCAGACGTGGGCGCCCGTTTCCACCTCCACGAGTTGCACGCTGAGCCGCATCTCGGGCCCCGCACTTCGCAGCCCGCCGCGCAGCACCCACCTCGCACCATGGCTGCGAGCAGCCGCGGTCGAATCCTGGCTGAGACCGAACTCGGGGCCGTCGAGGATGGTGAGATAGGGAAAACGGGCAAGCCCGGCCGCGATATCCTCGGCCAGTCCTTCGGCCAGCGCCGTGAGCTCCTGGTTCGCCGTCGGAGCGCGGAAGGGCGCGACGACAATCGCGCGGGATCTTTCGCCGCGGCCTGGGTGGGCTGAGCCGGGCGGCTCACAGACGCGAACGACTCTCCGGATGACTCCCGCCTGAGGGCGCGCAGCTCGTTGAAGACGTCGCGCGCGGTCTGGTAGCGGTCGCGGCGGTCCTTTTCGAGACAGCGGCCGATCACCCGGCCCAGGTGGCGCGGCAGGTCGCTGCGCATTTCGACCACCGACTGCGGCGCGTCTCTGAGGATCGACGACATCAGCGCCGGTGAGCTCTCGCCCCGAAACGGCCGCTCTCCGGTCGCCATCTCGTAGAGCAGCACCCCGAGCGAGAAGATGTCGGTGCGGTGATCGACGACCTTGGCCTCGATCTGTTCGGGCGACATGTAGGGCACCGTGCCGACGATGGTGCCGATCCCGGTCAGGGCCTCGGTGGGGAGCTCGCTCGAGTCGGACGAGTCCTTGGTCTCCTGCAGCTTGGCGAGCCCGAAGTCCATCACCTTGACCCGGCCCTCGCCGTCGACCATGACGTTGGCCGGTTTGAGATCGCGGTGGATGACGCTCTTGTCGTGGGCCGCCGAGATCGCTTCCGCCAGCGGCGTCGCCAGATCGAAGAAGATCGCGAGGTCGAACCCGCCGTCCGGGATCATCCCGTCGAGCGTCTTCCCCTCCACCAACTCCATGGTCAGGAAGCGGATGCCATCGGCGTCCTCGACCGAGTAGATGGTGACGATGTGGGGGTGGTTGAGCGAAGCCACCGCGCGCGCCTCGCGCTCGAAACGATCGAGCCGCCCGGCGTCGTCGGCAAACTCCGCCGGCAGAACCTTGAGCGCGACATCCCGCCCCAGCTTGGTGTCGGTCGCCCGCCACACCTCCCCCATCCCGCCGGCGCCGAGGGCCGCGGTGATGCGGTAGTGGGCGAGGGTCGTGCCGATCATCTGGATTCGAGCTCCCGTTGCCAACCCTGGACGAGGACCAACGACCTCTCGTCGGTTTCCGTCACCATGCGATTGATCAGAAAACGCTCGCCGTCGGGGAACACGTCATAGCTGTGATCGCTCGACCGGAGAATCACCCGAAAGAGAGGCGCCGGTCTGCCGAAAACGGGTCTCCCGCCGGTCCAGGTCACCGGGACCGCCGTGATTTCGGATTGGGCCGAGTAATAGAAGAGCTCGCTGCCGTCACGGCTCCAGATCGGAGTTCTCCCGCCGCCACCGGAGATCACGAACCGCTCTTCGCCGCCGGGGAAGCTCCGCACGTGGATCTCGCTCGGGCCGGACTCTTCCGACCCATAGGCCACCCATCGACCATCCGGCGAAAACTGCCCATCGCGTTCAGCGTACGGCTCGTCGAGCCACGGCCGCTCCTCGCCGGATTCCAACTCGAGCACCCACAGGTCCACGTCGTTTTCCGACTCGAGGCTGTAGAGCAAGAACCGACCGCTCGGATCGATGTCGTCAGGCTCGGAGTTGAGGTCGTTCGATGTGACGGCTCGTTCCGGTCTCGCTCCCTCGACATCGCGAACATAAATGTCGGGCACGCGCCGGAAGAACACCTCGCTGTCGTCGGGGCGCCACACCGGGCGGGACTCATCGATAGGGCCGGCCGCGAGACGGGTCCGGGTTCCGCGTTCGAGATCGAAGACCCAGACGTCGCCCTGCGTCTTCTGAATATCGGTGATGTCGACCGCCACCCGTCGCCCGTCGTGCGAGACCGCCGGCGAGTAGTACTCGGCCAGAGACCCCACCAACGAAAGCTGGCGCCCGGTCCGATCAACCGTCACGATCTCCGTATCACCGAATTGACCGGTCCCGCGCTGATAGACAAGGATCCCCGACAGCGATGCTGCAAACCGGCCGGAAAACGAAAACGAGGACCAGCCGACCTCCGCCAGATTGACGCTTTCCGAGCCGATCTCGAGTCGTTGCGCGTCGAAGGGATAGGCCTTGAGGTACCCCTCCTCCCAGAAGAGCAGCCAACCCGGTTCCACCAGCTCGACTCTGGACATCGTCCGGGTCAACAACACCGGCTGTGGATCGCCCGTCAGCGCGGCCGCATAGGTACCGGATCTCGAACCTCCGAGATCTTGCAGAACAAAGAGGTAGTGCGTCCCCCCGGGGATGATCCTGGGCCACGCATACCACGTGGACAGTAAACCCGGAAAGGGAACCGGCAACTGCCGCACGTCGCCACCGTCGGCTGCAATCAACCGCGGTGGTGAATTGTAGTCACCGACAAAGATGATCGTGTCGTCATCCGCCCACGAAGCCCCGAGCGGCTGCGGCGCCTCGGCCAGGACCTCCGCCCTCGCGTCCTCCAACCCGATCTTCTTGAGCTTGCCATCGGCAAAGAACCCGAGGGACCGGCCGTCCGGCGACCAGAAGGGCATCTCCGCCCCGCGCGTGTCGTCGAGCCGGCGGGCGTCGGCGTTGTCGAGTGAGCGCACGAAGACAAAGCGCTGCCCGTCCGGTTCGCGTGCCAGAAAGGCCACATTCCGGCCGTCGCGCGATACGGCGGGCGGACCACCGTTCAGGTCAAAGGAATGACCTTCGGGCGCGGAGAGGTTCGACACCACCCTTTGCGGCGAGGTCGATTTCGAATGACTGAACAGGCCTGAAAAAACCGCGCCAGTCACCAACAGAGCGGTGACCGGTCCGCCGATCGCCGCGATCCACAGCAGGGTCCGCCGAATCGGACGAACCCGTTTTCCGCGAACCTGGGGCTGCGGCTCGGACGGTTCCCGAAGCTCGAGGCCCGCATCACCCATGTCGCGCAACCGACGCTCGGGTTCTCGCGCGAGACACCTGCGGAGAAGTCGTTCGACCGCAAAAGGCGTCGATTGCGGGAGCTCGTCCCACGGGATCTCGGCCCGCAACACCGCGGCGAGCACATCCGACACCGTCTCGCCCTCGAAGAGCTTGCGGCCGGTGAGCATCTCCCACAAGACGACGCCAAAGGACCAGACATCGGCGCGACGATCAACCCTCTTCCCGCGCGCCTGTTCGGGACTCATGTAGGCGGCCGTGCCGAGAATCACGCCTTCCATCGTGGCGTTGCGGGTCATCGTCGGCGACATGGAGATGCTGGAGTCGCCGCCGTCGCTCTCCCACGCCTTGGCGAGCCCGAAATCGAGCACCTTGACCGTGCCGTTTTCGGTGAGCTTGATGTTGGCCGGTTTGAGATCGCGGTGGACGATCCCCGCCTCGTGCGCAGCTTCGAGCGCATCGGCGATCTGGAGGGCGATGGGGATCGCCTCGTCGGAAGGGATCGCGCCGCGCGCGATGCGTTCGGAGAGATCCTCCCCTTCCACCAATTCCATAACCAAGAAGGTGGTGGGGCTTGAACCTCCGATTGGCACGCGGGACGCGTGCCCCACAAACCGATCTTCATCAGCCTGGGACCCTTGTGGGACATGAGGCTCACGCGCTGAATCCGTGTCTGGCACGCGGGACGCGTGCCCCATGGGGCTTCGCCCTTCGGGCTCCGCCCGCACAAGCTCATCATTGCTTGTCCCGGCGGAGCCCTTGGCGGAGCCGGATGGGGCAGCCGTCCCGGCTGCCATTTGGGTGTTCACGCTCTCGAGACCGTAGAGGTGGGCGATATTCGGATGGTTCAAGCTCGCCAGCACCTTCGCCTCGCGCTCGAACCTGGCCAGACGCTCCGGGTCCGCCGCAAAATCCGCAGGCAGCACCTTCAGCGCCACCTCACGACCCAGCTTCTCATCGGTCGCGCGCCACACCTCCCCCATCCCGCCGGCGCCGAGGGCCGCGGTGATGCGGTAGTGGGCGAGGGTCGTACCAATCATGCCGATCCCTCCGGCGCCGCTCCGCCGCGAAGTTTCTCGACAAGCTCCTGCATCAGCGGCTCGGCCAGGAGTTTTCGATGGGGCGGGAAGCCCGTGATGGCGAGGAGGCTGGCACGATCCTCGAGCGCCTGCTCGAGAAGGCTTCGCGTCGCGTCCGGCTGGCCGAGCTCGCTGACCGCCCAGATCCGGAAGTACGGCGACACGTACTCCGCAGCGGACCGATCCTCGAGCTCGGCCAGAATCTCGCGCGCCGCGTCCGGACGACCGGATGCCGCCCGACACCACCCCACGAGACCGAGAAAGACCGGAGCTCGGCCGGAACGCTCGACGGCGCGGCCGAGCCACTCGTCCGCCTCGTCCCAGCGACCGGCAGCGGCGTTCGCGACACCGTGTAACCAGGTTCCGAGCAGTGAGTCGGGCTCGAGACGGACCGCGGTCCCCGACAGGCGGATCGCCTCATCCGTGGAATTCGCAATGAGGAACGTGATCGCCGCCATCGTGTTGACGTAGGACGACTGGGGCTCGAGAGCCACCAGCTTGCGGGCCTGATCGAACGCCTCTTCGAAGCGCTCGTCGACCACCAACGCCCAAGAACGCCACGCGACCGCCGTGACGCTTGCCGGGTTCAGCTCGATCGCGCGGTCGAAAGCTGCGTGCGCCGACGAGGTGTCCCAATCGTAGACCAGCCGGATCAGGCCTTCCACGGCCCACGCCTCGGCGGACTCCCTCGTCGCTTCCCCTGCCTGCCGAAGCTCATCCCGCGCTCTCGTCATGCCTTCGTTCGGCGGCACGAAGCCGTACATGGACAGCACGACCAGGGTCTCCGCCAACCCGATGCGAGCCAGGGAATAGCCCGGATCACGCCGCACGGCCCCCTCGAAGCACTCGAGTGCGGTCTTCAGGTCGAGCTTCGAGTAGCGGGCGTGGCGTGCCTTGAGGTAGAGGTGGTAGGCCTCGATGTCGGCGCTGTGGCGCTCGGACCCGCCGACCTCCGCAGTGCCCAGTATGCTGATCTCGAGCGCTTCCACCACCCTCGCCGCGATCTCGTCCTGGACCTCGAAGACGTCGGCCATCTCGCGGTCGAATTTCTCGGACCACAGCTGGTAGCCGTCGACGGCATTGACGAGGCGGGCCGTGACCCGCAACCGAGTTCCCGCCGTCCGCACGCTGCCCTCGAGCAGGGTGGTGACGCCGAGAGTCTCACCGATGGCGGCGATGTCTCGGTCCTGGTTCTTGAAGCGGAAGGCGGCGGTCCGCGTCGCAACCCGCAGCTCCGGAAGCGCCGCCAGCGCGTTGAGGATCTCCTCGGCGACGCCCTCGCAGAACCATTCCTGGTCCCGGCCGGGGCTCATGTCGGTGAACGGCAGCACCGCCACGGCCTTGCTTCCGGTCTCGGATGGTTCTTCGATTTCTGACAACGCTGGGTCCTGGGGCCACAGCCGCCGCCACAAGGCCCGCACTCCGGGGTGGTCTGCGGGGAACTCGTTGTCGTGCACCGCCGGTCGGAACCAGAAGACCAACGGCAGGCGCTGGTCGACCGCGGTCGAGAGAAGCTCGAGCGCCCCATCCACATCGCGTTCGGCGATGGCACGCATCCCGCGGACGGCACTGTCCATCCGCGGATCGTCCCCTTCCAGCCGATCCAAGACCCTTCCGGCCTCTTCTTCCTCGCCGGCCAGTTTCAAGTTCGACGCGCGCATCGCTTCGAAGAACGGGTGCCGGCCGGTGAGCTCGCTCGTGCGGTCGTGCCAACGCGCAGCCTCGTCGAAGAGATTCCGCCTCTTGAGGACAATGCCCAGGAAGTTGGGCAGATCGAAAAAGACGGGGTGCTGCTCGATCCCGTCGCGCAGCATGCGCTCGCCCTCTTCCTGCCGACCGGCGTAACACAGGACAAGCCCGAGCTGCGAAATGATGTTCGGGCTCTGCGGATCCATCGAGTACGCGATCTCGTGCGTCGCGACGGACTCGTCGAACCGCCCCATGAGAAAAAAGGTCACGCCCAACCAGAAGTAGGCGTCGATCTCGGTCGGATCGATCTCGATCGCCTCGCGGAGGTCGGCGACCGAGCCGTCCCAATCGAGGTCGAGGTGGGAGCGGACCCCTGCCCGGCCGACCCGCGCCAGGGCACTGTCCGGATCGAGCTCGAGGGCTCGGTCGGCCGCCCTGCGGGCCTCGTCGAAGTCCTCGCGACCGCGAGCGGCGCCCCAATAGGCGGAGAACAGATGCCCCAGGGAGAGGTGCGCCCAGGCCGCAGCGAAATCCGGGTCGAGAGCGATGGCCTGCTCGAGTTGTTCGATGCCACGAGCGACCTCCGGCGCCACCAGCGTTCGCACCCCCTGCCGTCCCTTGAGGTAGAGATCGTAGGCCTCCATGTTCTCGGTGGGACGCTGCCTGATCTGCGCCACGACGTCGCTCGCGAGCTCGGTCTCGAGGGCGCGCGCGATCTCGACCGCGACATCGCTCTGGACCTCGAAGATGTCCTCGAGATCGCGGTCGTAGCTCTCGCTCCACAGATGCCGGTCGGTGGCCGCCTCGATGAGCTGAGCCGTCACCCGGACCCGGTCGCCCGCCCGCCGCACCGACCCCTCGAGCACCGTTCCCACTTCGAGCTCGGCCGAGATCTCGCGAATCGATTTCGACGTGCCCTTGTAGGTCATGGCCGACGTGCGGGAGATCACGCGAAGACCGCGGATCTTCGACAGGCTGGTCAGGATCTCCTCGGTCACGCCGTCTGCGAAGAACTCGTTGGCCGAGTCCTCGCTCATGTTGACGAAGGGCAGCACGACGATGGAGTTCAGGTCGAACTCGCTGCCTGCTTGGGGGCGGACTGCTTGGACCGCTTTGGCCCGTTGACAACGAACGACTGCGGCGAACCCGCGTCATCGCCCATTCCCGCCTTGCGCAGCCCGTCCAGGATGTGTTCGACGAAGTCCTCTGTGTGGCCCCATCTGACGAACTCCTTGCGCACGGCCTCGAGGTCGAAGCCGAAGGAGTCGCGCAGCGTCTTGATGGATGTCCGGGCCTCGTCCGGCCGGCCGAGCTGTCCGCACGCCGCGGCGAAGTTGATGTGGGTATAGGGGAACTTGGGCCAGTTCATCCCTTTCACCACCAGACAGGCATCCTCGTACTCTTCGCGTGCATAGTGGAGGTAGAAATTGACGAACGGGTACCACTCGGGTGGTGCGGGTTGAGGGCACAGGCCCGGGTCCCGAGTTCTGCTCCACGTCTCCCGTTGCCCCGAGTTCCCGAAGCACAACCCCATGTAGGCGATCGCGTAGGAGTTCCTCGGGTTGAGCGCCATCGCCCTGGTGGCTGCAGCCTCGAACGCCGCCAGGTCGCCGAGGAAGAAGTGCCCTCCGGCCAGATTGAGCCAGCCCGCCTGGGAGGTCGGATCGAGATCGACGGCCCGCTGCGCCATCTGCAACGAGCGTCCGATCGGGTCCTCCAGAGCGTTGAACCCGAAGGCGAACTCGTTGACGTAGGCGTTCGCGAGCCACGCGTGGGCCTCCGCGTTGTCCGGATGCAGCTCGACCATATCTTCGAGCCCGTCGCGAATCGCGGCGTGCTCCTCGGGCGGTTGGATGACCTGCACGAAGCAGACCGCGCGCATGATCCAGTCATCGACGGTCATCGCTTCGTCGGGCAGAGCGCGAAGGTCTGCAGCGACCAACCGCGCCATCACACCCGAGTAGTCGCCCACCGTTGACACGATCCGGTCGGTCAGGTCGTCCTGCAACTCGAAGAGGTTCGCACCCTCGAACCGGCGGTCGTAGGCCTCGGACCACACGTGGGCGCCGGTCTCGACCTCCACGAGCTGCACGCTGAGGCGCAGATCGGGGCCCGCACTGCGCAGACCGCCGCGCAGGATGTAGCGCACACCATGGCCTGGCGTCGTCGCGCCGGAATCCTCGCCCAGTCCAAGCTGAGCACCATCGATGATCGTCAGATAGGGAAACCGGGCGAGACCGCTCGTGATGTCCTCGGCAAGACCCTCGGCGAGGCCCGCAAGAGCCGTATCCGAGGCGGGCGCGCGAAACGACGCCACCGCGATGGCACGATCGCGGCCCGGTCGGAGGCGGCTGCCCGAGGATGCGGTTGCAGCGCGTCGAACGGGCACGACCCGAGGAGCCGCAGAAGCGACCGACTCCCCGGAGGTTTCCCGCTTCAGCGCCCTGAGCTCGTTGAAGACGTCGCGCGCCGTCTGGTAGCGGTCGCGGCGGTCCTTCTCGAGACAGCGGCCGATGATCCGCGCGAGGTGGCGCGGCAGGTCGGCGCGCATTTCGACCACGGAGGGAGGCACATCCCTGAGGATCGACGACATCAGGGCCGGCGAGGTCGAGCCCTTGAAGGGCCTTTCGCCAAGCGCCATCTCGTACAGCAGGACCCCGAGCGAGAAGATGTCGGTGCGGTGGTCGACGACGAGGCCCTCGACCTGCTCCGGCGACATGTAGGGCACGGTGCCGACGATCGTGCCGATCCCGGTCAGGGCCTCGGTGGGGAGCTCGCTCGAATCCGATGCGTCCTTCGCGTCCTGAAGCTTGGCGAGACCGAAATCCATGACCTTGACCCGGCCGCCGCCATCGACCATCACGTTCGCCGGCTTCAAGTCGCGGTGGATCACACTCTTGTCGTGCGCCGCCGAGATCGCCTCCGCCAGCGGCGTCGCCAGCTCGAAGAATCGCTCGAGGTCGAAGCCGCCGTCCGGGATCATCTTCTCGAGCGTCCGCCCGTCGACCAGCTCCATGGTCAGAAAGTGGATGCTCCCGACTTCCTCCACCGAATAGATGGTCACGATATGGGGGTGGTTGAGCGAGGCCACCGCCCGCGCCTCGCGCTCGAAGCGGTCGAGCCGTTGAGGGTCCGCGGAGAACTCTTCCGGCAGGACCTTGATCGCCACCTCGCGGCCGAGCTTCTCGTCGTGGGCCCGCCACACCTCCCCCATCCCGCCGGCGCCGAGGGCCGCGGTGATGCGGTAGTGGGCGAGGGTCGTGCCGATCATCCGTGCACTCCCGTCGGCGAGCCCGGGAAGCCCTTGACGAGCACGGCGTCGCGGACACGGGGCCCGCGCGCGACGGCCAGAGTGCGTCCATCGTCCGAGAACGCGAAGTCGAAGAGGTTCTGGTCGTCGAAGTTCGTGATCCTGCGGGGCGCGGACCCGTCCAGGGGCAGCAGCCAGACGTTGGTGCGATCACCGGGCACGGTGTTCAGGAAGAGCCCGTCCTCCCTGAGAACCAGTCGGCTGGTGGCATTCGGTGGGTCTGCGGGAGTGCTCCAGATCGGTTCGCCGCCATCCCGGGGAACGACGTCGATGCGAAACCGCTCCGCCTCGTCAATGGAATAGAAGGCGATCCTTTTCCCCGAAGGCTCGATCGACGGTACGAACCCCAACCTGCCAGTCACCGGAACCGGTGACGCGCCCACGGCATCGAGCCGAAAGAGCCGCGGCGCACCACCGACGTACGAGCCGTAGACCAGGGTTCCGTCCCGCGCCACGCTGATTGAGTCGTTGCTGACATCGCGCACCGCCACACCCTTGTCGGAGCCGTCGGCGCCGGCGACACGGATCTCGATCCCGGCGCTCGTGCGCACGCTGAAGAACACGTTGCCCTGCCCAGAAACCGCCACCCCGAGGATGGTCTCGCTCGGTGCCAGCGTCGCCAGCGGTGCCCGTTCGCCGCCGTCGGGTGTCATCGTCCACAGGCTCCACCGGCCGCCGTCTTCAGTGGTGTAGACGAGGCGGTCATCGGGCAAAAAGCAGAGGCCTCTGAAGCCGTCCAGCTTGGCCCAGGTCTGGCGGCGAGGGCGAGCGCTGCCATCGGGCGGCCCGACCCAGATCGCCGACGAGACATCACCTGAAACAGTCACCAGTGAGCCGCCGTCGTCCGACAGCGAGATGATCCGGTGGTCGTCGAGGTCGTTCGTCACCGGCGAGGCTTCTCCTCCCGTCGACCTGACGTGCCAGATCTGCGAGTTGAACTGCTGGGAGGCGCGCGCAATCACGAGCAGGCTGCGCCCGTCGGGAAGGAACTGCGCCTGCGCGGCCTGGAGCCAGCCCGGATCCGAAAATACTGACACCGACCCATCGGCCAGCGCCACCGAATCGAGCCGGGCACGGGCGTCGGCGATCGCGCTGCCGAGGCGACCCACCGCCGTGACGATGCGGCTCCCGTCAGGGGACCAGGTCGGTCCGGCGAAAAAGATCGGTGCCACGAATTCCGGCAGGCGGTAGACGGCAAGCGCCTTCGGGTCCGAGCCGTCGGCGGCCGCGACCATCAGGGCGGACTCTTCGGCTGACGGAAAGCGGGTTCTGACGAAGGCCATCCGTTGCGCGTCCGATGAGAATGCGGGGGCCGAGTCGATGCCGCTCAGCAGACGCCTCTGTGCGCCGCCGAGGGTCGAGATTGAAAAGAAGGCACCGTCCGGATCGCCCGGCGACCTCAGGCCGAAAACCACGTTGTTGCCGTCTGGGCTGAAGGTGAGCCCCCAGTAGGCAACCGGCCGCTCGAGGATGAGCCGCAGCGTCTGACCGCTCGCGAGCTGCCGCAGCCACAAGCTCTGGAGGCCCTGATCCGACTCGACGTACGCGATGTAGCGGGCATCGGGCGAGATCGCCGCAGCGATCACGTTGCCCGAACTGGTCAGCCGCGTGATCTCCAGCGACCCCGCGACCGCGCTGACGGCGCCCGGCCCCGCGACCCGGCGGCCGATCCCGAAACCGAGCACCGCACCGACGCCCGTCAGCACCGAGGTGACGGCGAAGGAACGACGGGTCAGCCACACCCGGCCGTTTGGTGGCGAAGAAGCCTCGTCGGCCTCCGGCAGCCTGGCCAGTGCGACTCTCGCTTCGCCGATGTCGCGCAGCCGCTGGCGGGGGTCGCGGTCGAGGCAGCGTCCGAGCAGACGGCGAAAGGTCGCCGGCGTGGTCCGCGGAAGTTCATCCAGGTCGATCTCCTGGCGGACCACGGCGGCCAGCACATCGGTCACGGTCTCGCCCTCGAAGAGCTTGCGGCCCGTCAGCATCTCCCACAGGACCACGCCGAACGCCCAGATGTCCGCCCGGCGGTCGACTTTTTTGCCCCGCGCCTGTTCGGGAGCCATGTAGGCCGCCGTGCCCAGGATCAGGCCCTCGACCGTGGCGTTCCGGGTCATCGTCGGCGACATGGAGATGCTGGAGTCGCCACCGTCGCTCTCCCACGCCTTCGCGAGCCCGAAGTCGAGCACCTTGACCACGCCGTCGTCGGTGAGCTTGATGTTGGCCGGTTTGAGATCGCGGTGGACGATTCCCGCCTCGTGCGCCGCCTCCAGCGCCTCGGCGATCTGCCGCGCGATCGGAATTGCTTCGTCGCTCGGGACCGCGCCGCGCTGGATGCGTTCGGAGAGATCCTCGCCTTCCACCAATTCCATCACGATCATATGGACCGTCGTAGGGGCGGGGTTTATCCCCGCCCGCTCGTCACCACGGGAGGGGATAAACCCCTCCCCTACGGCTTTTTCATCGATCTCGAGGTTTTCGAGACCGTACAGGTGGGCGATGTTGGGGTGGTTGAGGCTCGCGAGGACTTTCGCTTCGCGTTGGAACCGCGCCAGACGCTCCGGGTCGGCGGCGAACGCCTCCGGCAGGACCTTGAGCGCCACCTCGCGGCCCAGCTTCTCGTCGTGCGCCCGCCACACCTCCCCCATCCCGCCGGCGCCGAGGGCCGCGGTGATGCGGTAGTGGGCGAGGGTCGTGCCGATCACAACGCGCCTCCTCCGGTGACGGCCGCGAGCCACACATCCGCCTGGTGCTCTTCCTGCAAAAAGAAAATCTCTCTGCCGTCCTCGCGGGGCTCCGGCTTGCTGTACACCTCTCCGGGTCCCGGCTCGAGGAGCAGGCTCTCCTCGCCGTTGACGACATCGGCCAGGTACAGCGCACCATCACGTGAAATAACGATCTTCGAAGTGGTGCCCAGCCATTTTCCGAGCTGAATCGGGGCACCGCTCTCCGAATCGCCGACCATCATCCTGCGGTAGGTGCCGTCCTGAAAATCCCACGCCACCACGTGCTCCGCCGGGCTGCCATCGGGCTTGAGGGCGAGTCCGAGAAGGGTCCGTCCATCAAGCGACCAGGCCGAAGGCGACAGCACCGTTCCGTCTCCGATGGGGGGTAGGTCCTCGGTGGGCCGGGTGGGCAACTCCCCCCGGAGATCGAAAATCACGGTCCGTTGACTCCCGAGTTGGGTCGTGATTCGCGTCCCGTCGGGTGACCACACGCCGAAATCGACCCAGATATCCGTTGTGGTCAGTTGTTGAAGGCCGCTGCCGTCAGGACGAATCGCCCACAGCTCGTACTTGCCGTTGCGATCCGAATAAAACGCGATCCGCGTCCCATCCGGCGACCACTGGACCCCGCGATCCCGGAAGGGGTCGTCGGTCAGACGCCGCACCTCCAGGCCGTCGCGACTGATGACCCAGATGTCCTCCTGGCCGTCGGTGGTCGCAACGGCGATCCACACCCCGTCGGGCGACGGGCTCACCCACTCATACGAGCGATTGCCACGTGTGATCGGTTCTGGCAGACCGATCGGCCGCCCGGACGCAGGATCCACACCGATCACCGAGAGATTCGCGCGCCGGTCAAGACTGGTGAATACGAAGCTGGCGCCATCAGCCGCGAAGTTCGTGTGACCGCTCCATCGTGATGGTGTCGTGATCGGTTCGGGAGGACCCAAAACCTCGCCGGTAGACTGGTCGATCGGAACCCGCCAGAGGTTGAGACCGCCGCCTCGATCGCTCGAGAAGTAGAGGAAGGAGCCGTCCGGCGACCACACCGGGTTCCAGTCGACGGGCGCATCCGAGGTCACCGGCACCACGCCGGTGCCGTCGATGCCAACCGTCCAGATGTCGCGTTGCCCGGTACCAATCGGTAGACCCCAATACGCGACCCGCTGCCCGTCCGGCGAAACCGAAGGTTGCACTCCGTCCTCGACGTCGGCCAGCTGCCGGATGGCACGAGTCGCGATATTGACCGCCCACAGCGGGCTGTCGATGGCCCGGGAGAGGGGGTTTTCGGTGACACTCTCGGTCGAAAAGACGAGCGCGGATGCGTCGGGAGTCCAGGCGGGGTTGAAGCCGTGATCGGTCACGCGGACGACCGACTCGCCGGTGGCGCCCATGATGAAGAGGCCGCCTCCGTTGCGCTCCGACCGGAAGGCGATCTCTTCTCCATCCGGCGAAAAAGCCGGCTGCATGTCGGCTTCTCCCGATCCTGCCGTGAGGTTGATCGGATTCCCGCCGCTCGTTCGCATCAGGTAGATGTCCCAATCGCCATCGGCATTGCTCGCGTAGGCCACGAACCGGCCGTCGGGGGACAGGGTCGGCTGGACCTCGAGACCGGAAAACTGGGTGACGGGGCGAAAGGAAAGAATCGGGACCGGTGCCGGTGATTCGCCACGGGACAACCACCACAACGCCGAGATCAGGAGACCGGCTGCAAGGCCAACAAAGACGCCGCCGGCAATCCGGGATCGCGACGAACCGCGGGATGGTACCGCGACGAGATCAACGTCTTGAGCACTCGGGGACAAAAGATCCTCGAGATCCAACCGTCCGTCGGCGATGTCGTGCAGGCGCCGGCGCGGGTCGCGTTGCAGACAGCGGCGCAGCAGCTCGACCAGTCGGCGCGGAGTTTCTGTGGGGAGCGACTCCCAATCGGGTTCGTCCTTGAGCACCGCAGCCAGGGTTTCGGAGGCGGTCTCTTCAGCAAACAGCTTCGTGCCGGTCAGCATCTCCCACATGACGACGCCGAATGCCCAGATGTCGGCCCGGCGGTCGACCTTCTTGCCCTTTGCCTGTTCCGGGCTCATGTAGGCCGCGGTGCCGAGGATGACGCCCTCGAGTGTGGCGTGTCGGGTCAACGTGGGTGAGAGCGACACACTGGAATCGCCTGCTTCCGTCTCCCACGCCTTGGCGAGCCCGAAGTCGAGGACCTTGACCACGTCGTCGTCGGTGAGCTTGATGTTGGCCGGTTTGAGATCGCGGTGGACGATGCCCGCCTCGTGCGCAGCTTCGAGGGCCTCGGCGATCTGAAGCGCGATCGGAATGGCCTCGTCGATCGGGATCGCGCCGCGCGCGATCCGTTCGGAGAGGTCCTCGCCTTCGACCAGTTCCATCACGAGGAAGGTGACCTCGGACGCGGGCACTTCGGATCTCGAATTTCGAATTTCGAATTTCGAATTCTCGGCCGACCCGTGTGGCGCATGAGCCTGCCTCGCGCTGCTGCCTTGTGCAACCGTCTCGGATGGCACGCGGGACGCGTGCCCCACAAGCCCTTCAGCATCAGCCTGGCTGCCTTGTGGGGCAGCCGTCCCGGCTGCCATTTGGGTGTCCACGGTCTCGAGGCCGTAGAGATGGGCGATGTTGGGGTGGTTGAGGCTGGCGAGGACCTTGGCCTCGCGCTCGAACCTCGCGAGACGTTCCGGGTCGGCGGCGAACGCCTCCGGCAGGACTTTGAGCGCGACCTCGCGTCCCAGCTTCTCGTCGTGTCGCCCGCCACACCTCCCCCATCCCGCCGGCGCCGAGCGCCGCGGTGATGCGGTAG
>CAVQQV010000047.1:0-11414 GCA_963714885.1 Candidatus Sulfomarinibacteraceae bacterium | reverse complement strand
CGGCGAGATGGGCGATGCCCTGCTGCTCGCCTCTCAGAGAGTCCGTCCGAGGGCCCTCGAAGAAGCCGGGTATCCGTTCGAAAACCTGGAACTCGACCTCGCCATTCGAAGCGCCATCTCCTGATCTCTCTCGGGCCAAGCACACATCTCTCACCAGGTTTCGTCGCGAGGGCGACGAGGCGCCGCGGCCAGGCGGGTTTTCTCGCCTTGGGGCGCGGCTCGTACTTCCCAGCACGTTACGGCGCGCCCTTGGCGCTTGTGTCTCACCGCCATCAGCGCGTGTCCGATAGGCTCGCCCCAAAGCGAGCCTTCGGCCACGGTGCGCTGCTGTCGGCGGGGAGAGCACCCCAAAGTGAGAAAGCACGCCTGGGTAGGATGCATCGTCGGCCGCAGTCGGAAGTTGGTGAGAAATGTGGACTTCAACTGAGAATCGAGATCATGTAGGATCACGAGATGAAAACTGTTGAGTCCATTCTCGATCTGATCGGAGACACGCCCCTCCTTCGCCTCAAGGAGCTCGAAGCGCCGGGCGGCGGAGAGGTCTGGGCCAAGCTCGAGAGTCTCAATCCCGGTTTCTCGGTCAAAGACAGGATCGCACTCAGCCTGATCAAGTGCGCGGAAGCGGATGGTTCACTCATTCCCGGAGGTACCATCGTCGAGGCGACCGCCGGCAACACAGGACTCGCGCTTGCCATGGTGGGACGACGGCTGGGCTATCGGGTGGTCCTCGTGGTGCCGGAGCAGTTTTCGGTGGAAAAGCAACGTCTGATGCGCGCCCTCGGCGGCGAGGTGGTGGTGACACCGTCCGCGGACGGAATCCCGGGCGCGCAGCGCAAGGCACGGGAAATCGCAGAATCCACTCCTGGCGCCGTCTACGTGGATCAGTTCTCCAACATCGCCAACCCCGGCGCCCACGCCGCCACCACCGGTCCGGAGATCTACGACCAGATGGGCGGCGACATCGATGCGCTGGTTGCCGGTTGTGGTTCCGGCGGCACGTTCTCCGGAGTCGCGCGGTTTCTCAAGACCGAGATCCCCAATCTCCTGGCTGTTGCGGTCGAACCCAAAGGGTCGATTCTCGGCGGCGGCGAGCCCGGCTCCTACGAGATGGAGGGCATCGGCATGAGCGTCCTTCATCCCACGATGGACCTCGACGTCGCCGATGAGATCATCAGCGTGCCCGATGACCGCGCCTTTCACTACGTCCGCAGGCTGGCCGCGGAGTGCGGCGTTCTCGCCGGCTCGTCGGCTGGGGCGGCGGTTTGGGCAGCAGTCCAGGTGGCACAACGCCTCGGGGCCGGCACGCGGGTCGTGACCTTGATCCCCGATTCGTCCGAGCGCTATCTGTCGAAGGACATCTACGAGAAGTTCCCGGAGAATCCATGAAAATTGGTACAACCTGCGTCCACGCCGGATACGAGCCCGACGATGCAACCGGTGCGGTTAACGTCCCCATCTACGCCACGTCGACCTACGCCTACCGAAAGTTTGGCGAGCACCGTGGTTGGGAGTACTCCCGTACCGGCAACCCGACCCGAAATGCCCTCGAGCGGGCGATGGCCGAGCTCGAAGGCGGCGCCGACGCCATCGCATTTGCGTCGGGGCTCGCGGCCATCGACGCCGTCACCGACCTGCTCGAGACCGGCGATCATGTGGTGGCCGCCGACAACCTCTACGGCGGCACCTACCGCCTCTTCACCACCACCACCAGGCGCCACGGTATCGAGGTGACCTTCGTCGACTCCGCCGACCCCGCGGCGTTTGCCGCCGCCTGCACCGACCGCACCCGGATGATCTTTGTCGAAACCCCTTCCAACCCCCTGATGCACGTCGTGGATCTCGCCGCCGTCGGCGCCACCGCACGCGACCACGGTGCCCTGATGGTGGTCGACAACACCTTCTTGACACCGGTTCTGCAGCGGCCGTTCGATTTCGGCGCCGATCTGGTGGTGCACTCCACCACCAAGTACCTCAACGGCCATTCGGACGGTGTCGGCGGCGTGGTGATCGCCCGGGAAGCGGAACTTGGCCAGCGCCTGCACACGGTGCAGAACAACGTCGGCGCGATCCTCGGCCCGTTCGACGCCTATCTGGTCCTGCGCGGCCTCAAGACGCTGGCGGTGCGGATGGGCGTGCACGAGGCCAACGCCAGGAACCTGGCCAGCTTTCTGCTGTCGCGACGGGAGATCAGCAGAGTCCTCTATCCGGGTCTCGCCAACCACCCGCAGCACGCCCTGGCCCGCCAGCAACAGTCTGGTTTCGGGGGCATGATCGCGTTCGACCTCGGGTCGGTCGAGAAGGCGGCGGTCTTTTGCGATACGGTCAAGCTCTTCACCCTGGCAGAATCGTTGGGCGGCGTTGAATCGCTGGTCTGCCACCCGGCCACAATGACCCACGCCTCGGTGCCCCCGGACGAGCGCCAACGCCTCGGCATTGGCGACGGCATGGTCCGGCTCTCGGTGGGGATCGAGGACGCCGCTGACCTCGAAGCGGATATCGCCCAGGCCCTTAACGCGGCAGCAAACGTTTAAACGTTCAACGTTGAACGTTTGAACGTTTATCCCGCCAGCGCTTCGACGGGGGTCAGCCGAGCGGCGCGAAGCGACGGGTAGATACCCGCGATCAGACCGACGCTGATGGCAAAGACGACCGCCAACATGACCGCGAATCCGGAGATCGGCAGACCGGCCTCGAAGAACTGGCCCGCCGCCGCGCACACTCCGACCGCGACCACGAACCCGATCACCGCCCCGATGGCCGACAGGAAGACCGCCTCGACCAGGAACTGCACCAAGATGTCGCTGTCCTCGGCGCCGATGGATTTCCGGAGACCGATCTCGAAAAGCCGTTCGGCGAGCGAGATCTGCAGAACCGAAAAGATGCCCACCCCTCCGACCACCAGAGAGATCGCCGAGATCGAGAAGAGGATGATCGTCCAGCCCCGCATCATTTCGTCGATCTCGTCCTCGGCCTGGAGAATTTCGGCGGCGACGTTTTCGACCTCGAAATCGTCCACCCGGTTGTGCTGTCGCCACAGGAGGTTCTTGACGTGAGCGTACAGCTGACCGAGGTTGTCCGTGTTGGGGACCTTCACTACCACCAAGGGAACCCGATCGCCGCCCCCGTAGAGGCCCTGCATGGTGGTCAATGGGATGGTCGCCCCTTGCATCTCGCGTCGGCTCCAGCCGTCGTTGATCATCTCGTTACCGACCCGTTCGCCCACCCCCACCACCTCGAAGCGGTGGTCACCGATCCTCACCCACTGCCCGACCGCATCACTGCCGTTGAACAGGTCCTCGGCGAGGAAGTGACCGATCACCACAACGCGGCGTTGGCGCTCCACGTCGAGGTCGGAAATGTATCGACCGGTCTCGGTCCCTCGGTTGAAGACCGTGGCGTAGTCTGCGGTGGTCCCGGTCAGGCGGACGCTCTTACTGGCATCTCCCCACGCCACCACCTGTTGTGCAAAGGCGATCGGCGCGGCCGAGGAAATCTGGTCGCTGCCCGCCACCAATGCGGCGGCGTCCTCCCGCCGCAGACCTTCGGACAGGTGGGCGCGTTTGATGTCGAGCTTCGAGGTCGGCGTCTCGGCGCCGACAAAGAGCACGCCGCGCAGACCGAGCGAGTCGATCCCGCTCCAGATCTCCACCTTGACGGCCTCGATCAGGCTGACCATGGTCACAACCGCCATCGTGCCGAGGACCACGCCGAACAGGGTCAGAAGCGAACGCATCTTGTGCGCCCAGACCTCGGTAAACGTCGTTCGCAGAGCTTCGCCGATAACCATGTGTCCTCACTCGTACCGCAGGGCGACCACGGGGTCGAGCCGTGAGGCCTTGACCGCGGGGTACATACCGAAAAAGAAACCGACGACCGCCGCCGACAGCACCGACACCACCACCATCACTGGGGTGATGGTCATATCCATCTGCATGACGCTCATGATGCCGAAGGTGAATACGATACCGAGGGCGAGACCGAGACCCCCTCCACACACCGTGACCACCATGGTCTCAATCAGGAACTGCGTGAACACCTGCCAACCGGTGGCTCCCAGGGCCTTGCGGACCCCGACCTCGCGCATCCGTTCGGTGAACGAGGCGAGCATGATGTTGGTGACGACGATGCCGCCGACCAGCAGCGAAATGATGCCGCAGGCGAGGAAGGTGACGTTGTAGATCATGTCTTCCTGGGCGCCCTGCTCCATCCGTTCCACGCGGTCCCACACCCCGAAGTCCTCGATCCCGTGGCGCGAACGCAGCAACAGTTCGAGGGCGTCACGGCTTTCCTTGTGGACCTCTGACGAGCGCAACCTGAGGTTGAGTTCGTCGATGTTTTTGGCGCCCGCCTCCTGGTGGCGTTTCATGTAAGACGTGATCGGCACCACGATCAGGCGGTTGAGCCACTCGTGGGCGTTGTAGGTGTCGGTGCGCTGCCAGAAGAAGATCTTCTCGGCCGTCACGCCGATCACGGTGTAGGCCTTGCCGTCGATGTTGAGAGCCTTGCCGACCGGGTCCGCGGTACCGAAGAGCTCGCGGGCGCGGGTGGAGCCGAGCACCACCACCGCCGCCGCGGTCTCCATATCGTGATCGGTGATATAGCGACCGCTGCCCATCGCGAGTTCGCGCATCTGCATGAATTGAGGTTCGATGGCGGTGACCTGGAAACGCTCTTCGGTGGCGCCAGCCCGAACCTGGTGGTTGCGGGAGATCTCGGCCACCACGAGGTCGTAGCCGTCGATAGTGTCCCGGATGGCCGCTGCGTCGGAGAGCTTGAGTCCCGTCTTCGCGCGCTGGCGGGCGGTCATCTCGAGCACGGCCGGAGGTTGGTTGTAGATCCCCATGAGGAGAGTGCCACCCGACTCGCTGATGTACAGATCATGCCGTGCGTCCATGCTGGCGGTCATCCCGAGGGTCGCCACCACCGACGCCACGCCGAGGATCACGCCGAGGGTCTGGAGCAGCGTCCGGCCGAGGTGCTCGCGAATCTCGACAAAGCCCTCCTGGATGAACTGGGTCGGGTTCATGCCGCGACCTGTTGTCCAATCGCCAGGACCAGGCCATCGACGATCCGGATGGTCTCCCGCGCGCGAGCCGCGATCGACGGATCGTGGGTCACCATGATCAAGGTCTGGCCGCCGGCCCGCAACTCGTCAAACAGCTCGAGGATCTCGCCCCCGGTCTGTTGATCGAGGTTGCCGGTGGGCTCGTCGGCCATGATCACCTGCGGGCGACCGACAATCGCGCGGGCGATGGCGCCGCGCTGGCGCTGTCCGCCCGAGAGCTCGTTGGGACGGTGTCTGGCGCGATCCGCGAGCCCGACTCTCGCCAAGGCCTCATAGGCGAGCTGGCGCCGCTCCTTGCGACCCATTCCGCCGTACAGCAACGGCAGCTCGACGTTGCGCAACAGGCTGGCCCTGGGCAGCAGGTTGAAGTTCTGAAAGATGAAGCCGATCTTCTTGTTGCGCAGGTGAGCGAGCTTGCGGCGCGAAAAGCCTGCCACCTCTTCACCGTCGAGTTTGTAGGAACCCGCGGTCGGCGAATCGAGGAGACCGAGAATGTGCATCAGGGTCGACTTCCCGGAGCCCGACGGCCCCATCACGGCGATGTAATCGCCGACTCCGACCTCGAGTTGAATACCCTTGAGGGCCTCGACCGCCAGGTCACCCTCGCCGTAGACCTTGGTGATGCCGCTGAGGCTCATCAACGATTGCATCACGAATTCTCCTCTTTCGGCTTCGAAGGATCGGCCAACGCCACTTTCTCGCCGTCTTCAAGCCCTTCCACGATCTCGACATCGGTAGTGGAGGCGATGCCGGTCACAACCCGACGCTCCTCGTAAAACCGCCGCCACTCCTGCCGCGGGTCGTCGCGCCACTTTTCTTCGGCGGACGGCTGTTCGGCCGGCGCGTCGCCTTCGGCGGTCTCGGTGTCCTTTTCGGTGTCCTCGACATCATCTACCGGCTCGGACTTCGGCAACGGCGTGTCGCGCAGGACGTAGACCACTTCCTCATCGCCGCGCACGAAGACCGATTCCACGGGGATGGCGAGAACCTGTTCGCGGATCTCACCACGGACCTCGATGTTGGCGGTCATCCCGGTGCGCAGCTCGCGACCGAGCTCGTCGAGAGCGATCTCGACATCGAAGACCTTGACCTGGTCGTCGAGGCGGGCGGCCGGGGCGATACGGCTGATGCTGCCCATGAAGACGACACGCGGGAAGGCGTCGAGGGTGATCCGCGTTTCCTGGCCGAGATGGATCTTGCCGATGTCCACTTCGTTGACCCCCGCCTTGACCAGCATGGTCCCGAGGTCGGCGACCGTCGAGATCACGGTGCCGGCGTTGAACGAACCCGAACCGGTGACCGTCTCACCGAGCTCCACCGGCCGTTCGATGACGACGCCGTCCATCGGCGAAAAGATGTTGACGACCTGGCGCGGGTTGTCCCCCACCGGGATGCCCGACGCCTCGACCAGGCCGATCTGGCCGCGCGCTTCATCGAGCGCCTGCTGCGCCTGGCGGTAGCGGGTCTCGGCCTGGCGGTTGGCCTCCTCCGAGACGAGGCCGTTTTCGAAGAGCTTCCGTTTGGCCTCGTATTCCTGCTTGGCGTCTTCGAGGTCGATCGCCGTAGACTGGCCCCGGTTGCGAACCGACAACAGGTCCTGCGCCTGGTTCACGTCAGGCTCGATGCGGGCGATGAGCTGGCCTTTCCGGACCAGGTCACCGGCTCGGACCGGAAGGTCCACCACCTTGCCCGAGAGGTTCGACTTGATCTCGACCTTGACCTCGGGCTCGACGGTGCCAACTTCGCGCACCACGACCTGGACGTCGTCGATGGCGGCAACAAGATTCGGGATATCAGGCCCTTTCTCTTCTTCTCCGTTGCCGTCACCACGGGTTTTCGACGCAAAGGCCGCCGCGGCCACAGCAATCACCACCACCGCGACGGCAATCCACCAATATTTTTTCTTGCGGGCCATAGGTCCTCCCTCTCTCTCAAAAACGACTCGACTCGTCTTGAATTACGTTCGTGAGACAAAAAATGTTCGCTCACCTCAAATTTCGGCCCCCAGGCTTGCGAACCTGGGGGCCGAAATTTGAAAGGGGTTGTAGAATACGGCGCACGCAAAACCGGGAGGGAACGATGCAGGAACTGCTCAGCAAAGAGAATATCGACTACCAGGAGCGGGCCCGCGAGGTGGCCGAGAAGTACGTGCGGCCGCGCGCCGCCGAGCTCGACCGGACCGGCGATTACGGTTGGGACATCCTCGAGGCCCTGAAGTCTTACGAGCTGACCGGGGCGTGGATCCCCAAGGAGTACGGCGGCCACGACGCCGGGGTCCTCAATTTGTGTTTGATCGTCGAGCAGCTGTCCCGCGCCTGCGGCGGAGTCGGCGTCGCCTTCGCCGTCAATGCTCTGGGTTCGTTCCCGATCATCCTCGGCGGCACCGAGGAGCAGAAGCAGAAATACCTCCCGCCCATCGCCAGCGGCGACAGCCTGATCGCCTTCGGCCTGTCCGAAAAGGCCTCCGGGTCCGACGCCGGCAGCCTCCGCACCACCGCCATCCGCGACGGCGACGAGTACGTCCTCAACGGCCACAAAAAGTGGAACACCAACGGCGGTGTCGCCTCGGTGTTCACGATCTATGCCCTCACCGATCCCGACCGAGGTATGCGCGGCATCTCGCCGTTCATCCTCGAAAAGGACACTCCCGGTTTTGTGGTCGGCAAACGCGAGGACACGATGGGCATCCGCACCGTCTCAGTCAACGAGCTCGATTTCGACAATTGCCGGGTTCCCGCCTCGCAATTGCTCGGCGACCGCGAAGGCAGCGGATTCAAAAACGCCATGATGACCCTCGATCGCGCCCGACCGGGGGTCGCCGCCCAGGCCCTCGGTCTCGCCCAGGGCGCCTTCGAGTGGGCGCTTCGCTATACCTCGGAGCGACGTCAGTTCGGACAGACCGTAATGTCCCACCAGGCGGTCCAGTTCATGCTCGCCGATATGGCCACCCAGATCGAGGCCGCCCGGCAGCTGGTCTATGCGTCAGCCCGATTGATCGATTCCGGTGCCAAGAACATCAACAAGATGGCCGCCATGGGCAAGGTCTTCGCCACCGACACCGCCATGAAGGTGACCACCGACGCGGTCCAACTCTTCGGGGGCTACGGTTTCTGCAAGGACTACCCCATCGAGAAATATATGCGCGACGCCAAGATCACCCAGATCTACGAGGGCACCAACCAGGTGCAACGGATGGTGATCGGCCGCGCCCTGACCCGCGAGCTCCACGAGCTCACCGGCCATCTCGATGTGATCGTGGAGCATTTTCCGGATTACGACCCGGAGGCGTAGCAGAGGGAAAGGGGTGCAGGGGAGAGAGGGGGAAAGGGGGCCATCGCAATTTCGGATTTCGGATTTCGGATTTCGGATTTGGAACCACGATTCGTGATAAGAATCGGGTCTCCCTGCTCCCCTGCTCCCCTGCTCCCCTGCTCCCCTGCTCCCCTGCTCCCCTGAAAGCCGTAGGCAGGTCCTTTAGGGCCTGCCACCACAGAAGCCTCATTCAGCCTCACGCGGGCGGGCAGTGAACGACGGGCTGGCGTTTCCGGTCGGTTGGGCGTAGCCCGATTCTCTGAGCGGCATTCCCGGGAGGAGCCACCCTCAACATTGTTTGCCCGAGATGCGCCACCGACGTGCGGAGACGAGAGCCAAACAATATTGAAAGTGGCACCTCCGCCGCACGCGGCCTCCACCCACCCGGCAGCCGGGACGGCTGCCCCACAAGCGCTGCGGAATCGGGTTTCTTGTGGGGCACGCGTCCCGCGTGCCTGTGGGTGGTGTGTGGTTCGACCCACAGTGAAAACTCATTCGTGGTTGTCGGTGGGGGGCTGCGATGGAAAATCCGAAATCCGAAATCCGAAATCCGAAATCGAGACTACCCCTCGTCAAGCGTCCGGTGGTACTCGTGCTCCCAATCATTCCACCACTCCTTCTCGATGCCGCCGCAGGTGACGGCGAAGGCGGAGCAGGCGACGCAGCCGTCGCCCCGGATCGCCTCGTGGTCATCGAGTGGTGGAAACCTCTCGGTGAGCTGTTCGCCGAGGTCGTCGCGCCGCCTCCTCTTCCGGGGTCGGCGGACGGCCCTCGAGGTTGGCGAGGCCACCCCGGATCAACCGCTGCCGAGACTCGGGGAACAGCACACTGTCCTCTTTGTCGGCGTGCTCCCACAGGTGGTGGGCCAGCCGCCGCGCAACTTCCGCGGCAACCACCGGGTCTTCGGCCGCCGCCTCGAGTTCGTCGACCATGGCCGCTGAAGCGCGGTGGTCGGCCAGCATGACCGGAATCGGCCCGCGGTCGGCCGGCACCTCGGCACGGTCGACAAGGGCCGGGAACAGCACCTGCTCCTCGCGCTCGTGGTGATAGCCGCCGATGTACACCCTGAGGAAATGCACGAAATCGAGCACATCCTGAGGCAGTCGTTTCGGATCTATTGGCCCGCTCCGCAAACCTGACGAGCGAGCCCGAGGCGCGATCCACCAATTGATGTTCCTCGGCAAACTCATCGAGGAGCTGCATCAGTCGACCGCCGGTTTGACCACGCCGCCGCTGCCCGGGCCGCGCGGGTCCTGTGCCGCAGTCAGCGTGCCACCGGCCCGTCCCCGCACCGCGCTGACCTCGCCGATCTGGTTGACGATCTGCAGCTCGTGGCCCCTCCGCTCCAGCACCTTTGCCGTGTCCGGCGACACCGCATACTGTTCGACAAAGAGAATGTCCGGCATCCACTGGTGGTGGATCCTGGCGCGGTCCACCGCTGCCTGCAGCTCGTCGCCGTCGACGATCAGGTTGAGCAGCACCTGTGCCGTCGCGTTCGGGATCCTCGACCCGCCCGGAGAGCCGAGCGCGATCACCTCCTGGCCCCGCCAGGCGATGGTCGGGGTCATCGACGACAGCATGCGCTTGCCCGGGCCCACGGCGTTCGCCTCGCCCTGCACCAGCCCGTAGAGATTCGGCTGCCCCGGGGCGGTGGCGAAGTCGTCCATCTCGTTATTGAGGAAGAAGCCGGCGCCGCGGACCACGAGCCCGCAACCGAACCTGCCGTTGAGGGTCGTGGTCAACGACACTGCGTTGCCGTCGCCATCGATCACTGACAGGTGGGTGGTCTGCACCGGCTCGGGAACGAGCTCGCGCGACCACGGCTGGACCTTCTCCGAATCCGAGGCCTTGCCGGGCTTGATCTCAGCCGCCCGGATATCGAGCCACTCAGGGTCGAGAAGCTGCGGTGCGCTCGCTTTGCTGGTGCGCGGGTCGCCGAGCAGAAAGCGAT
Source organism: Candidatus Sulfomarinibacteraceae bacterium (assembly GCA_963714885.1). Taxonomy (GTDB): domain Bacteria; phylum Acidobacteriota; class Thermoanaerobaculia; order Thermoanaerobaculales; family Sulfomarinibacteraceae; genus Sulfomarinibacter. The sequence continues at coordinate 1,086 of CAVQQV010000047.1, read as the reverse complement.
CGGCGTAAGCCCGTCGCCACGACTCGGCCAGCAGGTGATACCTGTCCGCCCCGAACCGCGGCGTCTCGGCCCAACCGACGCGTTCGAGCATGCCGAATGTCTCGGCGAGGATGATCCCCCCGGACGACGGCAGCGGCATCGACGCCACCTGCCACCCAAAGGCCTCGAAACGCACGGGCAACCGCCACACCGCCCTGTAAGCGGCGAGATCGGCGGCGCGGATGATGCCGCCGTGGCGGCGGGCCGCCAGCTCGACCGACGCAGCGATCGGGCCTTCGGTGATCGCTGTCGCGCCGCGGGCGGCGTAGGCCTCGAGCGTGGCTGCCAGCTCCGGCAGCCGCATGACCTCACCCGCCGCCGGAGGTCTCCCACCCGGCAACCACACCGCCTCTGTCTCGGGGAATCGCCGCAACAGGTCGGCCGACTCGGCCAGAGCCTCTGCGAGCCGGCGGGTCACCACGAAACCCGCTCACGCGCGAGCCGAAGAGCCGGCGCGACCACCGTCGGGCCACGGCAATCGCCCGTAACGTTGGTGGAGTTCGTAGAGGCCGACCGGCGACCCCGGCACCCCGGCTGCCAAGGCCCGACCAAGGAGGCCTCGGGCTTTCGGTTCCCCGCGACTGTCCAGAAACATGTTCTCAGTGGCCTCTGCCGGGGCGGTCTCGCGAAAATCGAGGGTCTCGACCTTGTCCTTGAATCGAACGACCGCGAAACCCACCGCCCCCGAGATTGCCCGCCTGCGGGTGAACCACCGCGAGCGCGAGCGCCGTAGCCACCGCGGCGTCGACCGCGTTGCCACCGGCTCTGAGAATCTCGAGTCCGACGTTCGTGGCCGAAGGGACCGCGCTCGAAACCGCGCCACCGGTCCCCCGTACGGCCTCGGGATCGGCCGCGTCAAGCCCGGTGGCACCAATAAGGAACATCAGCGCGACCAGCACGCCGACCGCAACTCCCCGCGTCGAAAAAACAGCCTTCGTCATCGGTCGAGTGTACTTCAGCCTAAGATGAGCGGTTCTGCTGGACGAGATGTGCCAAGACCTTAATGCGCTGGTGGTTGCGAAAAACGGAGGTATACCCGTTGGTATG
>CAVQQV010000046.1:0-25414 GCA_963714885.1 Candidatus Sulfomarinibacteraceae bacterium | reverse complement strand
TACCGGAACAACACGATCGGCTGGGAGAGCGACGTCGAGAGCATCCGCCACGACGACCTGGTCGAGTTCTACCGGCGGGCCTACAGCCCGGCCAACGCGGTCCTGGCGGTGGTCGGCCCGGTGTCGGCCGCGAAGGTCCTCGAGGAGGTCGGCGAACTCTTCGGCGACCTGCCGGGAGGCGAAAGAACCCAGCCACCGCCGACCGTCGAACCGCCGCAGAACGGGGTCCGGCGGGTCGAACTCCTGGGCGCCACAGGGCGCAAACATTTCAAGATCGCGTACCACGCTCCCGCCGTCACCAACCCCGATTACGCGGCCTTTCTGCTCGTGCAGCAGGTGCTGGCGGGCGGCCGCGGCGTCAATTTCGGACAGAACGAGTTCGGCGATGCGGCTCTGCCGGCGTCGCGGCTGGCCGGCATCGCGGACGACCTCGCGACCTGGTTCCCGCCGCAGGCCGCGCCCTACGTCTTCACGATCGCGGGCAGCATCGATGCTGACGCCTCGACCGTCGACCTCGAGGCGCGGCTGCAAGCGGCGATCGAAGCCCTGATCTCGCAGCCGCCGGCGGCCGATGAGATGGCGACGGCCCGCCAGCAGCTCCTCGACGAGCTGGTGTTCGATCTCGAGACCACGGAGGACGCGGCCCATCAGCTCGCCTATTTCGCTGGTCTGGACGCCCTCGATGTCCTCCTCGAATTGCCGGATCGGCTGGCCGCAGTTAAGGCGGCGGAGATCTCACGGGTCGCCGGCGCGTACCTCCGGTCCTACCAGCGCACCATCGGGTGGTATCTCCCGAGCCCGGCGTCGGTAGCCCCGGGCGTCACCGCACCCGATGTGGCCGCCCCAGCGGTAGCGACTCCTCCCCAGACGGCGCCGAAGGAGAACCCACCCGTGGCGTCGCCGCCGAGCGTCGTGCGCGTCGCCGGCGGAGTGCCGGTGATCTTTCAGGAGGAATCGTTGTCCTCCTCGTCCTACCTCCGGGTGCTCGTGCCGGCCACGAATCTGGAATTCGATGCCGCCGCATCCGCCAATGCTCCGATCTGGCGCTGGACGTCCCTGAACTTCAGGTTTCGCCCGTCGGAGTTGGAGACGACGCTCTCCCTGGCGCGACAGGCCTTGCTGACGGCGACCCCGGCGCCGCCGTTCTCGCCCGACGACATCGACGACCCGTCGACGCGGTTGGCTCTGGCCTTTGACGAGGTTCTGGCCGTGAGGCCTCCGGTTAAGAAGACGGGGCCGGCGGTGATCGCGCTGGTCGGCGATCTGCAGCTGACGGAGGCCCTGCCTCTGCTCGAATCCGCCTTCGGCGATCTGACGCCTGTCACCGCCGAGCTTCCGGCGCCGAAGGTGGCCCCTCGAGAACGGCGGATCGATCTCCCGGTGGCGGTGGCCCAGGCCGCGCTCGGCTACGTCGTCCTCGCGCCACCGCCGAGCCACCCGGACTTTCTCGCGTGGCGGATGCTGCTGTACGTTCTCAGCCATGGCTACGAGGGGCGGTTGGGAGTCGAGGCCATCAGCCGCCGCGGTCTGGTCTATTACATCGATGCCGAATACCTGACCGATGGAACGAGCGGGAGGGTCTCGCTGGCGATCGGGGTCGACCCGGCCAAGCTCGACGCGATGCGGACCCTGATGGACGAAACACTGCGGGACCTGGCCGAAAGGCCGCCGACCGGGACCGAGATCGAGGCGGCGAAGTCCCACCTCCTGGGTCGCAGGCTGACTGCCGCGCAGAGCAACCAGGAGGTCTCGGCGGAGCTGATCAACGATTGGGTCGGTCACGGGGGGTTGTTGTCGGATGAGGAGTTTGCGGCGGCCGTGAACGCGGTCTCGCTCGAGGATGTGGAACGGGTCATTCCCGAATTCGTGGCAGGGACAACCATCGTTGTGAGAGGGGTCGAGTGATGCATTTGCAACGCGCGAAGAGAACAGGACTCGTGGTCGGGCTCACAGCCTGTCTGGCGCTCGTTGGCGCCTGCCGGGATCAACCAACAACCGTCGCGGACCTCATCTTCAGTGGCGGCCCCATTCTGACGCTGGGGGAGCCGGCCACCACCGAGGCCATAGCCATCAGAGACGGCCGCATCCTCGCGCTCGGCGACCGTGCCGAGGTCGAGGCCTTTCGCGGCCCCGACACGGCCGATTACGACCTCGCCGGCCGGGCCCTGGCGCCGGCCTTCGTCGACCACCACGTCCACCTGCTCAACCTCGGCTTTTCGTTGCTCTACCGGGCCGAGCCGTCACCCACCTTTGTCGACCTCGCCGGTCTCGACTCGCTGGAGGCGATCGGCGACCGGATCGAGGCCAGCGCCACGGCCCTCCCCGAGGGCACATGGATCCTCGGCCAGAGCTGGAGCCAGGGGGCGTGGGGCGCCTCCGCGCTGCCTACCGATGAGGTGCTGTCAACGGCGGCGCCCGCCCACCCGGTCTTCCTGACGCGGGTCGACGGCCACGCCGGTTGGGCCAACGAAGAGGCCCTGGCCACCGCCGGAATCGACGGCGCAACCCCCGACCCGACCGGAGGGGTCATCCGACGGGGCCCGGACGGATCGCCCAGCGGGGTGCTCCTCGAGCGCGCCAACGAGCTCGTTCGCCCGTCGCTGCCCGAACCGTCGCCGGCCGAGATCCGGCGCGCCTTTCACCTCGCTGCAGAAGCCCTTGCGGCGCAGGGCGTCACCGAGGTCTTCGACGCCGGTTTTCTCGGACTGCCGGGAGTGGTCGACCTCAGCCTCGATTTCGAAACCTATATGGCGTTCCTGGTGGAGGCCGATCTCGAGTCGCCCCTGCCCCTGCGGGTCCACCTGATGGTCCCGGCGCCGAGTCCGCTCGCCGAAAGCATCGCCGCAGACCCGGCGGCCTACCGGCAACTGACGCCGCGCATCGGTGTCACCCACGTCAAGCTCTTTGCCGACGGTGCGCTGGGGAGCCGCGGCGCCCTGTTGTCGCACCCGTACGCCGACGATCCGACCACCTCGGGGGTGGAGAGGATGACCCGCGAGGACATCCGGAAGGAGGTCGTGGCCGCCCTCGATGCCGGGTTCGATGCCGCAACGCATGCCATCGGTGACGTCGCCGTCGAGATGGCCCTCGATGTCTACGAGGAGATCCTGCGCGAGCGGCCCGAGCTGCCGCCGGGGAGGCTGCGGATCGAGCACTTTTCGTATGCGGCGCCGGAGGACTTCGACCGTGCGGCGGCGCTCGGTATCGTGCTGGCGGTCAACCCCGACTTCGTGGCGCCAGACGACCACGGCGTGGCGATGGAGGATGTGCGGGTGGGCGCCGAGTCGAGCGACCGGGTCTACGCCCTGGGCCGCCTGGCGGCGGCCGGCGCGAGTCTCGCCTTCGGTTCCGACTACTTCACGGCCCCCGCCGAGCCTCTGCTCGGGCTTCTACGCCGCGACCACGCGCCGCAACGGCAACGGTCTGCCTGTGGACGGGTGGCACCCGGACGAACGACTCTCGCGTCTGGAGAGCCTCGTGATCCAGACCCGCCTCTGGCCGGCCGGCGGCGGTGACCGCCGAACGCGGGGGTCTGGCGGTCGGCGGGCGGGCCGATCTCGTGGTGCTGTCCGCTGACCCGCTTGGAGTGGAAGCCTCGGCCATCCTCGGGATCGAGGTCGAGGCGACCTTTGCGGACGGCTTGTTCGTCTACGGAACGTCGCCGACCGGCAGCTCCGGCGGACCGTCCGGCAGGTAGTTCACGTACTCAATGCCGCGGGTCCTGTCCTCGAACTCATGGCGGACCGCGGCCAACGCAGCCGGGTCGGCGTAGAGGTCGACCATGGTCGCGGCCATGACCTTGGCGGCGTAGAGCATGCCCTTGTGGCCGATCGACATGCCGCCGGTGGCCACCACCGACCAGCCGTGCCAGGGCGCGCCGATCGGGGCCGTGGTCACCGACAGGTGGAGGGTGGGCACGTGCCAGCTGACGTCGCCGACATCGGTTGAGCCGCCCTGGATCCCCTGCGGGTCGAGGTCCAGGAGCACCGGCTCGCCCTTGAGCCCGACCGGGTCGGCGTCGGTGGCGCGCTGGATCTGGCGCGCAAACTCCTGCTCCTCCTCGGTGAACCCGATCGGCCCCATCCATGTCATGTTGTCGTGGATGAGCTTCGCGCCCGCCTTGGTGAGCAACAGTTCCCAGTTTCCGGATTGCACGGTGAGCCGGGCGGTGGTGCCGGTGGCGAGGGCCGCGCCGTCGGCGATGTGCCGGGCGCGCTCGAGCAGATTGATTGACGCCGGCGGCGTGCGAGTCGCGCAGCCAGCACCAGACCCGTGCGTAGGCTGGCACCACGTTGGGGACGTCGCCCGCGTCGGTGACGACGTAGTGCATCCGTACCGTCGGTTTGACGTGCTCGCGCATCAGGTTGAGGGCGAAGGTGAAGACCTCGGCCCCGTCGGCGGCGCTGCGCCCGTTCCATGGGTCGTAGGCAGCGTGGGCCGTCCGGCCCTCGAACTCCACCACGAAGTCGACCATCGCCTGGTTCTGCTGGGTGTCGGCCCTGACATTGACGTCCGGGTGCCAGGTGATGGCGGCGTCGAGGTCGTCAAAGAGCCCGTCGCGCACCATGAAGAGCTTGCCGCCCAACGTTTCTTCGGCCGGCGTGCCGTAGAAGCGGACGGTGCCCGGGAACTCACCGGCCTCGATGAGTTCCTTGATCGCCAAGGCCGCGCCGACACCGGCGGTGCCGAGCAGGTTGTGGCCGCAGCCGTGGCCCGCCGCCCCGGGCTCGAGCGGCTCCTGGGTCGGCTGGGCGCGCTGCGAGATCCCGGGGAGGGCGTCGTACTCACCGAGAATGCCGATGATCGGATGGCCTTCGCCATAGGTCGCGACGAAGGCGGTGGGCAGTCCGGCCACGCCCCGGTCGACCGCGAAGCCCTCGGATTCGAGATAGTCCTCGAGGAGGGCGGCGGACCGGGTCTCCCGGAGCCCGGTTTCGGCAAAGGCCCAGATCTGATCGGCGAGACCGATCAGCTCGGTCCCGTGGGCGTCGACCACTGCAACGGCCTCGTCCTTGAGGGGTTCGAGGTCGGACGCCGCCGCCGGCGCGGCGGCGATTGCACACATCAATAGGCAGGCGAAGAACGGTCTTTTTGTCATGGCGCCACATCTCCTCTGAGAAGCTCTCGACGCTCGAGGCTACCACGCTTTCTCATCTCGCTTCGCTCGCTGGGCCCGACGAATATCGGTGTGAGACAATCCCCTCACGGAGGCACGGACACCTATGCGCATCGGTGGGCGAGAGACGGAGCAGCTCTCTGTTTTGAAGACGAGTGCGAGGGTTGCGCTGCTCGCAATCGTGTTGGCCTCACTCGGCGTGGCGTGCGCTCCCGCCGGCCCCGAAACCCCGGTGGTCGAGAGGAACGTCGCGGTGGCGATGCGGGACGGGGTCGTGCTGAGGGCAAACGTCTGGCGTCCGGCGTCGGAGGGTCCGTTCCCGACTCTTGTCTACCGCACGCCCTACGGCAAGGATGCCACCGAGACCTGGTACGAGACGCACCTGCGAGCGGTCGAGCGGGGCTACGCGGTGGTGATCCAGGATGTGCGCGGCCGTTATGAGTCCGAAGGCGACTTCTTCCCGTATGTGAACGAGGCGCACGACGGCTTCGACACCATCGAGTGGGCTGCGGACCAGCCGTGGTCGAACGGTTCGGTGGGAACTTACGGGCTTTCCTACCCCGGCGCCGTGCAGTGGCTGGCAGCGCTCGAGAGCCCGCCGCACCTCGAGGCGATGGTGCCGGCGATGACCTTCTCGTCCGGGAGGAAGTTCTTCTACAGCAACGGGGTCTGGGACCTCTCGTGGCTGGCGTGGACGTACGGCTCGATAGCGCCGGACACGCGTCGCCGGCTCGGTCTGGCCGGGCCCCAGACCGGTGAAGAGGCCGAAGCCGAGTGGCCGCGGGTCGCCGACCGGATGCAGACTTTTCTGCCACTGGCCTCGCTCCCGGATTTCGAACAGTCGGCGCCGTTCTACAGCGAGTGGTTGCGCCATCCCCCGGAGGATCCGTGGTGGGACTGGGCCGAGCTGCCCGGCCGGTACGACCGCGTCAATGCCGCGGTCCTGAATCTTTCGGGGTGGTATGACGAGTTCTACGGTCCTCAAGGGGCGACGACGAACTTCTCGGGTCTGCTGGCGAGCCGTGCCGGCGAGGGCGATCCGAGAACCAGGCTGATCCTCGGCCCCTGGATCCATGGAGTGGGCGCGGTGGCAAGCCGGCAAACCGGCGATCTGGATTTCGGCCCCGAAGCCGCCGTCGATTACGACGAGTTGATTCTGGGATGGATGGACCACCACCTCCGGGGAATCGACAACGGCGTTGACCGCGAGGCGCCGGTCCGGATCTTTGTCATGGGCGAGAACCGCTGGCGCAACGAACCGGCCTGGCCGCCGCCCTCTGCTGTTCCGGTGACCCGGTATTTGAGCCCGGGCGCCGTCCCTGGGGCGCCCGGGGTGCTGTCGGAGGCGCCGCCCTCGGCGGGGTCGGAACCGAGCACCTTATGGTCCGATCCGGCACAGCCGACCCGAGATCCGTACCAGGTGTTCGGGCCGCACGACTACAGCGGCCTCACTCAGTCAGCAGGCGTGCTCGCTTTCGAAACCGAGCCTTTTGCGGAGGACACCGAGATCACCGGTGCGATTTCGGCTGAGATGTTCATCTCGTGCGACTGCCCGGACATCGATCTCTGGGTCAAAGTCCTGGACGTCGGGCCCGGCGGAGAGGCCTTCAACCTGATGAGCCCGGGTTCGGATGTTCAACGCGCCAGTCTGCGCGATCCGAGCCGCGGGCGCGAACTGCTCGAGCCCGGCGAGATCTACCTGCTAGAGCTCGACAACCTGATCACCAGTCAGGTGTTCAATGCCGGGCATCGGCTGCGGATCCTCGTGACCGGTTCTTTCGCCCCGCACTTTTCGAGCAACCTCCAGACCGGCGAGTCCGAGTCGTTCTCGTCCGAAATGGCAACGGCGGAGATCCGGATTCACCATGATGCCGACCACCCGTCGCGCCTCGTTCTCCCGGTCATCCCTCGCTGATTGTTAGGTTCTTCCGGGCTTCCACAAGATCGAGAATTGGACGGAGGAGATCCCAGCGTCAGCGACAGTATTCAGGGTCAGGCGCCGGATTCAGCGACAGCGGCAGCCACCGCGTCAGCTTCATTGACCAGCGACGGCACTCGGCACGCGAGACGCGTGCCCTATAGATTTTCGAGCTCGGAGCGTTTGTGGGGCAGCCGTCCCGGCTGCCGTCTTTGCCCCTGTCGTCGGCCCCGTCTCTGTCGGCGGGCGCTGTAGCTGAAGCTGTCGCTGCTCCTGTCAGCTGTTGCTGCCCCCGTCGCTGGCTCCGGTCGCTGTGGTCCGGATTCCGAACCCGGTGAGCGTCCCTCTCATCGAATTCCGGATGAGCCGATGGCTAGAACGGCCCCCAGTTCATCCAGTGCGAGATCAGCAACAGGACCAGGCCGGTCCCGATCCACAGGCACTCGAGCGGCCAGATGAACTTCACCCAGTCCTCCCAGGAGACCTTGATGAGGGCCAGGCCGGCCATGAAATAACCCTGCGTGGGGGTGAAGACATTGGTGAATCCATCGCCGAATTGATAGGCCAGAACCGTGGTCTGCCGGGTCACGCCGACGAGATCGGCGAGTGGCGCCAGGATCGGAATCGACAGTGCGGCCTGCCCGCTGCCGGACGGCACCAGAAAGTTGAGCAGTACCTGGATGCCATAGATTCCGGTGATGCTGATATCGGCGGGAAGATTCTGCACCGTCGACGCCATCGAGTAGAGGATCGTGTCGGTGACGCTCGAGGCTTCGAAAATCACGAGCACTCCTCGGGCCAGACCGACGACCAGCGCGCCGCCGGCGATGGCGGCGGCGCCTTCGACAAACTGCTCTGCGGTGCGGTTGGCGCCGAGACCGCCGAACATCCCGGCGAGAATGGCGACGCCGACGAAGAGCCCGGAGAGCTCGAAGATCCCCCACCCCCAACTCATGGCGCCGACCACGACGGCCGCCAGAGCGCCGAGCAGTACCGCTAGAACCGACCACCCCCTGAGCCCCAGGGGCGGCGGCCCATCTGAATCCAGCGGGGACGCCCCGTCGTCGGCCACCGGTTCGGTCCTCCGGCGCCGCGACCACACGACGATGTAGATCACCGTGATGGTGGTGAGGACCACCCACACCACGAGCCGGAAGCCGAGACCGGAGAACACCGGCAGACCGGCGATGTCCTGGGCGACGCCGACTGTGAACGGGTTGAGAAATGCGCCGGCGAAACCGGCGCCGGCGCCGACCAGGCCGATGGCGCCAGCGGTGATGTTGTCGTAGCCCAGGCGTCTGGCCAGCACCACCAGGGCGGGCAGGAATACGAGCGTTTCCTCGGCCATGCCGATAGTGGCCCCGCCCAGTGAGAACAGCACGACGAGCACCGCGATGACCACCTCTCCGTTGCCGCGGCACGCGCGGACCACGCCGTGGATCATCGCCTCGATGGCGCCGGTGGCGTTGACGACGCTGAAGGCGCCGCCGATCAAGAAGATGTAGAACACGATGTGGGCGGTCTCCAGGAGACCCTTGGGAAAGGCCAGGAAGACCTGCGAGATGCCGGCCGGCCGGGCGTCAACGTGGTGGAAGGAGCCGGGTTCGACGACCTCGCGACCCTGGATTTCGACGCGGTCGAAGGAGCCCGCGGGGATCCAGTGGGTGGCGATCGCGGCGAGCACGATGAGGCCGAACAGCAGGGCGTAGGTGTGGGGAACCCGGAGCTTCATGTCGTGCGACCGCAGAACTCCGCGGCCGTGACCGCGTAGATGCGCGCGGCGTCGATCACCTGCGCGACCTCGACCGACTCCTCGGGCGAGTGGGCGACCGCGAGATCGCCCGGGCCCAGAATCAGCGTCGGGATACCGGCAAATGCGGAGAGCAGGGCGCCGTCGGTCCAGGCTGGAAAGGCGCTGAACTCGCCCGCCCGCCCGCAGACTTTGCGGTAGGCGGAGGCGACCGCCTCCACGATCGCTTCCGACGGTGATGTCTTCAAAGCCACGTGTTCGAGCGTCGCCATTCCGCCGGGCAATCTGCCCAGCGTCGTACGGAGTCCGGGCATCTCGGCCCTGACCGCGGCCAACTCGCGCTCGAGCTCCGCACACATCGTCTCGTAGGTCTCGCCCGGCAGCCCGCGGCGATCCGCGGTCAGCACGCAGGACGCCGCCACCGTGGACGGTTGGTCGCCACCGCGGATGGTGCCGAAGTTGAGGGTGGGGGGGCCCAGGAGAGAGTCGGCGCGGGCGTCGAACTGGCTCAGCAGGCCGGTTCGAACCCGGTGGACGAACGACGACGCCGCATCGATGGCATTGATCCCGGCGGCGGGGGTGCCACCGTGGGCCGCCTTGCCTGAAAACACGATCTCGAGCCACTCGAGGCCTTTGTGGCCGATACAGATCTGATTCCGGGTGGGTTCGCCGACGATGGCTCCGTCCGCGGTGAAGCCCGAGCTGATGAGGTGCTCGGCGCCGAGGCTCTCGATCTCCTCGTCGATGACCGCGGCAAGGGTCACCCGGCCGGAGGCGAGATGCCCGGTCCGGTGCAATGCCACCAGCGCAGCCGCCATCGCCGCCAGGGCCCCTTTCATATCGGTGGTACCGCGGCCCAGAATCCGCCCGTCACGGATCGTCCCGGAAAAGCCGACGCCGGGGTCCGTCGCGTTGAGAGGCACGGTGTCGGTGTGGCCGCAGAGCACGAGGTGCGGGCCCGGCGCGGGGCCCTCGACGCTGCACATCAGGTTGGGTCGGCCGTCGGTGATCTCCTCGAGTTGCGGTTGCAGACCACCCCGCTCGAGGAATTCCGCCAGGGCGGCAACGACTGCGGCCTCCTGGTTCGGAACACCGGGATGGCTGGGGATCTGCACCAACCTGGCGAGGAGATCGATCGGCGCGGTCTGGTCGATGGCGTCGAAGACTTCAGGAGTATGTGTTCATCCGGCCTCCTTCATGCGTGGCTGGCGGCACCTCACAATGACACGGAATCTCTTCCCACGATATGGTCAGGTGATCTATTCACGGCGGCGGGCTCGGGAGACGACAGTGACGCTCACCAGCGCGAGGATCGAAAGGACCGGTCCGAAGAAAAGAGGGTGAATCATGCCCACGTAGGCAACCTTCTTGAACAGGAAGAAATGAGAGACGATGCCTCCAAGGGCGCCGGCGAGGATTGCCCAGAAGCCGGCCGCGGGCGCCACCCGTTTCCAGTAGAGCGCGGCCAGCACCGGGAAGAAGACCGCCGCGTGCGACACCAGGACCGACAGCACCACGGCGTCGACCACCCGCGGAGCGGTGGACGCGATCAACACCGCGACGACGGCGATACCGATCGTAGCCAGTCTCGACACCTTGAGAAGGTGTTGTTCCGATGACCCGCGGCCGAGGAGCGGTTCGTAGATGTCCTTGGCGAAGAGCGACGACCCGGCGGCCAGAAACGACGATGAGGTCGACATCGTGGCGGCCACGATTCCGGTCAGGAACAGCCCCCGCACTCCCGGCGGAAAGATGTGCTTGATGAGCGCCGGGAGCGCCTCGTCGTGTTGCGCGAGGTCGGGGAGGAGTGCCGCGGCCGACATTCCGAGCAGGGCCACTGCGCCGCCGAAAACAAGGTAGTTGAGTCCGGTGTAGGTGTAGGCGATCCGGGCGGTACTGGCCTTGCGGGCCGCGAACACGCGCTGGAGGTACGCCTGGTCGGTTCCGTAGGAGAAAAAGCACAGAGCGACCCAGGCGAGCGGTTCCATGATGCCGAGCCGACCGATGTCAAAGCTCTCGGGCGGAAGGGCCTGGTGCAGCCCCGCGATTCCGCCGGCGTGGTGGAGGGCGAGCGGGGCGCCGATCACCACGGCGGCCATGAGGACGAAATAGCAGGCGACATCCGTCCACACCACCGCCAGCAACCCGCCGGAGTAGGTGTAGAGGACGAAGATCGCGGTGATCGCAACGGTCGCCGCCATCTTCGGTACGCCAAGGAGGGTCGAGAGCGCCAGGGTCGAGACCAGGATCTGCACGGCCAGAAAAATCACCCCGGACGCCAGTTGGCTGAGCGAGGCGAGCCGGCGGGCGCGCGAGTTGTAGCGGTCCCCCAGGAACTCGGGCACGGTGTAGAGTGCCAGCTTGCGAAAGGCAACAGCAACCGTGAAAGCAAGGATGATCCAGGCCGGCACTGCCGAGAAGTTCCAGAACACGCCGGCGATGCCGACCGTGTAGGCGAGCCCCGCCCCGCCGACCAGACCGGAGCCGTTGAACTCGGTTGCGGCGAGACTCAAGGTGACCGGCAACACCCCGAGGCGCCGGCCTGCGAGGTGGAAGTCGAGGCTCGAGTGCACCCGGCCCGAGGCCCACCGTCCTATGACTAACAGGGTGATCAAGAAGGCGACGAGGATGGCCGCATCGAGCATTGGACCGTCGCGTCAGACCCCGGCGCGGTCGTCGGCGGCCGCCACCAGCGCGCGGAGAGCCTCGAGAGTTTCCTCCGGCAGTGCTTCGGGCGTGTGCCCGGAAATCGCGGCGCGGGCGGCGGCCCGCGCCTTTTCGACGATCGAGGGACTGCCCGCCTTTTCCCAGGACTGGTACGAAAGCCGGTCGAAGACTCTCGGGTACCAGCACTCTTTGTAGTGCGTGAGGGTGTGATCGGTCGTGATGTAGTCGCCGCCCGGACCGACCTCGTCGATGGTCTGCAGGGCCATGGTTTCGGGCGACAACTTGACGCCGCCCGTCAGGTGGCGGACAAAACCGATGATCTCGTCGCACAGGACGATCATTTCGTACGAGCAGGTCATGCCCGACTCGACGTAGCCGATGTCGTGCACCAGGTTGGAGCCGCTCAAGGCAGTCCACAGGATCCACAGGGCGCTGTCGGCGCCGGCCTGAACATCGGGGACTTTGGAGTCGCTGCAACCGGAGAAACCCCAGGTCGGCAGGTGGTAAAAGCGCTGTCCGAGCTCTGAGAAGGCCCTGCAGTGCAGCATGAACTCGGGGCTCGAGTAGGTCGCGACCATGGTGCGCATGTCGAGGGGGCCGCTGCCCGATCCGTAGACAACGGGGGTGCCGCGCCGCCGCAGTTGGGCGATGGTGATGCCGCTCAGGACCTCGGCATTGGCCATCACCAGGCTGCCGGCCGGTGTCACCGGCGCCGATGCGCCCTCGACCGGCCCCGGGGCATAGACGAAGGGCAAGCGTTTGTCGGCCATGATCATCATCTTGGCGAGCACCGTCTCCGAGTGCTGCAACGGCGACGACGGCTCGAGGTAGGCGAGGAGGAACGGGTTGAGGCTCAGTTTCTCGGCCCCGCCGGCGACCAACTCGGCCATCGCGATGATGTCGGCAAGCCCCTTTTCGTCCCAGGCGGTGAAGACCACCGGTTTGGAGGTGTTCTCGATCATCGTCAGGAACGAGTGTCGGTCCGACGTCGCCGGCGCGATGTCCGATGGCAGGGCCATCGACATCACGAAATCGATGTTGGGCAGGGAGTCCGCGAGACGGGCGGTGTCCGCGACGTCGGACAAGACTGACAGCCGCCGTTCGCCGGTCTCGAGATCGAGGATGTTGGGCAGATCCGAACCGGTGCCGAAAAAGGTTCGTTGCCCCTCCAGAAAGACCCGCGGGTCGCCTCCGCGACTGCACAAGACGATGCGGGACGGCGCGGATTCCAGCGCCTCCTCGACGACCGCCGCCGGGAATTTCACCAGGTCCCCGTTGCTGATCTCACAGCCGGCCGTGCGCAGCAGGTCGAGCGCCTCGTCGTGGCGGACCCGCACCCCGGTTCGGCGCAGGACCTCGAGCGAAGCGTGGTGGATCTCGACGAGTTGGGAGTCGTCGAACAGCTGCGAGCCGAAACCCGTCGATCCTCTCAGGTCAGGGTGTGACATGGTTTCTGGTTTCCTTTCCGGTTCACCTCTTCAGAGTCATTGTTGGTTGAGCACCGGTGCCAGGACAAACGGAATGGCCAGCTCCTGCGCCTGTCGATTGAGCGCGGCCAGGTCACTTGACAGCAACTCGTCGAGAGCCGTCTCCTGGGCCGCCAGCGCCTCGGCGAGTTCGGCGCCGACTTCGAGCATTCCCTGGGTGGGCGGGCCGTCGTGATCGTCCGCCCCCATCAGCAACCAACTCAACCGCGAGTACAGCATGGCGCCGCCGTGGCGGCCGGCCAGGATGTCGTAGTCGACCTCGGCGTGCGGGTTGTGGATGGCTTCCTCGACCGCCGTCATCGCGGCGACCAATCGGGTGCCGCTCTCGATGAGCGCAGCGGCCTCAGGGTCTGCGGCGAGACGCGTGTTGCGGTCCTCGATCTGTTGGCGGACGCCGCGGATTGTCGTGACCATGTTGGTGATCCGGGTCAGCTGATCGCGGATCCCGAGGGCAAAAATGAGTTGCGCCTCGAGATCGGCCGCGGATGCCCGGGAGCGGGGGTCGGGCTCGACCCGAAGATCCCGGGTCTCTGTGTGGCCGTCGACGGTGAGCCGCAGGGTGTAGTCCCCGGGCACCACCAGCGGCCCCGCGCCCGGTTCGCCGGTGTCGAAGCGGGCGCCGGAGACCCACTTCGGCCCTTCGTACCGCAGGTCCCAGACCGCGCGGTGGGTTCCCGGTTCGACCTCGAGCTCGGGCTCGACCTCGCTGTCGGGGTCCCAGTCGGGGTGTTCGGGAGGGGTGTAGACGGGTTTCTTGACGCTGCTGAGGCGGCGCACCGGTGTGCCGGCGGCATCGAGTATCTCGAGACTGATCTCGCCCGCAGGCTTTGCGGCCAGGTGGTAGGTGATCGCAGCCCCTTTGGGTGGGTTGTCGCCGGCGCCGTCGTCGCTGCCATAGGGCGCGCCGGCGTAGCGCCAGCGCACGGCCGGCGGCGGGGCGAAGAGGTGGACCGGTTCGGCCGCAATCTCGGCCGACATTTCGCGCACCGGTGCCAGATCATCGAGGATCCAGGCCGAGCGGCCGAGGGTGCCGACCACCAGGTCGTCGCCCGCCACCACCAGATCGACCACTGCGACGGTCGGCATGTTGAGCCGCAGCGATCGCCAGGAGGCGCCGTGGTCGTGGGACACCATGACGCCGCGTTCGGCGCCCAGATACAGCATCCCGCGGCGCCGGGAGTCCTCGCGCACGACGTGCAGGTAGGTCTCGGGGTCGAGCCCCGTCGTCAGGCGGGTCCAGGTGCGGCCGAGATCGGCGGTCTTGAAGAGGTATGGCGTCTCATCGTCGAGCCGGTGGGCGTCGATCACCACGTAAGCGGTGTCGGCGTCCCACCGCGAGGCCTCGATTGTGCTCACGGTGGCCCACTCCGGGAAGCCCTTCGGGGTGACGTTGTTCCACGTTTCGCCGCCGTCGCGAGTGACGTGGACCAGCCCGTCGTCGGTGCCGGCCCAGATGAGGCCCTTTTCGAGGGGCGACTCGGCGACCGCGAAGATCGTCCCGTAGAACTCGACCCCGGTGATGTCGCCGGTGATCGGGCCTCCCGACCACGCTTGTTTTGACGGGTCGTCGCGGGTCAGGTCGGGGCTGATCGCCGTCCAGTTCAGGCCGTTGTTGTCGGTTCGAAAGAGTTGATTGGCGGCGTGGTAGACGATTTCCGGATCGTGGGGCGATACCAGGATCGGGGCGGTCCACTGGAAGCGGTAGCGGAGATCGGCCGCGTCGTGTCCGGAGCCGTTGTCGGGGTAGATTCCGACGTGGGGCGCCTGGCCGGTTCGCCCGTCGTAGCGGGAGATGTAGCCGAGGTATTCGCCGGCCCACACCGTGTCGGGATCGGTCGGGTCAGCCGCGACGTGGCCGGCCTCACCGCCGCCGACCGAATGCCAGTCGGAGAGCAGGATGCCGCCCCTGTGCAGGCTGTTGCTGGGACCGGAGGCGGTGCCGAAGTCCTGCAGGCTGCCGAGCACCCGGTAGGGCCGGCGGGTGTCGACGGTGAGGTGGTAGAACTGGGCGATCGCGAGGCGCGGCCGGAACCAGCTCTCGCCGCCGTCCGGCGACAGAGAAACTCCGGCGTCGCTGCCGACGATCATCCGCAGCGGGTTGACGGGGTCGATCCAGACGTCGTGGTAGTCCCACCCGCCGCCTTTGACAGCGCTCACGCTGCTGCCTCCGTCGATGGACTTCAACATCGAGACCTGGGGAAACCAGATGGTGTCGGAATTCGAGGGGTCAACGGTCAGCGTTGTGTAGTACCAGGCCCGCTGCCGCAGGCCGCGGGAGGGATTGACCAGCTTCCAGGTCGCGCCGCGGTCGTCGGATCGGAAGAGCCCGCCGGCCTCGGCCTCGATGAGGGAGTAAACGCGGGACGGGTTTCCGGACGCAGCGCGCACGCCCACCTTGCCCCACGGTCCCGCGGGCAGGCCCTTGCCCTCGAGCCTCTTCCAGTTGTCTCCGCTGTCAAACGAAACGTAGAGACCGCTGCCCGGTCCGCCAGAGGTCATGCCCCACGGCTCCCTCCGGGCCTGCCACAGCCCCGCGTAGAGGATGCGCGGGTTGGCCTGGTCGAAGCAGACGTCGGACGCGCCGGTGTCGGCGTCCTTGAAGAGCACCTTGGTCCAGGTCGCACCGCCGTCGGTGGTGCGGAACACTCCGCGGTCGGGCCCCGGCCCGAACGGGCTCCCGAGCACCGCTGCGAACGCCGTGTCCGGGTCGGTCGGGTGGACGATGATGGTCCCGATCTGCCCCTCGGCGGTCCACACGTGCGTCCATGTCGCTCCCGCGTCGGTGGATCGGTAGATGCCGTTGCCCTCGCCGACGTTGCCGCGAATGTTTGCCTCACCCGAACCCACCCAGACCACGTTGGGGTCGGAAGGGGCCACCGCGATCGAGCCAATCGACGATACCGGCTGATCGTCGAACACCGACTCCCACTCGAGGCCTCCGTCAATCGATTTCCACACCCCGCCGGCCGCGGTCGCCGCGTAATAGGTGAGGGGATCGCCGGCGACGCCGGTGACCCGCGCGACCCTGCCGCCCGCCGCCGGCCCGATCAGCCGGTATTCGAGACCCTGAAGAGGATCGTCGACCTTGGCCGGGGCGCCGCCACCCGCAGCCGCGGCAAGGGTGGGAAGCAGGAACGCTACAGCAGTGACCAGCGCGCGGGAATTGACGGTCATCTTATCTCCTTTGTTGGCGTCAACACGAGACGTGAGGCATCATACCGGTGTTTCGGGTCCATTGTGATAGGTGATGGGAGGTCGTTGTTGCGGTGTTCCCACGGAAGGAACGTGGTAGGTTGACAGCAGACGGAGGCTTCAAAGATCCCGGAGACCTGACCCACCCGGGACCGGAGAGGACCGTCGCCGTGGATTGTGAGTTTCGTCTTTTTTGGAGGTAGGCCATGGACGTGTTGCGCGAGATCGATGAAAGCCTGCAGCGTGGAGAGGATTCAAAGGTCGCCGAGTTGACCCAAAGGGCGATCGATGACGGTTTGACTGCATCGGAGATCCTCAACGATGGACTTCTGGCGGGCATGGCGGTAGTCGGCACGAAGTTCGGGGCACACGAGATCTTTCTGCCCGAGGTCCTGCTGGCGGCGCGCGCGATGCACGCCGGCGTCGACGTGTTGAAGCCTCTGTTGATAGCCGAAGACGTTCCGAGCATCGGCAAGGTCGTGATCGGGACCGTCAAGGGCGATATGCACGACATCGGCAAGAACCTGGTGGGCATCATGCTCAGGGGCGCCGGTTTCGAGGTCGTCGATCTCGGCAGCGACGTGACGGCGGAGCGATTTGTCGACTCAGCCGTGGCCGAAGGCGCCTCGGTCATCGGTATGTCCGCATTGCTCACGACCACCATGGCTGGTATGAGGGCAGTCGTCGATCTGATCAAGGAACGGGGTCTCGCCGAAGACATCAAGGTCATCGTCGGCGGCGCGCCGCTGTCGAAGGCCTTTGCGACCGAGATCGGTGCCGACGGCTACGGCTACGACGCCACCTCGGCGGTGGCGCTGGTCAAAGGGCTCACCGGAGCGGCCTGATGCTGGCGTTCCTGGATCGCCTGCAGTCGGGCGCGATCCTGGTCGGCGATGGTGCCTGGGGGACGCAGTTGATGGCCCGCGGTCTCGAGCCGGGCGAAAGCCCGGAGGCCGTCAACCTGTCAAACCCCTCGGCGCTGGTCGAGATCGCCACCCTGTACGTGGACGCCGGCGCCGAGCTCATCACCACCAACACCTTCGGCGCCTCGCCGCTCAACCTCGAACGCTATGGGCTGGCGGAAATGACCGAGCAGATCAACCGGGCGGCGGTCGAGGCGCTGAAACCGGTGGTGACGGGCCGGGCCTACATCTCCGGGTCGGTCGGTCCGTCCGGTGCGATGGTCAAACCGTATGGCGACACCGAGCCGGAGACGATGGCCGACGCCTTCCGTCGCCAGATTGGCGCCCTCATCGAAGCCGGCGCGGACCTGATTTGCGTCGAGACCATGATCGACCTCACCGAGGCACGCCTCGCCGTCGAGGCGGTGCGAGCCTGCTCCAAAGACATTCCGATCATCGCCACCATGACCTTCGACGCCACGCCGCGCGGCTTCTTCACCATGATGGGGTCGAGCGTGGAGCAGGCGTGTGCGGCCCTCGTCGATGCGGGCGCAAATGTTGTCGGCTCCAACTGCGGCAACGGCGTCGAAAAGATGGTCGAGATCGCCCGCGAGTTCGCGCGCCACGCAACGGTGCCGATCGCCATCCAATCGAACGCCGGTCTCCCCGAACAACGCGGCGGTGTGCTGGTCTGGCCGGAGACGCCGGATTTCATGGCCGGACGCGTGGGCGAACTGATCGATCTGGGAGTGAAGATCATCGGTGGCTGCTGCGGGACCGGGCCCGACCACATCCGTGCAATCCGTTCGGCGGTGGATGCCCACCGCTGAGCGAGTGGCGGTCAGTGATGTGAGGTTGTCTTTCAGGAACGGCTATGAGGATGCAGAAATACAACGCCCTGGCGTCCGGTACTCCTGACGATGAGTTCGGCAGCTAACCTCCGCCATGAGCTGCACCGGCACCCGGAGCTGTCCGGGTCCGAGTCGGAGACAGCCGCCAGGATCTGTCGGTTCTTCGAACCCCTCCAGCCCGACGTCATCATCAGAGAGTTGGGCGGGCACGGCGTGGCGTTTGCCTTCTCGGGCGCCGAGCCGGGACCGACCGTGCTGCTGCGCTGCGAGCTTGACGCCGTGCCGATCCGGGAAATGAACCGGGTCGCGCATTGCTCAGCAGTCGACGGCCGATCGCACGCGTGTGGTCATGACGGCCACATGGCGATCCTCGCTTCGGTCGGCGAGAGTCTCGCCGTCGTGAGGCCGCCAAGGGGTCGGGTGGTGCTGCTCTTCCAACCCGCCGAGGAAAATGGTGGTGGAGCCAGGGCCGTCATCGGGGACGCTCAGTTTTCAGAGATCCGCCCCGATTTCGTCTTCGCCCTCCACAACCTGCCCGGATTCCCGGTGGGACAGGTCGTCGTCCGATACGGCACCATGTGCTGTGCGTCGCGCGGGATGGTGGTTTCGCTCGAGGGGACGCCAGCCCACGCTGCGCAACCGGAGACCGGGAACAGCCCGGCGCGGGCGATGTGCCGGATCATGAAACTGATCGACGAGCTGCCCACCCGGTTGAGCGTGGGCGACGAGGTCGCGTTCGCGACCGTCGTTGGTGCGAGCCTCGGCGCTGACGACGCCTTTGGTACGGCGCCTGGCGAGGGCGGGTGTTGGCGACCCTCCGTAGCGAAACCGACGACACTTTGAATCGGATGGTCGAACACCTGGAGACCTCGGTGGGTCGGATCGCTGCTCAGAACGGTCTGCGCCATGACGTCGCCTACTGCGAAGAGTTCAGCGCCACAGTCAACTCGCCCAAGGCGGTGGCGATAGTTTGTCGCGCCGCGGGCGACGCTTCCATCAAGGTATTGGAAGGGCCGCACCGGTGGTCCGAGGACTTCGGACGGTTCACCGCGCTCGCTGAGGGGGCGGTGTTCGGGATCGGAGCCGGAACGGAGACGCCTAGTTTGCACAACCCGGCCTACGATTTCCCTGACGCGCTCATCCCGCTGGGCGCCGCGGTGTTTGAGGGGATCATCCGCGAATGTCTTGGAGGAATCCGATGAAACAGACTGGGCCGTTGGTGGTGGCCGCTGTCCTGTTGATGACGATCGTGTTGCCTGGCTGCGCGAAACCGCAAGAGCTTCCGGTCGTCGTGTCCCCCGCCGCAGATGGTAAGGAATTGGAATGGCGGGATGCCTACGGACCGCTGCGCGGTGAGGTGCCGTGGGTAGTGCGCACCGACGTCCTCGGTCCAGACACCTTCCTGGTTGCCGAGACGGCCGCCGGGGACAAGTGCGCGAAAAGGGTCTCGTTTCGGGTCCTCGCTGCCGGCACCACCGAGTACACCGTGACCCTGGTCAGCGATCTCCGCGGGGCGGTTTCCTGGCGCGTCACCTACGGTGCGGGCCGGCGCGTCAAGCTCTTCAGTTGCAGTCCCCGCCCGGGGGACGATCCAGGCCAGAATTGCATCTACGGTGGCATCCCCAAACCGCTTTTCGGGGAGCTGGTCGGAGACATATCGGCCGAGCTCGTAGGGGGCGAGATCGACGACGCATGCCTGGCCTTGCGCTTCGAGCGCGGGTCTCCGTGTAAGGACCGAACCGGGATGTAGTGTGAGCGTTCCGGTTTCTCTTTGACGCGTGGAACGCGAGTGGTGACGGTGTAAATGAGCTTCCTACGATCTCCAGAATAATCCGCGGATGTTGATCAAGGGCGTAGGCAGGTCCTTCAGGGCCTGCCCGTGGGACGCTGTGAACGAGATGGGTGGTGGACCGTCAAGGACCCGCCCACGATCTTCAGAATAGTCTGCGGACGTTGATCAAGGGCGTAGGCAGGTCCTTCAGGGCCTGCCCGTGGGACGCATGGAACGCGAGTGGTTGCGGGCCGTAAACGACCCGCCTACGCCTGTCAGAGAATTCCTAGCCTCCTTGATTTCGAATATTGCAGGAAGCTGACGCGTGACGATTCTGAAGGTGGGCCGAGGCCCACCCTACCCGGGCCGAACCACCGAACGGAGGCGTGGGATAGGCGCCACGATCACAATTCAAAAGACGTTTTCGTGGTACGCCGGGCCGCTAGCGGGCGTAATAGGCCACCACTCGCGGGTCGTTGGCGATCCGGTCGCGGTGTTCTGCTAATGCCGGTGCGAGTTTTTCGACGATGGCGGTTGGAACGTGGTCGAGGGTGCCCTTGGCCAGGTTCCGGGTCTCGACGAAGACCTTGAGGTCGGCGACGGTCATGCGCCCGTCGGCGAAGTAGTCGCCCCCGCCGCGGGTGAGAAGGCCCTCGAGACCTTTGATGTAAGTGGCCAGTCGGCCGTTGACGAGGTCCTCGCGAGCCTGCTTCATTTCGTCGCCCTTGAGACCGAAGGTCTTCCCGACGGCGTGATTGAGGTCCTCGAGAGCATCCATCGTCTCGTCGCAGTAGAGGGCCTGCACGCCGTCGGTGGGGTAGAGACCCGCCAGCTTACCCACGTACCGGAGGATGGAGTTCGACTGGGTGATCTGCTCTCCGTCGACCTCGAGCACCGGCAGAGCGTGGAACCGGAAGGACGGTTGCGCCTCTTGAAACTGGGGGAACTTCAGCCGGACGTCCTCAAAGCCGATCCCTCCGATATGAAAAGCGAGCCGGATCGGCTCCCCCCTGCCGCCGTCGAAATCGAAATAGGTGAGCTTGAATCGGGTCATGATGCGCTGTCTCCCTTCGGTTGAGCCTCAACCTGTAAACGTTCGGCACTCGTGTAACATTCGCGGCCTGCCGTCAATGTAGGGTGGGCTTTAGCCCACCATCAGAGGCATTTCTTTGGCGTGTCGCGATTCTGAAGGTGGGCCAAGGCCCACCCTACCCGGGCCCAATGACCGAGCGGACTAATGCGCGTGCTCGGCCTCCTCGCCGAAGTAGGCCTTGCGGAACTCGGTCACCAGGTCACGCAGGGTGGCGATCTCGTCGAGGTTCGTGCTCTGTTTGGCCTTCATGGCGTGGATCTGGATGGCGTGGAGCAGAGTCAGCCTATTGACATAGTCCTTCATGGCGGTCTCGTCGCCGTGATCGGCCGGCGGCTTGATGCGCTGGGCCATGAAGTAGGCGGTCACTGAGTCCTGCAGCTTCTGCGCGTGCTCCTCTTTGTTCATCACCCACCGTACGAGTTGGTTGTAGTCCACCGGACTCGCTTTACCGAGAGCAATGATCTGGGTCATCGATTTCTCGATGGTGGTGATGTCTTGCTCCATGAACTGCACCTGCAATTCGTCGTCGAAGATGCCGCACGGGATCTGACAGTGGGCGGCGGCCGGCACCGCAGTGCCGAGCGCTGCGGCAAGAAAGATGAACGTGACTGCGATCGTGAATCGTTTCATGAGTTCCCCCGTTTCGTGTTGGTAATCTCAGTACCCGCAAACGGACCACGCGACCCGGTATTTCCTGTCGCTATTTGAATCCGAGGACGGAGACCATTTTGCTCAGCTTGATGACGTTGCCGTTGCGAAGAATACTCACCTCGAACTGGTCGCCGGCGCCGAGAGCCTTGCGCTTTGTGGTGATTTTCTCGTAAGCGTCGGGCTCGCCGATGCGCACGCCGTGGACCGACAGGATGATGTCGCCGCCGAGGGTCAGGTCCTGACCGGCGATCGTCGTCTTGAGGTCGCCGGCGCGCAGTCCCAGGGCCGAGGCGGGAGACCCTGTGGCAACGGACTCGACGAGGATCCCCGCACTCTGTGGGATGTTGAGGGCGGCCGCCAGCGCCCCTTCGATCACCCGGCCGTGGAGCCCGGTCCAGGCGGTGGGATCGTCGATCAGGACCGTCATCGCGAGGTTCGAGGTGACGACGAAACCGAGCCCCTGAAACCCTCCGCTGGTCGAAAAAATGTGGCTGACGACGCCGATGACCTCGCCCCTCATGTTGAACATGGGCCCACCGGAGTTGCCCTGGTTGATGGCTGCGTCGGTTTGCAGGAGTTCCACCTTTTCGAAACCGCCGAAGAGGTGGTCCGGCGCCCGGCGGGCGCTGATGTGGCCGACCGACAGCGAGTGGGCGATACCGTAGGGCGCGCCGATCACGAAGATCTGATCACCCACCAACGAGGTGTCGGAATCGCCGAGTCGGGCCGGGGTGACGCCCCCCGGCACAGACTCTGCTTGAATCAGCGCCACATCCGCGCTGGGGTCCGATGCGATCACCCTTGCAGGGACCTCGTCGCCGGTGACGAACTTGACCGTGATCTTGTCAGCCACCTGTACCACGTGGGCCGCGGTCATGATCCTGCCATCGGACGAGATCAGGAATCCGGAGCCCTGGCTGCCCGCAGCGACCCGGCGTGCCGGGCCCTGGTCGGCCACGACCTGCTGAACGGTCGTGATCTCAACTACTGCGGGATCGACCGCCCGGAACAGATCGGACAGGCTCGAAGCGTCGTCTTCGGCAGCGGCGTTGATGGTGTGAGCCGTGAGCACGGCAAACAGGAGAATTCTGGCCAATTTCATCGCTGCTCCTTCGCGGCTCCGGACGGATGGACATCGTTCATTGGAGATCGTCACTTGATCAGAGGAACCTCTCCGGCCATCTCGTACTCGATGATGGTGTCCATCTTGTGTTCGATCTGGAAGAACCTCGCCACGATTCGGCCGGGCAGGGCTTTCTGCATCTTCTTGGCGTAGGAGGTCCGGACCTTCAAGAGGTTTTTTTCGTACCCGAAGAAATCGTCAAGAAGCGCGGTCGCTTCCGCATCGGTGAGCGTCTCATAGCTCGCGAAGAACCTCTCCATGAGGGCGACGCGGGTGTCGACGGCCTGGTCGACGGCGGCGCGGTACTCCTTGTAAAGCGGCCAGAAGATGGCGCTTTCGGTTGTCGTCAAGACCGAGGTTGGCGGCCACCACCGCCTGGCGTTCGGTCTGGACCACCGACCGCGTCAGCTGGATGTCGTCGTCGGATGTCTGGGCCGAGGCGGGGACCGTGAAGCACACGGCCGCCAGCAGCAGGGCTGAGGCGAGGATTGGTTTCACAGTTCTCTCTCCTTTGTGGCGCCCGGAGTTCCTCCGGGTATAGCAGCTATTCAGAGGTGTGAACCTCTTTGGGTTTCGGCTCATTCCTCGGAAGTGGTTCGAACGACGCTGCACTGGTCGGCCACCGACGCCGAGCCCTCGCACGTAACCTGGGTCCAGCCGCCGCGGATCGTGGTGTTGCCACAGTAGGCCTTGCCCACGCTGTTGGGGTTGTTCAGGTAGCCGAGGATGCTGCCGCAGCTTTCGTCCTCCCCCGGGGTGGCCTCGCAGGTGCCGCTGTAGCGCGGGTTTTCGAAGCAGCACGGGGTCTGCTGGACGTTTGTCGCCGTTGTTTCTTCGCCGGCAGTTGCGACCACCGCCATCAGGCACAACGCGGTGATCATGATTCCAGTCAGTTTGCGGGATGAGTTCATGGTCTTTCTCCTCTCGGTTCAGTTCTTTTGCGCCGACTCCAGGGACTTGATCTCGAGCTGACGCTGCAGGTTGTTTTGGTAGATGTCCGTATACGCCATATAGTACTTGTTGATGTTTGCCACATAGGTGACGGTCTCGTTGCCGATGCGGGCGGCGGCGATGGTCTCCACGTTTGAAAACCACCGGTTGGGGTCGAAGCCTTTTTGAGCCGCCTCCTGGCGACGGGCATAGACCCCTTCGGACGCTGCGGCGTGAAGGCGAATTTGAGGGCCATTGGCGTCATTCTACAGCGAATCACAGGTTCTTCTGCATTATCATGGACCTCGAGCACCATGAGAGTCGTCAATCACCTCCACCGCATCGATGTCCGTGACCTCCCGTGGTGGGAAAGTGCGGCGGTGCGACTGATCCAGTTCGTGCAGGCCACGTGGCATCAGCTCGGCCGGGACAAGGTCATCATCAGGGCGTCGGGTCTGGCCTATTCGTCGCTGCTCGCTGCGGTGCCCATGGTGGCCGTCGCCTTCGCCATGTTTTCCGCGTTCGGCGCCTTCGACGACATCAAACAGAAGGTTCAGGAGTTTCTTTTTTCTCAGTTCCTGGCGACCAGCCAGGATGAGATTGTTGAATACCTCAACCAGTTTGCGGACAGCGCCAGCAAGCTCGGCCTGATCGGCTTTTTGTTTCTGGTTCTTGCGGCAATCCTTCTGCTCGACAACATCGAGTCGAACTTCAACAACATCTGGCACGTGACCACGCCGCGGCGCTTCATGGCCAAGATCACCTCCTACACCTCGGTGCTGGTCTTCGGGACCTTGTTGCTCGGCGCCAGCATCACTATTTCGGCCCGGATTCAAGCCACCCTTCTTCGGGACATTCATTTCGATCCGGGGACCATGGAGACGCTCGGTGCCTGGATCTTTCCGCTGTTGTTGACGTTTTTCGCCTTCCTGTTGATGTATCTGGTGATTCCCTACACCCGCGTCCGTCTCACAAGCGCTCTACTGGGCGCCTTCATTGGCAGCATTTTGTGGGAGGTCGGAAAGAACCTGTTTGCAAACTCCGTCGGTGTGTCCGTCCGCTACTCCGCCATCTACGGATCGCTGGCGGTCATTCCGATCTTTCTGATCTGGCTCTACATCACCTGGATCATCGTCCTGCTGGGGCTCGAAATTTCGTTCACACATCAACACTTCGCGGCGTTGGTCCGCAGCAGTTCCACCGGCGATCGCGATGACTGCGACCGGGTCCCGACGGGTCTCCAGATCTACACCCTGATCGCCAGGCGTTTTCACCAGGGCAAGGACCCGCCGACCGCCGACGAGCTGTCGCGGCGCTTCCTGGTGGCGACCGGTTCGGTCGACAGCCACATCGATCGGTTGGTTGGTGCCGGGTTGGCGCGCAGAGTGGCGATCGGCTCCGGGATCGAAGGTGTGGTCCCGGCGCGATCCCTCGGGCAGGTGCGGGTGGCCGACGTCATCGCCGCTTTCATTCCGATGGGAGAAGAAGAGATGCGCCGCCGTCCCGATCGAGCTGGCAGTCGAAGTGATCGTCTCGCACTTTCGCGACGCCGGATTCGAGGCGGTCGGGCAAGACCACCTTCCTCGATCTGATGACGACCCTGGCCGAACCCTCGAAACCGGCGTGAAACCTCCGACTGGAGACCCCGTGGAGCAGAGCCGACACTCCTCGTCGAAGGGCCCGGATTCGGGTCCCGGTCGCGAGTACCAGCTGGGTTTCTCGGAGATTCACCCTCAGACCATGTTCGACGAAGAGGGCCGGCTTCAAAAGGCGCGGAAGACGGTGGCGGTGATCCTCGATGCGATGGCTACCGCAGGTCGTGATCCGGCGCAGGCGAGGCTGCTCGACATCGGCTGTTCCACCGGCATCTTGACCCAACACTACGCAGAGTTCTTCGGCCGCGTGGTGGGTGTCGACATCGATGACGGTGCGGTCGAATGGGCGCAGAAGAACCGGGCTGCCG